>NZ_JBEXHC010000007.1:141545-307991 GCF_040607655.1 Streptomyces sp. NPDC005266
CGTCAGGCACCGCCTCGCGTACAGGCACCGCCTCGCGTACAGGCACCGCCTCGCGTACAGGCACCGCCTCGCGTACAGGCACCGCCTCGCGTACAGGCACCGCCTCGCGTACAGGCGCGGTGTCGCCTTGGGGCGACCGCGCCCCGGCCGGACCCTGGCCCGGCGTGGAGCCGCCCTGGCCGGCGCCGCTCAGCTCGCCGAGGCCGACGTCGGGCAGGCGCACCGGCTGGCGGTCACCCGCGGTGTCCCTGACCAGGCCGCCGACCGGTTCGGTGATCTTTTGCGCCTCCTGCTCGATCGGCTCCCGGACGGGCCGTACGGCCTTCTGGTCTGCCGCCGGCCCGGCCGACTCTCCCCGCTCGGCGAGGTGAGCGCTGCCGCCGAACAGGAACGCGAGGGCCACCCGGAGGAAGAGCACCACCAGCAGCGCCCGCCATGCCTGTCGCCGTGCGCCTGCCGCGCGCGGCGGGCGCACGGCGACAGGCATGGCGGACACGGCAGACACCAGCGGACCCTTCCCTGGGGGCAGGTGTACATGACGTAAGGACGTACGGCGATACGGCTTGGGGCGCACAGAACGGGACGATCCTGCCAACCGGGCAGCCGGACTCACGTCCCTGGCGACGAGAAAGATCGTCGCACGACCGGCAAGAGGCGGCGCAACTCCCGGATCACTGATGCGGCGTCATGTCCGGTATCGGAAGTCGGCGCCGTTCGATCGCCGCCGCCATCACCTCCGGGAAGAGATCGGGGGTGCAGGCGAAGGCGGGCGCGCCCAGCGCGGCGAGCGCCGCCGCGTGTTGGCGGTCGTAACTCGGTGCCCCCTCGTCCGAGAGCGCGAGGAGCGCCACGAACTGCACACCGGACGCCTTCATCGCCGCCACACGCCCCAGCATCTCGTCCCGTATGCCGCCCTCGTAGAGGTCGCTGATGAGGACGACGACGGTGTCGGCGGGCCGGGCGATCCGCGACTGGCAGTACGCCAGCGCGCGGTTGATGTCGGTGCCGCCGCCCAGCCGCGTGCCGAAGAGGACGTCCACCGGATCGTCCAGCTGGTCGGTGAGGTCAACGACGGAGGTGTCGAAGACGACGAGCCGGGTGGCGAGGGAGCGCATCGAGGCGAGCACGGCGCCGAAGACGGAGGCGTGGACGACGGACGCGGCCATCGACCCCGACTGGTCGATGCACAGGATGACGTCCTTCTTCACTCCGCGCGCCGCACGCCCGTAGCCGATCAGCCGCTCGGGGACGACTGTCCTGTGCTCGGGGAGATAGTTCTTGAGGTTGGCGCGGATGGTGCGGTCCCAGTCGATGTCCCGGTGGCGCGGGCGGCTGATCCGGGACGAGCGGTCGAGCGCGCCGGTGAGGGTCGCGCGGGTGCGCGTCGCCAGCCGCTTCTCCAGATCCTCGACGACCTTGCGGACGACGGCCCGCGCGGTCGTCTTCGTCGTCTCCGGCATCGCCTTGTTCAGCGACAGCAGGGTGCCGACGAGATGCACATCCGCCTCCACGGCCTCCAGCATCTCCGGCTCCAGCAGCAGGGCCGACAGCCCGAGGCGGTCAATGGCGTCGCGCTGCATGACCTGGACGACGGAGGTGGGGAAGTACGTACGGATGTCACCGAGCCAGCGCGCCACTTGGGGCGCCGAACCGCCGAGCCCGCCGGGGCGCCGGCCGTCCGCCGCCGTGCCGGTGCCGGAACCGCTGCCGGGGCGGCCGACGGCCACGCCCGTGCCGCCGGGACCGCGGCCGCCCCCGGCCCCGTAGAGCGCCTCGAGCGTACGGTCCATGGCGGCGTCGGCGCCGCTCAGCCCGTAGCCGGTGCCGTCGGCCCCCTGTCCGCCGAGGACCAGCCGCCAGCGGCGCAGCCGCTCGTTGTCACCATCGGTCATGGGGCTGCCTCCGTCGCGTCGTTCTCCGCTGTCTCATGAGGGTCGAGGCCGAGCAGAAGGCGCACCGTGGGGACGACGGCCGCCGCGCGGCCGGGGTCGAGCCCGGGACCGAAGCCAGGGACGGCGGGGGCGACCTGCCCACCCGTGGCCTCCTGGCCTGCCGGGCCCCGGCGAACCAACTCGCCCAGGGCGCGGCGCACGCCCGTGCCGTACGCCGAGAAGGTCCGCCGCAGCAGGGGCAGGACTTCCGTGAACGCCTCCGGGGGTACGGCCGTGAGCCAGCCGTCGACCAGGCCGAGCAGCCGTTCGTCATGGACGAACAGCATGCCGCCGCCCGCCCCGCCGCCGATGAACCCCTCGATCCAGGACGCCGCTTCGGCCGGCTCGGTGCCGGGCGAGAGCGCGAGCCCCATCAACCGGGCGGCCTCGTCCTCCGCGAGCCGGCCGTCGTCCAGCAGCAGCCGCGCGGCCCGGCCCCGGATCAGGCCCGGGGTCGCGGGGGCGCCGTCCCGCCCGGCGAGGGAGCGCAACACGGCGGCCCAGCGTGCCCGCAGCCCGTTGTGGTCGCCCGTTGCCGCGGGGCCTGTCCCCGTTGTCCCGGGCGCTGTCCCCGTTGTCCCGGGGCCTGTCCCCGTTGTCCCGGGGCCTGTCCCCGTTGTCCCGGGGCCTGTCCCCGTTGTCCCGGGCGCTGTCCCCGTTGTCCCGGGCGCTGTCCCCGTTGTCCCGGGGCCTGTCCCCGTTGTCCCGGGCGCTGTCCCCGTTGTCCCGGGCGCTGCCCCCGTTGTCCCGGGCGCTGCCCCCGTTGCCCCGGGCGCTGCCCCCGTTGCCCCCACTACTGTCCCCGCCGCCTCCGACAGCAGCCCGATCGCCTGGTGCACGCCCTCCATATGGCCGCGCATCTCGGCCGCGCCGTCCGCGTCGAGGCCGACGCAGGCGGGCGGCAGCCCGACCAGGATCCGCTCGGCCAGCCCCACGGCGACCTTGCCGAGCGCGACGGTGTCGGTGCCGCGTACGTCCCCATACCGCACCGACCGCACCAACGCCGGCAGCGCCTTGGCGAGATGCCCGACGTCCGCGTCGAGCGCGGCCCGGTCGGCCAGCGCCCGCATCACCACGGGCAGGGCCGCCGGGAGCGCGGCGAGCAGACAGCGCTCGGCGAGCTCGGTCACCTCGGCGAGGCTCCTGGCGCTTCGGGCGTCCGTCTCCGCCTTGGCGGTGGCCGCCGAGAGCACGGTCGTCCCCCATACCCCCGCCTCGGCGACCCGCACCGACAACTCCGGTTCCCAGCGCAGCCGCCAGGTCTCCCGGAAGGTGCCGGTGCTGCCGCGCGAGACGGCCGGGGTGCCCCAGTCGACGCCCAGCAGCCGCAGCCGGTGCAGCAACCGACCGCGCCCGGCGTCCGTCTCCTTCCGCAGATCCAGCTCCAGCTCGCGGTCCTGCGCCTCGGGCTTGAGCCGCAGCGAGCGCTGCGTACGGATCAGATCCCGCTGGAGCGGCACCGCCGGGGCCGACTCCGGCACCTCACCGAGCACATCCCCGACCACCAGCCGGTCCCGCACCAGCGCGATCGGCACGTCGGAGCCCTCGCACATCACCGCGCGCACGGCGTCCGTCGTCTCGGCCAGCCCGGCGAGCGGACGCCCGCGCATGGCCGCGAGCGTCCCGGCAAGCCGTACCGCCTCGATCACATGCGCCGACGACACCGCGAAGTCCTCGTCCCGCAGCAGCCCGGCGACCTTGGTCATCCACCGCTCCAGCGGCCGGTCCGGCGCGTGGAAGAGATGGCTGTACCACCCGGGCGAGGCGATCCCGGCCCCATAACCGCTGTGCCGCGCCAGTCGGCGATGCGTCCACGGCACCCAGCTGATCTCCGCCTTGACCTTCGGCAGCCCCTTCAGCAGCTTCCGATCGGCGGTCACGGTCGTCCGCTCGGCCAGCGCCGGCACATGCCAGGCCCCGCAGACGACGGCCAGCTCCTCCCCGAACTCCCGCCGCGCCTCCCGCAACCGAAGCCGCATATGGGCCTCCCGCGCGGCGTCATTCTCATGTCCGCCGTCCCCGTACTCCCCTCGGATGGCGGCCATGGCTTCCCCGACGGCGGCAAAGGACCCGACGGCACCGGCCCCCGGCCCGAGGCCGCGATGCTCGACGACGTCCTCCCACCACCGCTCGGGATCGTCGTACCCGGCGGCCTCGGCGAGCACGGCAAGCGGATCGACCCTCAGCCGCTCGTCGGATGGGGACTCGCACGGGGACTCGGACGGAGACTCGGACGGGGGCGGGTCGACCGGGGCCTCCTTGACCGACATCGCCAGCGAGTTGGCCGCCGGAAGGTCGATGAACCGTACGGGGACGTCGTGCGCCAGCGCCCACTGGATGGCCACCCACTCCGGCGAGAACCCGGCCAACGGCCAGAACCCGGCCCGCCCCGGGTCGTCCGCCGCATGCGCGAGCAGCGCGACGGGCGGCCGCATGCCGTCCTCGGCGGCGAGCCCCACGATCGCGTCCGCCTCGGGCGGCCCCTCGATGAGCACGGCCCGAGGCACACACGCGTCCAACGCCGCCCGCACGGCCCGCGCGGACCCGGGCCCGTGATGCCGAACCCCCAAGAGCAGCGGCCACGCCGGGGTCGCGTCCGCGACCGGGGCGGGCGCGGCCACGCCCCGCGCGCCGGCCGTCCCGGCCAGGGGCCCGGCCCCCGCCTGGACCCGCGACGTCCGGATGGCCGCCACGGCGCTTCGGCCGGCGCCGCCAGCGGGCGCGCTCGCGGCACGCGCCGCCGACGGCTGGGCAGACGGGCTCGGCGCCATGGGGCGCCGAGCCTCCCGGGCGGCGGGCGCACCCGCCGGGTGGTCTGCCCCGGCGCCGTCCACGGCCGCCCCCCGCGCGGCCGTGGACGGGGTCGCCGGGTCAAGCCCCGGCACGGGGAAGGGCGCGGTCGCGGACGGGCCCGCCGCTTCCCACCCCGGCACGGGGACAAGCGCGGTCGTGGACGCACCCGCCGCATCCAACCCCCGCGCAGAGGCAGGCGGGATGGCGGCCCGCCCTCGCGGGCCGCCGCTCACGCGGTCACCTCTCGGCACGCGCGGTAGAAGTCCGTCCAGCCGTCGCGCTCGCGGACGACCGCTTCCAGATACTCCTGCCAGATGACGCGGTCGGCCGCCGGGTCGCGGACGACCGCGCCCAGGATGCCCGCCGCCACGTCGCCGGCCCGCAGGACGCCGTCGCCGAAGTGGGCGGCGAGGGCGAGGCCGCCTGTGACGACGGAGATGGCCTCGGCCGTCGACAACGTGCCCGAGGGCGACTTGAGCTTGGTGCGGCCGTCGCCCGTCACCCCTTCCCGCAGCTCGCGGAAGACGGTGACCACGCGGCGGATCTCCTCGATGCCCTCCGGGACCTCGGGGAGGTCCAGCGAGCGGCCGATCTGGGCGACGCGCCGGGAGACGATGTCGACCTCGGCCTCGGGGGTGGCGGGCAGCGGCAGGACGACCGTGTTGAAGCGGCGGCGCAGGGCGCTGGAGAGTTCGTTGACGCCGCGGTCGCGGTCGTTGGCGGTCGCGATGAGGTTGAAGCCACGGACCGCCTGGACCTCCTCGCCCAGCTCCGGGATCGGGAGCGTCTTCTCGGACAGGACGGTGATCAGCGTGTCCTGGACATCGGCGGGGATACGGGTCAGCTCCTCGACGCGCGCGGTCATGCCGTCGGCCATGGCCCGCATCACGGGGCTGGGCACGAGCGCGGCGCGGCTGGGGCCGTGAGCGAGGAGCCGGGCGTAGTTCCAGCCGTATCGGATGGCCTCTTCCGGCGTGCCGGCGGTGCCTTGTACCAGCAGTGTCGAGTCGCCGCTGACGGCCGCCGCCAGATGCTCGGAGACCCAGGTCTTGGCCGTGCCGGGCACGCCGAGCAGCAGCAGGGCGCGGTCGGTCGCCAGCGTGGTGACGGCGACTTCGACGATGCGGCGCGGGCCCACGTACTTGGGCGTGATCACGGTGCCGTCGGGCAGCGTGCCGCCCAGCAGATACGTGGCGACCGCCCAGGGCGACAGCCGCCACCGCGCGGGGCGCGGGCGGTCGTCGGCGGCGGCCAGTGCGCGCAGTTCGTCGGCGAAGGCGTCTTCCGCGTGCGGACGCAGCGCCTCATCGGCCTCGTTGATTTCAGTGGATTCGGTTCCGGGCACAGTGACGGTCACAGCTCCCCCACGACTCGTTTCTCGCTCCGTTTCCGGACGCGCAATCCACCCTGCACCACCCCACTGACAACGCCCCCAGGCCCAACGAACCCGCAGGTCAAGGCGTTTGTCAGTGGCGCCCCGTACCGTCGCAGACATGAATCCGCAGGGGGAACGCTGGACGGCGGAGCAGGTGCTGGCCCTGGCTCCTGACGCCGCGTCGCGCAAGGCGGGCGGCAAGCTCGCCTCGGCCGGGCCGTGGTCGGGCACGGGGGCCCACGGCCACGGGGTGTGGGGCCTGTGCTCGGGCAGTGGCAGCAAGCCGTACCAGACGGTGGTGGATCTGAACGGGCCCGGGTATCGGTGCGGTTGTCCGAGCCGGAAGTTCCCGTGCAAGCACGCGCTGGGTCTGCTGCTTCTGTGGGCGACGGGCGACGGGGGCGTGCCGGGGAGCGGGGAGCCACCGGAGTGGGCCGGGCAGTGGCTCGCCGGGCGGCGCGAGCGCGCCGAGAAGGAGGCGGCCGCGGCCGGGCAGGCGGAGCCGGACGCGGGCGCGCGGAACGGCGAGAGCGGGGGCGCCGCCGACCCGGAGGCGGCCCGCCGCCGCGCCGAGCGGCGCGCCCAGCGCATCGCCGCGGGCGCCTCGGAGTTGGAGCGGCGTCTGGCGGATCTGCTGCGCGATGGACTGGCCACGGCCGACCGCGCCGGATACGGGGCGTGGGAGGAGACGGCGGCCCGGATGGTCGACGCCCAGGCCCCGGGGCTTGAGGCGCGGGTGCGGGAGCTGGGCGCGATCCCGTCGTCGGGGGCGGGCTGGCCGGCCCGACTGCTGGAGGAGTGCGCGCTGGCGCACCTTCTCAACCAGGGCTGTCTCCAGCTGGACCGGCTGCCGGAGACGCTGGCCGCCACCACCCGCGCGCGGGTGGGCGTCACGGTGCCGGTGGCCGAGCTGCTGGCGTCCGGGGAGGCGATCCGGGACCGCTGGCTGGTCCTGGGGCGGCTGGACGGGACGGACGGCAAGCTGACCACCCGCCGCATCTGGCTGCGCGGGGAGCGCACGGGCGGTATGGCGCTGCTGTTGTCCTACGGCGCGGCCGGCCAGTCCCCGGAGCTCGCCCTCCCCACCGGGTTGGTCCTGGACGCGGATCTCACCTACTACCCGGGGGCGCGCCCGCTGCGCGCGGCTCTCGCCTCGCGGTACGGGGATGCCCTGTCCCCCTCGTCGTCGGCCGCACCGGCCGGAAGTGGCGTGGAGGAGGCGCTTTCCGCGTATGGGGCGGCCCTCCGCGACGATCCGTGGCTGGACGGCTGGCCGGTCGTGCTCTCCGATGTGGTCCCGGTCCCCGGGGACGAGGGCTGGCAGCTGGCGGATGCGCGGAGCGGGTTGGCGCTGCCCGTCGATCCACGCTGTGTGGGGCGTACGAATCTCTGGCAGTTGATGGCGATATCGGGCGGTGGCCCGGTCACTGTCTTCGGGGAGTGCGGCCACCGTGGCTTCTCGCCCCTCACCACCTGGGACCCGGGCCCGGTCTCGCTCACCGGAACGACATCGCAGGGAGGCCGGCAGTGAACGGCACCGCGTCCGCATTCCCATCCGCATCCGCGCGCACACCCACCATCGCCCCCTGGGACGATCTCGTCGCGGCGGCCCTGCTCGGCACCGAGCGCCGTACGCCGCCCGTCACCCCACGCCCCGGGCAGGACGCGCCGTCCGCCCTGCTGGACGCCGCCGCGCTCAGCACGGTGCGGCGGCGGGCCGGGCTGCGGCCCGCCCCGGCCCGGCCGGCGCCCGACCGGGCGCCGGGGGATCCGCGTCCGGGCCTGCCCCCGGCCGCGCGGAGCAGACTGGCGATGCTGCTGGCCGGCCGTTCGGCGCCGGGGCGCGGCGGCCCGCGCTCGGCGCCCGACCTCGCCGAGCTGCTGCCGCAGTGGCTCACGCTCGCCAACGAGCACGGCTATCGCGTGCCGGACGCCCTGCTTCCGGCGCTGCTCGACGCGGCCCGCGCCCGTACGGATCTGCGTTTCGAGGCGCTGACGCTGGGCGGGCCTCGGGCGCTGTGGCTGGCCCGGCTCAATCCGGAGTGGAAGTTCGCGCTGCGCGGCGCGGCGGCGGGGCGAGGCGCGGGTGTAACCGCTCTCCCCACCCCATCCGACTCCGCCGACCCCACCGACCCGGCCGACCCCGCCCACGTCCAGCGGCTGTGGGAGGAGGGCCTGTTCGCCGAGCGGGTCTCCTTGCTGGCGGCGGTGCGCCACCGCGATCCGGCGGCCGGTCTCGCCCTGCTCAGCGGCACCTGGGCGACCGAGCGAGCCGAGGACCGGCTGATGTTCCTGGACTCGCTGCGCGATGATCTCTCCCCCTCCGACGAGGAGTTTCTGGAGCAGGCCCTGTCCGACCGCAGTCGAAACGTGCGGGCGACGGCCGCCGAGCTGCTCTCCGCACTGCCCGGCTCCGCGCTCGCCGCGCGCATGGCCGAGCGGTCGCGGGGCTGTGTGTCCCTGACCGGCGACGGGCAGATCGCCGTCGAGGCACCGGCCGCCTGCGACAGCGGGATGGAGCGCGACGGCATCGTGGCCAAGCCGCCCTCCGGCCGGGGGCAACGGTCGTGGTGGCTGGGTCAGTTGGTGGAGGCGACGCCACTGGACCGCTGGTCCGAGTGGTTCGGCGGGCGCGGCCCCGCGGAGATCGTGGCGCTGCCCGTCGCGGACGGCTGGCAGGCGGATCTGCACGCGGCCTGGTGCCGGGCGGCCGTACGGCAACGCAGCGCACCATGGTCCCGCGCGCTCCTCGGCACCCCGGTGGCACCCCCTGCCTCGGGCGGCGACGCGGCACCGGCGGCATGGCGGGACCCGGCAAAGCTGCTGTCGGCGCTGCCGGCCGGGGAACGGGCGGAGTGGGTGGCCCAGTTCATCGCGTCCCATGGGCTGTCCGACGCGTTCCGGCTGCTGGCAGTGTGCGCGGTGCCGTGGGCCGAACCGCTCGGCCGGGCCGTCGTCGACGCGCTGGACATCGCCCGGGACGCGGGCAGCTACCCCTGGAGCTTCAGCGGGGTCATGGGGATGGCCGAGCGCTGTCTGGATCCGGGGCAGGCCGATCGGCTGAAGGTGCTGACGGCGATCCCGGACGAGGAGGAGGGTGCGGCGCCGGGGGCCGGAGGGTATTGGGCGGAGGCGTTTCAGCGCCTGGTGGGCACGCTGCGGTTGCGGGCGGCGATGCGAGCCGAACTGACACCGCCGACCTGACCCCCGGGGCCCCAACCCGGACCCGACTGGGGTCCCGCCCCGGCCCGTTCTGTCATCCGGGGCCTGCCCCGCGTGACGCCCGGGCTGGGCCCCGGGCACCGTTCGGGCTCCGCCCCCCGCCCGTTCTGTCGGTCCGCCCCGGCCCGTTCGGGGGCTCTGCTATGAGCGCCATTCCCGGCCTCGCCCCGGCCCCGTTCGATGGCTCCGCCACGGGACCCGTTCCGGGCTTCCGCCCCAGGCGCCGTCGGGGTCTCCGCCCCGGGCCCCGGTCCGGGGATCCTCGAGGCGCTGGCCCGGGCGCCGTTCGGGGCCTGCCCCGGCACCGTTCGGGCTCCGCCCCGGCCCGTTCCCGGGGTGACGGGCCGGTGGGGGCGGGGCGCGGGCTCGGCGGGGTGGCGGGGGTGGCCCGCGAGGTCAGGCGGCCACCGGGCGGACGTTCTGGCGGACCCAGTCGACGATGGAGGTCGTCGTGGCGCCGGGGGTGAAGATCTCCGCGACGCCCTGCTCCTTGAGCAGCGAAATGTCTGCTTCGGGGATGATGCCGCCGCCGAAGACCTTGATGTCCTCCGCCTCGCGTTCCCGCAGCAGCTCCAGCACCTTCGCGAAGAGGGTCATATGGGCACCGGAGAGGATCGACAGCCCGATCGCGTCGGCGTCCTCCTGGATCGCGGTGTCGACGATCTGCTCGGGCGTCTGGTGCAGCCCGGTGTAGATGACTTCCATGCCCGCGTCGCGCAGCGCCCGCGCGATCACCTTCGCCCCGCGGTCATGGCCGTCGAGTCCCGGCTTCGCGACCACCACACGGATCGGACCGGTCACACCCATCACTGCCTCCAAGCCCCATTGCTCTGGCATGGCCTGGGGTGCCGTCGCGCGCCCAGGCGTGAACGAACGTTATCTCCAGCATCCCTTACCCGGCAGTTTCGCGGCGCGCAGCGAGGGGGAAATCACACGTGGGACACGTTCGTCATCGGCCGCACCCGCATCCGCATCGCATCGCATCGAGCCGCACTCGCACATCCACAGGGGTCGGGCCGGCCATCAGGGGAGCCGCAGCGGGGACCGTCGCACCGCGTCGCGCCGCCATGAGTCGCGCGGCGCCGCGGTGCGACGGTGCGGTCATGAGGCCAGATCACCATGACCGGGGCCGGGCCACGGCTGCCCGTGTGGGCTTACGGGGGGCTTCAGCCGCCTCCCGTGCGCCGTTCAGGAGGTCGGCCGTCATGGGCCTCGTACGAATCCGGGCCATCGCCCTCGACCTGGCGATTCTCGCCGGGCATCTGCTGCTCTATCCGACCGGGCTGCGCCAGGAGCGCCCGCCCGCCCCGCCGCCGCCCGGTGCGGCGGCTCGGCTGCCGACCGAGGGCCGGGCCCGCCGGCCGGTGCTGCTCCTCCACGGCTTCATCGACAACCGCTCCGTCTTCGTGCTGCTGCGCCGCTCCCTGAGCCGCCATGGCCGTCAGCATGTGGAGGCGCTCAACTACTCACTTCTCACCTGTGACATCCGAACCGCCGCCGCCCTTCTCGGCCGCCATGTCGAGGAGGTGTGCGCGCGCACCGGCCACAGCACGGTGGACATCGTCGGGCACAGCCTGGGCGGCCTGATCGCCCGCTATTACGTCCAGCGGCTCGGCGGTGACGTCCGCGTCCACACCCTGGTGACGCTCGGGACACCGCACGCGGGCACCCGGATCGCGCCGCTGTTGTCCGCACATCCGCTCGTGCGTCAGATGTGCCCGGACTCGGATGTGATTGCGGAATTGCGTCAGCCTGCTCCCGATTGCCGTACGCGCTTCATCTCTTTCTGGAGCGATGTGGATCAGTTGATGATCCCGCCGGAGGTGGCCCGGTTAGACCATCCGGATGTGGTCGTGCGCAACATCCGCGTCAACGGAATCGGACATCTCGCCCTGCCGGTGCATTCCGCCGTCGCCACCGGGGTCCGCGAGGCACTGGACGCCGCCGATGAGGCACCGAACGCCGCCTCCGACGCCTTCTCGGTCGCCTGACGAGGCCGAAAATTGCCGAACATCAATCGAACGCCCGGCCAAAGGCATGCGTACAGTCAACCGAAAGACGACCAAATGCCATTTCCCGGGATGCTAAAAACTTGCTGAAGATTGTCGCTGGCGCTTACCGCCGGGTACAGTCGCCGCTAATTCTCCTGCAGCCGAGGCGAAAGAGAAGTTGGTTGGTGGTGAACGACCGTCACCCGTCGGGGTCCCCTCTCCCGACTGTCCCCGCTCCCGACGCCTCGTATTCCTATGACGCGGCATATGGCCGGCAGGACTCAGCGCATGGCTACGGCGGGCACGACGGCTACGCCACCGGCAGCTTCGATCACCTGGGCGCCGCCTATGGCGACGGCGATCCGCTCTTCGGCACGCTCCCCGGCGGCTACGACGCGCACAGCGGCCAGTACGACGCCTCGCAGTGGGCGGCGACCGGCCAGCACGACTCCGGCCTGTACGACGGCATGTACGACGCGGGTCAGCACCACACCGGCGCGTACGAGACCGGCGCGTACGAGACCGGCGCCTGCGACACCACCGCGATGTGGGCCGCCTCCGGATATCAGCTGCCCACTGGTATCCCCGCCCAGCAGGACGCCGAGACCGGTGCCCACTGGGACATGGGCGCCTGGGACGCGAACGCCACCGGCCAGTGGCACGCCGGCACCGGCACCGGCTACCAGACGTACGAGCAGCACGAGGGCTACGAGCAGCCGGAGGTGTACGACACCTCGGGTATCGACACCGGCCAGACCCAGTATTGGGACACCTCGGCCTACGCGACCGTCGATGAGGCGCAGTACGAACAGCCGGGGTTCGACCACACCCGGATCGACCAGCCCGCCCTCGACGAGGCCGCGCTGGACCAGATCGCGCTCGATCAAGCCGACCTCGAGCAGGCCGCGCTCGATCAAGCCGCCCTGGCGCAGGACGAGACGGCCACCTTCGGCTTCTCCGGCATGGAGGACAAGTCGGCCGCCCCCGAAGCCGAACCCGAACCCGGGGCGGCGGCCGAGCACGAGCAGCCCGCGCCCTCCTCCCGCCGGGGCGGCAGCCGCGGCCGCCGCCGCACCCCCGCTCCCCGCGCCACCGCCCCGCGCCCCCGCCGTTCCGCGCTCCTCACCGTCGCCGTTCCCTCCGTCTGCGCACTGGGCGTCACTGCCGTGGCCGCCGCCTCCGTCATGGGCAGCGACACCAAGGACGACACGACCACGCAGGCAGCCGCCGACACCGCCGCGGCACCGGTCAAGCCCTCCATCGCCACCGCCGCCAACAGCAAGCTGGACTCCCAGCTCGCCGGGGTCCGCGAGGGCGCCGACGACTTCCGGGACCGCGCCAGCCGTACCCAGGAGCGGATCGACCTCCAGGCGCGCCAGGCCGCCGAGCGGAAGCGGAAGATCGAGGAGGCGGCGCGCAAGGAAGCGCTGCGCCCGAAGTTCGCGATCCCGGTCGCGCAGCACGGCCTCAGCGCCACCTTCGGCCAGGCCGGTATCAACTGGATGTCGGTGCACACCGGCATCGACTTCCCGGTCAGCTACGGCACGCCCGTGATGGCCGCGACGGACGGTACCGTGCGCACCCAGTGGAACGACGCCTACGGCAACATGGTCATAGTGACCGCTCCGGACGGTACGGAGACCTGGTACTGCCACCTCAGCAGCGCCAAGATCCGCTCGGGGTCCGTCAAGGCCGGGGACACCATCGCGTACTCCGGGAACTCCGGTAACTCCACCGGTCCGCATCTGCACTTCGAGGTCCACCCGGGCGGCGGCGCGGCCGTTGACCCGCTGCCGTGGCTGCGCGGCCACGGCCTCGACCCGAACTGACCGGCCCCCGTAAACCGGTAAACCCGCAAACCCGGACGCGAACCCGGACGTAAACCCGGACTACAGCTTCTCGACCGGCGCGTACCGCAGCAGCAGCCGCTTCGGCTTGTCCTCACCGAAGTCGATCGTCGCCTCCGCGTTGTCCCCGCTGCCCTTCACGCCGACGACGGTGCCGAGGCCGAACGAGTCGTGCGTGACCCGGTCGCCGATGGCCAGGGAGACCACCGGGCGCTCCTTCGCCCGCCGGGTCGCGAAACCGCTGGCCCCCGCGCGCGAGCGCGATGACGACAGCATCGACGGTGTAGAGGCGACGGCGCCCATCGACGCCGACGGCGTGGCGGGCCCGGTGCGCCGCCACTTCACATACTGGTCCGGGATCTCCTCCAGGAAGCGGGACGGCGGGTTGTACGCGGGCTGTCCCCACGCGCTGCGCATCGTCGAGCGCGTCAGATAGAGCCGCTCACGCGCCCGGGTGATCCCGACGTACGCCAGCCGCCGCTCCTCCTCCAGCTCCTTGGTCTGGCCGAGCGCCCGCATATGCGGGAAGACCCCGTCCTCCATGCCGCTGAGGAAGACGACCGGGAACTCCAGCCCCTTGGCCGTGTGCAGCGTCATCAGCGTGATGACGCCCGCCCCCTCGGTGTCCTCGTCCGGGATCTGGTCGGAGTCGGCGACGAGCGCGACCTGCTCCAGGAAGTCCGCGAGCGTGCCGGGATTCTCCTCACCCCGGTCCTGCTCGAACTCCAGGGCCACGGCCGCCAGTTCCTGGAGGTTCTCGATGCGGGTCTCGTCCTGCGGGTCCGTGGACGCCTGGAGCTCGGCCAGATAGCCCGTCCGCTCCAGCACCGCTTCCACAACGGTCGCGGCGCTCGCCCCCGACTCGACGATGGTCCGCAACTCCTCCATCAGCGTGTTGAACCGCTTGACGGCGTTCGCCGAGCGGGCCGCCATGCCGTACGCCTCGTCGACCCGGCGCAGCGCCTGCGGGAAGGTGATCTTCTCGCGCGCCGCCAGCGCATCGATCATCGCCTCCGCGCGCTCCCCGATGCCGCGCTTGGGCACATTCAGGATCCGGCGCAGCGGGACGGTGTCCTCCGGGTTGGCCAGCACCCGCAGATACGCGAGGACGTCACGGACCTCCTTGCGTTCGTAGAAGCGCACTCCGCCGACGACCTTGTACGGCAGCCCGACCCGGATGAAGACTTCCTCGAAGACACGGGACTGGGCGTTGGTCCGGTAGAAGACGGCGACGTCTCCCGCCTTGGCGTCGCCCTCGTCGGTCAGCCGGTCGATCTCGTCGGCGACGAACTGCGCCTCGTCGTGCTCGGTGTCGGCCACATAGCCGGTGATCGTGGCCCCGGCGCCCGCCTCGGTCCACAGGTTCTTCGGGCGGCGGTTCTCATTGCGCTCGATGACGGCGTTGGCCGCGCTCAGGATCGTCTGGGTCGAGCGGTAGTTCTGCTCGAGCAGGATCGTCCGCGCGGCCGGGTAGTCCTCCTCGAACTGGAGGATGTTACGGATCGTGGCGCCCCGGAAGGCGTAGATCGACTGGTCGGCGTCGCCCACGACGCACAGCTCGCCCGCGTCCTCCCCGGTGCCCACCAGCTCGCGCACCAGGGTGTACTGCGCGTGGTTGGTGTCCTGGTACTCGTCGACGAGGACGTGCCGGAAGCGGCGGCGGTAGTGCTCGGCGACGTCCGGGAACGCCTGGAGCAGATTGACCGTCGTCATGATGATGTCGTCGAAGTCGAGGGCGTTGGCCTCGCGCAACCGCGACTGATACATCGCGTATGCCTCGGCGAGGGTCTTCTCGAACCCTCCCCCGGACTCCGTCCGGGAGGTGCCCCCTGCCGCCTGCCCCGCGAAGGTCTCCTCGTCGATCAGCTCGTTCTTGAGGTTGGAGATCTTGGCGCTGAAGGACTTCGGCGGGAACCGCTTGGGGTCGAGGTCCAGGTCCCGGCACACCAGCGCCATCAGCCGCTTCGAGTCGGCGGCGTCGTAGATCGAGAACGAGGACGTGAAGCCGAGCTTCTTCGATTCGCGGCGCAGGATGCGGACGCACGCGCTGTGGAACGTCGACACCCACATCGCATTGGCCCGGGGGCCGACCAGCTGCTCGACCCGCTCCTTCATCTCCCCCGCCGCCTTGTTCGTGAAGGTGATGGCGAGGATCTGGCCGGGGTGCACCCCGCGCGCGCCGAGCAGATACGCGATGCGGTGGGTAAGGACCCGGGTCTTGCCGGAGCCGGCGCCGGCGACGATCAGCAGGGGCGAGCCGGTGTGCTCCACGGCGGCCCGCTGCTGCTCGTTCATCCCCTCGAGCAGCGCGGACATGTCCACGACCGGCCGCGCGGCGCCGTCCCGGTAATACGCCTCTCTGGGCGGCGCGGGCGCGTCGAAGCCGGTGCGGAAGAGGTAGTGCGGCACGTCTTCACCGCCCACGGGGCCGTGCTCCACGGGTCCCTCGCGGTCCTCAGGCGGCGGGGGCTCCTCGTCGGAGTGCCCGAGGTCCGCCAGGAAGCTGTCGTCAAAGAGGCTGCTCATCGCTCACCGAGTCTAAGCGGCGCCACCGACACGTAGGCGCGGATAGGGCGACCCGGGGGTGCGTTGTCGGGTGCCACGGTGCGTCGTCGGGTGCCGGGGTGCGGTGTCGGGTGCCAGGGTGCGTCGTCGGGCGCCGGGGGTGCGGTGCCGGGTGCCAGGGTGCGTCGTCGGGCGCCGGGGGGGCGGTGTCGGGTGCCAGGGTGCGTCGTCGGGCGCCGGGGGCGGGGCCTCCGGGGCGGGGGGCCTGGACCGATATATTTAGGCGCCGGAAGCCGGAAGCGTGGGGTGGGCCGGAGATCGGCGCCACAAATACACGTAGGCGTCCAGGCCCCCCGCCCCTGCACCCCCGCCCCCTCCCGAGCGCTGGCGGCTGCCGCTTTGGTGGTCCGGTCGGGCGCCGGGGAGGGGGCGCACCCTCAGCGGCCTCTGGCCGGTGGGCGGTCCAGACGGCGGGGACGGGACCCGCACAGGGCCGTCTCGAGGGGTGTTTCGGGTAAAACGACCATCAGCCTTCACAGAAGCACCACTAGTTCGTTACCGTCCTGCGTCAGGCAGCCCGACACCCGTCGGCGACCGCGTCGGCACGGGCGGCCTCCGCCGAGTCCGGAACGTCGCGACACCGTGGCAGCCGGAGCCGGGGACCCACAACGCAAGACCGGGGTGAATCGGCCGCGTGGGCCGTAGGGCAGCCTTCCGAACCGCCCGAACCCGACAGCTAACCCGGTAGGCGGTCCACGGAAGGAGTCGCCACCCTTGGCGTCGCACCGCAAGCCGCGGACCCGAATACCGGCCTCGCTCTCCGGTCCTGGCCGCCGTACCGCTGTCGGGGTCACCACCGCCGCCCTGGCTTCCGTCACGCTCCTGTCCCAGACGGCGAACGCCGCGCCCGGCGATCACAAACCGGCCGCCACCCAGTCGATCGAGAAGGTCAAAGAGAGGGTCGACACCCTCTACCACCAGGCGGAAACCGCCACCCAGCGCTACAACGCCGCCAAGGAGCGCACCGACCAGCAGCGCGTCAAGGTGGACCGGCTGCTGGACAAGGTCGCGCAGCGGACCGAGAAGCTGAACGAGGCGCGGCGCACGCTCGGCAATTACGCCGCCGCCCAGTACCGCGACGGTGGCATGGCCACCAGCGCCGCGGCCCTGCTGTTCTCCAACGATCCGCAGGACATGTTCGACCAGTCCCACCTCATGGACCGGATGAGCGGCAAGCAGAAGCAGGCCGTCGACGACTTCGAGACGCAGCGGACGAAGGCCGCCGAGGAGCGCGGTAAGGCCACCGAGAGCCTGGCCTCGCTGACCGCGTCGCAGAAGGAGCTGAAGACCCAGAAGAAGTCCGTCCAGGACAAGCTGGCCGAGGCCCGCCGACTGCTGGCGAATCTGACGGCCAAGGAGAAGGCCCGGCTGGCGGAGATCGAGAGGAAGAAGGAGGCGGAGGACCGGCGCAAGGCGGCGGAGCTGGCCCAGAAGCAGCGCCAGGCGGCGGCCGAGCGCAAGCAGCAGCAGGAGCGCAACGACAGCTCCGGCTCCGGTTCGACGGCCCCCTCCGCACCGTCCGTCCCCTCCAACAGCTCGAAGGCGGCCCAGGCGGTCGCCTTCGCGAAGGCGCAGGTCGGCAAGCCGTACGTCTGGGGCGCGACCGGCCCCAACTCCTTCGACTGCTCAGGGCTGACCCAGGCCGCCTGGAAGACCGCCGGGGTGTCGCTGCCGCGCACGACCTGGGACCAGGTGAAGGCCGGCACGCGCGTCTCCACGTCCGACCTCCAGCCGGGCGATCTCGTCTTCTTCTATGACGACATCAGCCATGTCGGGCTCTATATAGGCAACGGGATGATGATCCACGCGCCGAAGCCCGGGGACGTGGTGAAGAAGGCCCCGATCACCGAGATGCCGATCTATGGGAGCGTACGGCCCGCCTGAGCGGATGCGGTGAAGTTCGCCGCTGGTCCCTCGCCGTTCGGCCTGGCCGAGGGCTTGGACGCCGAGAAGGATCAGCACTTGACTTCGCCGTAACGCTTAGTGCGGACCGTAGTGCGGTGCGGCTGCCCGGCGCCGGGCAGCCGCACCATCAGGCTCACGTGCCCGGCTTGCGCCCGTACACGTACACATCGTCGCCGTTCTTCAGCAGGCTCCAGTACTTCTTCGCGTCGGCCGAGCGCAAGTTGACGCAGCCATGGGAGCCGGGCGGCGACCACACGCTCCCCGCGATGGAGTGGAACGCCTGCCCGCCGTCGAAGAACTGGCTGTACGGCATGGCGACGTCATAGAGCGTCGACCAGTGGTCGATGTCCCGCCAGTAGATCTTCTTCAGCCCGGTGCGGGTCTCGTACCGGTCGCGCCCGGTCCGTACCGGCACCGGCCCGTAGACCAGCCGGGAGCCGTCCTGGACCCAGCTCAGCTGCCGGGTGAGGTCGACGCAGGCGATGCGGCCCTTGTTGGTCGGGCATTTTCTCGCCGCGTTCGGGTTGTCTCCCGCCGCCTTCTGGGTGTTGATGAGGCTCATCACGCCCCAGGTGACCGGGCCGGCGTAGCCGATGGTCGGGCTTATGCCGTGGTTGATCTGGAAATTCTGGATCGCCAGGCAGTCCGCCCGGGACTGCCGCCCGTCGACGGGGCGGCCGAGGAACTTCTCGGCCTGCTTCTGGTACGGACCGGTGCTGGTGGTGCACGACGTCGCGGCAGACGCGGCCCGCGCCGCCTGCGCCGGGTTGGCGGCGGCCAACGCGAGTGGCACCACCATCCCCATCAGCCCCAGCGCGGCCCCCGCCCGGCGCCCCCGACGGCTCTTGATCGCCCCCACTACCCCCATTGCCACTCCCTCCGAACTGCCTTGGTCTTGGTAAGACAGCTCGCGAGTGCGAAGGGTTGCGCACGGTATCAGTCCGTTATACCCGCTATTGGTCATACGAGCCGGACGATCAGGTCCACAGCACCGCGATGAAGATGTTCGCCGTCGTGAGGGCGCCCACCGCGCCGAAGAGCCCCGGCTCGACCTTCTCCTCGTCCCGCTTCACATAGACCAGGCCCAGGATCACGATCAGCAGCGCCAGCTTCACGCCGATCTTCACCGTGTTGACGGTGGTGTCCTCGGCCTGGTTGAGCCCGACCAGCGCCACCCCGGTCACCAGCATGGTCAGCGCCCCGTGCAGCATCCCCGGGACCATCCGGGCCTCGCCCGACCGCATCGCCTTCATCTGCGTGAGGAAGCCGCCGAGCAGCGCGGCGATGCCGACGATGTGCAGACCGACGAACACATGAATCAGTACGTCCATGGCTCGGAGACTAGCCCCGCGCATAGCACCGCCCCGCACTCGGGTGGGCCCCGATCATCGCTTCGGTCAGAGCCGCCCTCCGCTCACCACCACCCCGCAAACCGCCCGATCAGCCACGGCCACCACAGCGACGAAATCCGTCCACTCCCGTTCATCGCACCGCACCGGCCCCACCGGGCGCCTTAGCTTCCTCCTTCAGGTGGCAGTCCGCTTCCCGTCATCCGAGGGTCCCCGCCTCATGGGCGGACTGCCACCTGTCAGCTCCCCCCAGGAAAGGTGAACGGCCGCAGTGGCGTCGCACAGGTCGCATACGAAACACCAGCAGCCCAAGCAGCGTTCGCTCGCCGGCACCACCGCCCGCACGGCCGCACTCCTGGCCCTCACGGGCGCCGCCTCCGCCACCCTGCTGGGCGGCACCGGTTGCGCCGACCCCCGTCCCGCGCCCGCCACCCTGGCTCAGGTGAAGGCCAAGGTCGACCGGTACCAGCGAGAGGCCGAGGAGGCCACCGAGAAGTTCAACGGCGCGAAGTCGACGGCCGCCAAGGCCCGTGAGGCGTACGAGGACTTACGCGACGAGGCCGCCCGCCGCACCGCCCGCCTCAACACCGCCCGCAACGCGCTGGGCGCCTTCGCCACCGCCCAGTACCGCACCGGGACCGTCGCCCCCACCCTCCAGCTCGCCCTGTCCTCCTCCCCCGACCAGTATCTGCGGCGCGCCTCGCTCGCCGACCGCGCGGGCGACCGCCAGGCCGCCACGATCGCGAGCATCGGCCACCAGGAGAAGAAGTTACGCACGCTGCGCGGCAAGGCGGCCGACCGCCTGCACGAGCTGCGCGACTGCCAGGCGGCCGCCGCCCGCCACCGACAGGCCGTCCAGAAGAAGCTCGCCGCCGCCGATCGCCTCCTCGACCGGCTGACCCGGGAACAGCGGCAGCGCCTGGAGGCCAGGGACACCCGCCCCGCCCACCCGGCGGCCCGCGCCACCAAGCAGCACCCCGCCCCCGCCAGCACCCGCGCGGCCCGCGCCGTCTCCTTCGCCTACGCGGCCCTCGGCAAGCCCTACATCTGGGGCGCCACCGGTCCGCACGGCTATGACTGCTCCGGGCTCACCCAGGCCGCCTGGCGCGCCGCCGGCGTCTCGCTCCCCCGCACCACCTACACCCAGATCAACGCCGGCCACCGCATCTCCCGCACCGAACTGGCCCCCGGCGACCTGGTCTTCTTCTACTCCGGGATCAGCCACGTCGGCCTCTACGTCGGCAACGGCCGCATGATCCACGCCCCCCACCCCGGCGCCCCTGTCCGCCTGGCCTCCCTCACCGACATGCCCTTCGCGGGCGCGGCCCGTCCCGCCTGACGGGCAGCGCTACGGCTCCCGTCGGCGCTCAACGCGTTCGCGCAGCTCGACTGCCCGCGCATCTCCGTAGCCGTCCAGGAGCCGTAGCGCATCGCCCCCATGGCGAGGCCAGGCTATGCGGCCGAGCACAGGGCCATACTGGCCGCATGTCTTATGAAGCCCCGGTGGTGCTGTCGGGTTACGGGCCTGTCGGGCAGGCCTACGCCGAGCAACTGATCAGCGGCGACGGGCCGCTACGGCTCGCCGCCGTCCGCACCAGCGACGCCGAAGGACTGCCGCCGGAGCCTCGCCACGGCTGGGGCCCGTTGCCGCCCCTCGCCGAGACGTTGGAACGGACGGGGGCGGTGGTACTGGCACAGGCCGTGCCGTCGTCCCCGGCGGTGCGGGAACAGGCCGCCGCCGATGCCCTGTTCGCCCTGCGCCGGGGCGTCCACGTTGTCACGGCCGCCAAGAGTCATCTGCTCAGCCACTGGGGCGAACTGGGCCGGGCGGCGGCCGAGGGCCGCGGCCGGATCCGGATCTCGGGGGCCACCGGCGCCGCCCTCCCCGCCGCCGATCTCGCCCGGACCGGCCTACGGGGCCTCGGCTGCCGCACCCTCCGCGCCTGCCTGGGTGGCACCGCCACCTTCGTCCTCGACCGGCTGGCGGCGGGCGACTCGCTGGCGGACGCGGTCGCCGAGGCCCAGCGACGCGGTATCGCCGAGGCCGACCCGTCGGCCGACCTCTCCGGTGCCGACGCCGCCACGAAGGCGCGGCTGCTGGCCGCCCTGTTGTGGGGCTGGGACGCGTCCGCCGTCCGCACGACGACAGTAGGGATGGATGACAGCACGGCGGACGCGGCCCGCGCGGCCGCCGGACGGGGCCTGCGCCTGCGCTCGGTCGCGACCGCCTCGGCGGACGAACCCCTCGTCGTCCGCGTCCGGTTGGAGGAGACGGGACCGGGCGACCCGCTCTACGCCCTCAACGGCCCCGAGAAGGCCGTGGTCTACGGCTGCCCGGAGGCGGGCGACATCACGGTCAGCGGCGGCCGCTCCAGCCCGCTCGGCGCGGCCCTCGCCATGGTCAAGGACACGTTGGACGCGGCCGCGCCGAGGCAGTTCGGTTTCAGCTGACGTTGGCGGACGACAGGACCAACGGTCAAAAGGGAAAGACGCGGGTGAGCAGCACGCAGTGGCCGGCCTCGTTGATCACGTATTCCACGATGCCGCCGCCGTCCGGAATGGGTACCGTGCGCCAACCACCGCCCTGAGGGGCCGCCGAGCTGACCTTCACCCATGGGTCAGCGATAGCCACGGTGAGTGCGACGCTCTTCGAGAAAAGCTCGACCGGGAGGGCCGGATCGGCGAGCGTCTCGGCCACGGCGGCGGAGGGCTCGACGGGTCAGAGATCCTCTTCATTCACCAGGGATCGCTACACCATTGGCCCGGCGTCGCCGGACGACCTCTTCCATGGTCACCGTGGGCAAGGTCCCCGCTTCTACAGCCGCAATGGTGCGTTCCCGCTCCGGGTCGGTATCGAGCATCGCGTGGCCCCACCATGTCGCGATCACATGCTGCAGCTCCGACCCGGCCTGGGCCTGCCCCACTTCTCGATAGAACTCCATCCGCCGAGCTCCGCTCAGTGCATCGGCAATCCCGTTGATCGTCCGAGGAACCCTCGGCTCCTCGGGTTCATGCGAATGCACGGGCTGCGCGCTCATGGTGCTCTCCTCAGCGGACTCCGGGGCGATGCCGGCCGAGATTTTCTGCCTGTCCACTGTGCGCCAGAGACATGGCCGGGGCGCTGCTGTGGCCACGGAGGGCCACTTGTGGTGTCGGCTGGCCCGATGGTTCACGAGCCGTAACCCCTTAATTTCTCAGTCTCCAGAGTGACCCCGACCGGGTCGGGGATCTCGATCACCGTGCCGTAGGGCCGCGACGTCAGGCTCCTGTATCTCCCCGCCTCCGGCTCGGTGTGGACGACGACCGTGCGGTCGTCCCGGTCGACCAGGAGGTAGACCGGGATGCCCGCGGCCGCGTAGCCGTCGCACTTCGCGAACCGGACACTTCGGACCGCCTCCGGATCCCGCGGGGTGACCTCGACGGCCATCAGCATCCCTTCCGGGTCGGACCACTCTCCGTGTCCCACGATGTGCCGACGCGGCGCGAGAACCCCGTCGGGGCGAGCCCTGCCCTCCCGGTGTGCCTCTACCTTCAGCCCCCGGTAGGTGTACAGAGACAGATCAGGCCGCTGCTGCAGGCAGCTCCTTACGAGCCACGCGACGATTTCGCTCCGAGCGCCGTCCGCGCCAGGCTTCACTTCCAGCCTGCCGTTGACGAACTCCAGCCACACGGTTTCCGGCGCCGCGCGGGCCAGGTCTTCGAACTCGGCGACGAGCATCTGGGGTTGCACCGTTTGTTGCGACGTCATGCGCGGCTCCTCTCACGGGTGCGGGCGGCAGCCCGTAGGCGGGCGGCCCAGGAGTGGACGTCGGGGCCGGTCGGCGGCTCGGCCGGGGCCGTGTCGCCGCCCCGGCAGGCGCGGCACAGCCCGCCCGGCAGGGCGGCCTGCGGGCCGGGACGGCCGCAGGCCGTGCATTCCAGGAGGCGGCGGACCACGATCTCCGGCCCAGGCTCGGCGACCGGCGGCTCGGGCGGCATCTTGGTCTCAAGGCGGGTACGGGCGATCGCCGCCGGGCTGTGGACCTGCGCCGGCAGCCCGGCCGTCAGGGCCTGTACGAGCTGCGCCGGGCCCACGCCACGCGCCAGCCAGGCGGCGGCCAGCGGTTCGAGGCGGGCGCAGTCGGCGGCCGAGAGGGTCATCCGGGGGTCCGTACGGCCGAGGGCGGCCAGGGCGTCGTACGCGGGCGGCCTGGCGGGCCCCGGTACGGGTAAGGGCGCGGGGGCGGGCCGAGGGTCCGGGTCGGCGGCCGCGCCCTCGCCGCCGTCCAGGAACGCCGCCCACCACTCCTCCCCGCGCGCCGTCCGCGAGAAGAAGGTGCGGGTCACCCAGCGCGCCCCGTCCTCGGTGATGTGGTGTTCCCGGACGCGCCGCAGATGACCGGCCTCGGACAGCCGCCGCAGCGCCGTGGCGCAGGCCATCTGACCGTAGTCGGGCAGGGACTTGGCGAGCGTCTTGGCGTCAATGGCCGCACCGTCCGGAAGCCGGTCGATGTACGCGGCGATGGCCGCCTCACGCTTGGGCAGATGTGCGAAGTCGTGGGCGCGACGAGGGGATTGGCCGGGTGCGCTCCGCTTGCCGAAACCGGGGTTCGCCATGGGGTGTGCGGACGGGCGCGGGGCAACGCTAAGGTCGTGAGAAGCCACGGATCGAGTCGCTTTCGATCTTGTAGGTCAGACCCCGGCATGGTGTTGGCGCACCGGCCGGGGTCGTTTGTTGTTGCGAACCTAGAGCGCGACGACCGCCCGTGGCAAGTCGGTCACGAAAAGTCATGAGGGAGGGTGGTGGGTTGTACCCCACCACCCATTCCTTGGACAGAGCGCTCGATCCCCGGCGCCCGAAGCTCAGGGTTTCAGGTGGCCAACAGGCCGCAGGGACAGGATCATTCGTTGATGGCTGATCACATGTCTCCCGCGTCCCCGCCCGCCGTGGAGCGGCTGACGCGGTACACGAAGGCCGACCAGGGCGAAATCCTCGGCGACAGCCCCGATCCCTTCGGCGTGGACGGCTACGGCTTGACGTGGCTGCCCAAGGAGGATCACTTCGGCGTCAGGCTGGAAGGCCGCCTCGTGGCCCACACGGGCCTGTTGAGGCTGCCCGTATCGATCGGGGGAGCGCGCACGGAGGTGGTGGGCGTCGGCGGCGTGGCCGTCGCGCCGGATCTACGAGGGCGCGGACTCGCACGGCTGGTCATGACGGCAGCGCTGGACCACGCGCGGACGATGGGGCCCCAGCACGGGATTCTCTTCTGCCGCCTGCCCCTTGTCTCCTTGTACCAGCGGCTCGGCTGGCGGGTGGTGGAGGGGGACGTTCAGGTTGAGCAACCGGATGGGGTGGTGGTCATGCCTTTGCAGACCATGTGGACACCCTTGCGTGACGGTGTTACCCGGCCGCCCGGAGAGGTGCGGCTGTTGTCGTTCCCCATGTGACGCGGTCTCCGACTGGCGCCCCGACGAGCGGGGCGCCAGGGGGCGTGACCCTTAGGCGGGTCCGACGGCCGCGAAGGCTATGAACTCGGCCCAGGCGGTGGGGGTGAGGGTGAGATGGGGTCCGGACTTGAGCTTCGAGTCCCGGACGTGGATGGTGTGCGGGCAGGTGGCGACCTCTACGCAGTTGCCGCCCTGGGTATCGCTGTAGCTGGACTTACGCCAGGACGCGGCCACCTCTACACAGTTGCCGCCCTCGCTGTTGCTGTAGCTGGACTTGCGCCAGGACATGGCGACCTCGACGCAGGCGCCGCCCTCACTGTTGCTGTAGCTGGACTTGAACCACACGAGCCCGTCGCTCATAGCTCCTCCGCCAGGTTTCTGATGAAACGCGCCGACTCCTCGGGGCTGAGGGCCTGCCGAAGGATCATGGCATGCCGCTGTGTGACCACGCTTACCTTCGCCGGATCGGCGTAGAGCACGCCCGTCGTCTGCCCCTCCTCGTACGCGAGATGTTCATGGTCGGCCGTCTCCAGCAGTACGAAGGGGCCCTGAAGTCCCGGGTGGGCGCCCCCAAATGGCACAGCCTGGACCGTCACATTGCGCCGCGCACCCACTTCCAGCAAGTGGCGCAACTGCCGCGCGTGCACATCCGTGCCCCCGATGGGGAAGCGCAAGGCCGCCTCGCCGATCAGGAATGTCAACGCCCTGGTCTGCTTCTCCAGCAGAGCCTGGCGTTCCAGTCGGGCCGCGACTCGCGCCTCGATAGTTTCGTCGTCCAGCGGAGGGCAGTGCTCGCCGATCAGCTCTCGGGCATACTCCGCATCCTGAAGCAGCCCCGGGATGACCAGAGCTTCGTACCAGTTGAGGACAATGGCCTCGGCCTCATACCGGATGTAGTCCAGCGAATACGACGGGAACTTCTCCGGCTTCAGGTACTCCGTAGCCGCGACCAACAACCCCCGCGCACCAAACATCTGGTCCGCGACCTCAAGCACGCGCAGCGTCGGCTTGCGCCGACCCTGCTCCATGGACTTAATACTCTCGTACTCGTAATTGGCCTCCTTGGCCAACTCCTCCCGGCTCACACCCGCCTGCGTACGCCACAACTTCAGCTGATTCCCGCAGTACCGCCACGACATCGGCGGCTGGGAACTCCCTTCCGTGACCGTCATCGGCCCTCCCTCCCTGAGGCACCCAACGGTACGCACACGCTCCGTACCTGCGTCGTTACTGCGTGAGCGTACGCCTGGCCAGCAGCATTCCGGCCATGAATGGTCCAACTCCCCCACTTCCGATGGACATCGAATGGCATCTGCCCCGCCACCCCCGCAGCGTCGGCCGCGCCAGGACGCTCCTTCGCGAGCAGGCGCGTTCGTGGAAAGTCCCGGAAGAACTGGCGGAGACAGCCGTACTGCTGCTGAGCGAGCTGATGACGAACGCCTGTCAGCACGCCCGCGTTCCCCCAGGCCGGGAGGTCCGTGCACGCTGCGTGGTGCGTGACGAGAAACTGCGCGTCGAGGTGTCGGACGCCGGCGATGTGCTGCCTCGGTTACGTCAGGCGCGGCCGGAGGACGAGTCGGGGCGCGGGCTCGCGCTGATCGCAGCCCTCGCCGACGCATGGGACGCGTACCCCCGCCCGTGCGGCATCGGCAAGACGGTCTGGTTCGAGCTCAAGGTCGTGACCGAGGTGTCCCTCCCGTGAGGGACTCTTCCGGTTCCTCCCCCGGCTGCCGGTGGTGGCCGTTGACCGGCATGATCTTCTTCAGCTGCTGGGCGGGCTGGAGCCTGGGCGAGCGCTGGATGACCACCATGGCGGCGTCGTCCCCGAGACGTCCGCCGACGTGGGCGAGCAGATCACGCTTGATGTGGTGCAGCAGCGCCTCGGGGCCGCAGTTGCTCCACTGCCGGACCCGTTCGGCGAGCGGATAGAAGGTCCCGTCGGGAGAACGCGCCTCGATGGCACCGTCCGTGTAGAGCAGGAGCGTGTCGCCGTCCTCGAAGTCGAACATGTCGAGGTCCGTGGAGCCGTCCCTCGGCAGTTCGCACATGCCCAGCGGAGGGGCGGGGTGGCTGGACTCCAGGGTGATCACCTTGCCCTCGTGCAGCCGCAGGGGTGGCGGATGGCCGCAGTTGGTCATCTTCACCTGAGTGCCTTCGTCAGGGATGTCGACCATGAGGGCGGTGATGAAGTGCTCGCGGAGTTCCTGGGTCGCTTCGGTGTACTCCATGTGCTCGGTGTCGAGGTGCTCGGCCAGGTGGCGACAGACGCTCCTCTCCAGGTTCTCGGAGAGTTCACGCAGGTCGCTGCATCGGTGTGCGACCTCCCGGAAGGCGCCCAGCAGTACGGAGGCGTCGCTGATGGACATCAGGCCCTTGCCCCGGACGTCCCCGATGATCAGACGCGCGCACTCGCCCGCCCTGGTCGCCGCGTACAGGTCTCCGCCGATCTGCGCCTCGTCCTCGGCGGCCAGATACAGGGAGGCGACACGCAACGGACCCATCCGGTGCGGAAGCGGCCGCAGGACGACCCGTTGTGTGGTCTCGGACACCGACCGCACCCGCTCCAGCTCACGGGAGCGCCGCTCCTGCTGTCGTGCGTAGAGCCAGATGAAGAGCGAGATCACCGTCAGCGCCGCTATCTGCACCTGGTGGTTGATGTCGAACCCCCCGCGCAGCGCCGCGAGAACTGTCTGGGCGATCACCGCCAATCCCCCGACCAGCCCCGTCGTCCGGGGACCGGCGATGGAGGGCGTGATGGCGGGGGCGACCACCAGCATGGGGCCGAGATGGATGTAGTGCGGGATCAGCAGGTCGACAGCGGTGATGACCGCGATCAGCCCGAGTGGGATCACCACCAGGGCGTGACCCGGTTGCCATGGCTGCCCCAGGTCCTCGAGGCGCCGGCGAAGGCCCATACATCCACTGTGCACCTTCGGGGCCCTGTCTCGCTCGGCGCGCTCAACGACCGGCGGTGTGACGGTAGTAATCGACCGTGACGGTGACCGTGTAGTCGCCGGAGTCGGTGTCCCGGACGTCGATGACGGCGACATCGCCCGTACTGCGGTCGCGCACGCAGAACCACTGCCCGGCGGGGGCCTGCGAGAAGTGCACGGTCGCCCGCAGCGGCGGGCGCGCGGCGATCTGGTCGGCGCAGCGCTCGGGGGTGACCTTCCGCTTGCCCGATACGTACGCGTCCGTCGTGCCCTGAAGCTCGAAGGCGCCCTTGCCGTCGCCGCCACTGTTGGTGCTCAGCGACCACCGTGCGTCGTCCTTGACGACCTTGCCGCCCGGGAGGTCGATGGCGTGGTCGTAGTCGGGGAGGCTGAGCGTCCGGTCGCGGTATCCGGCGATGTACGCGGAGCCGCCGTCCGCGCCGCCGCACCTGTTCGCGGTCAGGGCGACGGCGACCGCCACGGCGGCCACGCCGAGCCCGGCGGGGATGCCGACGCGGCGGCGTTCGCGGGTGCGGGGGCCGGGCCGGGCGGGGGTGCGGCCGTGGATCCGGGAGGCGAGGGGTTCCGGCAGCCAGCCGCGGCGGGGGCGGTGGTCACCGCATGCCTCGATGATCTGCGCCACGGTGGGGCGTTCGGCGGGCTCCTTGCGTAAGCAGGACGCGATCAGCTCGGTCAGCCCCGCGTCACCGCACTCCAGGGCGGTGGGGTCGGGCTCGCCGTGAAGGACGCGATACAGGACCTCGCTCGGCGGGCCATTGCCGAACGGCGCCACACCGGTGGCCACATAGGCCAGCAGACACCCGAGCGAGAAGACATCGGTGGCGGGGGTCAGCGGGTGGCCCCCAGCCTGTTCGGGGGCCATAAAGCCGACCGTGCCCAGAGGGACGCCGGTGGCCGTGAGGCGGGTCGCGTCGACCGCCGCCGCGATGCCGAAGTCGATGACCTTGGGGCCGTCGGTGTCCAGCAGCACATTGCCGGGCTTGAGGTCGCGGTGGATCACACCGGCGGCATGGATGGCCCCCAGCGCCTCCGCGATACCCGCCGCCAATGCCCGTACGACGGGCGGCGGCAGCGGTCCCGCCCTCCTCACAGTGTCATCCAGCGAGGGCCCGGCGATATAGGTCGTGGCCAGCCACGGCCGCTCGGCCTGCGCGTCCGCGTCCACGACGGCCGGGGTGTACGCGCCCTGTACCCGGCGGGCGGCGGCCACCTCCGCCGCGAAGCGGCGGCGGAACTCCGGCTGCGCCGCGAGATCCGACCGTACGAGCTTCACGGCGACCGGGCGCCCGCCCCGCGACACCCCCAGGTACACCCGCCCCATGCCCCCGGCCCCCAGCCGTCCGGCCAGCCGGAACGGGCCTACGCGGGGCGGATCTCCGTCGGCCAGCGGCGCGGCGGAAGCCGTCACTCCAGCGGTAAGGGATGACTCGTCGTCAGCTATCCCCATGCCTCGTCATTGTTCGCGCCATGCCATGGAGCGTCAATGACGGCTATCGGTTAAGCTGCGGCGAATTTTCGAACGTTCGTGCACGTGAGTAGGGGAAAACCGACATGCGGCGTGTGGGTGGGGTTGTCGTGGGGGCGGCGGTCGCTGTGGCGATGCTGACGGGATGCTCGTCGGAGACGGGCGGGAACGACAAGAAGAGCGGCAAGAGGGACGTCAAGGCGGGCGCCACCGCAAAGGAGGCAGCCCCGGCCCGCACCCTCGGCGCCAAGGGCACGGCGTGCGAGCTGCCGGTGCGGTTCGAGCTGGAGACGTCCTGGAAGCCGAAGGCCGTGGACATGCCCGCGGACAAGGAACTCGCCGCCCTCGGCCAGCAGGGGCCCGTCACCCTCGTCTGCGAGATCGACGCCAAGCCCGCCGGCCACATCGGCTTCCTGCGCGTCTGGACCGGCACCAAGGGCGCGGCGGCCGAGGGCGGCACGCCGACGGCCCTGCTGAAGGCATTCATGGCCGACTCGGACGACTCCCCGAGCGGGGTGAAGTACCGCGAGATCAAGGCCGGTGACCTGCCCGCCGCGGAGGTCACGTACACCGCCAAGGCCCTCGACGACACCAAGCGCGAGCGCGCCCTGGCCGTCATGACCCCGCAGGGCGGCCTCGTCCTCCACCTGGGTGGACTCGACACGGAAGAGCACGAGGCGATGCTGCCGGCGTACGAGCGGGCCAAGCGGACGATGACCCACGGCGCCTAGCCGTTGGGGCGCCGACCCCGGGGCCTTGGGGCCCCGGGCCCCGGGCTGGGCTGCGTCGCCGTCGCCGGGCCGGTGGGGGTGTTGAGGCATCGGCCGTGGACGCGGGCGCGGGACGCGGCGCCGTCCGGCGGGCCGGGGTCCCATCCCTACCGGGGCGGGCGCGGACGGCAGCACGCCGGCCCCCACCGCCCGGTGGACGGCAGCGCGCCAGCCCCCACCGCCCGGTGGACGGCAGCGCGACCCGCGCCCGCCCCACCCCCAACCGATGCTCCAGCCCACCGCAACCGAGACGAACGCCGCCGCCTCCCGAACCGGCCTCAGACCAGGCGCCGGGCCGTCGCCCAGCGGGTGAGCTCATGACGGTTGGAGAGCTGCAGCTTGCGCAGGACCGCCGAGACATGGCTCTCGACCGTCTTCACCGAGATGAACAGCTGCTTCGCGATCTCCTTATAGGCGTAGCCGCGCGCGATAAGGCGCAGCACCTCGCGCTCGCGCTGAGTGAGGCGGTCCAGGTCCTCGTCCACGGGCGGGGCGTCGGTGGAGGCGAAGGCGTCGAGCACGAAACCGGCCAGCCGGGGCGAGAAGACCGCGTCGCCGTCCGCGACGCGGAAGATCGCGTCGACCAGGTCGGTGCCGGTGATGGTCTTGGTGACATAGCCGCGGGCGCCGCCGCGGATGACCCCGATGACGTCCTCGGCGGCGTCCGAGACGGACAGCGCGAGGAAGCGCACCGGGCGGTCGGCGTCGGACATCATCGAGGCGCTGCGGCGCAGCACCTCGACGCCTCCGCCGCCGGGGAGGTGGACATCGAGCAGCACGACCTCGGGGCGGGTCGCGGAGATCACGGTGACCGCCTGGTCGACGTCGGCGGCCTCGCCGACCACCTCCACGCCGGTGCGGACCGTGTCGCCGATCTCGGCCTGCACGCCGGTGCGGAACATGCGGTGGTCGTCCACGAGCACGACCCGCACGCGCCGCCCCTGTGCGTTGTCGTCGGCGCCCGAGCTCGTCGCGCCGGACGCAGCCGTACCGCCCGGCGCGCCACCAACCACACCCGCACCAGCCCCCGCGCCGAACGCAGCGGCGCCCCCGGTCGCGGCGGCCGCGCCGCGACCGCTCCTCGCACCCGCACCGGAACCCGTCATGTCCTCGCCGCCCTCTCCATCTCCAGCTCCACTTCCGTGCCCCCGTCCGGCGCCGATCTGAGCCGGGCCGTGCCGCCGTTCCGCTGCATTCTGCCGATGATGGACTCGCGGACGCCCATCCGATCCTCCGGCACCGCGTCCACGTCGAAGCCGGGGCCCCGGTCGCGCACGGAGATGAACACCGTGGCCCCCTCGACCTCGGCGAAGACCTGCACGGCCCCGCCCTCGCCACCGTACTTGGCGGCGTTGACCATGGCCTCGCGCGCCGCCTGGATCTGGGCGCTCAGTCCTTCGTCCAGTGGGCAGTCGCCGACGACCACGACCTCGATCGGGACGCCGTGGTAGTCCTCGACCTCCGCCGCGGTCTTCTTCACGGCCTCGGCAAGGGTGTCCGGCTCGTCGGCCTCGTCCTTGCCGGTGCCCTCCGGCTTGTAGAGCCAGGCGCGCAGCTCCCGTTCCTGCGCGCGGGCGAGCCGGGCCACCTCGCGGGGGTCCTCGGCGCTGCGCTGGATCAGGGTGAGGGTGTGCAGCACGGAGTCATGGACGTGGGCGGCCACCTCCGCCCGCTCCTGCGCGCGGATGCGCATCAGCCGTTCCTCGGAGAGGTCCTGGGTCATCCGCACCACATACGGGCCGACGAGCAGCGCGATACCGACCAGGACGGCGAGGGCCGCCTGCAGGACCGCTCCCAGGTGCTTGGCCGAGCCCTGGAGGACGACGATGCCGGAGACACCGGCCCCCACCAGGACCACTCCCGCCGCGGCGCGGGCCAGCGGCAGGACCCGCTTGCTGCGGCTGAGCTCGACCCACTGGGCGCGGCGGACGTTGTCCGCCTGCCGCCAGAAGAGGGCGACGCCCGCGCCGATGAGGAGCAGCGGCCAGATGTAGGTGTTGGCCCGCCCTAGCTGGAAGCCCTGGACGAAGATGGTCATCGCGATGAGAAGGGCCAGGAGCGCGAACACCTGGCCCTTGTCGGGTCTGCGGGCCAGGATCCGGCGCCGGCCGTCGGGGCCGACGGCGGTGAGAGGGCGGGCGGTCGTCGTCTCCACGCCCCCGACGCCGAGAGGGACGATGAACCAGAAGAGGGCGTAGACGAGGGCCCCGAACCCCTCGGCCATGAACAGGCCGATGAACACGATCCGCACCCAGGAGACCGGAACCCCGAGGTGGCCCGCGAGACCCCGCGCCACGCCGCCCAGCAGACGGCCCTCGGCGCTGCGGTAGAGCTTGCGCGGGAGTGGCTCGGGGCGGTCGGCGGGGGGCACGGCGGCGGTCATGGAACCGATGGTCACACGGCGCGCGGGGCCGGGGCATCAGGGTCGCCCCTGATGGTTCCCCGACCGCTGGGCCCAGGCGGGCGCAGGCAGGCCGGGGGGCCAGGCAGGCCCAGGCAGGGTCAGGCGGCCCAGGCGGGTGCAGGCGGGCCCAGGCAGGGTCAGGTTGGTTTCCCGACCGCTGGGCTCGGGCGGGGTCAGGTCGGCTCGGGGTCCGTGGCGCGACGGGCACGGCGACGGGCCCGGTAGGTAAGGGCCGAGACGAGCCCCGACACGCACAAGCCGCCCAGCACCACGGCGAGCAGCACCAGCGGACGGACGTCCCACTGGCCGGACGCGTCCATCCCGTACGCGAGCGCCGCGCCCAGCACCACCAGCCCGGCCAGTAGCCTGCCCGGCTCGAACGCATGCCGCCTCATGACCGCACCACCTCCACCTGTCCCACTCCGATGTCCAGATTCAGCGACACCGTCCCGCGGGCCGTGCGACCGCCCGCCGGGTCCAGGGTCAGCTTCCGCTCCTGGCCCGGCTTGAGGTCGATGTCGTCCTTCCCCTCGCCCGGCAGCCGGATGTCCCCGAGCCCGAGGTCGATGGTCAGCTTCACCCGAGCGTCTGGCGGCACTGTGACCGCCAGCTTGCCCGCGCCCACGCTGACCCGGGTGGAGACGGTCTGGTCCGGCTTCAGCGGCAGCCGGTCCAGCTTCAGCCGGCCGACGCCCGTGCCCAGCTCGTAGAACCCACGCACCTCCCCCGCCGAGGTCGGCTCCCAGGTGCGCCGCGCCCACTCCGTGGTGACGGACTCCGGCAGCGCCGCCGCGCCCGCCAGCAGCACACACGTCAGAACGGCGAGCACCACGGTGCCGGGGCCGGTGCGGCCGTAGCGGGAGCTGATCACCATGGCCAGCCCGAAGACGCCCAACGCGCACGCCAGCCCGACCTCCAGGCTGGTGCCGAGGGGGTGGGAGGACCACGCCGCCCGGGCCCCGATCGCGGCGGCGGCGACGGCCACCACGAACGTCCAGCCGCCGAACGATCCACGGTCCCGCACCCGGCAGGACCGCCCGGCCCGCGCCGCGTCGTCGGACGGGTCGTACGGCCCGTCGTCGGGCCCCCACAGATAGCCGGTTTCCGCGCCGACGGGCCCGGTCGTGCCGTCCTTGACGATCGGGTCCCGCCACCAGGAGGGGCCCGGACCGCCGCGCGTGGGCGGGGCCTTGGCCTCGGGCGGCGCGTCCGCGACCGCCTGGGCGGTGGCCGGGTCCACGGCGCCGACGCTCTCCACCTGACGGCGGTGGTGCGACCAGTAGCCCGCGCCGGCCGCCGCGGTGGACAGCATTTCCGCGAAGAACATCACGCTGCCGTTGTTGAGCATCGACAGGAACAGCCCGCAGCCGACCAGGGCCACGAGCACCGCCGTCAGCGCCGGCCCCTCGACACGCCCGGAGAGCAGCCTGCGCCCCTCGTTCTCCTCCTCGCCGTGGAGCGGGACCAGCAGCCAGAAGAACCCGTACACGATCAGGCCGAGACCGCCCGTGACGGCGAGGACCGACAGCACCACCCGGAAGATCACCGGATCCACATCGCAATAGCGGCCGAGACCCCCGCACACCCCCGAGATCACCTTATGGTCACGACTTCGCCGCAACGGCGGCTGTGGTGGGCGGGAACCGGCGGCGCCTTCGGCCTCGTCCGCCACCGTGGGTGCATCGGTCATGCGTCCATGGTGACAAGACGGCGGGGCCCGGCGGCATCCGGCACAACCCTGGGGATTCCCTGAGATCGTCCCCGAGGCCCCGGCGGCTATCGTGGCGGGTCGATACGTATGCGGCACGCGGCGACGTACGCAGCGGCGAAAGGCTGCCGGGCCGGGGGAGCGGGAGGGGAACGCGGTGTCAGACGTGAAGCGGCTGATAGCCGGGCGCTACCGGCTGGTCGAGCAGATCGGCCGCGGCGGCATGGGCGTCGTATGGCGTGCCGAGGACGAACTGCTGGGCCGCCAGGTCGCGGTCAAGCAACTGCATGTCTCGCCGCACCTCAGCGACGACGAGCTGACGACGCTGCACGAGCGCACCCGCCGCGAGGCACGCAGCGCGGCCCGGATCACCCACCCCAACGTGGTCGTGGTCCATGACGTCGTGGACGACCAGGGGTTGCCGTGCATCGTCATGGAGTACGTGCCCTCGACGACGCTCGCCGACCTCCTCAAGGGGGGCGGGACGATCTCCCCCGAGGAGGCCGCCCGCATCGGCCGCGGCATGATCGCCGCCCTGCGCGCGGCCCACGCGGCCGGGGTACTGCACCGCGACGTCAAGCCCGGCAATGTGCTGCTCGGCCACGAAGGCCGGGTCGTGCTCACCGACTTCGGCATCGCGATGGCCACCGGCACCTCGACACTGACCAAGACCGGCGAGGTCGTCGGCTCCATCGACTACATCGCGCCCGAGCGGGTCAGGGGCCGCAGACCCGGCCCCGCGTCCGATCTGTGGGCGCTGGGGGCGACGCTCTATCAGGCGCTGGAGGGGCGGGCGCCGTTCCGTAAGGCGACGGCGATCGAGACCGGTTACGCCATCGCCGTCGACCCCCTCGACCCGCCCAGGCGGGCGGGCGCGCTGGCCCCGCTGATCGAGAGCCTGCTCGCCAAGGAGCCGGAGCTGCGGCCGACGGCCGAGGAGACGGAACGCGCGTTGCGGGTACCGGCGTCGGAGGCCGAGACGAGGGCGCAGTCGATGCCGCGCTTCACGGAGACGCTGAGCCTGACGCGGCAGCATCCGCAGCCGGCGCCCGCGATCCCGCCCATGCCCACCGCCGCGTCCGCTTCCGCGACACATGTGCCCGCGACTCCGGTGGTGCACGAGGCCGAGCCTGAGCCCGCCTCCGTGCCGAACCCGGACACAGCGCCCACGCCCACGGCGAAACGGGGCCGCAAGCCCCAGTGGACGGCCGCCGGGGCCGCGCTGGCCGTCGTGGCCGTAACGACCGGCGTCTACCTCTACGGCCTCGACAACGACGGCCACAAGGGCGACATGGGGCGGCAGTCGGCGGCGAAGCCGTCGCAGTCCGCGCCGAAGCCGTCCGCCACGCCCCCGTACACCCCGCCGCCGGTCCCCGCCGGATACCACATGGTCGAGGAGAAGGACTTCGGCATCTCCTTCCCCATCCCGGACAGCTGGAGCCGGCAGGCCGACTCCGACCCCGGGGGCACGGTCGACCGCACCCAGGAGGTCCGCTACCTCGACCCCACGCAGATGGCCCGGCTGACCATCAACGTCCTGGACTTCGCGCAGGCCGATCAGGTCAGGCACTTGACGGACGTCGAGGCGGATGTGAAGAAGCTCTACCCGGTGTACGAGCGGACGCGTCTGCAGGGGACGAAGTTCCGGGGACAGCCGGCAGCGGTGTGGGAGTTCAAGTTCAAGGGCCAGGCACGGTGGTTCCGGGCGATCGACCTCGCGTTCGGCGAGGAGGGCGGCAAGGAGTACGCGATCTACCTGAGCGCACCGGCCGAGCAGTGGGACGAGTACCGGCCGATCTTCGACAAGGTGCGGGACGGCCTGCGGCTGCCGTAGGGCACCGCCGACCCTGCGGCAGGGCTATCCGAAGAGCTGCGAGCCCTGCCTGCGGCTGCCGTAGGGCACCGCCGACCCTGCGGCAGGGCTATCCGAAGAGCTGCGAGCCCTGCCTGCGGCGCCGCTTGGAGAAGGCCACGTCCAGGGACAGATACGGCGCGCCCGCCAGCACCAGGGGGATCCAGGCCGCCAGATAGGCCAGGTCGTTGCCGTAGTAGTACGGATCCGACTGCCAGCTGATCGTCAGCCACAGGCTCAGCGAGATCAACGCGCCGCCGAAGGCGGCCGCCCGGGAGAGCAGGCCGACGAGCGTGCCGAGGCCGACGGCGAGTTCGCCGTAGGCCATGGCGTAGCCGAAAGCGGTGGGGTCCTTGAGGGCCTGGTCGATCAGCCACGGGACAGCCGAGCCGTCCCGCACCTGGCGCATCAGCTCACCGATCGAGCCCACGCCCGAGTCGGCGAGGAAGGCCGAGTCGGTGAGCTTGTCGATGCCCGCGTAGATGAAGGTGACGCCGAGGAACAGGCGCAGCGGAAGCAGCGCGTAGTGGGAGGCCGTGGCCCGTACCCCGGTGGGCTGGCCGCCGAGGCCGCCCACGCCGTTCACACTGCCGCCGCTGCCCGTGGTACCCGCCCCGGCCATTCGATCCGCATGCCTCATGACGCCCGCCTCTCCCATTGCCCACTCAACAAACCATACGAACGGCAGGACGGGAATGACTCAGGCGTTCAGGCGAGGACGTTCACCGAGGACGCTCAGCCGAGGACGTTCACCGAGGACGCTCAGCCGAGGACGTTCACCGAGGACGCTCAGTCGAGGACGTTCACCGAGGACGCTCAGTCGAGGACGTCGATCGGGTATCGGTTGGTCTCGGCGCCCGACGCCGTCACCACCTGCACCTCGACCCGGCCCGGTTCCACATCCACCGGCACGGGCACCGTCAGCGCCGTGTCCGTCGGGTTGCTGAAGCCCCCGGCGACCGGGACCAAGGGGACATGGACGTGCACCGCGCCGATGCGGACGACCATCTTGGCGAGCCGGTCGGGGTCCTGCGCGCCCGGGGGCACGAAGCCGCTGCCGCGGATCTCGATGTCGTCGCCGGTGCGGATCGGGGCGTCGCGGTCGAAGCCGCCCTCCTCGGGGCGGACCCGTACAACGGACAGCACGGTGGGGCGGCCGCCTTCCGCGTACTTGCCCGTCAGATACATGATCACCGAGACGATGGCCAACAGGGCCAGGCCCCACGGAACATCGGGCAGCCGCCACGGCTCGCGCCCCAGCCGCACCGCGGCGAAGGCGAGGGCCACCGTGTGGACGATGACGTACTGCGTGTCGGCGAAGCTGCCGCGGCCCGCGTCATCGGTGAGGAGGTCGGCGGCGCGCGGCCGCACGGCCCGGACCTTCTGCAGCCGCTGGGCCCGCACCCGGGCCGCCACGACGAGCCGGGCCAGCACGGCGGCCACACAGGTGAGCGCGGCGACGGTGAGCAGCCCGGCGGCGCGGCCGAGGGCGAGCCCGTCGGCCAGCCGCGTGCGGTCATCAGGGGCCGCGGCCAGTTCGACGCCCAGGACGAGCACCGAGAAGACCGCCAGCAGCAGCCAGGCGGCGGCGACGGTGCGGGAGGTGGAGAGGCGGTTGTCCTCGCCGACGAGCGGGGCGAGCGGGCCGCCGTTGTCGTGGTGGAGCCGGGCGGCGAGGGTCAGCAGCCCGGCGGTGACGGCGGCGGCGGCGAGCCCGGCCGTCCGCGCGACCGACCAGCCCGCGCCGATCGCCGTCGCCAACTGCCCGATCAGCAGAACCCCGACGGCGCCCCACACCACGAACAGCGTGCGTCGCCACACCCTGTCGCGCCATGCCGAGGTCTCGGCCCGGCCGCTGTCGACGACCGTACTGGCCGCGTGCGCCAGTTCGTCCGAGACCCACTGCCGGGACGCCCCCGCGGAGTGGGCCAGAGCCGCTGGAAGGCCCTCTCCCGCCGCGAAACGCTCGCGCATGGCCACGAACGCGGCCACGGCCCTTCGATGGCCCTCACGGGCGCCCTGGGGGCATGCACAGCCCGTATGGCCGGGACCGTGCGGGTGCCCTTCCGTCGTCGTGGCGTCTTGCGCCGTCTCCACCGCCACGAGGGTCGCTCCGTCGTTCGCTCGTTCCGGTGCGGCACCGCCGTTCGATCCGCCCGGCACCGCGCCAACTGACATGTGTTGAGAGGGGATTGTGCCGTACGGCGGAGGGTCTCAGCTCAGCAGGTCCGGCGCATCGCGGGTGATCTGCAGGTACAGAGGTTGATAGTTGATCCAGGCCACAAGATCGTTTCCTAGCTGCTCATGGGTCCGCGTGGCGCTCTCCCCATCGATGAGGACCGGCTTGCCCGCCGCCTTCGCGGCCAGCTGCGTCTGGCACGCCCGCTCCAACATGAGGAACCACCACGCGGCCGCGTCGACCGAGTCCCCGACCGTCAGCAGACCGCGATTGCGCAGGATGAGGGCCTTGTGCCCGCCGAGCGCGGCGGCGATCCGGCGCCCCTCCTCCTCGTCCACGACGACGCCCGTGGCGCCGTCGTGGAGCGCGTGATCCCCGAAGAAGGCGCAGACCTCCTGGGTGATCGGCTCCAGCGGCTCACCGAGCGTGGAGAAGGTGCGGCCGTGGACCGAGCGGCTGTGCGCGACCGCCACGACATCCGGACGGGCCCGATGCACGGAAGAGTGAACGACAAAGGCCGCCTGGTTGACGTGGTAGCGGCCCTCGACCACCTGACCCGCCTCATTGACCATGATCAGATCGCTGACGGTGATGTGGCCGAACGGCATCCCGAAGGGGTTCACCCAGAAGCAGTCCGTGAACTCCGGGTCCCGCGCGGTGATGTGCCCCGCGACCCCCTCCTCGTAGCCGTACCGACCGAAAAGCCGCAGAGCCGCGGCCAGCCGCTCCTTGCGATAGCGCCGCTCCGCGTCATGGGAGGTGTGATGCGGCGGCATGGTGATGGCCAGCTGGTCGGTCGGTATCGGCTCGGGCGTCTGCCGGGGCATCGGCATCGGGCTCGTCATCGGCGCGCTCCAGTCCTCGGGGGTGCCTCGGGGGTGCCTCAGGGTGCTGGGACCGGAAGCTACCTCTGGGTATCGCGGGAGGCCAGAGCCCAGGCCGGTCGTCCGCTACAGGTCGTCGACCTCGGTGAGGTCGATGTCGATGGTGAAGGGGACGGAGAGCTTGAGGTGATCGTGGTGAATGCCGGTGAGTCCATAGGCGTCGGTGGTCTCGTCCAGCTCGAAGACGTGAACAACCGGTCGTCCGTCCTCGGCTCGCTCCACCCGCCAGAAGTGCCGGATGCCCGCCTCGGCGTACAGCTGCGGCTTGCGCTTGCGGTCGCGCACTGCCGAGTCCGGGGACACCACCTCCACCGCGAGCTCGACGTCCTTCGCCTCGTAACGCGACTCCTCGGTACTGGTCGCCGCCTCGGCCCGGATGACGAAAAGATCCGGTTCCGGCGCCTGCCGCTCGTTGATGACCACGTTCATCTCCCTCCGGACCCGCAGGTCACCGGGGACTGTTCTGCGCAGACCGGATTCCAGCAGCCACATCACCAGGCAGTGAAAACTCCGCTGCGGACTCACGAAAACCAGACTCCCGTCGATCAGCTCGGTATGCGGCGGGAGATCAGGCAGACGGAACAAGTCGTCCACGGTGTAGCCGTCCGGCGGCGGCACCGGCCACGACGCGGCGGACGTGGTGGGCAGCGGCTCAGCGGTCATGGTTCCTCCCATGGACGGGATTCTTGGCCGTACGGTCAGCGTACCCAGCGGAAACGACGACGCCGCCACCCAAACGCATGAGCGACGGCGTCAGCGTTGACGATCGTCAGGGCCGACGGCGATTGATCGCGGTGAGGTCGATCTGGATCGGGAACGGGAGAGTGAGGGTCAGCTTGTCGTGGTAGATGCCGGTGGGGTGGTAGGCCTTCGTGGCGGAGTCGAGTTCGTAGACGTAGACGACGGGGAGTGCGCCATCCTCCTCCACACGCCAGAAGTGCGGGACACCCGCCTGCGCGTATTTGCGCGGCTTGACCTCGCGGTCGCGCTCCTTGGAGTCCGGCGACACGACTTCGACAGCCAGGACGATGTCTTCCGCCCTGTACCAGGTGTCGTGAGGCCCGGCGTCCGCGCCTTCCCGGAAGACCACGACATCGGGTTCCAGACGGTTCTTGTCGTCCAGCTTGACCGCCATCTCACGGTCCACGTCCAGATGGTCCGGTGCCTGCTCAAGCAGGGCGTTGTCCAGGAGCCGCATCGTGCGCGTGTGAAACCTGGTCTGCGGGCTCACGAGGACGAGGCTCCCGTCGATCAGCTCCGTGTGCGGAGGAAGATTCGGAAGCCGGTCGAGGTCGTCCGCCGTCCAGCCACCCTGCGGCGGGCGGGCCCACTCGTACCGCTCATCCAGCCCGTACTCGTGTGCGGCGCTCATGGTTGCTCCCATGCGACGGAGTCTCGCCTCTGCGGTCAGAGTACCCAGCGGAAACGACGACGCCGCCGCCCGGACGAATGAGCGACGGCGTCGGCGTTGACGATCAGGAGCGGGGTGCGGTCACTCCCACTCGATGGTGCCGGGCGGCTTGCTGGTGACGTCCAGGACCACCCGGTTCACCTCGTCCACCTCGTTGGTGATGCGGGTCGAGATCCGCGACAGCACGTCGTACGGCAGTCGCGACCAGTCCGCCGTCATCGCGTCCTCCGAGGAGACCGGGCGCAGCACGATCGGGTGGCCGTAGGTGCGGCCGTCGCCCTGGACGCCGACCGAGCGGACGTCCGCGAGCAGGACCACCGGGCACTGCCAGATGTCACGGTCGAGACCGGCGGCGGTGAGCTCCTCGCGGGCGATGGCGTCGGCCTCGCGCAGCAGGTCCAGGCGCTCCTTGGTGACCTCGCCGACGATGCGGATGCCCAGACCCGGACCCGGGAAGGGCTGGCGGTGGACGATCTCGTCCGGCAGGCCGAGCTCCTGGCCGACCATGCGGACCTCGTCCTTGAACAGCCGGCGCAGCGGCTCGACGAGCTTGAACTCGATGTCGTCCGGCAGCCCGCCCACATTGTGGTGGGACTTGATGTTGGCGGTGCCGGTGCCGCCGCCGGACTCGACGACGTCCGGGTACAGGGTGCCCTGGACCAGGAACTCCACGTCCTCGCCGGCCGCGCCCGCCTCGGCCACCAGCTCGGCCTGAGCCTGCTCGAAGACCCGGATGAACTCCCGGCCGATGATCTTCCGCTTCTCCTCGGGGTCGGAGACCCCGGCCAGCGCGGCCAGGAACCGCTCCTCGGCCTCGACCACCTTCAGCTGAACGCCGGTGGCCGCCACGAAGTCCTTCTCCACCTGCTCCGACTCGCCCTTGCGCATCAGGCCGTGGTCGACGTACACGCAGGTCAGCTGGGAACCGATGGCCTTCTGGACGAGGGCGGCGGCGACGGCGGAGTCCACGCCGCCGGACAGCCCGCAGATCGCACGCTTGGTGCCGATCTGCTCACGGATCGCGGCCACGGTCTCGTCCACCACATTGGTGGTGGTCCAGGTCGGCTCAAGGCCGGCGCCCCGGTAGAGGAAGTGCTCCAGCACCTGCTGGCCGTAGGTGGAGTGCATCACCTCGGGGTGGTGCTGCACGCCGTACAGCTTGCGCTCGTCGCACTCGAAAGCCGCGACCGGCACGACGTCGGTGGACGCGGTGACGGTGAAGCCCTCGGGCGCCGCCGAGCAGGCGTCTCCGTGGGACATCCACACCTGCTGCTCGTCGGGGGTGCCCGCGAAGAGCGTCGAGCCCGGCTTGGTGACGGTCAGCGCCGTACGGCCGTACTCACGCGCGCCGGTGTTGTCGACACTGCCGCCGAGCGTGGTGGCCATCAGCTGGAAGCCGTAGCACATGCCGAAGACCGGGATCCCGGCCTCGAACAGCGAGCGGTCGAGGGTGGGCGCGCCCTCCGCGTAGACCGACGACGGACCACCGGAGAGGATGATCGCCTTCGGCTTCTTGGCGAGCATCTCCGCCACCGGCATGGTGGACGGAACGATCTCGCTGTAGACCCGGGCCTCACGGACCCTACGGGCGATGAGCTGGGCGTACTGCGCGCCGAAGTCGACGACCAGCACGGTGTCGGGGGCGGCAGCAGGGGACGCTGATGGCACTTCGGCGGCCTTCCGGCGGTGGTTTGCGGTGGAACTGGAGGGTTGGACTTTCGATTCTAACGGGCTCATAATCGACGCCATGTCCACGCGCATGACTTTCGTCTTTACCTATGGCACCGGCCCGTCCGGCTGCCATGGTCGCGCTGCGTAACCGACAGCGACTCCCCAGGCGCCCCGGGCCGGTCAAGGCCCGGGGCGCTCTGTCTTTCTCCTCCGGGCTCCCGCCGGGTTTCGGGGCTCCGTCACCACAAACCGACAGACCAGGAGACAGACAGAGATGAGCAGCACCGACGTCCGCAGCGCCGATGTGATCAGCGGCGCGCGGGAGCAGATCGACGACCTGGACGGACGGATCCTGGATCTCGTACGGGAGCGGATGGCCGTCTCGGCCTCCATCCAGGAGGCGCGTATCGCCGCCGGGGGGCGGCGGGTGCACCTCTCCCGCGAGATGGAGATCCTCGACCGCTACCGGCAGGGGCTCGGCAAGCCCGGCACGACCCTCGCCATGACGCTGCTGGAGCTGTGCCGGGGCCGGGCCTGAGTTGTTGCGGCACGACGGTACGCCGCCGGGTCGCCGGATATGCCCGGTGTCGTCACCCGTACGCCACGTGACCGGCCCCTGAGCGTCCTCGTTGAGCCCGGTGCCGCACCAGCCAGGAGCGGCCCGGAAAATGCACGCGTGGCTCAGATCCGCCGAGGCGATGAGACGCGACCCCTGCGGTGATTCAGGCGGTGCGCGTCGTGGGACCTCGCCTCGGCGAGGTGACCGGTCGGCAGGGGACAGCAGCCCGGTCACCACCTCAAGGACGGTCGGTCCCGGGGACGCCTGGGGCCGACCGTATCCGGTCGAAACGGTTGCGCCCGATGCTCCGCATCCACCACGATGCAGACAGGGAAAACGCCCCGCCTCCCCTTCCCGCCATTGGTTCGACCACGCGGGCGTACGCCCCTGATATCCCCTGATCAACCCCCATGTAGCTGGGTCCCGAGCCAGCGGCGCAACCCCCCGGCGCCGCCTCTCAGCACCGGCGCTGCCCTGACGCCGGTGCTGACCGCCTAGGGCCCCGGAGGCGCCCGCCCCGCTCGGGCGCCCCCGGGGCCCTTCGCTCGTCTTCGGCCGGTCTCCTTCGACCGGTCCCCGGGGCGCCGATGTGGCGCAGTGGATCCTGTGACCATTCTGTGAGCAAACGTGAAGGCAACCTTTCGGCCACTGGGTTGGTCATGTACGTGCAAACGCACGGCCATCCCGCGCCCCCACCGCGACGGCCTTCCACACGCACGACGCTCCACAGCGGCGTGTACGGACCAAAAGAGGTCTTCATGAAGCTTCGCCGCGCACTGGCGGTCGCCGCAGCCACGGCCGCCATAGCCCCTGCCGCGATCCTCGCGGCGCCCGCTGCCTTCGCGAGTGACGAGACGCCCGCTCCGACGCCGTCCGTTACCGAGACCGAGAGCACCCCTCCGACCTCGGAGCCGACGGACGAGGCCACCGAGACGGCCGAGCCGACCGATGAGCCGACCGACGAGCCCACGGACGAGGCCACCGAGACGGCCGAGCCGACCGATGAGCCCACGGACGAGCCGACGGACGAGCCCACGGACGAGCCGACCGACAAGCCCACCACCCCGGCCCCGACCGACGAGCCCACCGGCGAGCCGGGCGAGTGCACCGACAACGGTGACTACAACGAGGACGCCGATCTCTCCACCACCCTCGTCGGCCTGCCGTCGAAGGTCGTGGCCGGAAGTGGTTTCCACGGCTTCGAGTACCAGGTCAAGAATGACTCGGACCGCACCTACCAGCGGGTCGACTTCGGCGTGTTCGCCGGCACCGCGCACGAGAACGCGCCCGACGGCACGGGCAAGTACCTGACCCTGCAGTACAAGGACCCCGAGTCCGGCGCGTGGAAGAACATTTCCACCGACGAGAACGACCCGGGCGCGGGCTACATCGGCTACACCGATGTCCGTCCGCACGAGACGCTCACCGTCGACCTCCGCCTGAGTGTCGCCAGCAGCGCGCCCGATGGCTTCGGTTACGCCCTCAGCATCGGCGTGTACGCGGACGACGAGGGCAACTGCGTCTTCTCGACCGGTGAGTACTACGAGTTCGACGTGCTGAAGGCGGGCTCCGAGCCGGGCAAGGTCCCGCCGGCCGAGCCGAAGCCGCAGGGTGGCAAGAAGCCGCTGCCGCACAAGCCGGAGGGCAACACGGAGATCAGCCCGAAGGGCAGCCTCGCCGAGACGGGTTCCTCCTCCGCGCTGCCGACCATCGCCGTGATCGGCGGCGTGGCCATGGTCGCGGGCGGGGGCGCGGTGTACATCGTCCGTCGTCGTCGCACCGGCGGCGCCGCCGCGTAACGGCCTGACGGCCGACGCGCAGGCGTAGGCAGCCGCGTCGAAGGGGCCGCTCCCGGCACGGGAGCGGCCCCTTCTTGGCGTCGGGCGGTGGCGGACGTCAGCTCTCGGGGTTCTTGGTGGCGGCCGGTGGCGGACGTCAGCCCTCGGGGTTCTTGGTGGCGGGCGGTGGCGGACGTCAGCTCTCGGGGGCGGCCGGGGGTACCACCGGCACCGGGAGCAGGGGCAGCTTCAGCGCCCCGAAGGCGTCCGCCGGGACCGCCGGGGCGGTCGGCTCGATGGGCTGGAGGCGTTCGTACGCCGCGCCCTGGGCGGGGCGGGGGTCGGCCTCGCCCTTGTTGGGCCACAGCGACATGGCGCGTTCCGCCTGGGCCGTGATCGTCAGGGACGGGTTGACGCCCAGGTTGGCCGAGACGGCCGCTCCGTCGACCACATGGATGCCCGGGTGGCCGTACAGCCGGTGGTACGGGTCGATGACGCCGTCCTCGGGGGAGGCTCCGATCGGGCAGCCGCCGAGGAAGTGGGCGGTCAGCGGGGTGCCCATCAGCTCGCCGACGTTTGATCCGGGGAAGCCGTTGACGGAGTCGGCGATATGACGGGCGGCCTCGGCGCCTTCGGGGATGTGGTCGGGGTTGGGTTCGCCGTGGCCCTGGCGGGCGGTGAGGAGCCCCTTCCCCAGGCCCTTCGGCTTGCGGTAGGTGGTCAGCGAGTTGTCGTGGGTCTGCATGACGAGGCCGATGATGGTGCGCTCGGACCAGCGGCGGTTGGACAGGGAGCGCAGGGTCAAGGTGGGGTGCCGGAGGCTGTTGCCGAGGAAGCGCAGCCAGCGCGGCACGCGCTCGCCGTGGGGGACCTGGAGGATGGAGAGCATGCCCATCGCGTTGGAGCCCTTGCCGTAGCGGACGGGCTCGATGTGGGTGTTCGCGTCGGGGTGGATGGACGAGGTGATCGCGACGCCCCGGGTGAAGTCGGCCCGCTCCGCTCCCCCGGCCGTCGCGCGGCGGTAGCGGCGGTCGGTGGTCTGCGCGCCCACCAGCGCCTCGGAGTTGGTACGGGTGAGCATGCCGAGCCGGTCCGAGAGGCGCGGCAGCAGGGCGTTGTCCCGCATGGTGTGCAGCAGCGTCTGGGTGCCGTACGTCCCGGCGGCGAGGACGACGTACCGGGCCCGCAGGGACGCCGGCTCGCCCTTGCGCCGGTTGTCGGTCGGGACGGTGGTGACCTGATAGCCGCCGCGCGGATCGTCGCTCAGGGCGACGACGGTCGTCATGGGGTGGACGACGGCACCGGCCTTCTCGGCGAGGTGGAGATAGTTCTCGTTGAGGGTGTTCTTGGCGCCGTGGCGGCAGCCGGTCATGCACTCGCCGCATTCGGTGCACGCCGTGCGGGACGGGCCCGCGCCGCCGAAGTAGGGGTCGGGGACGGTCTGCCCCGGCTTGGCCGCGGCCTTCCCATCGGCATCCGCATCGTCACCGTCTCCGAAGAAGACCCCCACGGGCGCCATATGGAAGGTGTCCCCCACCCCCATCTTCTCGGCAGCGGCCTTGAGGTGCACATCGGAGGGGGTGAGCGTCGGGTTGAGGCGCGCCCCGAGCATCCGCCGCGCCTGGTCGTAGTACGGCCGCAACTCCTCCTGCCAGTCGGTGATGCGGCCCCACTGCGGATCCCGGAAGAACGGCTCGGGCGGCACGTACAGCGTGTTGGCGTAGTTGAGCGAACCGCCCCCGACCCCGGCGCCCGCCAGCACCATGACCTTGCCGAGGACATGGATGCGCTGAATGCCGAAGAGGCCGAGGGCCGGGGCCCAGAGGTAGTTGCGGAGGTCCCAGGAGTTCTTGGGCAGGGTCTCGCGGGTGAAGCGGCGGCCGGCCTCCAGGACGCCGACGCGATAGCCCTTCTCGGTCAGCCGTAGCGCCGATACGGACCCGCCGAAGCCCGACCCGATCACGATGACGTCATAGTCGAACTCGTCGCACTGGTCGAGGTCCGCGCCATCGTCGGCCTGATTCTGCCGGTCCTGTTCCTGGTTTTGGGCGCACGTGTCCCCTGACATGGGTACCTCCGTCAGAATGTGCTGGTCAGCGCAGGCGCAGTGCCTTCATGGCGCGCAGGCTGCGGGTCATGAAGGCCGCGTACTTCTCGTCGGTCATGCCGAACGACGGGCCCAGCGGCAGCAGCCGCTGGTGAGCGACCGTCTGCCCTTCGGTGAACTTGAGAATGCCCTCGGAGCCATGGCGGCGGCCGAGCCCGGAGTCGCCCATGCCGCCCATGGGAGAGCCGACGCTGGCGTAGGCGGCGGCGTAGCTCTCGTTGACGTTGACGGTCCCGGCGCGCAGCCGGGCGGCGATCGCCCGGCCGCGCCGGCCGTCCTTGGTCCAGACGCTGGCGTTCAGGCCGTACTGGGTTGCGTTGGCGCGCTCCACCGCGTCGTCCTCGCCGGTGAAGCGGTAGAGGGAGACGACCGGGCCGAAGGTCTCCTCGGCGCAGACGGCCATCGGCGACTCAACGTTGTCGAGGATCGTCGGCTCGTAGAAGTACGGGCCGATGTCCGGGCGGGGGCGGCCACCCGCGAGCACCGTGGCGCCCTTGGAGACGGCCTCTTCCACATGGCGGGAGACGGTGTCCAGTTGCGTCTGCGAGACGAGCGAGCCCATCTCGGCGCCGTAGGCGAGGGTCGCGCCCAGCCGCATCGCCTTCGTCCGGGCGACGAAGCGCTCGATGAAGGCTTCGGCGATCGACTCGTGGACGTACAGCCGCTCGATGGAGATGCACAGCTGCCCGGCGGAGGCGAAGCAGCCGCGCACCGCGCCGTCGACCGCCTTGTCGAGGTCGGCGTCGCTCAGTACCAGCATGGCGTTCTTGCCGCCGAGTTCGAGGGAGCAGCCCACCAGGCGGGCGGCGGCGGCCTGGGCCACACCGCGCCCGGTGCGGGTGGAGCCGGTGAACGAGACGTAATCGGCGTGCTCGACGACGGCGGGGCCGACGACCGGGCCCTCACCGAGCACGACCTGCCACACCCCGGCCGGCATTCCGGCCTCCAGCATCAGCTCGCGCGCCCACAGGGCGGTCAGCGCGGTCTCGGTGTCGGGCTTCATGACGACCGCGTTGCCCGCGACAAAGGCGGGGATGGCATCGGAAACGGAGAGTTCCAGGGGGTAGTTCCACGGCACGATCTGGCCGATCACCCCGCGCGGCTGGCGCAGTTCGGTGACCTTGGTGAGGGTCGGTACGACGCCGAGGCGGGACTTGGGGCGCAGATAGGCATGCGCCTTACGGCCGTAATGGCGGGCGGCGACGAGGACGCCCTGTATCTCCTCATGGGCGTGCAGCCGGGTCTTGCCGGTCTCCAGCTGGATCAGGTCCAGAACCTCCGACTGGCGGCGCGCCACCAGATCGTGGAAGCGGAGCAGGACGGCGGCGCGGCTGCGGACCGGGGTCGCCGCCCAGGCGCGCTGGGCCTCGCGGGCCTGCGCGAAGGCCGTGGCCACGTCCTCGGGCGTCGACTCGGGCAGGGCGGCGGTGAGCACCTCCCCGGTGAACGGGGTGTGGCTGACGGTGGTGCCACTGCCCACGACGTCCCGGGCGAGCCGGGCCACCAGCTCGGGGGTGACGACATCGGCCGCGGTGCGGGGGGATTCGGGGGCGACCGGGTTGCCGTCGGCGGGGGCCGCCGCCGTGCCGCCACGTGCGCTGGTGCTGTCGTGCGTCTCCGTCATGCGGCTGAGGGTAGGCGGCAGCCGCCCGTTTGGGTACCCATCAGTAACTCGCCTTCACCGCTCACACACAATCGCGCCAGCGAACGCTGGCGCGACTGCCGGTGCGAGGGGGCGGATCGATGCGATCCGGGGTGATTCAGTCCACCGCGATGGTGAAGCCCTTATTGACCTTGAAGTTCTTCACGACGTCGGCGTAGAGCTTGTCGCCGATCTCGCGCGCATCGCCCTCGGCGGGCCCGGTCACCGTCAGCTGCCAGGCGATCTTCTTGTCGCTGACGGCGATGTGGTCCCGGTTCACATAACGGACACGATTCTTGTCGCTGCTGGAGCCGTACTCGAAGAACGTGGTCTCAAGATCCCTGGCCTCCAGCCCCTGCTGCTCACCCTCCTTGGCCGGTGAGCTGTCGGCCTCGTCCATCGTCGACAGGGCGCCGCTCTTGTAGAACTCGGCGACCTGCCCGGCCACCCCTTTGGCGTCGGTGATCGTCCTCTCCCCGTCGGACGTCGACGCGACGAGGGAGATGGTGTAGACGCCGCTGGGGTCGTAGAACGTGACGACCGGGTTGCCCGGGTCGTCGTCCTCCTGCACCCGCTTGTAGTCCTCGGGCACGGCCAGGGACGCGCCGACCACATCGCGCTCCTCGCGGACCGTCCAGCCGGACGGCAGCGCGGCCTCGCTCGCGAACGGCTTCATGAGCACCAGCACCAGCGCCGCGGCCACCACCAACACCACGGCGGCGAGGCCGACCTGGGCCTTGCGGTTCTTGTGCAGGATGGGCGGCACGAAGCGATTCCCGGGCTCGCCCCGGCCGTACGGGCGCGTCGAGAGCATCGTCGGCGCCGCCCGCGGCGGCGTGGCCACCGGCTCCAGCGCCCGCCGTACCTCGGCCGCCGCCGGACGCGCCGCCGCGTCCTTGCGCAGCAGCTGCATGATCAGCGAGCCGAGCGCACCCGCCCCACGCGCCGGCGTCTGCGGCTCGGCCGAGAGCACCGCCTGGAGGGTCGCGGGGGTGTGACTGCGGCGGAACGGGGACACGCCCTCGACCGCCGCGTACAGCACGACGCCCAGCGACCACAGGTCCGACGCGGGCCCGGGCCGCTGCCCCAGCACCCGTTCGGGCGCGATGAACTCCGGCGAGCCGACGAAACCACCGGTCTCGGTGAGCCCCTGCTCGCCCTCGATCTGCGCGATGCCGAAGTCGGTGAGCACCACCCGGTCATTCCGGCCCAGCAGTACATTGTCCGGCTTGACGTCGCGGTGCAGCACACCCGCCTCATGGGCGGCCGACAGCGCGCCGAGCACCGCGAGGCCGATCCGCGCCGCCTCGCGCGGATCCAGCGTGCCCTCCCCCAGCCGGTCACCCAGCGACTGGCCATGGACCAGCTCCATCACGATCCACGGGCGGCCGTCCTCGACCACCACGTCATGGACGGTGACGACAGAAGGGTGGTCGATCCGCGCCGCGGCGCGCGCCTCGCGCTCCATCCGCTGATAGACGGTCTGCCGCTCGCGCTCGGGCAGATTGTCGGGAACACGCGGCTCCTTGACCGCCACCTCACGGTCGACGACCTGGTCGTGCGCCCGCCATACGGTGCCCATACCGCCATGCCCGAGCCGGGCCACGAGGCGGTAACGGCCACCGACCAGCCGCCCGGCATCGGGCGCCGTGCCCCGCGGGGCCTCCGGCGGCTGGGGCGGATGCGGGGTGTGGCCGCTCCTTGGATCGTGCGCGTACTGCGTCGGCTCGTATCCGCTGTGCCGTGCCTGAGGCGGCGGTGCCTGCCGTGCCTGAGGCGGCGGCGCCGGAGTGGGAGCCGGTACCGGGGCGGCGGCCGGCGCGTGCGGCGGCCGCAGCCCATAGCTGGTGGGCTCGTTCGCCCGTCCCCCGTCGTTCGTCATGAGCCCATCATTACCTGCCCGGCGGTGTCGTCCGCCACTCGCCTCCGATTGCTGAGACCGCCCGTGACAAAGCCGTTGCGCCCCCGGCGCGTTGTCGGATGATCGACGCACCACGGGAACGGAGGACCGGCCGCCCGCCCCGGCGGGCGATTGAGTTCGGGAGCGGCGTACGGGAACGTAGAGCCTGCCGATGTTGAAGGGGCGGACCGCGGCCGCCCCGCATCGCCCAGGGTTCCCATGGATACGGAGTGCCCATAGTTCGGAGCGCCCCGGCGGCGCGGTCATCGCGCTGCTGCTGCTGTCCTTCGTGGTGGACATCTTCCGCGACCGCGAGGCGGCGAAGGCCGAGACCGGGGCGGAGGCGGGGCCCGAGCCCGCCTCCGCCCCGATGGCCGGCGGATTCCCGGTCCCGCCGCTGCCCGGCCAGTCCCTGCCGCCCGTGCCGCGAAGGGGCACCTCCCAGCGGTAGCTGGGAGAGAACCGAGCCCCAAAAAAGGGAGGCCGCCCCGTGGCGGGGGTCCACGAGGCGGCGGCTGGGGGTCGGCGCGGACGATGGCGCCGGTGGGCCGGTGGCTAGCCGGTGATCTTCCAGGTGCGGGCGTCGGCCAACTGCTTGCGCAACGCCGGGTCCTTCACCGCACCCGTGCCGTCCGTCGCCTTGGCGGTGACGGTGTGGGCGGCTCCGTCGGAGGGGACGCCCAGGGACGCCGGGGTGACGCTGGTCCTGCCTCGCGCGGCGCTGACCTCGGCCCCGTCCACGTACCACTTCAGCGACGCGGTCTTCGGGACGCTTACCTCGACGCTCGCCGTCCGCTTCACGGCCGCGCCCGCGGCCGTCCCGCTGCTGAGCACGTGCGCGTGGCGGTAGAAGCCCGCGATCATGGCCTCCCGGCCGGGCAGGCTGAACTCGCGGCCGAGGGTGCGCATGATCGAGTTGTCGGTGGGGCGGTTGATGCCCTTGGGGTAGTAGCGGCCGCCCTCATAGGCGCCGACCGTGCCGCCGTCCGGCGACGTCTGGCCGATCCAGCGGTACCACTTCTTCTTCTGCGCGGTCAGCTGCGCCGCCGTCAGCTTGGTCGCGTTGGACTCCTCGGGCTCGGCGCCGGTGTAGGTGCCGTACTCCGGGTAGAAGTACTCGTCCGCGAGCTTGCCGAGCGAGTGGCCGGTCTCATGGACCGCGATCTGGTCGGAGTCGGGGTGGTCGGAGGAGGCGGTGGCGATACCGTCGTAGCCGACCTGCGAGGTGACGGTGTAGCCCGCGCCGCCGTACTTGCTGGAGTTGGCCAGGACGACCACGAGATCGGCCTGCGGCGCCTTGGCGGCGTACGACTCGACCCTGCCGGTGTCGAGGCACAGCAGCCGCTCCAGGCCGTCGCACCAGAAGTACGAGTCGAGGGCGGTGTCCTTGACGACGTCCTTGGACGGGTCGCCGGAGACCCCGGACTGGTTCGAGACGGCGTCCACGGTCCAGACGTTGAAGAGGTCCTTGTACGAGGCGTACGGCTCGACGGCGGACATCTGATCCCACTTGGAGCGCGCGTCGGCGTGGAAGTCCGCCTGCCGGCCGGAGGTATAGCCGTCGCCGATGAAGACGACATCGAGCTTGTCGGCCGTGGGGCCGTTCTTGACGAGGGAGCCGACATCGCCGTCGGCGGCGGCCTCGCCGGCGGACAGCGAGTGCGAGTGGTCGGCGCTCAGCAGCCGCTTCGGGGTGGCGGCCGGGACCTCGAGATGACGGGGATGAGAGCCGGGGCCCGTGAAGTACTCCACGTCATGGGTGCGGGGTGCGCTCTGGGCGGTGGCGGCGGCCGTACGGGACGACGACGGGGTCACGGTGGCGCTCGCGGTCGTGGCGGCGGCCGCCGCCAACGCGATACCTCCGGCGACGGCCGCGGTGCGGAGGGAGACGCGTCGGCGTATGTGTCTGCGCACGGGGGCTCCCACGTCTTCCTCGTAAGCGGCCAATTAAGCGGGATTAATTCGCCGCTCAACCTAAGGGCTGCGGGGAGGCGCGGGCAATGCGAACTAGAGAAGACGCTAAAGAAATCCGGCACGGGCAACCGCATGGGCCGCCGCCCCGTCAAGGGGCCCTCATGGGGCCTCGTCGCGCGACGGCCTCTCGTGCGTAATGCCGGATCAGCTCCCCCTCGGGAGCCTTATGGTCAAGCGGTACGTCGAAGTGGTGGTCGGTGAGGAGCAGTCCAGCCGCGGACGGTCGTCCGACGTCCGGTCCGGCCGGTGCCGTTTCCCTCGCCTGGTGCATCCTTCGATCCTCACGTAAATGGACTTGGCTCGGCGATCAAGCTACAGCCGGGGAGAAGAGGGCACGGTGGCCGAGAAGAGCTCCGGAGACGGGCGCGGTGCGGCGGGAGCCGCCGGGGCGGGGGCGGGGACGGGTACGGACGGGATCACTAAAATCGGCCGCCGGGTGCTGCGGCTGCGTACTGAGCGCGGCTTCACCCAGCGGCAGCTGGCCGAGCCCGCCTACACGGCCGCATACGTCTCCACCCTGGAATCCGGAAAGGTGCGCCCCTCCGAGGCCGCCCTGCGCCATCTCGCCGGGCGCCTGGGCGTCACCTATGAGGAGCTGACCACCGGCCGCTCGCCGCGCGACGCCACCAGGCTGCGGGCCGGTCTCACCGACGCCCGACGGGCGCTGGCCACCGGCGCGGGCGAGGACGCGGCCGAGCGCTTCCGCGAGCTGCACGCCGAGGCCGACCGGCTCGGGTTCGCCGAGGAGCGGGCGGCCGCCCTGCTCGGGCTCGGCGACTGCGCGCTGGAGAGCGGCGAACTGACCGCCGCACGCGGCCACTTCGAGGCCGCCGAAGCGCTCCTCGCCGACGAACCCCTGCCCCGCCGGGTCCCGGCGATCCGCGGGCGCGCCATCGCCCATCTGCTCGCGGGCGAACTGCGCTACTCCTGCTATCTGCTGGAGAGCGCCATCGATGAGCTCAACGCCTCCGGCCTGCACGACCCGAGCGCCCTCCTGCTGCTCTATACAGCCGTCATCGCCCCCTATATGGACATGGGCGCCCACGCCCGCGCCGTCCGCGCCGCCGAACTCGCCCTCGCGCTGGCGCCGAGCGTCGACGACCCGGGGCTCGTCGCCCGCATGCACCGCGGCGTCGCCCGCACCCTGATCGCCGAGGGCCGCACCGCCGAGGCCGACGCCTCCCTGGCCAAGGCCCAGGAGCTGTACGAACAGCTGCGGATCCACACCGACCTGGCGCACTGCCACTGGATGCGCGGCTACGTTCACGCGCAGGACGGCAATCTGAAGCGCGCCGAACGGGAGCTGCGCATCGCGCGCGACATGCTGGCGTCCAAGCGGGCGGCGCTGTTCACCGTGCTGGTGGAGGTCGAGCTGGCGGATGTGCTGCGGCGGCGCGGCCGTACGGCGGAGGCCGAGGCGCTGTTGCTGCCGCTGCTGGCCCGGACCCCGGCGTCGGGTTCGCCCGACGCCTGGGCGTCGGGCCAACCGGCGGGCGAACCGGAGGCCGCCGGCCTCACCGCCGAGCGCGGCGCGGTCCACGCGGGCGGCGCCCACCGGCTGCTCGGCCTGATCGCCGACGAACGCGGAGACGCGGAGTCGGCGGAGGAGCACTACTGCGCGGCCCTGTCCCTGCTGGAACGCACGGGCGCGGCCGGAGACCTGGCAGACCTGTGCCGGCTGCTGGGCGATCTGCTGCGGCGCGAGGGGCGGCTGGAGGCCGCCATGGACGCCTACCGCACGGGCCTTGGCCACCGCGCGGCCCCGGGCACCACCACCCTGGGCCCGGCCCCGGCCGAACCGCCGGTATGAGGCGGCGGTGGCGGGGGCGCCGGGGTGCGTTGCCGGGTGCCGGGGGCGGGCCTCCGGGGCAGGGCGCCGGGGCCGATATATTCAGGCGCCCATATTTAGGCGCCGGAAGCCGGAAGCGTGGGGTGGGCCGGAGTTCGGCGCGCCACACATACACGTAAGCGTCCACGGCCCCCGCCCCGGCGCCCCCGGCCCCTCCCGTCTCGTCGGCGGCCCCCCGTCCGGCCGCCTCTTAGCGGTAGCTGGGGTCGAGCCAAAGGACTGGGCGCATCGTCAAGCCTCCGGGTGCTTCGTCCGACCGGCTGGGGGCAGCTCCCAGCGGTGGCTGGGGGCAAGCCGAAGGGCCGAGCACGGTCGACCGTCGACAGGGGCTTCGGCGTCCCGGAGGAGGACCGAGCCCTTCGAAAGGCGGGCGTGCGCAGGCCGCCGCGTGTGGGGGTCGCGGCGGCCTGCGTGCGGCATCACCCCGCTGCCGTTCCGCCGACAGCGCATCGGGAGGCCCTCCGGCACGATGACGGGGCTGGGGTTCGGGACGTCCCCGCGGGGTGGTGCGGCACGAGACCCACTCTGCCGGGTGAGCGACGGGGCGGGCATCCGCCGCTGGTCTTCCGTCACCCCCGCCGACCGGAGGGGGTGATCCCCCCAACAGGCCGGAGCCAACCGCTCCATATTCCCGCGCCGATACGGCAGTCTGTCGGGGCAATGGCCATGACAGCTGAGCAGAGGGAGCGGCCGGTGATCCGTGTTGCTGTGGTGGACGACGAGGCGCTCGTACGATCCGGCCTGCGGCTCATCCTGGGCACCGCCCCGGACATCGAGGTGGTCGCCGACTGTTCCGGAGGGACAGCCGTGAACACGGTGCTCGGCAGCGGAGCCGATGTCGTGCTCCTCGACATCCGGATGCCGGACGCGGACGGGCTGACCGTCCTGAGACAGTTGCGGGCCGCGCCGCGCGCGCCCGCCGTCGCCATGCTGACGACCTTCGACGCCCAGGAGTACCTCACGGCCGCGCTGCGCGCGGGAGCGGCCGGGTTTCTGCTCAAGGACACCGATCCGGAGCAGCTCGTGCGGGCTGTACGGACCCTCGCCGAGGGCGGCAGCGTGCTGGACCCGGGCGTCACCCGCGCCGTGATCGGCGGCTATCTGGCCGCCGAGGCCGAGGCGACGGCCGCCGAGGCGGTCGAGGCGCTCACCCCGCGCGAGCGGGAAGTGCTCGCCCTGCTCGGCGAGGGGCTGGCCAACCCGCGGATAGCCGAGCGGATGGGGCTGGCGTCCAGCACCGTCAAGGACCATGTGCGGGCGGTGCTCGGCAAGCTGGGCGGACTCAACCGCGTCCAGGCGGCGATCGTCGCCGACCGCGCCGGGCTGATCGCGAGCCGGCCGCCGACGGGCGGCGCCCTATGACGGTCTCGCCGCTGCGTGCGCTGCGTAGTACGGTCTCGCCGCTGCGTGCGCTGCGTAGTACGGATCGAGGTTCGACCCTCGACCCGCTGCCGTCCTCGCCCCGCGCACCGCGGCACCGGTTCCCGCGGTGGGCCGGGCTGCTCGTCCCCGTCGCCCTCGCCGTGGCCGACGCGCTGCTCGTCAATGGCGTCACCTTGGGCCTGGAGCTGAATGTTTCGCTGGTCGCCGCGGGCGCGCTGCTGCTGCGGCGGCGCTTTCCGGCGCTGGTCTTTCTGACCACCTTGCCGGGGATCCTCATCGGGTACATCTGGTTCGCGCCGATGATCGCCCTCTATACGGTCGCCGAACGCCGCCCCGACCGGCGGCTGCTGGGCATCTCGGCGCTGCTGCTGGCCGCCGCGCACTTCGTCCCGTGGCCCGTCTCCGACTTCGAGCCGACCGCGTACCGGGAGAACACCCTCACGCTGATCGACGCCTGTGTCACCTCGGTCGGCCCCATCGCGCTCGGCCTGCTGGTGCGCACGCGCGGTGAACTCGCCGCCCGTATAGCGGACCTGACCCGCAGCCGCCGTCACGCGGACGAGCTGATCGCCGCGCAGGTGCTGAGCACCGAGCGCGCCCGGCTCGCCCGGGAGATGCACGACGTGGTCGCCCATCAGGTCAGCCTCATCAGCCTCCAGGCGGGGGCGGTGCAGATCAGTGCCGAGGACCCGAAAGCGAGGGAGGGTGCGCGGACGATCCGTGAGCTGTCGGTACGGACGCTGGACGAGCTCCGCCATATGGTCGGCATCCTGCGCGCGGCCGGCGGCGACCACGAGGAGCTCACCCCACAGCCCCGGCTGGCGGATCTGCACCGCCTGATCGAACTGAGCGCGCTGGACGTCGCGTACGAGGCGGGCGGGGCGGAGGCCCGGACGGGGCGCCCGGAGGCGGTCGAGCGGGCCGCCTTCCGCATCGTCCAGGAGGCGCTGACGAACGTCCGTAAACATGCGCCGGGGGCACGGGTGACGGTGCGGGTCAGCGATGCGCAGCCGGACGGGACCGAGGAGGCCGAGGAGGCGCGCGGACTGCGGGTCGAGGTCCGCAACGGGCCGCCCGACGCCTCCGCCGTGGCCCCCGGGCTGCCGGGCGGCGGCCACGGCCTGATCGGGTTGCGGGAGCGGGCCCAACTGCTGGGCGGCACCCTGGAGGCAGGCCCGACGGACGAGGGCGGCTTCGTCGTGCGGGCGGACTTCCCGAGGTCGCCCCGGGTACCGGAGCCCCGGGCTGAGGGGGTGTCCGGCGCGCCACCGCAGAGGTGACCGGGCGCGAGTGTCGACGCGCTCCCCGAAAGGTGTGCCGTCACCGTGATTCGGCGCGAGCCGGGCCACCACCGCCCGGCCCGAGCCGGCACCTGCTGCTCACGACCTCCTGCCGACGCCGACAGCGGGCGGCCGGAGGTTGTGGTGGGCATCGTCGCCGCCCCGGACACCCCGGAGGAGCCGGCGGAGGAGTCGGCCGATGAGCCGGCGGAGGAACCGGCCGATGAGCCAGCCGATGAGCCCGCGGAGGAGCCAGCCGATGAGCCGGCGGAGGAGCCGGCCGATGAGCCCGCGGAGGAGCCAGCCGATGAGCCCGCGGAGGAGCCGGCCGATGAGCCGGCGGAGGAGCCGGCGGAGGAGCCAGCCGATGAGCTGCCCGGCTGCTCGCCGAGCACGTGGACCGGAACGTCACATGGAGCCTGCAGGCCGTCCGTGATCCGCTGACCGCCGCCGTGCGCGACGATGTCGGGGCCCTCAATTCCCCGGGCGTTCTGGGCGGCTGATCGGGCATCTGGCTGTTCATCGGTCGGCGTGGGCGCATACGAGCGCCTGGGATGGCTGGCGAGCTCGGCGGCCATCGTGGGCGGAGCCCTCGGCTCCGAATTCGAGAGCGACGACGCGGTCCGCCGCGCCGCCTACGGCCAGGAGCGTGAACGCGCGGAGTCGGAAACGTCCACGTGAAAAGGCCGGTATGCCTCAGGCCGAGAGGGAGTCGACCGCGTCCTCGTCGTCCTGATCCGGCTGGGTGGCGGCTCCGAGGTCCGGATAGACGTCGAACAGCCGCCGTACGCCCAGCGCCGCCAGCACCCTATGGACATGGGAGCCGTGCGCGGCACCCTGCGGCGGCAGGATCAGTCTCAGGCGGCCGGAACACGATCGCATCAGACGGCGCGCCGCGATCAGCACACCGACCCCGCTGGAGTCACAGAAGCGGACCTCCGCAAGGTCCAGCACCAGCCAGTGGCGGCCGTCGGCGACCGCGTCGTGGACGTGCTGCCGGACCGCGGGCGAGGTCACCAGGTCCATCTCGCCGGCGACCTGGAGAACGACCCACTCCTCCCGCCGGTCCTCGATCACCTTCAACGTCACGCGCTCGAAGCCCTTCGCTCGCCGCTAACCGGAATTGGCTCTTCCAGGGGCGGCTGCCCGCCCACTGACGCATGAAACTCCCCCCGGCATACGCCTAGAGTGACGACCCTATGCCGTGCCGAAGCGTTTCGTCTTGCCCCTCCTACGCAAAGTGGCCGGGTCAATACCATGTGCGTCCTGGTCGTGGCGCACTTTGCCGCATGCACGCGTGTTGCGTCAGCCCCCGGCACTACATTCGATATGAAGGTATAGCGCCTGGAGACCCGGCCGGACGACGACTCAGGGATGGGGGCCGCATGGCGAACGACGCACCGCCCCGCTGGGACCGCAGGATGCAGCAGCGCCTGGCACGCGGCGAGGCGGCCGCGCTCGGCGAGCTGTATGACCGATTTGCCTCGCTTGTCCACAATCTGGCGCACCGTGTCCTGGAGGACGAGTCGGCGGCCGACCGCGTCACCCGTGAGGTCTTCGGCTACGTCTGGGAGAACCCGGACGCATACGACCCCAAGCAGGGTTCGCTACGCGCATGGATGGCCATGCTCACCCACCGCCAGGCGGTGCACCGGCTCCGCCGCGCGGCCGCCTCGGCCGGTGAGCACGGGCTCACCACCGAGGACATCGAGGAGCGAATCCGCGAGGCGTCGGTGGCCGCCCGCGCCGACTACATCGTCACCTCCATGCCCGCCCCGCTGCGCGCCGCCCTGGAGCTCGCCTACTTCGACCGCCGCGACTACCGCCAGGCCGCGGCCGCCCTCGGGGTCACCGATGACGAGGCCAGGCGCCGCCTCCGGCTCGGTCTCCAGCTGCTCTCCACGGCCCATGTCCAGCCGCCCCACGCGGTCTCGCCTCCCGGCTACGGACGGGCGCTGTGAGCGGGCCGGGCGGCGCGGAGCCCTATGACGACGACGCCTTCGGCGAGCCCGACGAGGGGTCCGGGTCGCGTCCGGGGTCCGGGTCGGGTTCGGGATCCGGGCCGCGTCCGGGGCCTGGGCCGCGTCCGGGGTCCGGGCCGGGTTCGGGGCCCGGTTCCGGGCCGGGTTCGGGGCCCGGTTCCGGGCCGGGTTCGGGGCCCGGTTCCGGGCCGAGTTCGGCGTCCGGACCGCGTCCGGGGTCCAGGCCGGGTTCGGGATCCGGGTCGAGTTCGGAGCCCGGGCCGGGTTCGGGGTCCAGGCCGGGTTCTGGGTCCAGGCCGGGTTCGGGGTCCAGGCCGGGTTCGGGATCCGGGTCGCGTCCGGAGCCCGGGCCGGGTTCGGGATCCCGGTCGAGTTCGGCGTCCGGGCCGGGTTCGGGATCCGGGTCGAGTTCGGCGCCCGGGTCCGGGTCGAGTTCGGGGCCCGGGTCGAGTTCGGCGTCCGGACCGCGTCCGGGGTCCAGGCCGGGTTCGGGATACGGGTCGCGTCCGGAGGCCGGGCCGGGTTCGGGATCCGGGTCGAGTTCGGCGTCCGGGCCGGGTTCGGGATCCGGTTCCGGGCCGGGTTCCGCGTCCGGATCCGGGGACGGGAGAGACGGGCCCGGCCGGGGCAGCGCACCGGGCACCCCACCCCACCCCGCCGGGCCACCCCGTATACCCCCGCCGCGGCCGGCCGCCGAGGACAGCGGCCACTGGCCGGGCGCCCTGGACGGCGGAATTCCGGCCCCTCGGCCGCCCACGGAGGCCGAGGCCGAGCCGGTGCAGCAGCGTGATCCGGCGCCGGGCCCGGAGCCCGAATTCGAGCCGGTCGCCCCGGCTCCGGCTGCCCCGCCCCGGCCGCCCTCCCATGACCTCCTCAAGTCGCTGCTCGGCGCATGGGCGTTGGCCGCCTGCTCACCGGAGGAGACCACGGCCATCGAGGCGCATCTCAACCACTGCAACTCCTGCGCCGAGGAGGCGCTGCGGCTGCGCGAGGCCGTCGGGCTGCTGCACACCGAGCACAACCTCGACCTCGACCCCCTGCTCCGCTCCCGGGTCCTCTCGGGCTGTCTGGGCCGCCGCCCGGCCCGGATCCCCGTGCCCGGCTGGGCCGGTGCGTACGACGCGGAGGCCGCCCGGCTGGACGCGCTGCTGCGCGACATGGGCGAGGCCGAGTGGCGGGCGCCCGTGCGGCTCACATGGTTCGACGGGGAGCGGCTGACCGGGCGGGACACGACCGTCGCCGGGGTGATCGGGCACCTGATGGTCGTCGACGGCCTCGTCGCCGCCTCCCTCGGCCTCCCCGACCCGCTCGGCGACGGCACGCCCGACCCGCTCGGCGACGGCGCGCCCGGCACGCCCGGCACGCCGGTGGAGCGTACGGAGGCGTTCTGGCGGGCCGAGCCCACCGCGACGTACGGGGCCGGGCCGACGGGGGGCATACGAGAGTTGTGGCGCGAACAGGGCCACGCACTCGTCCGTACGGTGTCGTTCGCCGGGCGCGGGGTCTCGGACCTCGATGTGCCGTACGGCGATTTCGCACTGCCCATCCGCGACTCGTTCCTGGACCGCGCCTTCGAGTGCTGGGTGCACGCCGGGGACATCGCGGACGCCATCGACTACCCGTATGAGCCCCCGGCCTCCGCCCATCTCAGGGCCATGATCGACCTGTGCGCCCGGCTGCTCCCGGACACGCTGGCCGAGCGGCGGCGCGCCGGGCTCGCGGCCCCGCCCCGCCGGCTGGTCGCGGCGGGCTCGCCGGGCCGTACGCTCCATCTGGAGGTCGAGGGCACGGGCGGCGGCGACTGGTACATCCCGCTGGACTCACCGGCGGCGGTGGCCTCGCCGGAGCAGGCGGTGGCGCAGATCACGCTGGACCGGGAGGCGTTCTACCAGTTGGCGGCGGGGCATGTGGCGCCGCACGAGGCGGCGGCGGGCCAGTGCGGTGACACGGAGGCGATCAGGGACGTCCTGTTCGCGACCGCGTCCCTCTCCCGGCTGTAGGCAGCGTCCCCGGCCTCAGTGGGCGTAGGCAGCGTCCCCAGCCTCTCCCGGCCGTAGGCAGCGCCCCCGGCCTCAGTCGAAGACGACGGTCCGGTGGCCGTTGAGCAGCACACGCCGCTCGCTGTGCCACTTCACGGCACGCGCCAGCGCCTGGCATTCGACGTCGCGGCCCACCGCCACCAACTGCTCCGGGGTCAGTTCATGACCGACGCGCTCGACCTCCTGCTCGATGATCGGGCCCTCGTCCAGGTCGGCGGTCACATAGTGGGCCGTGGCACCGATCAGCTTGACGCCGCGCGCATGCGCCTGGTGGTACGGCTTGGCTCCCTTGAAGCTCGGCAGGAAGCTGTGGTGGATGTTGATGATCCGGCCCGACAGCCGCTTGCACAGGTCGTCCGAGAGCACCTGCATATAGCGGGCGAGCACCACCAGCTCGACGTTCTCCGCGCGCACCAGCTCCAGCAGTTCGGCCTCGGCCTGCGGCTTGGTGTCCTTCGTCACGGGGATGTGGCGGAACGGAACTCCGTACGAGCCCACCAGCTCCTCGAAGTCGGTGTGGTTGGAGACCACCGCCGCGATCTCCACCGGCAGCGCCCCGATCCGCGAGCGGAAGAGCAGGTCGTTCAGGCAGTGCCCGAACTTGCTCACCATGAGCACGATGCGCATCTTCTCGTCCGCGCGATGCATCTCCCAGTCCATCCGGAAGGACTCGCCGACCGCCGCGAAGCTGGCCCGCAGATCCTCCACCCGCACCGGCGAAACCGCGCGGAAGTGGACGCGCATGAAGAAGAGCCCGGTGTCACGGTCCCCGAACTGCTGGCTGTCCTCGATGTTGCAGCCTGTCATGAAGAGGTAGCTCGACACGGCGTGCACGATTCCCTGCTTGTCCGGGCAGGACAGCGTGAGGATGTACTGGTCGGGGACGGAATGCGACTCGCTCATGACTGTATAGCGTCGCACACCCGGGAAGATCCCCGGACCTTCCCGGACCCCCCGCGGCCGAGGACAGGGGGTTTCCCTAGACCGCCCGCGTCATGATCGCCAGCACCTCCAGGGTCCGCGGCGGAGCGTCCGGGTCCTCGCCGTCGTTCGTGGCGAGCCGCACATGGGCCTCGCGGGCCGCCCGTACGGCCTCGGGCCAGCCATGGTGTTCGAGGTAGGCCGAGACGGGGGCGTCGGCGCCCACCTGGTGCATGATCCTCAGCACCCGCAGGACGGCGACGTCGACGAGCGCCGCCTCCTGTGAGTCCCGGAAGATCGTGCCGACGTACTTCTCGGCGGACCAGTTGTCCAGCCAGGTGTCCTCGACCAGCCGGTAGACGGCATCCGTGACGTCTCCGTATCCATCCTGGCCGGCCAGCCAGCACTCCTGCTGGAAGACCGGGTCGGCGAGCATGTGCAGCGCCGAGCGCACGTTGCTGCGCCAGCGCCACCACGGCATGTCATTGACAGGCATACCGTCCATGGTGGTCGAGCGACGGCCTCGACGGGAAGACTTCTCCGAACCTTGCACAGTGCTCGATCGTACGTTCTTCACAAGCGCGGACGAGACGCCCCCCGCTGTTCACTCTCTCGTCACCATTCATTGGGTTGCCATAACGGTGGCGTTCCGCCCGCGAAGCCAGGATTCAGGGTCATGACCGGACGGCGACGCCCCTCCTCGCGCCCTTTCCAAGCCGCGGTCGCGGCCCTGTGCACGGTGATCGGCGCGTCGGTGCTGACCGGCTGCGGCGCGGTGCCGGGACTGGCCCAGGCGGACGAGAGCGACCCCATTACCGTAATGACGTGGGCCCCCGAGGGCACCAAGGCGACCAATATGCCAGGTATGCCCGCGATGGCGAAGGCATACGCCCGGTGGGTCAATGACTCCGGTGGTATCAACGGCCGCCCGTTGAAGATCATCACCTGTAATGAGCGCAACGACGCGATCCAGGCCGCCCGCTGTGCCCAGCAGGCCAAGGAGGAGAAGGCGGTCGCGGTCGTCGGCTCGTACAGCCAGCACGGGCGCTCGTTCATCTCCCCGCTGGAGGTCGCGGGCATCCCGTACATCGGCGGCTACGGGCTGACCCAGGAGGAGTTCAACAGCCCGTACTCCTACCCCGTCAACGGCGGCCAGGCCGCGCTGCTCGTGGGCAACGGACGCCAGTTGGCGTCCGTCTGCGACCGCGTCTCCCTGGTACGCCCCGACACCATCGCGGGCGACGAGCTGCCCGAGCTCCTCGACACCGGCCTGCGGGCGGGCAAGCGCGGGAGCGCCCATGACGTCCGCGCGCCCGAGGACGCGGGCGAGTACAGCGACCAGGCCCGCAACGCCCTGGGCGGCGTCGGCGCCGACGGCGCCCTCGGCACCCTCGCGTCGGGCGCGGAGCTGAAGAACTCCTGTGTCACCGCGGCCCTCGGCAATCGCACGGGCACCTTCTTCGACTCCTTCCGCCGGGTGCAGGAGGACCATCCGAAGGTACGTATCGCCTCCGTACTCGGCAGCGTCCGGCAGTCCCTCGTCGACAGCACGGGCGGCAGCAGCAGCCCCCTGGAGGGCACGTACGCCACCGGCTGGTACCCGGCCGCGGACGATCCGCGCTGGGACCCCATGAACAAGGTGATCAAGAAGTACGCCTTCGACGACAACCGCATCGACCCCGCCGACCCCGGCACCCAGACGACCTGGATCGCCTACACCGCGCTGCGCTCGGTCCTCACGTCACTGAAGGGCAACGACATCAGCGCCCGCACCGTGCGGAACGCGCTGGACCACGGCCAGGCGGTCGACACCGGCGGGCTGACACCGACGCTGCGCTGGGGGTACGGCGACGCGCTGAACGTGCCCAACTACTCGCGGATCGTGAACCCCGACGTCACCTACCAGGTGGTGCGCAACGGGCAACTGGTGCCGGTGAGCAAGGGGTTTGTCAACGTGGCGAAGACGCTGGAGCGCTACAACCCCGCGGACTGACGGCCGTCGGGCTTGGGGGGCCGACGGCCGTCGAGCCGGGGGGCGGCGTGACCGCCCCCCGGCTTCCGTGTCACAGGTCGGTGGCCTGGTGCTGGGTGAGCCCGTACTTCGTGGCGATCGGGTTCCAGATCCCGGCCGCCGTCTTCTTCGCCTCGGTCGCCCGGCCGCTCGCCAGCTCGGCGGCTCCCACCCGGGGCGTCCGGCGGGCCTTGCCCTTGTGGCAGCCCTTCTTGCCGCCGCCGACCTGATCGGCCCAGGCCGCGTACTGGTTGTCGGCCGTCGCCGACGACTTCCACGCCTTGGTGAGGGCCGCGGTCAACTGCGCGTGGTTCGGGAGCTTGTCCACGGAGAGCTTCTCCAGCCGGGTCACCAGACCGTTGCGCTGGCCGGCGGCCGTCCGCAGATCCGAGGCCGCCGTGGACAGGTCCTTGCAGTTCTTGATGTTGTCCACGGCCTTGATGACCGACGAGCGGCTGTTGTTGCTGTCGGCGAGCAGCGCGTCCAGCGCCTTAGCCTGCGGCTGGGCGGGGTCCGTGGGGGCCTTGCTCGGGGCGTCCTCGGAGGCGCTCGGGGAGGAGCTGCTCAGCGTGGAGTTGTCGCTCTTCTTGTCGTCACCACCGCCCGCGCTGAGCGCGGCTCCGGCGGCGAGGCCGGCGATGCCGCAGCCCGCGACGACCAGTCCGATGAGCACGGGACGCGACATACGGCGGCGTCCGCCACCGCCTCCGCGGCCGCGGCCCCCATGGCCGCTGTGACCCCCGTGGTCCGGCGGGCCCTGGTGGCCGAATTGCGGGAGCTGCTGGGTCTCGTCGGGAGCGTCGGCCCCGTCCGCGCGGAACAGCCCGTCGAACTCGGACGGCGGCGGGCGGTCTCCCGGCCGGCCGGGCCGGATCGCGTACGGGGCGCCGCCGGGCCGCTTCGGCTCGGGGCCCGCCGGGATCGGGCCGGGCAGCACCGCGGTCTCCTCGGCGGCATTGACGTCGGAGTTGGGGGTGGGTGCCGGGGCGGGGGCGGCGGTCTGCCGCTGGCGGTGCGTGCCACGGCCGGGGCGGACCGTGCGCAGCTGGGTGGTGGACTCGGCGGGCGACTCGGGCTTCCCTGGCCGGTTCTCGGGCGGCAGCGGCGCGCTCTTGATCGCGGCGAGCGTGGTGGTCGGGGTGTCCTGGGGCGGCTGCGCCCGGCCCAGGACGGGGGGTATGAACCGGGTCGCCTCGGCGTCGCCCGCGGGCTGCGGCGGCAGCACCTGCGTCTCCTCGGCGGCGTTGTAGGACTGCGGCGGCAGTACCTGAGTCTCTTCCGCGACGTTGTAGGGCTGCGGCGGCAGTACCTGAGTCTCTTCCGCGACGTTGTAGGGCTGCGCCTGGCTCTCCGGCGGCGACTGCGACGGCGACCAGCCCTGCTGCCCGTACGACTGCCCCTCGGGCGGCAGCGGCTGCCCCTCCGGCGGCAGGGGGGCACCGAACCCGCCCTCCGGCGGCAGCGGCGCCGCCGCGGAGGGTTCCGAGCCCGCAGCCCCCGGTGCGCCCTGCGGCGCCCCTTGCGGCCCCCAGGGCTGCCCCCACGCCTGCCCGCCGGCCGGGGCCGCGTGATGCTGCTCCGGGGACCACTGGTCGCCCTGGGCGGGCAGCACGACACCCTCGCGCACGGGGTGCGGGGGCTGCGCGGGCGGGACCGCAGGCAAATGCGGCTCATTCCCCTGTCCGCTCTGCGTCACCGGGACTCCTTGGCTATGCGGAACTTACGGAAGCGTCGGCTCACGCTACCGGTTCACCGAACACCTCGGCGCCCGTCGGTCCGCCCGGGAAGGGAGAGACTGGTCACCGCCTCCGCACCACAGCGGCTCTGGCCAGCGGCGATGCCAGGAGACGGGGAGGACGGGCCCCGGTCCCGGCCGGGGCCACCACCACCACAACGCATCGGACAAACCCGGCCACAACACCCATAGGACACCGCACATCCGGGCCCCTTGGGCCGCCTACGCCGCCTGCACCTCCAGCCGCGCCCCGAACTCCCGCACCACCGGTTCCTCCCGGTACGGCTCCAACCGCTGCTGGAAGTCGTCCAGATACTCCGCCCCCCGGTTGGACCGCAGCGTCCCCAGCAGATCGACCGCCTGGGTACCGATATGGCACGCCTGCTCCACCTCGCGCTGCTGCACATGCGCCGTGGCCAGCAGCAGCAGCCCGATCGCACGCCGCCGCACCCGCCCCTCCGGATGCCCCTCCAGGGCCTCCTCGGCGCGCCGCCGGGCCGGTTCGCCCTGGCCCAGGTCGCGATGGCAGTGGGCCAGCTCATCCGCCAGATACGCGTGGTCGAAGTGGCGGATCCACAGCGGCTCGTCCCCGGATTCGTCCCCCGCCGCCCGCTCCATCGCGTCCAGCGCCCGGCCGGCCGCGGACTGGCACGCCCGCGCGTCCCCCATCAGGGCGTGCCCGCGCGCCTCGGCGGCCAGGAACATCGACTCGGCGCGCGGCGGCACCTGACCGCGCGAACCCTCCTGGGCCGCCTTCGCCAACTGGGCGATCTCCCGTGGATTGCCCAGCTGGGCGGCGAGATGGCTCATGCCGGCGGCGAGCACATAGCCGCCGTAGCCCCGGTCCCCGGCGGCCTGCGCCAGCCGGAGCGCCTGGATGTAATAGCGCTGGGCGAGCCCGGATTGACCGGTGTCAATCGCCATATATCCGGCCAATTCCGTCAACCGGGAGACGGCCCCGAAGAGTTCACGCCCCACCGACTCGCGGTACGAGCCGGCCAGCAGCCCGGAGACGACGCTGTTCAGATAGTGGACGACGACCGGGCGCACATGCCCGCTGCCGTAGCGGTGGTCCAGCTCGACGAGCGCGTCGGTGGTGGAGCGCACGGCGGCGACGTCCGACCGGCCGACCCGGGCCCCGGCCGTGCGCGCGACCTGGACATCCGCGCCGGTGATCAGCCAGTCACGGCTGGGCTCGACCAGCGCCGAGGCGGCGACCGTCGAACCGTTCAGGAAGTCACGGCGCCCCACATCGCTGCGCCACAACTCGCAGACCTGCTCTATCGCGCCGAGGACGGTGGGCGAGAACTGGAGGCCGACGCCCGAGGCGAGGTTCTTGCCGTTGGCCATGCCGATCTCGTCTATCGTGACCGTACGGCCCAGCTTGCGACCCAGCGCCTCGGCGATGATGCCCGGGGCGCGGCCACGGGGCTGCTGTCCGCGCAGCCATCGGGCGACCGACGTCTTGTCGTAGCGCAGATCCAGACCGTGCTCGGCGCCGCACATATTGACCCTGCGCGCCAAGCCGGCGTTGGAGCACGCGGCTTCCTGGATGAGCGCCTGCAGCCGTTCGTTCGGCTGCCGCGCCACTAGCGGCCTAGCGGCCATGGCTTTACCCCCAGTGACTGCTGTGCGTTCTCGGCGAATCCGTCCCTGTTGACCAGTAATGCCCCGCAGATATCGCGGGTATACGGTGAATGCGGAACTTGCCCGTATTGACCGCATCGACCGCGCCGTTCGCGTACGGCGCCGACACGAGTCCGGGACCGCCGCCACGGGCAGCCGCCACCGGACACTCGTACGCCCGTCACGCATGGTGGCTACCCGCTCACACAGCCGCAACCCCGCGCGCGCCCCCGGCCGTGCACCCATGCGCCCCGCGTGCCGTCGCCGCGCACCCGCCGGGCCCCCTGTGGCCCCCGCCCGCCCCCGCCCACCCGAGGGCCCGGCCGTAACCCTTGTTGACGAGGGAAGTTGTCCCCTGCGTGGAAGAGACCATGGACGTGACAGGAACATCGCAGATCCCTCAGCAGCGCGGGGAGCGGCTGCGCGACGCCGCGGTGCGATATGCCGAAGAGCGGCATTGGGACGTGCTCTCCGGCGCCTGGCTGGAGGTCGTGGACGGCGTGGAGCGCTGCTCCTGCGCGAGCGCCGACTGCCCGGTCCCGGGCGCCCATCCGACCGGCCGGGACTGGGTGAACCAGGCGACGGGCAGCGCGGTCGTGGTCCGCCGCATGTGGGCCAAGACGCCGCGCGCCTCGATCCTGCTGCCCACCGGCCGCACCTTCGACGCGCTCGACGTGCCGGAGTCGGCGGGCTGTCTCGCGCTCGCCCGCATGGAGCGCCGTCACGTCGAACTCGGCCCGGTCACCTCCACCGCCACGCGCAGGATGCTCTTCTTCGTCCTGCCGGGCGCCGCGGCCAAGATCCCGGACCTGGTACGGAACCTGGGCTGGCCGCCGAACTCGATCGACCTGGTCCCGCGCGGCGAGGGCGACTATGTGGTCGCGCCCCCGAGCCGGGTGGGCCACCGCGGCCCGATCCAGTGGGCCCGCAAACCCACCCCGGCCAACCGCTGGCTGCCGGACGCGGAGGAGTTGGTCAGCGCCCTCGCCTACGCCTGCGGCCGCGAGAGCCGCCGCTGACGCGAGAGCCACCGCTGACGCAAGAGCCACCGCTGACGCAAGAGCCACCGCTGACGCAAGAGCCACCGCTGACGCAAGAGCCACCGCTGACGCGAAAGCCACCGCTGACGCGCCGAACGATTCGGCCGCACCGGACGTACCGGATACCCCGCGGCGCCCTGCCCGTATGGTGGTCGGCGGACGGGGACACGACCGGTCCCCGCATCAGCTGAGGTGGGAAGACGGGGAACCGGGTGCCGGAAGAACAGACAGACGCCGCACAGCCGACGACGACCGCCGCGGTGCGGGTGAGCGGGCTGTGGAAGCGCTACGGCGAGCAGATCGCGGTCGCGGGCATCGATCTGGAGCTGCCCGCCGGGCAGTTCATCGGACTCGTCGGCCCCAACGGGGCCGGCAAGACCACCACACTGTCGATGATCACCGGGCTGCTGCGCCCCGACTCCGGCACCGTCGAGGTCGCCGGCCATGACGTATGGCGCGACCCGGTCGAGGTCAAGGCCCGGATCGGGGTGCTGCCCGAGGGGCTGCGGCTGTTCGAGCGGCTCTCCGGCCGCGAACTCCTCGCCTACACCGGGCGACTGCGCGGACTGCCCGGCGAGGAGGTCGACAAGCGCGCCACCCAGCTGCTGGACGTCCTGGATCTGGCGGGCGCGCAGAACAAGCTGGTCGTCGACTACTCGACCGGTATGCGGAAGAAGATCGGACTGGCCGCGGCCCTCCTCCACAATCCGGAAGTCCTCTTCCTCGACGAGCCCTTCGAGGGCGTGGACCCGGTCTCCGCGCAGACCATCCGCGGCGTTCTGGAGCGTTACACCCGCTCGGGCGCCACCGTCGTCTTCTCCAGCCATGTCATGGAGCTGGTGGAGTCGCTGTGCGACTGGGTCGCGGTGATGGCGGCCGGGCGGATCCGGGCCCACGGGCCGCTGGCCGACGTACGGGGCGAGGCGCCGTCCCTCCAGGACGCCTTTCTGGAGCTGGTCGGCGCCAACCGGCGCATGGCCGGACAGAACCTCGACTGGCTGGGCGGCGGCACCCGATGACGCTCACCGACCCGCTCGGCGCCACGGCGCCCGCCCCTCCCACCGTCCCCACCGGCTCGCCCACGCCCGTCTTCGTCACGCTCAAGCTGACGCTGCTGCGCAACGGGCTGCGGCAGTCGGCGGGGCGGCGCGCCGCCTATATCTCCTCGATCGTCGTCACGCTGCTCTTCGCCGCGCTGCAACTCCTCGGTCTGGTGCTGCTGCGCGGTCATGACCACGCCGACGCGCTCGTCACCCTGCTGACCGCGGTACTCGCCCTGGGCTGGGCGGTGATGCCGCTGTTCTTCCCGAGCGGCGACGAGACCCTGGACCCGACGCGGCTGGTGATGCTGCCGCTGCGGCCCCGGCCGCTGATCACCGCGCTGCTGGTGTCGTCGCTGATCGGCATCGGCCCGCTGTTCACCCTGACCCTGGTGGCCGGTTCGGCCGTCGCCGTCGCGCACGGGGCGGCGGCCGCCGTCGCGGGCGTGGCCGCCGTCGTGCTGACTCTGCTGGTGTGCGTGGCGCTGGCACGCGCCGTCGCGACCGCCAACACCCGGCTGCTGACCAGCCGCAAGGGCCGCGATCTGGCGCTGCTGAGCGGCTTGTTCGTGGCGATCGGCGTGCAGTTCGTCAACATCGGGGCCCAGCAGCTCGGCGGCAAGAACGGTCTGGCCGTACTGGAGCCGGCCGCGGACGTGCTGCGCTGGGTGCCGCCCGCGGCGGCGGTCGACGCCGTCCAGGGCGTGAGCGACGGTGCGTACACCACCGCCGCCGCCCAGTTCGCCCTGACCGCGGCGGCGCTGGCGCTGCTGCTGTGGTGGTGGGCGCGCAGTCTCACCCATCTGATGACCGCGCCCGACGCCTCCACGCTCCAGGCGGCGACGCCCAAGGAGACACGGGCGGGGACGGCCGGCCCGGCGGACACGGCGGGCCCGCTCGGCCGGCTGCTGCCCGCCGGCCGCACCGGCACGGTCATGCTGCGCACCTTGCGCTATGCCGTCCGGGACCCGAAGTCCAAGGCGGCGTGGGCGACCTCACTGGGCGTCGGTCTGCTGCTGCCCGTCGTCACCGCCGTACAGGGCGGCGGCTCGGTCTATTCGGCGTGGTGGGCGTCGGGGCTGCTCGGGATGCAGATGTACAACCAGTTCGGCTACGACTCCTCCGCCTTCTGGATGGTCGCGCAGACGATCTCCTCCCCGCGCGACGCGTATCGGGAGCTGCGGGGCCGGGCGTGGGCGCTGGCGCTGGTCGGGCTGCCGTACGTCACGGTGGTGACGCTCGGGTCCGCCGCCCTCATGAAGGACTGGCCGGCCGCCCCCGAGACGCTGGGGATCGCGCTCGCGCTGTTCGGCTCGCTGCTGGCGACCGGCGCCATGACCTCGTCGCTGTTCCCGTACTCCATCCCGCAGGACAGCGGCTACAAGAACGTCGTGCCGGGGCAGGCCGGGCTCGCCTGGATCAGCATCCTCGGCGGGATCGTCGTGGGCGCCCTGGTGTGCGCACCGGTGCTGGCGCTCGCGATCTGGCTGCATGTCTCCGGGGGACATGCGTGGCTGTGGCTGCTGCTTCCGGTGGGCGCGGGCTATGGCGCGGCCGTCGCGGAGGCGGGGCTGCGGCTGGCCGCACCGCGCGCGGCGGCGCGGCTGCCGGAGATCCTGACGGCGGTCAGCAAGGGGTGAGACGGCGGTGGGCGGCGAGGGCATGGGGCTTGGTCAGGGCCCCGCCCTCGCCGCCTTTCCTTCCCCCTGCCGCAGGGACGTCACTGCCCTTCCGCAGGAACGTCACTGCGCCTACGGCCGGGACCGCTCCCGCTAGTCCAGGTACTTGCTGTAGACCCAGCCCCTGGTCCCGGCCCGAATTCCCGAGGTCGTACGCTTGATGATCTTCCCGTACGACCAGCTTTTCTCAAAGCCCCGGGTGCGGCAGAAGTACCGGAACGAATCTCCCCGGTAAAGCGTCCCAATCACCCGGTAGCGCTTGCCCGGACCGGTACGGAATCTGGCCCCACTCGTATCGACCTTGAAATTGACGTCCGGAGAATTGAACTGGCAGGCCGACGGCCCCACCGCGGACGCCGTCGGCGCCAGAGCCACCGAACCGCCCAGCATCAGTGCCGCCGTCAGCACGACCATCGAGGCTTTACGTTTAAGCTTCACGCAATCTCCCCCCGTGGCAGTCGTTTTCCCTTGCCCGCGGACGAGCGTAGCACCAGGCAATCCGGAAGCCCGGGACCCGCTAAAGCCAAGAAGTCGCCACGGTGTGAGGGAATGTCAGCGGAGCGTATGGGGGTCAGGCGAGTGCGGACGGAGTCAGCCCCGCCACATCCGTATGGCCCGACAACGCCATCGTCAGCTCGAACTCGGCCATCAGCGCCCGGATCACATGCTCGACGCCCGCCTGCCCGTCGAGCCCGAGCCCATAGGCGTACGGGCGCCCGAGCAGCACCGCGCGGGCGCCCAGGGCCAACGCCTTGAACACGTCGTCACCGCTGCGCACCCCGCTGTCGAACAGCACGGCCATCCGGTCCCCGACCGCCTCCACCACCCCCGGCAGCGCGTCCGCGGCCCCGATCGACCCGCCCACCTGGCGCCCGCCGTGGTTGGAGACGACGATCCCGTCCATTCCCGCCGCCGCGGCGCGGCGCGCGTCATCGGGGTGGAGAATCCCCTTCAGCATGATCGGGCCGTCCCAGTGCTCCCGCAGAAACGCCAGATCCTCCCAGCTCTTCCCGGGATCCCCGAACATCTTCACAAAGTGCAGCACCGCCGCGTCCCGGTCCTCATGGACCGGCTTGGCGAGTGCGGCCTGAAACGCCGGATCCGTAAAGTAGTTGGCCGTCCCCACGCCCCGCAGAAACGGCAGATACGCCTGGTCGAGATCGCGCGGCCGCCACGCCAGGAGCGGTGTGTCCAACGTAACGAAGAGTGCGGTGAAACCGGCCGCTTTCGCCCGGCCCAGAAAGCTCTTGGTTACCTCGCGGTCCTTCCCCCAGTACAGCTGGAACCACCGCTCACCATCCCCCATTGCCTCCGCGACCCGCTCCATCGGCGTACTGGAGGCCGACGACAGAATGAAAGGCACTCCCTGCGCGGCCGCGGCCCGCGCCGCCGCGCACTCGCCTTCGGGATGCATGATCGACAACACCCCGATCGGCGCGAGCGCGACCGGCGCGGGCAGCCGCCTCCCCCACAGCTCCACGGTCAGATCCCGCTGCCGCACATCCCGCAGCATCCGCGGCACGATCCGCCACCGCTCCAGCGCCGCCCGATTGGCGCGCTCCGTACTACCGTTGCCGGCGCTCCCGGCCACATAGCCCACCGGCCCCGGCCCCAGCCGCCCCGCGGCCAGCTCCTCCAACCGCCCGAGGTCGGCGGGCAACCGGGGCACGGCCCCGGTCATCCCGTTCAGGTAGATCTCGTACTGGAACGCCGCCCAGTCCTTGCCGGTCCCGTCGGCGCTCTCGTTCCCGATCATCCGTATCCCTCCGCGCCGCCGTCCTGACGCCTCCGTCTGCCTCGGCCCGCGCTCAGTTGGCCTCGGCCCGCGGTTCGCGCCAGGAGGGCAGCAGCTCGTCCAGCAGTGCCTCGGTGCGCGGCGGGAGACCCCGCGCGCCCCCGTTCAGGGTGTGGTCGCGGGCGACCAGGCCGTCCGCCGTCGACTGGAGGAGCTCCAGGTCGCCGGTGGCGTGGACCGCGCGCAGCAGCTCGTTCCACAGCCGCTCGTCCGCCGGGGCGGTGGCCAGCGCCGCGTTGAGGGACTCGATCGCAGCGTCCGCCCGGTCCGCCTCCAGGTGGTGGGCGGACAGCGCGAGGGCCACATCGGCCACCAGCATCGGCAGTTGGGCCTCGATCAGCTCATGGGACAGCCAGCCGTAGCGGCCCTCGGGACGGTCGGCCAGCAGCGGCCCGCGGGCGAGCGCGAGCGCGTCGGTGAGCAGCCGCTCCCGTACGGACGCGCGGCGCGACCCCCGCCCCTCGGTCGCCTCATGGTGGAGCGTGCGCAGCACATCCAGGTCCGAGACCACGGACGCGGCCAGGGTCAGCCGGCCCGTCTCGTCCCGGCCCAGCCGCGGAGTGCCGTCCGGGTCGTCGCCCAGCCAACCGCGCAGCCGCTCGATGAGCGCGTCCCGTACGTCCTCCGTGGCACCGCGCGGCCACAGCGCCGAGGCCATCACCCGCGGATGGACGCCTTCCCGGTGCAGCAGGAGCAGGGCGAGGGCCTCGTGCAGCAGCGGGCTGCGGTCGTCGTCCGGCGTGTCGAGCCCGATGATCTCGTACGAGCCCACCAGACGCGCGTACACCGCGGGCCGTCCCCGCTCGGTGATGTCGACCATGAAGGGCGGAGGGGCGGCGTCCGGACCGTCGGGCCGCGGCCCCGCGTCCGGGTCGGCGGCGGCGAACAGCTCGACGACCGCGCGGTGCTGTGCCTCGGGCAGCAGCTGGGCCGTCAGCTCCAGGCCCAGCAGCGGGGCCAGCAGCCGTCCCTCGGGCGTGACCTCCAGCTCCCAGGTGGCGCCCGGCAGTTCACCGCGCCCGGTGCCGATGAGATAACCGATGCCCAGGCGGCCCGAGTCGGCGGCGAGTGCGGCCAGCCGCGCGGCCTGCTCCTCGGTGGGCTCGGCGGCCAGCAGCACCAGATGCGGGGCGCGCTGGGTGTGCTGCGGACGGCCCGTACGCCCGGTGAGGACCGAGTCGTGACCCGCCGCGCCCAGCGCGCCGCGGCGCTGCCGGGTCTCGGCATCCATGGTCTCGATCAGGGCGTCGGCATCATCGACATGACGGATCCGGGTGGGCGCGAGCGCACCCAGCTCCCGCCCGAACCCGACGAGGGTCACGGTGAGCCGGTCCGACCAGCCGTTAGTGGCCAGTTCGGCCGCGACCGAGGCGAAGACGGCGGTCCGGTCCGCCTCGGAGCCGGTCAGGGAGACGATGCCGGGCACCGCCTCCAGGTTGAGCAGCAGCCGGGCATCGTCCAGCGTGCCGAAGCTGACCAGGCCCGGGTAGGGGGCGGCGGTGCCGTCGGCCTCGTCCGGCCCCTGCGGCTCGTGCGGCCGGACATCGGCGCGGCGCACCTGCCAGAGCGTCGGGTCCTGGCCGGGCTGCCAGGGCGCCGGGGGCTCCCCCGAGGGCGCGGCGAGCTGGAGATGGATCTCGGCGGCGGTGAGCCAGGCGGCGTAGACGGTCGGCAGCTGGCGGTGCTCCTCGGCCAGCGCGGCGGACAGCCCGCGCAGCGCGCTGTCCAGGTCGCGTACCGCGCCCGGGTCGGCGCCCACGAGCAGCGCGTCCTGTGCGTCGGCGGCGGCGCCGGTGGGCGTGAGGTCGATGCCGCTGCCGCGGCCCATCGCCGACATGGCGGCCTGCCACAGCGCCGCCCGGCGGCGCCGGCCCAGGGCGGCCAGCAGCCCGGCGGCGAGCAGCGGAGCGCCGATGAGCGCCTCGGACAGGCCGAAGGCGGAGTCCGAGCTGGTCGCGGTCGCGCCCTGCCCGGCGTCGTCCCGCTGCTGATCGGGCTGGGCGACCGGGGTCTTGTGCACATCGCTCGCCGGGTCCGCGTGCTCGCCGCCCTGCTGCCGGTCGCCGCCCTGCTGCTGGTCGGCGTGCGGGCTGTCGCGGTCGTAGTCCTGGATCTGCTGCCGTACCTCCGGGGAGACCTTCCGCCCCTCATCGGGCAACTCGACCAGCTCACCACCGTGCGCGTCCGCGGGCATCTCCATGATCCAGCCGGGGCGGATCAGGCTGGCCTGCGAGAGCTTCGAACCGTCCGGCTGCAGACGGTCCTTGTTCAGTTCGTAGATCTCCTTGTAGCGGCGGCCGTCGCCGAGGTGGCGGTCGGCGATCTCCCACAGGGAGTCGTGATGGCGGCCCTCGGGCGGATGGATGCGGTAGAACTTCGTGTTCTTCTCCCCGCGCATGGCCGCCTCTTCGGCCCGGTCGCCCGTCGTCGGATCCACCGCCTGCTCGCCCTGCGCACGCATCCCGGACTCGGCGCCGCCCTGCCCCTGCGCGCGGATGCCCCGCTGACCCTGCTGATGCTCGCCGGGTGTCTGCTGGGCGGCCGCCACCGTGCCGCGATGGTTCGCGTCGTACGCGTTCCCCAGCTGCGACAGCCCCGGCGTCAGGCTCGCGGCCGACGCACCCACCAGCAACAGCGCGGCCACCAACTGCCGGGCGAGCAGCTGGCTCGGCCCGGCACCGGGTATGCGCGACGGCATCCCCACACCGGACAGCTCGGCTTTGCCCTCCACCAGCACACACGCCGTGAACTGCGCCCAGGCCAGCCACACCACGACCGTGAGCACCTTGATGAAGATGCCCGCGGTGATCGGCTGCCGAACGGTGTCCATCGACGGCACCTGATGCGGCAACGGCCAGCCCACGAAGTACGCCAGCGACCCCGGCACCCCGATGAGCAGCACCGCCAGCGCGATGAAGGCGAGGAACGCCTTGACGACGTCACCGGCCGTGCGCCGCGGATCGTGGGGCAGCGGCCTGGGCTGGGGGCCCCCGGCGGTGCGGGGGCTGGTCCGTGCTCGAGCTGTGCGCGCCATGGCGGGGTTCCTATGCCGTCGGTGGTCGCCGGGGGTGCGACAGATGCTGATGGGACAACTCTAGTGCTCCACGTTCATGCTCAGTCGGTGCGCGTCTCGGCCGCCGAGCTGCCGCGCACCGTGATCGACCCCTTGTAGAACAGGCCGGTCAGCACGGGCTCGTAGGTCAGCCGCACCTCCACCTCCACCCGCGCGGCGGTGGCGCTGGTGCAGCGCGACCCGGCGACGTCCGCTCCCGAGAGACCGGCCTCGCGCACGAACGCCCGCACCCGGGCGGTGCAGTTCTCGAAGTTGATGGCCGGGCGGCCTTCGCGCAGCGCCTCCTGATCGAGGTCCTGGGCGGCGTAACGGGCCGCCTGTTCCGCGTAGTCGGCGGCGCGCTCGCGCTGGGAGATGGACAGACCGCCGTCGATGACGAAGGCGGCGATCGCCAGGAAGAGCACCGCGAAGATGATGACCGCCGCGGCACCCGACCCCCGGTCCTCACCGAGCCGGGCCCGCAGCGGGGCTCGCAACCGGGCCCACAACCGGCCTCGCAACCGGGCCCACAACCGGGCCCGCAACCGGGCACGCAGCGGGGCTCGCAGCCGCACGGCCGTGCGCCGCGGCACCCCGCCCCTGATCACGCGCGTCGTCCTCACGCCGCCCGCCGGTACGGGTCGATGGGCGAGGTGGCACGGCCCTTGATCGTGGAGCCGATGTCCAGACCGAGCATGCCCAGGCCCCTGACCCGACAGCTCACCTCGACCGTGAAGAAGCCGCCGGGCTCGAAGCTGCTGCCCGACATCGACACCTGCGGGGAACCCTCGCACACATCGCCCAGGTCGGCCTCGGCCGCCTTGCGCGCCTCGCTCATCGCCACCCCGTAGTCGTGCTGGATGGAGCCGGCGCGGGCGGCGTCGCGCGCGGCGCCGTCGACCGCGCCACGGCCGTCCACGAGCTGGCCGAAGGCCACCAGCACCAGGATGAACATCATCATTACGGGGGCGAGGATCACGACCTCGATGGTCGAAAGGCCCGCGTCACCACTCCGTCCGGATCGCCCGGCTCGCCCGATGCGGCCAGTGCGGCCGGCTCGACCGATGCGGCCGGTGCGGCCGATGCGGACGACGCGGCCGACGCCCTCGGCGCGACCGATGCGGCCGATGCCCTCGGCGCGACCGATGCGGACGACGCGCCAGATGCGGCCGATGCCGCCGACGCCCCCGACGCGGCCGACGCCCCCGATGCGGCCGATGCGGCCGACGCCCCCGGCGCGACCGATGCGGACGACGACCCCGACGCGGCCGACGCCGCCGACGACCCCGAGGCGGCCGATGCGCCCGACGCGTCCGATGCGCCTGGCGAGCGCCGTACGCCGTACCCATGGCGCCGACTCCATGGCCAACTGGCCCCTCATCCCGTGTCCTCCACGAACCGCTCGACCGGGCCCTGCGACCTCGCGTGCACCCGGAACGTCATCCCGGGGAAGACCGTCGGCACATCGGCCTCGACCTGCACGCCCACCGTGCCGCCCTCGGGCTGTACGGGCGTCACATCCGGCCCCAGGAGAAGCTGCGGCCCCAGCTGGCGGATGTACGCGTCCGCCGTCGAGGTGGCCTTGCCCCGCCAGCCGCCGGGGTTCTCGTCCGCCTCGGCGCGTGCCTTACGGGCGCCCGCCTGCGCGGCCGCCTGGGCAACATGGTCGGCGAAGAAGTACAGCGCGAACTGCACGGTGGCGAAGATCATGAAGAAGAGCACCGGGGTCAGCAGCACGAACTCGATCGCGGTCATACCGCAGTCGCTCGTACGGCCGCCGCTCCCGCCGCCGCGGCGCGCGCGATCGCCGTACCCGCGCACCACCGCGCCGCTGTCGCCGCGGGCGGCGTCCAGTCTGCGGCGTACGGCACGGCGCAGCGCACCCGTTCGTCTCATTCGCATCGCTCAACTCGGTCGGCTCGGTCGGCTCGGTCGGCTCGTCAGTTCTGTCAGCGCGGTCAGCGCGGTCGGATCAGTGGGACGGGGCGTACGGGACCGTACGGTCCCGCCTCAGCACGTCTTGCTGGCGTTGGCGCCCTTGATGCAGTCGCCGACCTTGTTGGCGCCGTCGCTCAGCGCCGAGTTGATGATCGCGGCGACCACGCCCACGATCGCGACCACGACCGCCGAGATGATCACCCACTCCACGGCGGAGGCGCCGCGGTCCGTCTCCTGGGAACGCGCCCGCTCGACGTGGCCGCGCAGAAAGGTGACCAGGAAGTCCACGGCCGGGTGGCCGGTGATCCGGGATCCGATGTTCATGGTGATGTCCTCTCACACAGGGGGGAAGGAGCGGAATTCCGCGCCGCATCCGGTCAGACCATCCAGGTCAGACCATCCAGGTCAGACCATCCGGTCAGACCATCCAGGTCTGGCCATCCGGTCAGACCTGGAACACGCGCATCGCCGCCGGATAGATCAGGAAGACCAGAAAGCCCGCGCACAGCAGGAGTTGCGCCACCAGCATGGACTGCGACTTCTCCCCCGCGCTCCCCTCGATCTCCGCCAGTTCTCGGTGCCGCATCGTCTCGGCGCGCGACGCGAGCGATTCCCGCACCTTCGCGCCGTCGTCCGCGACCAGGGCCAGCGACGCGGACAGGTCCTTAAGTTCCTCCACGCCGAGTTCCTCGCCGAGGTTCCCGAGCGCCTGCCACTGACTGACGCCGGTGATACGGGCGTCGGCCAGCGTGTTGCGCACCCGGCGCAGCGCCCATCCGTCGCTCACCTCCGCCGCGGCCATCAGCGCCTCGGGCAGACCCCGTCCGCCCGCCAGGTTCATGGCCACCAGATCCAGATAGGCCCCGATCACGCGGCGCAGATCGCGCCGCTTGTCCTTGGCATCCCGCCGGATCTCCAGATCCGGCAGCATGAAGAACAGGCCCGCGAAGGCCAGCGCCAGCCAGATGGGAATGACCGGGCTGCTGCCGAAGCCCAACGTCCACACGATCGCGAAGACGAACGGGCCGAAGACCAGACCGGCCGCGCCCAGCAGCACCTTGGTCGCCAGGAACGACTCCCAGCCGCGGTCCAGCACCGCCAGGTCCGCCCGCAGCGAGCGCTGCTCCCAGCCCTGCTGGAGATAGAACTCCGCGACCCGCGTCCCGACCCGCGCGCGCAGCGAGCCGAACCGGCCGCTCTCCCGCGCGCCCTGGGCCCCGGCGCCCGCGTGCGCCGCGCCGCGCGCCCGCAGCGCGTCGATCTCCGCGACCCGGGCGACCGCGCCGCGCTTGCTGGGCATCAGGGCCCGTACCAGGGCGTAGATGCCGAGGCCGAAGACCGCGCCGACCAGCACCGGCATCGTCAGGCTGCTGTTCATCGCGGCGTCACCTCCTCCCCACGGGGCAGCCGCGACTGCGCCGCGGGCGCGTCATGGGCACCGTGCGCCCCGTATGCGCCGTGGCCTGATCGCGGCCGTACGAACTGGACTCCCGGGTCGTCCCGGGTCAGGAAGCGGTCCGGGGTCTCGATGCTGGAGAGCTTGCGCAGCCACCAGAAGCCGAGCGCGAACAGCCCGCACACACAGGCCAGCACCAGCTGGCCGACGGGCGACCCGTACGGCTCGACGAAGTCCCGGTTGAAGACCGACAGACCGAGCACGAAAGCCACCGAGACGCCGATCACGATCTGCACACTGCGCCGGGTGCTGGCACGCTGCGCCATGACCCGCTGCCGCATGTCGACCTCCTCGCGCGCCGACTTGGCCAGCGCGCCCAGCACCTCGCGCAGACCCGGGCCGCGCAGCCGCGCGTTGAGGATGAGCGCGGCGACGATGATGTCGGCCGACGCGTCATCGATCTCATCCGCCAGATCCTGCAGCGCGTCGGGCAGCGGCGTACGGGCGCGCAACCGGTCGACCAGCGCGTCCAGATGGGGGCGCAGCGCCGGGGCGGCAGCGCGCGCGGACGCCGGAATGGCCTGCTCCAGGCCGACGGCGCCCGCGATGGTGTCCCGCAGCGACTCCGTCCAGGCGGCCAGCGCCTCGACGCGGCGCATCGCCGCCCGCTCCTCCGCCGCGCCGCCGAACAGCCGGTCCCAGAAGAAGACCAGCACCGCCGCGGCGATCCCGGCCACCGCCCACCGCGTCAGCAGCAGCACCACCAGCCCCACACCCGCGGCGAGCGAACCACGCCGGCTGGCGAAGCGGGCCAGCTCGGCGGAGCGCCGGCTCGCCTTGGCCCTCTCATGGGCCGGCTTGGCGGGCAGTCCGCGGATGGCGACGATGAGCAGCGCCAGACCGCCGCCGACGACGACGCCGCTCAGCAGCGCGTACAGCACGGGCAGCGAGAGGAAGCCGCCCATCGAGGGGAGTCGCATGGTGTCCCCGTCACCCCCAGGTTCCGGTCGGGCGGTAGCCGTACACGGCCAGTTCGTCGAGGCAGGTCACGGGGGCGTGCGGCACCACGCGGCCGTCGGGTGTCTGCGCGAACACCTCGCTGGACAGCACCCGGCCGTCCACGCCGTTGACCTCGCGTACGGAGGTGACGGTACGGCTGAGCCGCCCGCCGCTCTGATAGTCGTTACGGCGCTCGACGAAGACGACGAAATTGACCGCACCCGCGATCAGCATCTGGCTCGCCTCGATGGGCAGCCGCTCACTCGCCTGGAGCGCATAGGTCGAAATACGGTTGAAGACCTCGCTGGAACTGTTGGCGTGAATCGTCGACAGCGAACCGTCGTTACCCTGCGACATCGCATTGAGCATCGTGACGATCTCATCGCCCAGAACCTCACCCACGATCACGCGGGAGGGGTTCATACGCAGTGATCGGCGGACCAGTTCCGCCATGGATATCGCGCCCTGGCCCTCGGAGTTCGGCAACCGCTCCTCGAAGGCGACGACATTCGGATGCAGCTCCGGAAACTGATCGAGCCCCAGCTCCAGGGCCCGCTCCACCGTGATCAGCCGCTCATTGGGCGGTATCTCATTGGCGAGGGCACGCAGCAGCGTCGTCTTGCCCGCGTTGGTCGCGCCCGCGATCATGATGTTCTTCCGGGCCCTGACCGCACAGGCCAGGAAATTCCCCAACTCCGGCGTCACCGTGCCATTTCCCACCAGATCCGCCATGAAGACCTTGCCCAGACGGGCACGCCGGATGGACAGCGCCGGGCGCCGGGTCACATCCATGACGGCCGACAACCGGGAGCCGTCCGGCAGCCGCAGATCCAGCTGCGGATTGGCGGAGTCGAAGGGCCGGGAAGAGAGCCCCGAATAGGCGCCGAGCACCTGAATGAGCTCGATCAGCTCCTCATCGGTCTCGGCGACCGGCTCCCCCTGCTCCTCACGCCCGTCGGCGTAACCGACGAAGACCTGATCGAACCCGTTGATGTCGATGTTCTCGACCTCGGGATCGTCCAGCAGCGGCTGCAGCCGCCCCACCCCGAAGAGCGCCGCATGCACCGCCGCCGCGTACTGCTCCTCGGTCTCCGCGTCCAGCGGTGCCCGCCCGCTGTTGATCTCGGCGCGGGCGTAGGCCTCGAGGATCTGGGCTATGACGGCGCGGGCGTACTGCCGCTCGTCCTCGGTCGACATCGGCGCGGCACCGGACGCCTGGTCGAGGCGGCGCTGCTCGGCGATGCGGTCACCGGCCTGCTGCCGGAACCGCTTGACGAGCTGATGGTCGACGACGCTCATCGAGGCGCCCCCGGACCTGGACCGCGGGCCCCGTAACCGCCGTAGGCCCCGTGACCCCCGTGACCCCCGTGGGCCCCGTGACCGCCGTGGGCCCCGTGACCGCCGTGACCGCCATGGGCTCCCTCACCGCCGGGCATGACGGGCTGCGTCCACGCCGCACCGAACTGCTGATGCAGATCGCCGACGACCTTACGGGCCGAGCGCACGAGCAGCGACTTCTCCAGCCGCCCGCGCTTACGGCCGTTCAACTGGTTTGCGCCGCCGGTGTCGTGCGCGATGACCCCGACCACCCGCGCGCCGGCCTGCGCCGCGACCAGCATGTCGTTCACCTGACCGGCCAGCCGCCCGCTGTTGCCCGGGTCGGCGATCAGCAGCACCCCGATGAGGGGCGTACCCAGCTGCGCCGCACCCCGCTGCCCGCCGTGGAGCTTCGCGGACAGCGCGCCGGCCCGATCCCTGATCCGCGCCAGGTTCTCCGGTTCCGTACGGGAGACCAGCAGCACGAGCGAGGCGTGCGGAAACATGTCGACGGACGGCGAGTCGGCCCCGATCCGCCCGCAGTCGGCGATCACATCGGCAGCCCCCTGAGCGGATTGCGCGAGCCCCGCGAAGGTATGACCCAGGGTCGGCCACAACCCGACGAGCCCGGCGGACTGCTCCGAATTCCCCAGCCCCACCAGCACTTCGAGCCCGCCCGACATGGGCTGCGCGTGATCCCAGAGCTGCTCGGCAACCAGCCCCCGCCGCGCAGTGGCCGCCACCGACAGCATCCCCGTATTGGGATCCAGCGGCCCCCCGTGCGCCGCGGCGCTCCGGTACACCAGATCCCCACCGGCCGGATCCACCTCGGCCAGCAGCGCACGCCGCGGCCAGACCGCGGAGATCGCGACGGCTGTCGTGGTGACACCGGGCGAACCCTTGTCGGCAGCGAGAGCGATGAGCGCCATATCGTTATGTCTCTCTAAGACCCTGGACCTGGACCTGCGAACTGCACCCGAAGCCGCAGCAGCCTGGCGGCTGGGCACCGGATGACCGGGAACCGGACGACGGGAAACGAGACCCGCCCCCCACCCGGAAGCCCGAACTCACTGACCACTCTTGGGAACCTTGACCAGGGCGACCTCACCGGCCGCCGCCGCCTGGGTCAACGCGGCGGCGTCACCCTGATCGGCGAGCACCGAGACGGGATAGTCGGCACTGCCGACGCTGTCCCCACCCCCACCCGTGGAGCCGACGATCTGCACCCTCGCCCGCTGCACCAGCAACGTGTTCCCCCCGGTCCCACCGGAAGCCCCCGCCGATCCGGTCGCGCTGCCCTTGTCGGCGGCGTCGCCCACCCGGTACGCGGAGACGCTGTCCCCGGCGGCCAGATCCTGCGGATACTGCCCCGCCTTGAGCGACAGCCCGACCAGCACCTTGCCGTCAGGAAGCCCCTTCGACTTCTCGGTCAGCATCCCCCCGACCAGAAGGGATCCCTTCACGATGTCGGTGGTCGCGCGATAGTTGCCGAGGAGATTCAACTGGTTGTACTTCACGTAATCGATACCGGAATCTTCCGCGACCATCACCGATTCCACGGCCGATGACGGAATGGGCTTCCCGGCGGTCACATTTTGCGTGATCTTGATGACCTCGATCCGGTCACCGGCACGCAACACAAGAACGGTCGCCCCCAACGCACCGACAAGGATGAGCAACACCGCGAGCGCGGCAAGCGCAGGCTTACGCTCGCGGGGGGCGGAGGGAAGCCTGTCACCGACGGGTTGACCCGGCGCCAAGCCCCTGCCATGCGCCGCCCCCGTGCGCTCCTGGATCTTCACTGCGACTGCCCCCGCAAGTTATGTCCGAATTCCGGCATTTGCCCGCCGAAGCCCCTACTACGCGGTTATCCAGCGGAACTGGGGCTGTCAAGTCATCGAACCGTATCAGCCCCCCATAACCACCTCAAGGCGCGCCAGGAGGCCCCTCCTTCGCACCTCCCATCGTTATCCGCGCGCAATCGAGCCTCCCAAGCTGCTCCATGCATCCATGCCATCATCGATGACGTTTGCTACCGGACAGCCGTAGGAGATGCGGAAGTTGAATACGCACACACCCACAAAGGCCGGCCTGGCGGCCCTACTCACCGCCACCGCCCTGGCCCTGACCGCGTGCGGCAGCGACTCCTCTTCGGGGGACGATAAGAAGATCGACGGCGCCAAGAAGGCGACCAAGTCAGCCTCGCCCACCGCGTCTCCCTCGGACGACGGGCTCAAGCGACCGAAGATCACCCTCCCGAGTGACGTGCACAACGTCTTCGAGGACCGCAAGACCGGCGACCCGAAGAAGGACGCGGTGCTGGCCGACAACGAGCGGCGCATCAACTCGGTGGACGAGGCGATCACGAGTGGCGACCGCAACCGGCCGGGCCTCAAGTTCTACTCGAAGGAAGGTGCACTGCTCAGCGCGTCTGAGTACGTCCAAACATTCATTGATAACGGCACGACCTTCACCGGGGCTACCCGATACTACGATCGCAAGGTGACCTTCCTCAAAGACGGCGCGGCGGCTGTCACGTATTGCTCGGATGAAACCAAGTCGTACAACAAGAACCGCAAAACGCAGGAGGTACGCAAACTCCCCGGCAGCCCAGACGACTACACCTTCTACAACACTCGCTTGGAAAAGAATAAGTCCGGCGTGTGGCAGACTTCTAATGTCATCTCGCAGGAGGGCGCGAAGCAGTGCCAGCCGTGAAGCGCCACGCTCAGCTAAAGGCGGCAGTCGCGACACTTGTGATGACACTTGCACTCACTACACCAACCGCGTATGCGGGCGGTAAGGATCTCGACTCCAACGCCCCGAAAGAAGGAGCTGGCGGCTCCCGACAGGGAAACAACCTCATTGCGCATACAAAGGTTGAGGTTCGGACTCCCGGAAGTTCCAGGCCGGGCAGGGGGAGCGGGTTGACCTCCACTGATGTCAACTGGACGCCCCCGGCCTGCTGGTATGAACCGGCCTTCTCGCCGAAACAGATCAAGGCCCTCACCGCGTCGATATCCTCAGTGCCGTTCCTAAATTTCTTCGGCGCCGCGCTCAAAGAGCGGTACGATGGCGGCGCGTACAAGAATTACAACCTTGACAAACAAGGTAAGGGCATGTTCTGGGCGGCCGTCGTCAACCCCAAGCGCAAAAACGACCCCGAAGCGAACTCCTGTGACAAGCCCCCATTCTGGGTCGACGAGAACGACACCCCTGACGAACCCCTCGCCGTCTCCCCGAGAATCCTGGCCGAGTACGCCTACGACGAACTCCCGGTCCCGGACACGGACATCACCATGAGCCCCGACGGCAAGCAGACCGTCAACCTCGACACCTGGGTCTGGCTCAACAAGGCCAAGTTCAAGTCGGTCTCGGTAACCGCCAGCCTCCCCAACACCAACCTCTCGGCGACCACCACCGCAACCCCCGTCGCCCTCACCATCGAACCCGGCACCCAGGACGCCGAACTGCACCCCGCCTCCGGCGAATGCCCCATCAACAAAGACGGCAGCATCGGCACCCCGTACTCCGCAGACAAGAAGAACCAGACACCACCCTGCGGCATCACCTACCTCCGCTCCACCAACAACACCGGCCCCCACCACCTCAAGGCCACGCTCACCTGGAAAATCTCCTGGACGAGCACCAACGGCCAACGCGACACCCTCCCCGACGGCACCTTCGGCACTACCACCGACATCAGCGTCCAGGAAGTCCAAGCCATCAACCGCTGAAGTGTCAGGGGAATCGGAAACACCAGGATCGCTCGAACATGAAATTCATACTGGCTGAAGAGTGCAGGAAGATGGCATGACTGATCTACGGCTTGAGGGTACGATCTTCGAACATCTACGGAAAACCTTTTCTACAGTCGCAGACCGGATGGGCACCGCTCGCCGAACGCTGCGCCATACGGATGGCTCGGTGGTAGGAGCCAGCAAACTCGTCGATGACATCCACGACTTCGCGGACGAGTGGGGCTACGGCATGAAGCAACTTGGCAAACACGCCAAGGGCGCAGTCAAGATGATCGACCAGATAGACGACTCTTTCGGCGAATTGGACAAGGAACTTGCGGAGTCCATGAAGCCCAAGAAGAAGGGCAAGTGAAGTGGCCCGCCCCTCCTTCCCGAACATCGGCTGGGACCCCACGCCCGGTGACGCGGAAGAGACCCGGAATCTGGCCAGACGGATCGGTGGTCTGGCATCTGATCTGGGAACTGCGGTACGTGAGTTGGAACAGATCGAGACCGGCGCTTGGAAAGGCAAGGCCGCGATAGCCTTCAGCGATCACGTATCGGACGATGTTAAACCGCTGGTCAAAAAAAGCTATGAGTCCTTCCACAAAACATCCCGAGCGCTGTATCGATGGGCCAAAGAGCTCCAGCATTTCCAGGACGAGGCGGACCGGTTGGAGGTCGCGGCCGGGAGAAAGCTCGACGATCTGGCGGGCGCTAAGGCGAAGCAGGAGTCGAACGGCCAGGCGAAGGAAGAGGACAAGAAGGGAGATAAGAAGGGTAAGAACGTAGCTGACGCCTCCTCGGCCGTTGACGACATCATCAGCAAAGTCCACGATCTCGAGACGCGCTATGCCCATGCTGCCGCACTCATCGGAAAGGAACTTGACAAAGCTGACGACATTGCGCCCAATGAGCCGGGCATATTTTCCAAGATCGGGAACGCGTTCAAGGGCGCCGTGAACTGGGTCAAGGACCACGCCGACGTCATCGCTCTGGTCGGTGATCTACTAAGCGACCTGACTGCGGTGCTGGGCCTTCTGGCGATCGTCACCCTGCCCTTCGAGCCCCTCGGAGCGATCTTCGGCGCCGCTGCTCTGGTCACTGCAGGACTCGCTCTGGGCGCACACTCTCTAGCCAAAATTGCGGGAGCCGACGTGAGTTGGACGACGATCGGCTTGGATGCGGTAGGACTGCTCCCCGGTATCGGCCTGTTCAGCAAAGGGGCCAAGGTGGCGAAGACCGGTAGGGCTTTGGCGAGGACAGCCAAGACCTTCGGTACTGGATTCAAGGGAACCCAGGTCGCCTCGGCGAAGAATCTGCTCGCTATGGGAGATCTGGCGAAGAAGGTCGAGGGCGGGGTCAGTCTGGTGCCTGGCAGGCTGGTCGTGCTGGGCGGTAAAGCCAAGAACTTCGGACTGATTGCAAGGGAAGGTGGCGGGGTGATGAACCGTCTTGCGGGCCTCTCCCAAGCGGGTTACCACGAAGGCCAGTGGCTTGGGACCAAGGGGCTGAAGTTGATCAGTGGAGGAAAGGTGCAACTCAATCCTCTCGGCGCTGGCATCGCCCTGGATGGCCTCGGCAAGATCGCGCCCAAAATACAGAGCATACCCCAGCACATCGGAGAAGCCGTAAATCCCGGTGACCGCTTCCAGCAGTCGGCCAACTGAAGGTTTGGTGACTGACAATGCCGATCTGGCAGCCCAGCCCGGGAGAGGTACTCCTGACTCGGGCACCCATCATGTTTGCAACAGGCGCAGCGACGCCGGTCTCCGGTATGCGGTGGTTCCGCGATACAGAACGCAACGACATCCAGCACGAGCTTGCCAGCTGGCCTGAAGGTCCCACGTACACCGTCCGGACCAAAGCCGAGCGCCGGACGCGGGCAGTGGCAGAGGGCGCACTGCGGACACTCGGCGCTGTGGCGATAGGTGTCCTGACCGGCGGCGGAGGGGTGGGGAGCGTCAGTACGCTCGGACGTCCGCAGGACCCGGCCAACGAGGTGGAGGACTTCCCTGTCCTTTGGGGCGCTCCCGGCAGTCTTGCCCGAACACTGCCATGGCAGCTGGATCCTGCACGCCGCGGAGACACCCTGCGAACCCATCTCATTGTCACCGACCGACGCATTGTCATCGTGGGTCTGTTGAAGGCGGACGTCATCGATGACGAAGTACTGTGGGAGGTCGGGCGCGACCAACTCGCCAGAGTGGAGCCCAAGGACTTCAGCGCTACCAAATGCAATGATTTTAACGCCAAACAATGTGACGTTCGGATGGATTTCACGGACGGCTCCTGGTGCAGACTTGCTTCGAACTATCGCGACGAAGTCTGCGAACACCTGACGTATCCCTTGGAGTTGCTGAGCCCCGAAGCTCTTACGCCAGGACAGCGGAGAAGGGTGGATGCCTTCACAGCCGACAAGACAGTGGTCGACGGCCCCGTGGTCACTCGGTTGCCGGACTTCAACTACCTCATCCAGGTACGGACGTCGGAAGAGGTCAGTGTATTCGCCGGGATCACCTTTCTTACCGACGTCATGGATCGTGATGGCGAAGATCCGGACTACGGGCGACGTGACATCTGAGCAGAACGGCACCCCATGACCACCATCACTACTCCTGCTTCGTCGGAACCGTCGGACAGCGCCGACATACCACCCATATGGTTTACCGTTCCCGAAGGCTTCTTCGCTCTTCCACTCGCCGCCACGCCTGAAGACCGATCCACCCTCGCTGACGCCTTCGTACGGGAGTTGTACTCGGAGGGCAACGACAGCATCTGGACGCCGGCCGCCCCTTACTACGCCGCACTTGCTGAGCAGTTGGCCGCCAGTGGACTCTCCTATTCCGCGATGGGTCTGTTCTCCACCGACGAAGGTGGAGTCGCCCAGTGCGCCTTCACGGTGGCCGCTGTCGAGACCGACCAGTCTGACCCCGACACGGCGGCCCAGGGCATACTGGCGATTCTGGAAAGCGATCCGCTCAACGACGCCCGATGGCTGGATCTTCCCTGCGGGTCCGCAGTCTCCTGCATTACTCTCCGGGAACTGGTCCTGAGCGCCAAAGTGACGGCTTCAGGCGAGCAGAGCAAGCTCCTCACCGGGCAGATACAGGTGCATATCCCATTCGCCACCGGCCCGTACACTGCGGTCTTCACACTGGACACAGCGTCGGTGGACTACTGGGGCGAGTTGTGCGACATGACCATGGCCATCCTCCAGACGGTGTCCTTCACCGACCCCTCCGATCCCGGCACAGGGCCCCAGCAGCATGGGCCCATGTCCATAGCCGCTCAGGAGCGGCCTGCCGACGAGCTATCCGACACTCCCTGAACCCGACCGATATGAAGAACTTGCCGTCAATTCGGGCAAGGCACGAGGCGCCCCCGTGACCGCCGGTTGACGGACGCGAAGCGCTCCCGGTCAGCTCGGCAGAGGGGGCGTTCCCACGCACGATCCGGTCAGGCACCCTCGGGCCAGTGGCGCAGGAAGACCTTCACAGCCAACCATCGGACACAACCGTGCTGTCCACGCGGAGCCCAGGCGAGGGCTGCCGTACATACCACTTTGTGGCCCTGACATCTGGAAGTGGTCACGGCTCTCTGGGTGAAGTCGCCGCTGTTCAGGTCACTTCCCGGCATGGGACAGGCGGGGCTCGGGGTTGCTATCGGGCCATGCATTACGGGCAGGCCAGGAACGAGATGGCAATCTCGATGAGTTGATCCATCGAGATCGCTTCCTCCCCCATCTCATTCGACTTTGTGGATTCGACTCGATAGTGGCCATCAGGCAAGGGGCTGATCCAGATTTCCCCGGCCGTCCTGTCCGAGTAGTCTCTGGCAAGGCGCAGTGTGCCATGACTAAAGAAAGGAAACAATAGGCGCAGTCGATCGTCCGCATAGACCTTCTGTAGAATCGCACGGACGGACGAAAATTCCTCAGTGTCGAGCAACTGCTCCCATTGCGTCGCGACAGGATCGCCGCTTTCGTACGCCTTCGCCAACTCACTGTAGTGCATGAAGGGGAAATCGCTCTTCAGTTTCTCGAGCGTCGCGCCTCTGCGCCATACATGCACCACCTTGACCGCCGAGAGAAGGTCATCAGTGCCACCATCCGCCCATGGGTGGACGTCACCCTCGATGCTGATAGAAAACTTGCGCCTCTGTGCTCCAAGGTGAATAAATATCGCCCCTCTGTCCGTGTCTGCTACCGCAGTGATAAACCTGGCTCGCGGGGATTCAGTTGCAGGGCGCACGGGGCCCAGCTCCATGTCATTCGCCTGTGAGCATTGAATCATAGCCGACACGAGGCCACCCGATTCAAACAGGTCCGGATACAAGTTGGCATCGAGAGTGCTCGAGATGTTCGCATGTTGATCCTCATTTCCAGCCGTCATTGGCAGGTGCACCTCTCGAACTCAATTGCATACGAACTCGGCGCTCTTCGCGAGGAACACGCACATCTCGGTCCGCGGTGCGTGCCTGATCCGCGAACTTGTCCAACGCCGTGGCACCGTGTCGTAGAGAGTGGGCCACCCCCCGGCCTGAGTGCGCACGCTCTTGGCACGGTCGTGGAAGGCATCGGCAGCCTTGCCCTCCCATCTGGTCCGCCGGCTTCTCGCCGAACGCATGGTTGACCTTGTTGATCAAATGCAGCGGATTGAGGTCGACCACGACCGGCTCAGCCCTTCTTACCCTGGGCCCCGGCGGCCAACAGCACGTCCAGCAGATCGAAGGCATCGGACACGACGCCCATCAACTTCGCCTCCGCCCGCCACTCCCTGTCCAGGGCATGAGTGAGCTTGGCCAGAGTGTGCATGCCGTCATGTATGTCCTCTGTCGCGCTCAGTAGAGGACCCAGGGCACCCAGCGCGGATAGGTCATGCGACGCAGCCTTGAAATCCTGCAGCGGCTTAGCGGTGTGATGCGACACCTTTCGCAGCGCCGAAGAGGCCGTCCCCAGCGATTCCGCTTCCTTCTTCAGATCCGACACGATGTCCCCGCCCTCGCACGTAGCTGTCCGCACATACGAACAGAAACCCTAATCGGCGCAGCCTGACGGCAGGTGCGGCCCACCCCAAGGGCGGGCAAAAGATCGTTGATCGGGTACTCAAGTAGCCGACCTGCCTACCCCGCCCTCCAAACGTCTACGTCACACAGCCGGGAGCCCATACAACCGGTCGGCATGGTTCACCATAAGTCGACGTCCCGCGGCCACGACATGCCATTCGCTGTCGTCGTGGACCTCGTCGTTGTACGTCCAGCGAAGCTTGCCGTTCTTGGCGTCGAAGGCGTAGATGCCGCCGGAGTCGAAGAAGGTGGCGGCGTAGACCGAACCACCCACCGTTACGAACTCCTTCGGGGCCGGCCGCCGACCGAGCTCCGTGGACTTCCACAGCTTCTTTCCGCTCGCAGCGTCGACCGCCCACACCCCGCTGTTCTGTACGGCCACGTAGATCGTGTCGCCGTCAAGCGTGAGTGATTCGTGGTCGAACGGGTTCTTGTGCCCCGACGGGATCGACCAGCGGGCGTGGCCGTTCTTGAGGCCGAAGGCCCGCATGGATGCGCCGGCGATGACGACCTTGTCGCCGTGGATGACCGGGCGGTATGCCAGGTCCTCACCGACTGGGCGGGTCCACAGCTGCTTGCCGTCCGCGGCGCGGCGTACGGTGAGGTTGTGGAGGTCGTCCGTGTAGGCGATGTGCCGCCCATCAGTGGTTGCCACGACGTCCGTATCCCCGGAGCCGTTGCTGCGCGGCTCGTTCCACACGACCTTGCGGGTCCTGATGTCAACGGCGGCAATGGCGGTGAGCGTCTTGGTCGGGTCTTCATCGAGGACCTGTGCGATGACGAAGACCCGCTTGCCGTCGGCGGCGATCGGCTCCGGCTGGTCGTACTTCCCGCCCAGTCTGCTTCGCCACGCCTCCTTGCCGGTGGCCGGGTTGATGCCGATGAAGTCGCCGTCGTACTTGGGGCTTCGGAAGAACAGCAGCCCGGCGCTGTAGATCAGTTGCGCGCCGGGGCCGGCCATGCCGGGCGATGCCCACTTCCGCTTTCCGGTGACCACGTCATGCGCCACCAGCGGATCCCCCGAGAGCACCATGAGATTCCCGATGACCCGGGGCCGGACCGCATATTCCAGACTGAGGGGCTTGACCTTCGCGTGCCACAGCGGCTTTGGACTGGTGCCTGCCGGTGGGGTGGTGAAGTTCTCCGGAGCCGGCCCCGTGGCGGATTCCGACGTGTTCTCCGCCGGAGTCTCCTTGCCTCCGCCACCTGCGAACGCCCACGCGACGCCCCCAACGACCGCGAGCACCCCCGCCCCGGCGCCGAGCGCGAGGAACCGGCGACGCGAGGGGGCCGCGGCTGGGGCCGAGGTCCGCGAGTTCGGCTGCGACTGCGACTGCGGCCGCGATGTCTGAGTCGGGCTGGTCACGATGGACTGGTCGACCGCGGTAGGCGTCCGTACGGCCGACCCCGCATCGTTCCGCAGCGGGGTGTCCAGATCGAGGATGCGAGTGGCGTGCCGAGCGATGGTGGAGGCGACGGGGCCCGGCAACCAGTCGTCGACCACGGACTGCATCCCTTCGCCCGCGAGCGCCGCCTTGACCTCCGCGGGGCGGGGGCGGGCTTGCGGGTCCTTGGCGAGGCACGCCGTTACGAGGGGACGCAATGCCTCGGGCACATGGGACACGTCCGCTTCACCGTGGACGACCCGGTAGAGCGTCCCAGCCGCCGAGCCATGGCCGAACGGCAGCTGACCCGTCGCCGCGTACGCGAGGACCACACCCAGCGAGAACACATCCCCCTGCGGACCGGCGACCTGACCGCTGGCCTGTTCCGGCGGCATGAACCCGGGCGAACCGACCACAATCCCGGTACTGGTCATCCGCGCGCCATCGACCGCCCGCGCGATGCCGAAGTCGATGACGCGCGGGCCGTCGGCTGCCAGCAGCACATTGGAGGGCTTGAGGTCGCGATGCACCAGACCGGCCCCGTGGATCACCTCGAGCGCCGACGCCAGGCCCGCGCCGAGGCCGCGTACTGCCGGCTCCGGCAGCGGCCCATGCGCGGCGATAACCTCGTCGAGGGAAGGGCCGAGGACGTACGCGGTGGCGAGCCACGGCAGGGACGCTTCGCTATCGGCATCAACTACCGGGGCGGTATACGGCCCTGAGACGGCGCGCGCGATGCCGACCTCATGGCGGAAGCGGGCACGGAACTCCTCGTCCTCCGCGAGTTCGGGCCGTACGACCTTGACGGCGACGGTGCGTCCCCCCGGCGAACGTGCCAGGTACACCCGGCCCATCCCGCCGGCACCAAGCCGGGCCAACAGGCGATATGCGCCCAGGACATCCGGATCCTCACCCTGCAACGGCTGCACGGGCAGCCACCCCCATCCCTCATGTGCCGTGTTGCAACGCCGAACAGCAGGCTACTGTCCAGTACACCCAGTACGTGATGTGACGTGGCCTCACAGAGTCGCCGACGACAGTCAACAACTGAGCCTGACTTACGGCGATTTCGAAACCAAGTGGCCTCCCTGCGTTCAAATCGCACACCCCTCAGCAGGGTCAAATGACTCGAAATCACCTCGGTCCTGGCGCGTGGCCTTGCCCCCTCCCGACCCCAACTTGCCCCCTCGAGGCGCATGATGCATCCGTGCCATCATCTGAACAGCATCGCTACATCGCCAAGTGGAAAGACACAGAAGAGGTAGCCGCGTGGGGCACACCAAGGCAGACACAAATCTGATCAAGGAATGCTCAAGGGCGTTGTCGAGGATTCACCGTGAATTCGATAAGCATGGGAATCCAGCCGGCGATTTCAAGATGAACTCGGCCATGGTGGCCTCCGGGATGTATTCGATGAATTTTCTGACACTTGGAAAGATACCCGCAGAAAACTGAACAACCATATCAAGAAGCTCGCGGATGCGACTGACACCGCAGCCAAGAGTTACGACAAGATCCACACTGCCTTGGCCGACGCCCTTCGTGTCTGAAACTAGGCCTCGACTTTTTAGGGATACTTCCCGGGTTCGGAGCGCTGAAGGGGCTCACCGCAGAAGCCCGGGGAGCACGTGCCGCTGCCGCCGCGAGCGGCGTGTGGCACATGTTCACCAATGGCAAGGGTACTGAAATTGTCAACGGTAGCATTAAGGGACTGAGGTGGGTGGGCGGAAAATTGAAATGGGGAGCCCTAACGAGACTCCCGGAAGCAGGATTCGATGGGGAAAAGATCACACGCTTTATTAAGGGCGCTGGAATTATTGGTGCGGGAAATAAGATGAAGAACAAGTGGGAGCATCTATGGCAGGACGACGATTCGGACAACACTAGCTCGGACGGCAAGACTCCCACAGCCGTCGCCCTCACCGCAGCAGCCGCCCACTCTGAAATCGCGGCCGTCGTCCGGCCCCTTCCACAAGGCGCTGTCGCCTGCAGGTTGAGGAGAGTAATCAAGATGAGCACGAAACACCCTGATGAAGATCGCATGTTCATTGGCGATGATGGCAAAGCACACGAGTTGATCCCCTCCCAAGTGATCGCCTCGATACCAGAGGCCAAGGCGAAGGCGGAGGAGCTGGGCCGGGAAGTCCGTATTGACTTCTTGAACGACAGGGCCGTGCTCTGGATGCTCCATCAGCGCTGGGGCGACAACGCAGACAAACACAGGGCCGTGCTCGTCCTGGGGCTCCCCTTTATACTCCTAAGCTGTGCGATGTGGCCTTTCTGGGTTCTTGTCGCCTCAGAAAAGCCGCAGCCATTCAAGATGATAACCATTGGCGTGGCCGTAGCAGTTCTCGGCACCCTTCTTTTCTTTTGGTGCCGACATGGGCTACGAGCCACGTTCGATCCGGTCCGACGGAATGTACGAATCCGGGCCCGCATGTACCGGAAAGTCGTGGGTACCACCCGGGGAAATGGAGCCGACATACCTCACCTCTACCCCCACTACGGGATGTACGCCACCTCCCGTAAGTTCTTCCCCGACGCCGAAGACCTTCCCATTCCGGAAGACCTTCTCAATTCGGATGCGACCCCGAAGGAAGGCCCCGCATGAGTGCCGAAACCGTGAGCCGGGACGCGGTCCAAGGGATTACGGTCGAAGGAGTACGCGAGCGAGCTCTATCGGGCCCAGAAAATAGCCGACAAGGCGCTTGATGACTTCCGCACGGCGGACGCAGATCACAAGGAAGCCCTCAAGAAACTCGAGAAATACAAGGGAACGGTCCCCAGCAAGGATGACGTGACTGACCGCACACGGCTCGGAAAAAAGCGAGACGATGCAGCTGGTGGGATACGGGATGCGCATAGGGAGATCGGACGTGTGAAAATCATTCGCGACGACGCCGGCGACCGCGCGGCCAAGCACATCAAAAACCTCGTTAATCACGATGGAGTGCATGACCCGGGCGGTTTTATGCATTTCCTGGCAAAATGGGCAGACGACCTGTCTGCTATCGGGGTCGTGCTGGCCGCTGCCGCACTCGTCGTGGCATTTGTCGCCACCGGCGGAACTCTTGGGATAGCACTCCTCGTCATCGGCGCTTCATTGGCAAGCGCGGGCGCTTTCGCCGGGCACGCGTACGACATGTTCGCCCTGGGCGGGAAGCTCGATTGCTGAAACTAAGCCTCGACTTTGTGGGGATAATTCCCGGGTTCGGAGCGCTGAAAGGGCTCACCGCGGCGGCCATGGGGGCGCGTGTGGCTGCCGTCTCAAGCGGCGTGTGGCACATGTTCACCAATGGCATGGGTACTGACTTTGTCAACGGCACAGTAAAGGGGCTGAGGTGGGTAGGCGTCAAATAGAAATGGGCAGCCCCCTCGCGAGACGTCCGGAAGATGGCTTCGATGGGGAAAAGATCACGCGAGCCATCAAGGGCGCTGGAATCATTAGTGCAGGGAATAAAATGATACACAGATGGGAGCATGTGTGGCAGGACGACGATCCAGACAAGGCCGGTTGGGGTGACAAGACACCTCAGCCGTCGCCCTCGCCGCAGCAAACGCCCACACTGCACTCGCGGCCATCATCAAGCTATTTTTCACAAGGCTCTTTCGCCTGCAGGTTGAGGAGAGTTACCCACATGGGTAAGGAATACCCTGCCGAAGATCGTTTGTTCATGGGCGACGATGGCGCAGCGCACGCATTGATCCCATCCGAAGTCCTCGCCTCGATACCCAAGGCAAAGGTGCAAGCCGAGAATCTCGGACGGGAGGTCCGTATGGACTTCTTGGACGACAGGGCGGTTCTGTGGATGCTCCATCAGCGCTGGGGCGACAACGTAGACAGACAGGGGGTCGGGCTCGTCTTCGGTGGTCCATTGATAGTCCTGGGATTTGCACTGTGGCCATTTTGGGAGCTGGTGGCCTCAGAAAAGCCGAAGCAATTTAAGGTGATAACCATTTGCGTGGCCGTATTGGTACTCGGCACGCTTCTCTTCTTCCTGTGCCTACGCGGGCTACGGGCCACATTCGATCCGGTCCGACGGAATGTCCGAATCCGGGCTCGGATGTATCGGAAAGTCGTCGTCATCGCCCGGAGAAACGGAGCCGAGATACCCCGCCAGTACCCTTACTACGGGATGTATGCCACCTCCCGCAAGTTCTTTCCCGACGCCAAAGAGCTTCCCATTCCAGAAGACCTTCTCAATCCGGATACCACTCCGACGGAAGGCCCTACATGAGTACTGAAACCGTGAGCCAGGACGCGGTCCAAGTCGTCACGCCAAATACGGTAAGCGACGAGATACATGTGCGCTGAGTGGTCCCGGAGTCATGCATCGAAGCTCCTCTGAACGAAGACAGAAGCCTCACCGTCAACCGGCTGGACGCCCTGGCGCACGAGTATCTTCCCGATATGGAGTCGCCGGAGCGACTGCATCTTGGTCAACGCATGCGTGGATGGAATTGAAGCTCTGGCGTCCGCCGGCATTGAATACACCGCGTTCTGCATGGCAGATATCGACGGCACCGTGTGCGTCGCAACCCTGTACGCGGCCCTCTACAGCGGAGACGACACTCCGGCCGGCAGAGATGTCACCGTCGCCTCGCTGGCCAACACCCTTGATCTGCTCGGAATTGGCGAAGTGTCAGAAATCCAGCTTCCCGTAGCTCCTGCGGTGTCCTGCATAGGTGCGCGAGAAAGTGAGGCGGAGCTGCAGGACCTCATCGGCCGAGACCTGGAAGCGTTCAGCGGCCCGGCGAAGCGGCCAGCCGTCGTCCACGACGCAGCGGGGCAGACACAGACGCCCGGTCTCGGTCAGGGGTGCGTTACGGCGGGGCATGAGGGCCTTTCTGGTCGCCGGTGCAGATATCGCAATCCACACCAAGCCAGAAGGCCCTCACCCATTTCAAGATCACTCAGCCATGACGTCCGTCACCAACCTCAGTGGACAGAACAGCTGGGCCTCACTTACGGCTACTTCCGAAGCCGGTGAGCTTGCTGCATAACATAGCGCACCCCATAGCTGGACTAAATTAGGCGAAACTACCGCGGCTTTGGCGCGTAAACGCCTCGACGAAGGAGCTGGCTGACTATTGACATCATCGAAGGGATGCCAGCCGTACACCCTGACGATAAGATAATGAGCCATGTGGGGTAAATTTATGAGTATGAACCTCGACCCTTTCGGTGCAGGACCCCGCTGGTGGCGCATACTTATTCATGGGGCGTTCACCATCACATTGGTCCTCGGTGGCTTTGCGGCAGTCCTCATCGGCGGTGGGGTTGTGTGGTCCGGCTCCGACCCCCAACTGAATGGCGCAAGGGAAACGTTCGTCTCCGTGAGCGCTATCGTGGGACTTGGATGCACGATGCTCCGCATGGGGTACAGCTTTGGTCGTGACACCATCGCGTTGTGCCAGAACAGGCCTACCGGCCAGACCGGAAGCATCCTCACCTTGGTCTGCGGTTATTGCGCAATCACGGGGATAGTCCTGGCCAGTGTTGCGACACGCGTGCCGTTGTGGGGCTCTGTACTCATGGTGTCGGGCCCACCTACAGTGCTTCTGGTCATGCGTTGGCCGCATATGAGGCGACAGTTGCGGATGCGCCTTACCGCACGCGCCGCGTCACGTGCGTCAAGGCCCGCTACCATCGTACGAAAGCAACGAGTAGTGAAGCGAAAGACCCGGGCGCAGCGTCGACGCTGAAAGCGTCAAGCATGGAGATCATTCCAATATCAGTTGCCTTCATCGTAGAGACTGATACTTTGAACGAATTCGTCGAAATCCGACATGGCGGCCGCGAATGGGCCGAGGTTCCCCGACGAAGCCAAGGCAATGAGGTCGACTTCACGCTTGTCGTCCCGGAAGGCGTACCACAGATTCGCGGCAACGGTCTGGTCTTCAAGAAGGACGTGGTTCAGTGAGCGCAATCCGGTCCCGAGTGCCTCCGATGCGACCTCCTCGACTTGCGGCGGAAACATCGTGTCCGTGCTGTCGGCTCGTGCATTCCTGCGGAGTGCCACTTCCCGTTCGTCCTCGGCAGGACCGTACCAAAGGTGCATGGACAGAGGATCGGATTCCAGGTCACGGAAGTACAAATAGTGTTCCCGCCCCGGAGCATGCTCTTCGAATGCCCGGCGGTACCCGATGAGTTCTTTCTCAAGGCGGCGCAGCAGCTTCCTATTTCCTGGAATATCCTTGAATTCCAGCAAGACCTCCGCCGCGCTTTTCCCCCATTCCTTCTCACTCCCCCAAGAGGTGTTTCTCCAATCCTCATCCGCGGGGAGCTCGACCCAGTACTCATAGTCGAAGTCGACGATTACCCAGCTTTTCCTCACTCGCTGCTCCTATTCCTATGGTGCACGGTCATGCCAACCGCTATTCGAAAAAGAAAAATTATTCCAGTCCTTGGCGTCACTGTACGGCCCTATTTTTGGTTTATCGGGCCAGAGGTCGCTGCTCCCCACAGCCTTGTCACCCAGGTCCAAGCCAGTGCCCGCCACGAAGGCAGCAGAATTTCTCCTGCCTGCTCGCGCCGTCTGGTGGGCTGCCTCCCGAGTGGCGTTGTCACCAGAGCGCTTCGCCCCCTCACGGGCGGCATACTTGATCTGGGCCGCAACATCGGGGTCGCCGCCAGCCCTGAAGACCTCTTTTGCAGTGGGCTTGGGCAATTCTCGTGCCGCACCTGGACTCTTGAGCGACCTCTCGAATCTGCGCTGGCGCTTCAGAGCTGCATTCCGGGCTTTCTTATTCGGCGCGTCCTTAACCGCCTGTTTGAGCTCGGCACGCTTGGCGCTGCCCCTCAGCGCATCCTTCGTCTCCCTACGAGCCGCCTGCACTGAGGCTCTCCGGGTGGCGTCTGTGCCCGCTTTGATTCCCTTAGCGGCGGCGGTGCCCATTTTGAATGTAAAAAGGCCAATTATGTCAAAGCCCACATCGCCCCAACCGCCGTTGCCCGTCGCAGCCATCAGGACGTGCGTACCTAGCGTGAAAAAGGTGATGGCGGTACCGATCTGAGTCAATAGCGGAAGGATAGCCAGCAAACCCCCGGGAACTGCCACGAATGCAGCTACGACCGCAATGACCAAGGCGACCATGGCCAGGATGGTGGCTATATACCCCAGCACCTCCAGCGCCTTTTTTATCCAGTCGACGTTCCGCTCTACCCAGTTGGAGATAGCGCTCCAGAAACCATCCTCGACGGCGTCGTCGATGATGTCGCGAATCTTGTCCGCTATCTTTTTTGCGTCGTCCTCGTAGTCGCCGACCGCCGTATTGTATCTCTCCTCAGCTTTCTTGTACTTCTCTTGCGCGCTTTCCAGGCGCCCCTTCTCGCCCGCATCAAGTTCCTTCGCGGCTTTCTTCGCCTCGTCAGAGTCCTCATCAAGAGTTCCGACGAGTTCTTTGATATCCGCTTCGGCCTCTTTCGCTGATTTAAGCGCTCCGGCGGTCTCGGTCTGGGCATGCTCAAGCCGGCCCTTCCATTTGCCAAGCTGCGTGGCAACATGCTCGTACCGCCCTGCCGCCTTCTCCAGCTTCCCCGCGAGCTTTTCAGCGCTGTCTTTCAGCTCATCGACATACTCCCCTTTAAGCCCTTCACCATCCCCGATGGCTTTGAGCCGCTTCACTTGAGCGACAATCTCTTTGTGCGTGTTGCTCATTCGAGTCTGACCGGCTCTTACACCATCAGGATCACCGGGTGTAGGATCGGCATGCGGGTCATCCTTATTTAGCGGATGCCAATCCTTCGGACGCGGTTCCGATGGCGCCATGTTTGTGCCCCCCGTCGCTTCTCTTATTTCTCGCCCTTGGCCTTTTTGCCAAGGTCCTTGTCGAGGTCCTTGAAACTTTTCTTCACGTTCTGAACCAGCTCAAGCGTCTCGCCCAGATTCCAGAGCAACTGCTTGCGGTTGCCTGACCAGTTGTTCGCGAACTCGTGCATGGCGTCTTTCATCTTCCCGGCGCCCACGTCTTCAGCCAGCGAGTCCTGCCGTTTCGTGCACCTCTTGAACTCTGTGCGAAGAGTTTTCAGCGACGTTTCCGATGAGTCCAGAAGTTCGTAATTGACCTTTAGGTCTGACTTGTCGCCCATGTCCCCTCTCCTGTTACCCTTCATCAGATGTGACTGCGGGTCAGCAAGCAAACATATTGCAAGAGCCTCCCTCCTGGGCTGAGGACCAGTCAAGGGAAGGATCCGGTCTCACCCCAAAAGCCATAAGGCTGCGACACTATGAGAGTGGAACCTACGACCGAGACAGCACCGACCGCGAACGGTTACTCGCTCGTCCTGCCGCCCGGGTGGTCCAAAATCCCACTCCGGCAAGGCACGGAGGAGGCCATACGCGATGTAGTCAAGCAATCCTTCAATAAAGCTCCGGATGATGTGTCACGCGATGCGCTGTCGAAGCATCGCGTGAAGATTGAGGGTCACCTGCGAGAGATGGCCAGCCAATCCGCTGAGAACGGCGGACTGGACCTCTATCTCCCAACAGCTCCACGTGGAGAGACTCTGGTCGCGGGATCCATCATCATCTCCGAGATCCAGCTGAGCGGCGGCCCCGTCCTGGACACCAACGACGTCGCTGCCCGCTTGGCAGCCGGCTCCGAAACTCACATGGTCACTGTGGACGGGGCACGGGGAGCACGCGGCGAGCGGATAGTCAGCGCATCATCGGCCGACGCGGCCGACGCCTCCCGCCGCGTTGACTACGCACTGCCCGTGCCCGGTGACCCCAACCGGTGGATCACTGCCGTGTTTTCCACTCCAGCGGACGGAGACCCTGCAGGAGAGTTCGCTGATATACTCGTCGAACTTTTCGACGCGATAATGACGACCTTTCGATGGACTAAAGTAGGGCCTTGACGGGCAGTCCGCCGGCCCGGCGCTATGAATAACAGGTCGTGCGTGAACTGGCGCCGGGCCGCGGTCCGCGTGACGGCGATCACTTACCCTTGATGCCGTCGCCCAGCTTCTTGTCCAAGTGCTCGAAACCGTCAGCAGCCGAAGTGAGAAAGTCGCCCATACCTTCGAGGCCTTCAATCGTATCCGAGGCGCCCTTTTCGAACTCGTTGAAGGACTCCTCGAAGTCCTTCGATGATTTCTGGGTGACGTAGCCGTCCTTCACCAGGTTCTCGACGTACTTCTTCAAACTCTTCAGCGTCTTCTGGAGCTCTACCTTATCTTTCTTGAGTTTCTTCGCCGCATCCCTCATGTCCTGATAAGTGACTGCAACATCGTCCTTCTTGCTCATGCGGTCCCACGTCCTTTCATGTATGCGGCAGGGCCAGTCCCCGCGCCTCTTCCGGGTGTGGATGGTGTGATGATCCACCCGGTGAGGCACCTTACGGGTGAGGACACGCGGGGCGTGGAAGCGGTTCCCTTCCTCGCTTCTCGAGAATGCTCCTCAATCCCATAAATAGGATAGAAAAGGGTGTCAAATCCGGTCATTTGCAACGCATCAGCGCTTAACCGCCTGGTGGGATTGCTGGTAGCCGCGCGCCTACCGTCAGCCCGTGCAGATCGACCACGTCGCATCAACCTGCGATGGAGCCCATTGCCCCATCACCACACCGGACGGATATCGTCCTGTGTTACGGGGGGCCACTTCTGCACTCGGGCCCATCGACCGCAGTGTTTCGAGGAGGACGTCCGTGCGCCTGACTCTGTCCGTCGTCGATCCGCTCGGCGGTGCGAGCACCGACGTCGTACTCGACGCCGACCCCGAGTCTCACATCGGCGATGTGGCGCGCGAATTGGCTCAATATGTCGACTACGGAAGCGGGCCCAGCAGGAGCGCTACCGACAGCGGCGCGCAGATCATCCCCTTGCAGGGTGAGCGTGGTGGGCCCGGAGGCGACACACCCCCCATCTACGTGGACGGATACGCACTCGACCCATCGCTGACCATCGCCGGCTCCCCGCTTCGCGAGGGCGCGATCGTCAGCCTGCACGATCCGGCCGGTTGTCTGCCGGGGGAGCCGGTCGGCGTGGTGGAGTTGCGGGTGGCAAGTGGGCCGATGGCCGGATCAGTGCACCGTCTCGGAGTCGGGCGTTACGACATCGGCCGAGGCGCGGCGATGTTCATCCGTATCAACGATCCGGAACTCCCAGAGCGCGCCATGACCCTGTCCGTGGCGAGCGACGGTACGTGCCGGGTCGTCGTGCACGCGAACAACTCGGACGCAACACTCGATGGCAAGCCTCTCTCTGAACTCGAGAACGACGACTGGCCACTCGGGGCACAGCTCGCCGTCGGCAACTCTTTGCTCGAGCTGGTCCGTTACAGCCCGCCGAACGCCGCTCTCAAGTGGTCTGAGGACGGCGCGGGTCTCGACTACAACCGCCCGCCACGGCTGCGCCCGCCGGACCGGGTCACCAAGTTCAGGCTCCCCAACCCGCCCAGGGAGCAACAGGCTCGCCCCATGCCATGGCTCATGGCCCTCATGCCGCTCGTGACGGCAATCGTCATGGTGCTGGTCTTCAACCGCTGGTACTACATGATCATGGCCCTCATGAGTCCGGTCATGATGCTTGCCAACCACTTCATGGACAAGAAGCACGGACGCAAGTCCCACGCCCGAGAACTCAAGGAGTACAAGGAACACAAGGCTCGAATCGAAAAAGACGCCCAGGACGCACTGGTTGCGGAGCGGCTTGAACGACGCCACCAGCTGCCGGACCCGGCCACCGTGCTCACCCTCGGTACCGGCCCGCGCACCCGGCTGTGGGAGCGACGCCGGGCCGACCAGGACCATCTGGTGCTGAGGGTAGGCACCGGTCGGCTCCCCTCCGAGGTCGTTCTCGACGACCCGGAGCAGGATGACCACCGGCGCGAGATCACCTGGGAAATCGAGGACGCGCCGGTCTCGCTGCCGCTGCGGACCCTCGGCGTGCTCGGCATAGCAGGCCTCGGCGATGCGGCACGTGCGCTCGGCCGCTGGGCGGTGGCTCAGACAGCGGTCTTGCACAGCCCCATGGATGTGCAGCTCTACGTGCTGACCGAATCCAGCGCGCAGGACAGCTGGGACTGGGTGCGCTGGCTTCCGCACGCCCGCCCAACCTCCGGGCACGACACGAACGTCCTGATCGGCGCGGACGCTGAGACCGTCGGGGCTCGCATCGGCGAGCTGATTCAACTTCTGGACGCCCGCCAGAAAGCAGCTCAGCAGAACCAGAGTCAGGGGGCGTCTTTCAGCGACCCGGACATCGTGGTCATCTGGGACGGATCTCGGCGACTGCGTTCCCTTCCCGGCGTCGTCAAGCTGCTGCGCGAGGGCCCGGCCGTAGCGATGTACGCGATTTGCCTCGATACCGAGGAGCGCTTCCTTCCCGGCGAGTGCCAGGCCGTGGTAGTCGCCGAGCCACGCCCGATTGACCTCAACGGCTCCGATCCGACGCATGCGCCCTTTGAGTCCGCGCCGACCGGACAGGCACCATCGCTGTTCACACCGCCGACCACTCCACACGTACCCGCTGGCGACGCGGTCCCGTCCGTCCAGGCGCACACCAGCACCACCGTTGCTCACCAGTCCGAACGGGCCACCGCGATCGCGCAATTGCGGTTGCGCGTCGAGCAGACCGGCGCCGCCCGCATTCAGAATGTCCGCCCCGACTTCGTCTCCGGGGCCTGGTGCCTCCGGCTCTCCCGCGCTCTGTGCCCGCTGCGTGACATCAGTGGCGAGACCGAGGACTCGGCACTGCCCAGCTCCAGCCGGCTACTGGACGTCATCGAGATGGAACCGCCGACGAGCGGGGCGGTCGCCGCGCGCTGGCACATGGGCGGCCAGTCGACGATGGCGGTGATCGGCGAATCGTACGACGGGCCCTTCGGTATCGACATCCGGCGGGACGGTCCACATGGCCTGATCGCCGGTACAACTGGTTCAGGTAAGTCCGAGCTGCTGCAGACCATTGTGGCCGCGCTGGCCGTCGCCAACACCCCGGAGAACATGACTTTCGTTCTCGTCGATTACAAGGGTGGCTCGGCCTTCAAGGACTGCGTCCAACTGCCGCATACCGTCGGCATGGTCACCGACCTCGACGCCCACCTCGTAGAGCGTGCGCTGGAGTCGCTGGGCGCTGAACTCAAGCGGCGCGAACACATCCTCGCCGACGTCGGCGCCAAGGACATCGAGGACTACCAGGACCTGGTCCGCCGCGACACCTCACACCCACCGGTCCCCCGTCTGCTGATTGTCATCGACGAGTTCGCGTCCATGGTCCGTGACTTGCCCGACTTCGTCACCGGCCTGGTCAACATCGCCCAGCGAGGCCGTTCACTCGGCATTCATCTACTGCTGGCCACACAGCGCCCCAGCGGCGTGGTCTCCCCCGAGATCCGTGCCAACACCAACCTCCGCATCGCGTTGCGCGTCACCGACGGAGGAGAATCAAGCGATGTCATCGATGCCCCCGACGCCGGGCATATTTCCAAGAACACCCCGGGGCGGGCGTATGTGCGCCTCGGCCACGCCTCCCTCATCCCCTTCCAGTCCGGGCGCGTGGGCGGTCGGCGGCCAGGTGCCACGGATCCGCAAACCGTCGCCCCCTGGGCGAGTCGGCTCGACTGGCACGACCTCGGGCGCACCGCGCTGAAGAAGCCCGCCGCGGCCAAGCGCGAAGAAGAGGAGATCACCGACCTCAAGGTTCTCGTGGACGCCGTGCGGGAAGCGAACGAGCAGCTTGCCATCCCTCCCCAGCACAGTCCATGGCTTCCAGCCCTCGGCACCACGCTTCTGCTCGACGACATCTGGGCGATACCGATACAGGGAGCCGGGCCGCTGCCGCCCGCGCCGTACGGCATTGAGGACCTGCCCGCCGAACAGGCACGTCGCCCGGTCGTCGTCGACTTCGCTACCTTCGGTCACCTGCTCATCGGCGGCGCGCCACGCAGTGGCCGCTCCCAGGTGTTGCGGACGATCGCCGGCTCCTTGGCCCGTACCCACTCGGTCGCCGACGTCCATCTGTACGGCATCGACTGCGGAAACGGCGCGCTCAACGCCTTGACCCGGCTGCCGCACTGCGGCGCGGTAGTCGGCCGCGTCCAGACCGAACGCGCACAGCGCCTGGTGAGTCGGCTCTCCGCTGAACTGACGCGACGTCAAGAGCTACTGGCCGTGGATGGCTTCGCAGACATCGGGGAGCAGCGGTCAGCTGTCGCGGAGGAACGCCGGCTGCCACATATCGTGGTGTTCCTGGACCGGTGGGAGGGCTGGCTGCCGACGCTCGGTGAAATGGGCAGCGGGGAGCTGACGGACGAGATCTTCACGATCATGCGCGAGGGAGCGAGTGTCGGCATCCATGTGATCATCGCGGGAGATCGTCAGTTGTTCGTCGGCCGGATCAGCTCGCTGACCGAGGACAGGTACGCGCTGCGGCTCGCGGACCGCTCGGACTTCTCGATGATCGGCATCAACTACCGCAAGGTCCCCGAGGAGATCGCTCCGGGTCGCGCCTTCAAGGGCGAGACCGCGACCGAGACGCAGTTCGCCCTCCTGTCCGCGGACAACTCCGGCCAAGGTCAGGCGGCCGCACTGACCACCATCGGTGAGGCCGCGACTGAGCGCAACGCCGCGGTGCCGCGTGAGCGGCGGCCGTTCCGTGTGGACGTTCTGCCGAGCCGTATCTCCTTCCGGGACGCCTGGGAGCTACGTGACACCACTGCGTCGCGCTCGCCGCTCTGGTCCCTCGTGGGTGTCGGCGGCGATGAACTCATGGGCTACGGGCCCGATCTGGCCTCGGGGATTCCGGCTTTCGTCATTGGGGGCCCGGCAAAGTCCGGCCGCAGCACGGTGCTGCTGGCGATGGCCCGCTCCTACCTCGCCCAAGGCCTAAGACTGGTCATCGCGGCCCCACGCCCTTCGCCACTGCGTGAACTGGAGGACGAGCGGGGCGTACTGCAGGTCTTCACCGAGGACGAGATAGAGGACGACGAGTTCACCGAAGCCATCAGCTCCGCCAGTGTCGAGGCACCCATCGTGGTTCTCATCGACGATGGCGAGGTCCTGGAGGATTGCGACGCCGGTTCGGAATTCAAGAACATCATCCAGCGCGGCACCGAGCGCGGCCTGGGGCTGGTGCTCGCGGGTGATGAGGAGGAAATCTGCGGCGGATTCAGTGGCTGGCAGGTCGAGGCGAAGAAGGCGCGGCGGGGCGTTCTGCTCTCTCCGCAGGACTCATCGGCCGGCGACCTGATCGGTCTCCGCATTTCACGCAGGGCTGTGGGCGACCCGATCACACCAGGCAAGGGACTTCTGCACTTGGGGGACGGAGAGCCGTTCTCTGTGACGATACCGATGTGATCGGCGCCCGTCCGCGGAGCCAGAGGAGCGCTCAGCCCGTCTGCCACTCTTTGGGCGCACTCATACGCGGGCCGGTAACGCTCAGCCAAGTATGCGACCTACTCGAAGCCCTGCGCGATCGACCAGCGAGGCCGCTGCCGACAGGGTGCAGTGCTCTGGGCTCCGCCTCCGCCTCGTGTGTGCGGGGCAGCGACAGTGGGGCGCCTGGGCGGGGGCCGGGGCCCAATGCGGCCTGGGTCATGGCGAAACCGTGGAGTGCGGCGCTAGCGTCCTGTCACAACAACAACACCAGCCATCACCCGGGAGTACACCGTGCGCCGTCGAGCCACGTCCGCCCTCGCCGTCACGGCCGCCGCCGCGCTCCTGCTCGGAGGCTGTGGCGGTGGTGATGACAAGAAGGGCGACGACAAGATCGAGGGGGCCCAGAAGGGTGGGACGTCGTCCTCGGCGACCCCGTCCAAGGAGGCTTCGGGGGTCGGCAAGGGCCCCAAGATGACGTTCCCCAAGGACTTCAAGATGGTCCTGGACTGGGAACGGCCGACGGACGCCAAGCAGGCTGCCGCCCTCGACGATGCCATGCACTTTGTGCGCGGCATCAGGTACGGCGTCGTCAAGCAGGATGCCGAGAGTGCCGCGTACAAGTACTACTCGTCTCCGCTGGGCGGCGCCCAAGCGTATGCGAAGGATCAGATCAAGCAGTACGTCAAGGGCGGTTGGACGCTTTACGGTACGGACCGCTACACGCGGCCGAAAGTCGAGATCGCCCAGGGCGGGGAAATGTCCACCGTCTCCTTCTGCCATGACCAGTCGAAGCTGTACGGCAAGGAAGTGAAGACCAACAAGGTTCTTCGGACCAAGCCGAGCGACAAGTCGTACTCTTTTTATCAGCTCGCACTGAAGCGGATCCCCAAGGAAGACCTTTGGCAGACGGAATCCATTGATGTTCAGGAGGGGGCCGTTCAATGCAAAGGCTGAGGTCGGCACGACTCGTGCTGTCCGGGGTCATAGCCGCGTCATTGGCAGCGGCAACGGCTCCCGCATACGCCGATGTTCCCGTGGGAGAGGGGAGCTCGGACGGAGGGCTGAAGAAGAACGCGCTCTACGCCCGGGCCTCGAAGGTCACCTATGACACGTCGAAGAACGGGTCGGGGTCGTCGACCGGGCCGCTGACCGTCAGTGGTGGCAACTGGTCGCCGCCTCCCTGCTGGTATGCGCCTCTGTGGGATCCCAAACAGTTCGAGAAGGAGAACGAGGAGAGCTACAAGGAGGTCGCCAACGACGCCAAGCAGCCCAGCTATGCCAAGCGGTCCGTGGCCGAGGTCCGGCAGATGTACAAGGACGGTGAGTACAAGGACTACAACAAGGCCAAGGAAGGCAAGGGCATGTGGTGGGGCGTTGTGGAGAACCCCAATGAGCCGGATGTTCAAAAGAGGCTGTCCTGCAACAACAAGCCGCCGTTCTGGGTGGACAACGGCAAGACGCCGCCGGTCGAGAAGGCCATCGACCCTGAGGTGCTGGCCGGGCTGGCCTATCAGCAGCTCAAGGTGCCGGACACGGCGATCGACCTCAGTCCGAAGGGCCGGCAGACCGTCAATCTGGCGACGTGGGCGTGGCTGGACAAGGCGACGTTCAAGCCGGTGTCGGTGACCGCGTCCGTCGGGGCGCCGCTCGATATCTCGGCGACGACGACCGCGACTCCGGTCTCGCTCAAGCTGGAGCCGGGGACGAAGGACGCCGAGCTGCATCCGGCCTCGGGCGAGTGCCCGATCGACGAGGACGGGAGCATCGGCACCCCGTACACCAAGGGGTCGGGTGACAAGACGCCGCCGTGCGGGCTGACGTATCTGCGGTCCACGCCGGGCGGTGGGGCGTTCAAACTCAAGGCGACCATCACCTGGAAAGTGGAGTGGACCGGCACGGGTGGGGCCGGGGACGAGTTGCCCGACGGGGTCTTCGGGACCACGCAGGACGTGACCGTCCGCGAGGTGCAGGCCATCAACCGCTGATTGTGTTGTGTCGTCGGACGGACGGCTACGCCGGCAGTACGGAGGCCAGGAAGGGCTCCACGGCGCGGCGCCAGCCGTCCGGCTGGTCGTAGTGGACGAGATGGCCCGCGTCGACCACCTCCGCGTACTGGCCGCGCGGCAGCACCCGGACCATCTCCTGGGCCTCGGCGCGCCCCAGCTCGCCGTCCAGGCCGCGGACGACGAGGGTGGGGCATTCGACCAGCGCGAGCTCTTCCCAATGGGCGTCGTGGACCCAGGTCTCACGGACCTTCAGCATCTGGCGGCGGGAGAAGACCGGCCGCCAGCCGTCCGAGCGCTCGGCCATGATCTCGGCGAAGAAGTCGCCCCGGGAGGGGTTGGGCCGCTCCAGCGACGGGTCGTCCTCGCCGAACCACTTCCGTACGTCCGCGAGAGTCGCGAACGGCACCGGCCAGGACCGGAACCACTCGGTCCACTCCCGCTGCGAGGCGGCGCCCAGAGCGGAGGCGCGCATATCGCAGATGACCAGCGCCCGGACGAGATCGGGGCGGCGGGCGGCCAGCTGCCAGGCGGTGAGGGCGCCCATGGAGTGGCCGATGAGGGTGACCGGGGCGAGGCCGAGCTGCTCGACGGCCGCCTCGGCGTCGTCCACATAGGTGCCGCGGTCGAACGGGCCGTCGGCCGGTTTCTCGCTTCGGCCGTGGCACCGCTGGTCCAGGGCGACGGCCCGATGGCGGGTGGCGAGCCAGCGGGCGGTCTCCGCCCAGTGGGCGGCGCGGCCCATCAGGCCGTGGAGCAGCAGCACTCCGGTGCCGCGCGCTCCCGCGCGGCCGCGGCCGGCCTTGGGCGGGTCGGTGAATTCCCAGGCGGCGAGCCGCACACCGCCGACCCCGGTCACATCGATGCGTCGCACCATGCGTGGTGGCACCTCCAACCCTCTCTCGGTCTCACAGTATCGAACCCGCATTCGAATGTACTGCTAGCGCCAGGCAACACCCCTCGTTCGAGTGACCACGCTCAAGGATTGTTCGTCTGCACCGAGGGGAGAGTGCTAGCGGGAGGCGGACTACTCGGGGAAGGGAGTCCGCGGGGGACGACCCTGGGAGCTCGGGGCTCCGGGTCATCAGGGCCCCGGGTCGTACCGGCCGCGTCCGCGCGGTCCGTACGGCCCGGGGCCGAGCGGGGGAGCATGGGGAAGCAGGGCCCCGGCACCTTACGGCGCCGGGGCCCTCGCTCATGGTCATCCGCTCGGCAGCACTGCCCCTCGGGCCCATAAGGAGCCCCCTCCCCTGACCCGGGCCACGCATATGCATTCAGCGACAGCGTTGCACGGGTCCGCGCCGCCCGCTCGGTTTCCCTCAACTCCGTATTCGGGAAAATCCGTCTCCGCAGGTCGCGACGGCCGAATCGGCCGAACGGGGTGTATCGGTCAGCGTGTCGGGGCGGGTTGGGGCGGGTTCGGGGAGGGGGTGCGTGGGTTCCCGGGAGATGGTGCGTGGGTCAGGTGAGTGTGCGTTGGTTAGGGCGGTTTTGGGTGGGGCGTGGGAATTTTGGTGGGGCGTGGGAATTTTGGTGGGGCGTGGGAATTTTGGTGGGGCGTGGGAATTTTGGTGAGAGTGAGTGTTATGTGGCCTTCGGGGGTCGTTCGTTGGCCACGGTTCGGTGCGGTCAGCGCTTCGCCACGAAGACATGCGAGGCGATCTCCGCCTCCAGCTCCGCCGCCTCGCCGCCGCTGCCGACCAGCACTCCGCCCGGCGACTCCGTGACGCTCACCACCGAGCCCGGCTGCACCCCGGCCCGGCGCAAGGTGTACATCAGCTGCGCGTCCGTCTGGATCGGCTCGCCGATGCGGCGGACCACCACCGTCTTGCCCTCGGTGCCGGGCTCCAGCTCGCGCAGGCTCACCATGCTCTCGTCCAGGAACGGATCGGCCTCCGCCTTCTCGCCCAGCTCCTCAAGGCCCGGGATCGGGTTGCCGTACGGCGACTCGGTCGGATGGCGCAGCAGCTCCAGCACGCGGCGCTCCACCGCCTCGCTCATCACATGCTCCCAGCGGCACGCCTCGGCGTGGACCTGCTCCCACTCCAGCCCGATCACATCGACCAGCAGACACTCAGCGAGCCGGTGCTTGCGCATCACCCGCGTCGCCAGCCGGCGGCCTTCCTCCGTGAGCTCCAGATGCCGGTCGCCCGCGACCGTCACCAGACCGTCGCGCTCCATGCGCGCCACCGTCTGGCTGACCGTGGGGCCGCTCTGATCGAGCCGCTCCGCGATCCGGGCGCGCATGGGGACCACGCCCTCCTCCTCGAGCTCGAGGATGGTACGGAGATACATCTCCGTGGTGTCGATCAGTCCGGACATGCGTGCCCCTCGATAAGTCGTGCGGTGGCCCTGACCCCAATTCTGACGCATCCCACCGACAACGGGGTCTAGTCGGCCCCTTCCGCCGCGAGGGCGGGGCTGCTATTGACAGCGTCATGATCCGGACAGCGATGATCCGGACAGCGACAGGAAGGCCATTCGTGATGAGCGAAACCCAGTCGGCCGAGGACTTTTTCGACGCGGCCATCGGCCTGCTGCGGCGAGCGCGGGACGAGGAAGCCGAGCGTATCGCCTCGGCGGGGCGACTGATCGCCGACACCGTCGTCGCGGATGGCCGCCTCTTCGCCTTCGGCGCCGGGCACTCCGCGCTGCCCGCGCAGGACGTCGTCTACCGCGCGGGTGGACTCGCGCTGATGAATCTGCTTCCGGTGCCGGGGGTGGTCGGCGTGGACGTCATGCCCGCCACGCTCGGCAGCGCGCTCGAACGCGTCGACGGGCTCGCCACGGCCGTCGTCGAGAGCAGCCCGCTCCGGGCGGGCGATCTGCTCGTCATCATCTCGCTGTCCGGGCGCAACGCGCTGCCCGTGGAGATGGCGATGAGCGCGCGGGACCGCGGGGTCACGGTGATCGGGGTGACCTCCGTCGGATACGCGACCGGCACCACCTCGCGCCATTCGTCCGGCGGCTTCCTCAAGGACCACTGCGATCTGGTGCTCGACACCAAAATCGCGATCGGCGACGCGGAGCTGACGGCGAAGGGCATCGGCGCGCCCTTCGCACCCGCGTCGACGGTCGTGACCTGCGCGCTGATGCAGGCCATGGTGGCGGCGGGCGTGACGGAGCTGGCCCAGCGGGGGGTGGAGCCCCCGATGCTGAGGTCCGGGAACGTGGATGGCGGGCACGAGTGGAACGCGCGGGTGATGAGCGAGTACGGCGACCGGATCTTCTACCGGCGGTAGCCGGTGCCGGTGCCGGTGCCTGTACCGGTGCCTGTACCAGTGCCGGTGCCCGTGCCCGTGCCGGTGCCTGTACCAGTGCCGGTGCCCGTGCCGGTGTCGGTGCCCATGCCTGTGCTGGTGCCGTGTCGGTGCCTGTACCGGTGCCCGTGCCTGTGCCCGTGCCTGTGCCCCCGTGCCCGTGCCCGTGCCCCCGTGCCTGTACCCGTGCCGGTGCCCGTGCCTGTGCCCCCGTGCCCGTGCCCCCGTGCCTGTACCCGTGCCGGTGCCGGTGTCCGTGCCGGTGCCTGCACCTGTGCCGGTGCCTTGCCGGTGCCTGTCCCTTTGCCGGTGCCTGCACCTGTGCCTGTCCCTTACGGCTGGGCGCGGTGAGCCCTCCCGACGGCCGGGGCTCATCAGCGGTACGGCGCTACGCCTCAGCGCTCGCGGTACGGCTCGGGCGCGCCGGGCTCAGCGCGCCGGCGTGGTCAGGTCCAGGGATGCCGCTACCCGTGCCGCCACGTCCTCCGCGTACGTCGCGTCCGTGCGGTCGAAGGCGCGGCGGCTGGAGGTGCGGAGGAAGGTGACCACGCCGAGGGTGCGGCCGCGGCTGCGGAGGACCGTGCAGAGGGCGTGGGCCGTTCCCTCGGGCCATTTGCGGGCCGTCGCCCACTGGGTGGCGGCCGGCTCGTCCGTGCGGGTCGCTCCGGCCCGTACCGAGCCGCAGCGCTCGGCCGCCTGGAGGGCCGGGTGGCTGTCCGGGTAGGCCACCGGGATGCCGCCCGAGCCGATCGGGGGGCAGGGGCCGGGGGCGCCGCAGGGGGTGGCCGCCGCCCGGACGAGCCGGATCCGGGCCGGTGGGGTGGGGGTCGGCGGGTCCAGGACGAGGTCGATCAGGGCGTGGTCGGCGAAGCCCGCCAGGGCGAAGTCGAGCTGGATCGCGGCCGCCTCCGTCGGGTCCTCGCATTCGGCCGCCGCCCGCGCCGCGCGGTGCAGCTGGTTACTGCGGAAGCGCAGCCGGGCGCTCTCCTGTTCGTAGGTCTTCACCTCCGTCACGTCCTGGAAGATCCAGGCCACGCCGAGCGGCGCCGGCTCCTCGGTGAGCGGTGAGGCCAGCCGCAGGAAGCCGCTGCGCCAGCAGCGGCGAGGCGAGGCGTCGTGGTCGCCCCGCTCGCGCCGGTCGCCGCCGTCCGCCCGGCCTTCGTCGTCCAGCAGGCCCGCCTCGTCCTCGCCCTCATCCTCGTCCCGCACTGTCACCCACAGCTCGATGGGCGGCGCCGGGGGCGTGCCCTCCGCCAGGACGTGCTGAAGGGCGTTCTCGACCTCCTCGACGCCCTGGTCGAGGAATTCGCCCAGCGGGCGGCCGAGGGCCGCGGTACGGCCCGTCCGCAGCGAGCCCGCCGCGTTGGCGTTGACGAGGGCCACGCGCAGATCCGCGTCGACCAGGACCACGTTCCACGAGGCGTCCTCCAGCAGCGCCTCGCTCAGCGCGATCGACCGCTCCAGGTCGAGCTGCGCGTGCACCTCGCCGAAGGCGCAGTACACCCCGGCCGGCCGGCCGTCCGCGCCGGGCACCGCCGACGCCTGGGTACGGATCAGGATCCGGCCGCCGTCCTTGGTCAGCAGCGCGAATTCGTACACGTGGCGGCCCGCCGCGTCCATCGCCTCCAGCAGCCGTGTCTCGACCTCGTGGGCGTCCGCCGGACGGGCCGCCCAGCCGGCCAGCCCCTTGCGGCCGACCGCCTCCGCGGCCGTCCAGCCGAGGATGCGTTCGGCCTCGCGGTTCCAGTGGGTGACGGTACCGTCTGCGTCGAACGCGCACAGGGCGGCGTCCATGCCGTCGAGCAGGGCGGCGAGCAGATCGGAGTCGTCGCGGTCGGGCTGCTCGGGCGGGGCGGACGCCGCCGACTGCGCCGGGACGGAGCCGGCCGGCCGCGCGGGACGGGCGGGACGTGCAGGTTCGGAACGCTGTGGAGCGGTCACCGGATACCCCCTGCTGGACGTGGCTGCGTGTGGTGCTGCCTCTGGTGGGGCACGTCGGGACATTGAACTCGAACGTGACGCGCGCCACACCGGATTCGACCAAATCGTTGTCATGCGAAATTCGGTTGTGCGCACCGCGAGGCGGTTCTTAGGGTGTGCAGTACACGAGAAGGGAGGTGGTTCGGCAGATGTATGAAATCCGGACGCGTGAGGTGACTGCGGGCTAGCGGTCCGTCGTCGCGCTCAGCGCATTCGCCGGACCGGCGCACGAAGGATGTGCGCGGCCGGCCAATCCCACGCAGTCACCCGACCCGCGGTGTCGCCGGTACGTCCGACCGGCCCCCTCGCGCCTCACGGCGTCAGGGGCACGACCCGCGGGTCGTCTGCGTTTCGCGGCTGTGTGCCGAACACCGCGCGGTCCGCTCCAGCGGACCTGACCCGCGCGGTCTCTTCGCAGGGCAGTCCGACCCGCGTGCCGCCCGAGGGGCCGTCCGAGGGGCCGTCCGCGGCGAGCCGGACCGCGCGCCGCTCACGTGGCTCCTTCCGGGGCAGGCCAGGTCGCGCGCCGCCCGAATGGCCTTCCGGGTCAGGTCCCGTCAGGCCCGCCCGCTATGGGCGCAGCCGTCGTGGCCGGGGGCACAGCCGCTCCAGCCGCTACGGGCACAGCCGACCTGGGGGCACAGCCGCTCCAGCCGCTACGGGGCACAGCCGACCTGGGGGCACAGCCGCTCCAGCCGCTACGGGGCACAGCCCACCTGGGGGCACAGCCGCTCCAGCCGCTACGGGCACAGCCCTCCTAGGGGCACAGCCGTTCCACCCGCCAGCCGTCCTCGCCCGAGATCCGGACGTACCGCAGCCGGTCGTGCAGCCGGTTCTCCCGGCCCTGCCAAAACTCCACCGTCTCCGGCACCACCCGGAACCCGCCCCACTCCGGCGGCACCGGCACCTGCTCCCCCGGCGGATAGCGGTCCGCCAGTTCCGCGTACGACCGGTCCAGCTCCGCCCGCGAGCCGACCACCGAGGATTGGGTGCTGGCCCACGCGCCCAGCTGGGAGCCGTGCGGCCGGGTCCGGAAGTACGCGGCCGTCTCGTCCCGCCCGGTGCGCCGCGCCGTGCCCAGGACGACGACCTGCCGGGCGATCGGATGCCAGGGGAAGAGCAGCGAGACATAAGGGTTCTCGGCGAGCTCTCGGCCCTTGCGTGATCCGTAGTTGGTGTAGAAGACGAAGCCGCGCTCGTCGAAGCTCTTCATCAGGACCGTACGGGAGCTGGGGCGGCCGGCGGCGTCCGCGGTCGAGACGACCATCGCGTTCGGTTCGAAGAGCCCGCTGCCCACCGCCTGCTCGAACCAGCGGGTGAACTGCTGGTACGGGTTTCCCGCGAGCTCGGCCTCGTCGATGCCCTCCGCGCGGTAGTGCTCGCGCATGGCGGCCGGGTCGTACGAACGCGCGGAGGAAGCCAGGGGCTCCGGGTCAACGTGGGGCACGCGCTTATCTTGCAACATGACCGGCCCGTCGTGCGGACCGCCCCGAAAGAGCTGCCTTCTCCCCGGCCCCGGACGCCCGTAATCCTGCCTGCCCGCGCGGGTGATGTGCCGCTTCTCCCCGGCCCCGGACGCCCGTAATCCTGCCTGCCCGCGCCGGTGATGTGCCGCTTCTCCCCGGCCCCGGACGCGCGTAATCCTGCCTGCCCGCGCGGGTGATGTGCCGCTTCTCCCCGGCCCCGGACGCCCGTAATCCTGCCTGCCCACGCGGGTGATGTGCCGCTTCTCACGCTTCCCCACGGGTAGCGAACCCGCCAGACTGAGGCTGACCATGCGCCTGTCACCGTGTGGTGCGCCCACCGCTTCACGGCGGCTGGGTGACCACCGCCCGCACGGGGCACATCACCGGAGTAGCCGGTACGGACCGCGAGCCGCGCCACGCAGCCGTGTAACCGTCCCGGCACCGGCAGCACCCGACGATCTCGATGGCACCTGGTCCCGTATCCGCACCACCCGTCCGCCCACCGTCGCCCACATCATGAGGAGCCGCCTGATGTCCGAGTTCGTACCCGGACTCGAAGGAGTCGTCGCGTTCGAGACGGAGATCGCCGAACCCGACAAGGAGGGCGGTGCGCTCCGCTACCGCGGCGTCGACATCGAGGACCTCGTGGGGCACGTCTCCTTCGGCAACGTCTGGGGGCTGCTGGTCGACGGCGCCTTCAATCCGGGGCTGCCCGCCGCCGAGCCGTTCCCCATCCCCGTCCACTCCGGGGACATCCGGGTCGACGTCCAGTCCGCGCTGGCCATGCTCGCGCCGGTCTGGGGACTCAAACCGCTGCTCGACATCGACGAGGAGCAGGCCCGCGAGGATCTGGCGCGGGCCGCCGTGATGGCCCTGTCGTACGTGGCCCAGTCGGCCCGCGGGCAGGGGCTCCCGATGGTGCCGCAGCGGGAGATCGACAAGGCGGGGACCATCGTCGAGCGCTTCATGCGACGCTGGCGCGGTGAGCCCGACCCCAAGCATGTCGCCGCCGTCGACGCGTACTGGACCTCGGCGGCCGAGCACGGCATGAACGCCTCCACCTTCACCGCCCGCGTCATCGCCTCCACCGGCGCCGATGTCGCCGCCGCGCTCTCCGGTGCGGTCGGCGCCATGTCGGGCCCACTGCACGGCGGCGCGCCCTCCCGGGTGCTCGGCATGATCGAGGAGATCGAGCGCAGCGGGGACGCCACCGCGTACGTCAAGCAGGCCCTCGACCGGGGCGAGCGGCTCATGGGCTTCGGGCACCGGGTCTACCGCGCCGAGGACCCGCGGGCGCGGGTGCTGCGGCGTACGGCCAAGGAGCTGGGCGCGCCGCGGTTCGAGGTCGCCGAGGCGCTGGAGCGGGCCGCCCTGGAAGAGCTGCACAACCGGCGGCCGGACCGGGTGCTCGCCACGAACGTCGAGTTCTGGGCGGCCATCGTGCTGGACTTCGCGGAGGTGCCGGCGCACATGTTCACGTCGATGTTCACCTGTGCCCGTACGGCCGGGTGGAGCGCGCACATCCTGGAGCAGAGGCGGACGGGGCGCCTCGTACGCCCCTCGGCCCGCTACATCGGCCCGGGTCCGCGCAGCACCCACGACATCGAGGGCTACGGGGACATCACCCCGTAGCCGGGCGGCCGGCGGCGGGCCCCAGGACGTCGTCCAGGATGCGCGCCCACTGGGCCACCACCCGGTCCCGGCGGGGCGCGTCGTCCGTCAGCAGGTTGGCCAGGCCCAGGCCGCGGGCCATGTCGAGAAGGCCCTGGACGGCCTCCCGGACGCCCGGGACCGTCTCGTCGGCTCCCAGCAGCTCCACCGCCATGCGGTGCGTCTCGCGGCCGATCCGGCCCTCCAGCGCGGTCACCCGCGCGTACAGCTGCTCCTCGTACGAGGCGGCCACCCACAGCTGGAGGGCGGCCCGGAAGAGCGGGCCCGTGTAGAGGGCGACGAGCTCCCCGACCACCGCATGGGTACGGCCCTCCCCCCGCGGGGCGGGGAGGGCCCGCAGCTCGGCCGAACGCTCCTCGGCGACATGTTCGACCGCCGCCGTGAACAGGTCCTCGCGGGTCGGGAAATGGTGCTGGGCCGCCCCGCGCGAGACCCCGGCCCGCTCGGCGACGACCGACACCGTGGAGCCGGCCCAGCCGTGTTCGGCGAGGCACGCGACGGCGGCCTCCAGTAGCCGCTGCCGGGTCGCGCGGCTGCGGTCCTGCTTGGGACTGCGGTCCTGCTTGGGACTGCGGTCCTGCTGGGGACTGCGGTCCTGCTGGGGACTGCGGTCCTGCTGGGGACTGCGGTCCTGGCCGCAGTCCTGGCGCGGGCCGCCCTCCTGCCGCGAGCCGCCCTCCTGCCGCGAGCCGCCCTCCTGCCGCGGGCCGAGCGGGTCGGGCAGGGCCGTACGGGGGCTCACGTGCCCGCCCCCGCGTCCGGCACCCCCGCGTCCGGCGCCCCCGCGTCCGGCACCCACGCGTCCGGCACCCACGCCGGCTCCCGCCGCTCCAGGAACGCCGTCATGCCCTCCCGCGCCTCCGCCGAGGCGAACAGCCGCGCCGACAGCGCCGCCAGCGGCTCGCCGTCCCGGTCGAAGGCGCGCAGCACCTCGGCCGTCGCCAGCCGCTTGGACTCGGCGAGCCCCTGTGGGGAGCCGCGCCGCAGCCCGTCGAGGACGGGGGCGAGCACCCCGTCCGCGTCCCCCTCCGGGTCCGCCAGGGTCACCAGGCCGATCCGGGCCGCCTCGGCGGCGTCGAACCGCTCCCCGGTGAGGTAGTAGCGGGCCGCGGCCCGCCGGTCCAGCCGGGGCAGCAGCGGTATCGATATGACGGCCGGGGCGAGCCCGAGCCGCGCCTCGGTGAAGGCGAAGCTCGCCCCCCGGCCCGCCGCCGAGATGTCGCACGCGCCGAGCAGCCCCAGCCCGCCGGCGCGCACATGCCCGGTGACCCGGGCCACCACCGGCTTGGGCAGCTCCACGATCGACCGCAGCAGTGCCACCAGGTCGAGCGCCCCGGACTGCGACGGCGGCTCGCTGAGGTCCGCGCCCGCGCAGAAGGTGGTGCCGGTGTGGGTGAGCAGCACCGCCCGGGTGGTCTCGTCCCGCCCTGCCGCCGCCAGCGCGGCGCGCAACTCGGTGACCAGGCGCGCCGAGAGCGCGTTGCGGTTGTGCGGCGAGTCCAGGGTGAGGGTGGTGATGCCGTGCGCGGACGTACGCCGCACCAGCGGCTCTCGCGGCTCGGGCCGCGTGGGCGAGTCGGTCATGGGGCCGTCGAACTCCTTTCCCTGGCGCGCAGTTCGCGCCGCAGGATCTTGCCGGCGGCCGAGCGCGGCACGGACTCCGTGAACTCCACGCGGCGCACCTTCTTGTACGGGGCCACCTGCCCCGCAACGTACGCGATCAGCTCTTCCTCCGAGATCCGGGCCCCCGGACCGCGCACCACATACGCCTTGGGGATCTCATTGCCCGCCTCGTCCCTCACTCCGATGACGGCGGCGTCGGCCACGCCCTCATGGGTGAGCAGCACCGCCTCCAGATCGGCCGGGGCGACCTGATAGCCCTTGTACTTGATCAGCTCCTTCACCCGGTCCACCACGAACAGCCAGCCGTCCGCGTCCACATGCCCGACGTCCCCGGTGTGCAGCCAGCCTTCCGCGTCGATCAGCGCGTCCGTGTCCTCGGGGCGGCCCAGGTAGCCCTTCATCACCTGGGGCCCGTGGATGAGGATCTCTCCGTCCTCCCCCCGCACGGCATCCCGGCCCGTATCCGCCACAATGCGCATCCGCGTGCTGGGAAGCAGCTTTCCGACCGTCCCCGGCGGTACGTTCTCGGCGTACCGCGGCACCAGATGGCAGCCCGGCGACAGCTCCGTCATCCCGTACGCCTGCAGCAGCGGCGGTATGCCCAGCCGCCGGGCGCACGCCTCCGCGAGGTGCGCGTCCAGCGGCGCCGCCGAGCTCAGCACGAACCGCACCGACGACAGATCGCGCTCGCCCACCGCCGGGTGCTTGGCGAGCGCCAGCACGATCGGCGGGGCCACGTACAGCGCCTGCGCCCGGTGCTGCTCGATCGTCTTCAGGAACTGTTCGAGCTCGAAGCGCGGCAGCACGATCACCGTGCTGCCGCTGCGCAGCGGCGCGTTCATCAGCGCGGTGAGGCCATAGCTGTGGAAAAACGGCAGCACCGCCAGCACCCGCTCCCCCGGCAGCGTCGGCACCAGCGCCTCCACCTGCGCCAGGTTCGTCGCCACACTGCGGTGCGTCAGCATCACGCCCTTGGGGGTGCCCGTCGTCCCCGACGAGTACGGCAGCACCGCGATGTCCCGCGCCGGATCGATCTCCACCACAGGTTCCGGCGCCGTGCACATCAGCATGGAGCGCAGCGAACGATGGCCGCTCGCCTCGTCGCACACGAAAATCTCGCGCACCCCGCCCGCGCGCTCCGCCGCCTGCCGTGCCACGCCCAGCAGCGCCGAGACGGTGACGATCCAGGACGCCTCCGCGTCCCGCAACTGCTTGCCGAACTCCTCCGCCGTAGCCAGCGGATGCACCGTCGTGACCGCCGCCCCGGTGCGCGTCACCCCATAGAACGCCGCCGGATACATCACCGAGTTCGGGCTGTGCAACGCCACCACCTGCCCCTTGTGCACCCCCGCCTCGGCCAGCGCCGCGCCGATCCGACGCGTGGCGCGGTCCAGCTCCCCGTAGCTGAGCCCCGCCCCCGTCACCCCGTCCACCAGAGCGGTCCGGTCGCCGAACCGCTCGGTCGCGCGGGCCAGCACGGCCTCGTGAATGGGCAGATCGACGGGCGGGACATCGGGATACTCGCTGTGCAGCGTCATGGCTTCCCCTCAAGGTCCGATTGCCTACCGCTACCTGTCGAATCTGCCCATCCCGTACGGCTTTCCCCTCCCCCACCGCCTTTCTCCCACCGCCTTCAGTACGACTTGGGCAGGCCCAGCGTCTGATGCGAGACGAAGTTGAGGATCATCTCGCGGCTCACCGGGGCGATCCGGGCCACCCTCGCCGCCGTGATCAGCCTCGCCAGACCGTATTCGGCGGTCAGGCCGTTGCCGCCGAGCGTGTGGACCGCCTGGTCCACCGCCCTCACCGCCGCCTCCCCCGCCGCGTACTTCGCCATGTTCGCCGCCTCCCCCGCGCCCGCGTCGTCCCCCGCGTCGTACAGGTACGCCGCCTTCGCCATCATCAGCCGGGCCAGCTCCAGCTCGATATGCGCCTGGGCGAGGGGGTGCGCGATCGCCTGGTGCGCGCCGATCGGCTCCTTCCACACCTGACGGGTCCGCGCGTAGTCCACCGCCTTCGCCAGCGCGTACCGTCCCATCCCCAGCGCGAACGCCGCCGTCATGATCCGCTCCGGGTTGAGCCCCGCGAACAGCTGCAGCAGCCCCGCGTCCTCATCGCCGACGAGCGCGTCGGCCGACAGCCGAACGTCGTCGAGGACCAGCTCGAACTGCCGCTCCTGCGCTGCGATTTCCATCGGGATGTGGTGGTACGAGAAGCCGGGGGCTTCACGCGGGACGATGAACAGGCAGGGCTTCAGCTTCCCCGTGCGGGCGTCCTCGGTGCGGCCGACGATGAGCGTCGCGTCGGCGATGTCCACACCCGAGATGAACACCTTGCGGCCGCTCAGCACCCAGCCGTTGTTCTTGCCGTCCCGGCGGGCGGTGGTGGTGATCCGATGCGAGTTGGAACCGGCATCGGGCTCGGTGATCCCGAACGCCATGGTCAGGCTGCCGTCCGCCAGACCGGGCAGCCAGCGGGTCTTCTGCTCCTCGGTGCCGAAGCGGGCGATGACGGTGCCGCAGATGGCCGGCGACACCACGAGCATGAGCAGCGGGCAGCCGGCGGCGCCGAGCTCTTCGAGCACGATGGACAGCTCGGCTATGCCGCCGCCTCCGCCGCCGTACTCCTCGGGGAGGTTGATTCCCAGGTAACCGAGCTTCCCGGCCTCGGCCCAGAGGCTCTGTGTGTCGGCGCGACCGTGGCCTTTGCCCAAGGATGCCACGGCGGCGCGGAGCGCGACCCGCTCGGGGGTGTCGGTGGGGGTGTGCGTGGTGGTCATGTGCGGCTCCGTCCGGTGTGCGGGTGCGGGTGCGATGCGGTTGCCGGGGCACGGGTGCGATGCGGGTGCGGGTGCCATGCGGTCGCGGGGCACGGGTGCGATCCGGCCGCCGGGACGCGGGTGCCATCCGGCCGCCAGGACGCGGGTGCCATCCGGCCGCCAGGACGCGGGTGCCATGCGGTTCCCGGGGCACGCGTGCCATGCGGCCGCCGGGGCACGGGTGCCATGCGGTTCCCGGGGCACGCGTGCCATGCGGTCGCCGGGACGCGGGTGCGATCCGGCCGCCGGGACGCGGGTGCCATGCGGTTCCCGGGGCGCGGGTGCCATGCGGCCGCCGGGCCGGGGCCGGGGCCTCCGGGGCGGGGGCCCTGGACCGATATATGCAGGCGCCGGAAGCCCGAAGCGTGGGGTGGGCCGGAGAATGGCGCCACACATACACGTAAGCGTCCAGGGCCCCGCCCCTGCACGCGTAAGCGTCCAGGCCCCCACCCCTGCACGCGTATGCGTCCAGGGCCCGGCCCCTGCACCCCCGGCCCCTGCACCCCGGCCCCTCACGTCTCGTCGGCGACCGTCCCCCGGTGGCACCATCTCCTCCCTCCTCACCGAGGCCGGGCGGGCCCTCACGCGCGTTCGTCTTCCGTTGCCACGACGGCGAGTAGGGCCCCGACCTCGACCTGGTGGCCGGGGGTGGCGTGCAGGGCGGTGAGGGTTCCGGCGGTGGGGGCGGTGATGCGGTGCTCCATCTTCATCGCCTCCAGCCAGAGGAGGGGTTGGCCCGCCTTCACCTGGTCCCCCACCGCGACATCCGCGACCCGGGCGACCGTGCCCGGCATGGGGGCCAGTAGGGAGCCCGGTTCGGTGCGGGTTGTGGGGTCCGGGAAGCGGGGCAGGGCGGTAAAGGTGTAGCTGCCGTGCGGCGAGTCGACGTATATGCGGTCGCCGTAAGTCGAAACGCCGAACTTCCGCCGTATGCCGTCCACCTCGAGGATGACCTCGTTCGGTCCGGCCGCCAGCAGGCGGACGTTCGGGTGGTCCTCCGCGGTGAGGCCGTCGCGGGTGAGGCGGTAGCGGACCTCATGCTCGGTGCCGCTCGGCTCGGAGCGGTAGGTCTTGAGCTGCGACTGGGAGGGGACGTTACGCCAGCCGCCCAGCCGTCCCGTCACCGTCCGGGGCCGCCGCGCCGCGTCGGCCAGGGCGGCGGCGAGGGCGGCGAGCGGGGCAGTGCCGTCGGCGGGGGCCGTGAGGAGGGGGAGGTGGCGTTCGAGGAAGCCGGTGTCCATCCGGCCCGCCTCGAACTCCGGGTGGCGCAGTGCCCGTACGAGCAGCTCCCGGTTGGTCACCGGCCCGTGGATCCGCGCCCGTTCCAGGCCGTGGGCCAGCCGTCGCAGGGCCTCCGCCCGGGTTGGAGCCCAGGCGATGACCTTGGCGAGCATGGGGTCGTAGTGGACGCCGATCTCGTCCCCGTCGACGAGGCCGGAGTCGATCCGGAGTCCGGGCGGAGAGCCGCCGGCGCTACGGGAGAGGCCGGGGTCCGAGGGGTGGGGTTCTGGACGCTGACGGGTATGTGTGGCGCCAATCTCCGGCCCACCCCGCGCTTCGGGCCAGTGGCGCCGAGAATATGCGGTCCAGGGCCCCGCCCCGGAGGCTGCGGACCCGCACCCGGAAACGTCCCCCTGCGCACCGGCCACGTCGAACCGGTGCATCACCCCCGTCTGCGGTTGCCAGTCGTGTGCCGGGTCCTCCGCGTACAGGCGCGCCTCGATGGCGTGCCCCCGCGCCGCCGGGGCCTCGGCGTCCAGCGGTTCGCCCTCCGCGATGCGCAACTGCAGTGCCACCAGGTCCAGCCCGTAGATCCCCTCGGTCACCGGGTGCTCGACCTGGAGGCGGGTGTTCATCTCCAGGAAGTACGCCCGCTCGCCCGAGACCAGGAACTCGACCGTGCCCGCGCCCGTATAGCCGATCGCACGGGCCGCGCCGGACGCCGCGTCGGCCAGGGTGCGTCGCAGGGCGTCGCCCAGCCCCGGGGCGGGGGCCTCCTCGATGACCTTCTGGTGGCGGCGTTGGAGGGAACAGTCGCGGGTGCCGAGGGTCCAGACGGTGCCGTGGGTGTCGGCGAGCACCTGGACCTCGACATGGCGGGCACCCTCCAGATAGGGCTCGAGGAAGACCTCGCCGTCGCCGAAGGCGGACGCCGACTCGGCGCGGGCGGAGGCGAGTTCGGCGGGGAGCGTGTCGAGGTCGCGGACGACGCGCATGCCGCGTCCGCCGCCGCCCGCCGCCGCCTTGATGAGGAGGGGGAGGTCATCGGCGGTGGCGTGGGCGGGGTCGAGCGAGATGAGGAGGGGGACACCGGCCGCGCCCAGCACCCGTTTGGCGCGGGTCTTGGAGGCCATGGCCGCCATGGCCTCGGGCGGCGGCCCGACCCAGACCAGCCCGGCGTCCTGGACGGCTCGGGCGAAGTCGGCGTGTTCGGAGAGGAAGCCGTAGCCGGGGTGGATGGCGTCCGCGCCGGTGGCGAGGGCGGCTTTGACGAGGAGGTCGCCGCGCAGATACGTGTCGGCGGGGGTGTTGCCCGGCAGCCGTACGGCGGTGTCGGCCTCGTGGACATGGGGTGCGTCGGCGTCCGCGTCGGAGTGGACGGCGACGGTGGCGATGCCGAGTTCGCGGCAGGTGCGGAGGATACGGCGGGCTATTTCGGCGCGGTTGGCGACGAGGAGGGAGCGGATCATGGGTTCCTCACATCCGGAAGACGCCGAAGCCACCGCGCGCGCCCTCGACCGGCGCGGTGTGGAGGGCGGACAGACACAGGCCGAGCACGGTGCGGGTGTCGCGCGGGTCGATGACGCCGTCGTCGTACAGCCGCCCGGAGAGGAAGAGGGGCAGCGACTCGGACTCGATCTGCTGCTCGACCATCGCGCGCAGCGCGGCGTCGCCGTCCTCGTCGTACGGCTGTCCTTTGGCGGCGGCGGACTGGCGGGCGACGATCGACAGGACGCCGGCGAGCTGCTGCGGGCCCATGACGGCGGACTTGGCGCTGGGCCAGGCGAAGAGGAAGCGGGGATCGTACGCCCGGCCGCACATCCCGTAGTGGCCGGCGCCGTAGGAGGCGCCGATGAGGACGGACAGGTGCGGGACGCGGGAGTTGGAGACAGCGTTGATCATCATTGCGCCGTGTTTGATGATCCCGCCCTGCTCGTATGCGCGGCCGACCATGTAGCCGGTGGTGTTGTGCAGGAACAGCAGCGGGATGTCGCGCTGGTTGGCGAGCTGGATGAACTGCGCGGCCTTCTGTGACTCCTCGCTGAAGAGGACGCCTTGGGCGTTGGCGAGGATGCCGAGGGGATAGCCGTGGAGGGTGGCCCAGCCGGTGGCCAGGCTGGGCCCATAGAGGGGCTTGAACTCGTCGAAGTCGGAGCCGTCCACGATCCGGGCGATGACCTCGCGCGGGTCGAAGGGGACCTTGAGGTCGCCGGGGACGATGCCGAGCAGCTCGTCGGGGGTGTATTTCGGAGGCTCGGCCGGGCCCGGGTCGGCGTGGGCCTTGCGCCAGTTGAGGCGGGCGACGACGCGGCGGGCCTGGCGCAGGGCGTCGGGCTCATCGGTGGCGAAGTAGTCGGCGAGCCCGGAGGTGCGGGCGTGCATCTCGGCGCCGCCGAGGGATTCGTCGTCGCTCTCCTCGCCGGTGGCCATCTTGACCAGCGGCGGACCGCCGAGAAAGACCTTGGAACGCTCCTTGACCATGATCACGTGGTCGGACATCCCCGGGATGTACGCGCCTCCGGCCGTTGAGTTGCCGAACACGACGGCGATGGTGGGGATCCCGGCGGCGGACAGGCGGGTGAGGTCGCGGAAGACGGCGCCCCCGGGGATGAAGATCTCCTTCTGGGAGGGGAGATCGGCGCCGCCCGACTCGACGAGGCTGACGAGGGGGAGGTGGTTGGCGCGGGCGATCTCATGGGCCCGCAGCGACTTCTTGAGCGTCCAGGGGTTGCTGGCCCCGCCCCGTACGGTGGGGTCGTTGGCGCTGATCACGCACTCGACGCCGGAGATCACGCCGATGCCGGTGACGAGCGAGGCGCCGACCGGGTAGTCGCTGCCCCAGCCGGCGAGCGGGGAGAGTTCGAGGAACGGGGTGTCGGGGTCCAGGAGAAGCTCGATCCGCTCGCGGGCCAGGAGCTTGCCGCGTTTGCGGTGGCGCTGGACGTATTTCTCCCCGCCCCCGCCGAGCGCCTTGGCATGCTCGGCCTCAACCTCGGAGAGCTTGGCGAGCATCGCCTCACGACGGGCCGTGTAGTCGGCGCCTGCGGGGTCGAGTGCGGACGCGAGCACGGTCACCTGGTTCCTTTCAGGATGCCCCGGCCTTCAGGCCGGGCAGAGATCGGACTCCTGCGGAGCAGGGCAGGAACTGGCAACTGTCGTACCTCCCGGTGCGGTTGGCGATTGTGACGGAGGAAGCGAAGACCGGCGGGGACACCGGGCATGCCCGGTGGACCTACCGTCTTCGCGTGTCCGCCGGCGCCCGCGCGGCGCTTGAGGCCGAGTAGGAACTCCGCCCACGTGATGCTCGTCCGGGCTGGTCTGAACCCGGCTGGTGTCGAGGGCGTACCTCCCGGGCCGCCGGTCCGGGAGGCGGCCTGAGCCAGGAATCTCCCGCCTTCAGGGGGCAAGCAGTCAAAGCAGTACCTCCGGTATGTCCAGATGGCGCGAGCGCAGCCATTCACCGACAGCCTTGGCCTGCGGATCGAAACGGGCCTGTGCGGCGACCCCCTCGCCGAGCAGCCCCTCCACGACGAAGTTCAGGGCGCGCAGGTTGGGGAGTGGGTGGCGGGTGACGGGGAGCCCGGCCGTCTCCGGGAGCAATTCCCGCAGCCGGTCGGTGGTGAGGGTGTGGGCCAGCCAGCGCCAGGCGTCCTCGGTACGGGCCCAGACGCCGATGTTGGCGCTGCCGCCCTTGTCGCCGCTGCGCGCCCCCGCGATCGCGCCGAGCGGTGCGCGCCGGGTCGGGCCCGGTGGCAGCGGTGGCGGCAGCGGCGGGTCGGCGACCGTCGCCAGGGGCTGGGTGTCGGGGGCCGGGGGGATGGCCACGCGTGAGCCGTCCGGCAGGACAGCGGTGTGCGGCACGGCGTCCGCCGGGGTGCCCACCGCCTCGAAGACGCCGTACGGCGCGCCCTTCCCGGGTGGGGCCGTCACATGAAAGCCGGGGTAGCTCGCGAGGGCCAGCTCGACCGCCGCGCCGCTGATCGCCCGCCCCACCGTGTCGGGGTCCCGGTCCCGCACGACGAGGCGCAGCAGAGCGCTGGCCTCCTCCTGCGCGGGCGCGTCCGTACGGTCGGTACGGGACAGGGTCCAGCGCACCTCGGCTGGGCGGCGGCGCCCCGCGAACGCCCCCTCCATCTGCTCCCGTACGAGCGCCGCCTTGGCCTCGATGTCCAGCCCCGTGAGCACGAACACGACCTCGTTGCGGTGGCCCCCGAGCCGGGTCAGCCCCGTCTTGAGCGTCGGCGGCGGCGCCTCGCCCCGTACGCCGGTGATCCGCACCCGGTCCCGGCCGTCCGGCGTCAACCGCGCCGAATCCAGCCGGGTGGTCACATCCGGGCCCGGGTAGCGGGCGCCCGCCGTCTCGTAGAGGAGCTGGGCGGTGACGGTCCCGACGGTGACGGCACCGCCCGTGTGCGGATGTTTGGTGATCACGCACGAGCCGTCGCCCTCGATCTCGGCCAGCGGGAAGCCGGGGCGGCGGGTGTCGTGCTCCGTGAAGAACGCGTAGTTGCCGCCCGTCGCCTGGGTACCGCACTCCAGGACGTGCCCGGCGACGACGGCTCCGGCGAGCGCGTCCCAGTCGTCCGCGGCCCATCCGAAGTGCGCGGCGGCGGGGCCGGTGACGAGCGCGGCGTCCGTCACCCGGCCCGTCACCACCACGTCCGCACCGACGCGCAGGCACTCCGCGATGCCGGCTCCGCCGAGGTAGGCGTTGGCGGTGAGCACGCCCGGCCCCCAGTCGCGGGCCGTGAGGAGGTCGTCGCCCTCGACATGGGCGACCCGAATGTCCAACCCCAGCTTGTCCGCCAGGGTGCGGATCGCGTCGGCCAGTCCCGCCGGGTTGAGCCCGCCCGCGTTGGTCACCAGCCGTACGCCGCGCTCGAGGGCCAGCCCCAGGGTCTGCTCCAACTGCCGCAGGAAGGTGGTCGCATAGCCGCGGGTGGGGTCCTTGGCGCGGTCCCGGCCGAGGATGAGCATGGTCAGTTCGGCGAGATAGTCGCCGGTCAGTACGTCCAGGGGACCGCCGGTGAGCATGTCGTGCGGAGCCTCGAGGCGGTCGCCGTAGAAGCCGGAGGCGTTACCGATGCGCAGGGGGCGGGACGTGGTTGACGGCCTGGCGGATGTCGGGTGGAGTGGCGAGTGGGTCACGCCGCACCCCCGGCAGGCGGGCGGCCCTTGCCCGGCGGGCCCGCGAACGCCTGCGCGATGTCCAGCCAGCGGTCCGCGTCCGGGCCTTCGGTCCGTACGGCGACATCGTCGCGGTGCGCCCGCTGCGTCACCAGCAGACAGAAGTCGAGCGCGGGTCCGGTCACGCGCTGGGCCGCGTCCTCGGGGCCGTACGTCCAGATCTCTCCGTCCGGCGCCGTGAGTTCGACCCGGAACTCGGCCGTCGGCGGCTCCAGCCCGCGCGCCACGTACGCGTAGCCGCGTGCCCGTACGCCGATCCGGGCCACGTGCCGCAGCCGGGCCGTGGGGGTACGGCGTACGCCCAGCGCGTCGGCCACGTCCTGGCCGTGCGCCCACGTCTCCATCAGCCGCCCCGTCGCCATCGACATCACACTCATCGGCGGCCCGTACCAGGGCAGTCGGGCACCGGGCGGCAGCGCGGCGAGGGTGCGCCGGAGCCGTTCCCGGCCCGCCCGCCAGCGGTCCAGCAGTACGTCGGGCGGGTCGGCCGCCCCGTCCTCCGCCCCCTCGTCCACGAACGCGTCCGGCGCGGCCCGCGCCTTGCGCACCTCCGCGGCGAACCCTCCGGGGTCCTCGGCCGCCTGGGCGGCTCGTGCGTCCGTCCAGGCCAGATGGGCGATCTGATGCGCGATGGTCCACCCGGGCGCGGGTGTCGCGGTGCCCCACTCCTGGGTGGTGAGCCCGGCCACCAGGCCGTCCAACTCGTCGCCCTCCGCCCGTAGATCGTCGAGCAGGGCTTCCGTATCGGACACGCGTCGCTCCCGTCCCGTCGTCGGGTCTTGGATGCGAGCGTGGCAGGGCGTCGAGAAACAATCAAGCGTGCTTGCATGATTCAGCGATGTGGCTCGCTTCGGGGGTGCGTGCGGGGCTGTTTGGTGCCCCGGTACCCCTACGGCAGATGGTCCGCCAGGACCTCCGCCAGGTGACGCGATCGGCGGTCTGCCAGTTGGGAGAGTTGGGTGCGGCAGGAGAAGCCGTCCGCGAGGACCTCGGCCGTGGCGTCCGCGTCGCGCACGGACGGCAGGAGCTGCTCCTCCGCGCAGGCCACCGAGACGCTGTAGTGCCCCGCCTCGAAGCCGAAGTTGCCCGCGAGGCCGCAGCAGCCGCCGGAGAGTTCGCCGGTGAGGCCCGCCCGTTCGCGCAGGCGGCGTTCGGCGGCGTCGCCGAGGACGGCGTGCTGGTGGCAGTGGGTCTGGCCGACGACCGGGCGGTCGATCCTGGGGGGCTCCCAGTCGGGGGCGTGGTCTTCGAGGGCCTGAGCGAAGGTGGTGACGGAGTCGGCGAGGCGGGCGGCTCGGGGGTCGGGGCCCAGGAGTTCGGGGAGGTCGGTACGGAGGGCGGCGGTGCAGCTGGGTTCGAGCCCGACCACGGGGAGGCCCGCGTCCAGGGCGGGGGCCATGACGTCCAGCGTGCGCCGCATGACCGCGCGGGCGCGGTCGAGCTGGCCGGTGGAGACCCAGGTCAGGCCGCAGCACACGGGCCCCGGCGGGACGACGACGCGGAGCCCGGCGGCCTCCAGCACCGCGACGGCGGACCGGCCGACGGAGGGAGAGAAGTGGTTGGTGAAGGTGTCGGGCCACAGGACGACGGTTCGGGCCGAACCCGCGGGCCGCGGCGCGCCCGGGCGAAGCGTGCGCGGGCGAAGCGTGCGCGCGTGCCGGCGCCACCAGCGGGTGAAGGGTTCCTTCGCCAGGTCGGGGATGTCGCGCTCGGGGGCGATGCCCCCGGCCCGCTTGGCGAGGGCGGCCAAGGGCCCCACGCCCGCCAGGGCGTTGAGCACGGGGGCCGCCCGCAGGGCGGCGCCGGCGCGGAGCCAGGCCGGCAGCCGGCCCATGGAGTAGTGGGCGGCGGGCCGTACCCGTCCCGCGTAGTGGTGGTGGAGGAACTCGGCCTTGTAGGTGGCCATGTCGACCCCGACCGGGCAGTCGCTGCGGCAGCCCTTGCAGGACAGGCAGAGGTCGAGCGCGTCATGGACCTCGGGGGAGCGCCAGCCGTCGTGGACGACCTCGCCCGCGAGCATCTCGTGCAGCAGCCGGGCGCGGCCGCGGGTGGAGTGCCGTTCCTCCCCCGTGACGCGGTAGGAGGGGCACATGACGCTCGCCCCGGAGACCGTTTCGTTCCGGCATTTGGCGACGCCCACGCACCGCCGCACGGCGGCCGAGAAGTCCCCGTTGTCGTGCGGATAGCCGAACTCGACGTCGACCGGGCGCCGGGGCAGTACGTCGAAGCGCAGGTCCTGGTCGAGCCGGCGGGGGCGGGCGAGGACGCCGGGGTTGAGGCCGCCCGCGGGGTCCCAGAGGTCCTTGAAGCGGGAGAAGAGGCCGACCATCTCGTCCCCGTACATGCGCGGCAGCAGCTCGGCGCGGGCCAGCCCGTCGCCGTGCTCGCCGGAGAGTGAGCCGCCATGGGTGACGACGAGATCGGCGAGGTCGGTGGAGAAGTCCCGGAAGACCCGGATCCCGGCCTCGGTGATCAGGTCGAAGTCGATACGGACGTGGATGCAGCCGTCGCCGAAGTGCCCGTAGGGCGTACCGCGCAGCCCGTGCTGGGCCATCAGGGCGCGGAAGTCCCGCAGATAGGCGCCGAGCCGGGCGGGCGGCACCGCGCAGTCCTCCCAGCCGGGCCATGCCTCGCTGCCGCCGCCCCTCCCCGGCTGCGTCTTCCGGGGAGGGCGCAGCCGGGTGGCGGTGCCGGAGGCGTCCTCGCGGACCCGCCACAGGAGGCGCTGCCCGGCCGGGTCGGCGACCACGGCGTCGTCGGTGGTGGCGTCGGCGGCGGCGCGGGCGATCTCCTCGGCGCGGGCGCGCGCCTCCTGGCGGGTGTCGCCGCCCATCTCGACGAAGAGCCAGGCCCCGCCCCGGGGCAGTCCGGACGCCCCGGTGACCAGGTCGGCGGCCATGCCCTCGACAGTGAGCGGACCGTAGGGGAGCAGGGTGTGGGCGGCCTCGGCCGCCGCGCTCTCGTCGGGGTAGCCGAGGACGGCGAGGGCGCGGGCGCGGGGTGCCTCGACCAGCCGTACGGTCGCCTCGGTCAGCACGCCGAGGGTGCCCTCGCTGCCGGTGAGGGCGCGGGCTACGTCGGCGTTCTTCTCGGGCAGCAGCTCGTCGAGGGCGTACCCGGAGATCCGCCGGGGCAGTTGGGGGAAGCCGGTGCGCAGCAGGGCCAGATGGCCGCCGGCCAGGGACCGTATGCCGGTGCGCAGCCGGGCGGGGAGGCCGTCGAGTCCCTGGGCGGCGCGGATGCGCTCGCCGCCGTAGGTGAGGACGTCCAGTTCGTGGACGTTGTCGGCGGTGGTCCCCCAGGCGACGGAGTGGGAGCCGCAGGAGTTGTTGCCGATCATGCCGCCGAGGGTGCAGCGGCTGTGGGTGGACGGGTCGGGGCCGAAGGTCAGCCCATGGGCGCCCGCCGCCGTACGGAGGTCGTCGAGGATCACGCCGGGCTGGACGACGGCGGTCCGGCGCTCGGGGTCCAGGGAGACGATGCGCCGCATATGGCGGGTGAAGTCGAGGACGACCCCGAGCCCGGTGGCCTGTCCGGCGATCGAGGTGCCGGCGCCGCGCGCCACCACCGGCACCCCGCGCTCGCGGCAGACGGCGAGCGCCGCCGCCACATCGGCCGTGTCGCGGGGGGCGACGACCCCGGCGGGGACCCGCCGGTAATTGGACGCGTCCATGGTCATCAGTGCCCGGCTCGTCGTATCGAAGGAGACGTCCCCGCGGACGGCACGGCGGAGCGCCTCTTCCAGTTCGCCTGCCTCGTGATCAGCCATGCCCTCCATGGTCCATCGCGAGGGCGCCGATGAGAATGTCCAATTCCGATTCATGGCCGCCGTGTTCCCCGATGGCGCCTGGAACGGGCCGACCGGCGGCGTCAACAGGATGTGGAGGACGCGTCTCAGCGGCTGGACGCCGGGCCGGGCCGTGGGTGCCGACGGATTAGGCTGTGCTGCGTGGCTGAGATCCGGATTCCCGATGACATCAAGCCCGCCGACGGTCGCTTCGGCTCGGGCCCTTCCAAGGTGCGCACCGAGGCGCTCAGCGCCCTGGCCGCCACCGGCAGCTCCCTGCTGGGCACGTCCCACCGCCAGGCCCCGGTGAAGAACCTGGTCGGCAAGGTCCGCGACGGCGTGCGTGAGCTCTTCCAGCTCCCCGAGGGCTACGAGGTCATCCTCGGCAACGGCGGCTCCACCGCCTTCTGGGACGTGGCGACGCACGGCCTGATCGACTCCAAGTCGCAGCACCTGTCCTTCGGCGAGTTCTCCTCGAAGTTCGCGAAGGCGGCGAAGCTCGCGCCGTGGCTGGAGGAGCCTTCGGTGATCTCCTCCGACCCGGGTACGCATCCGGAGCCGGCGGCCGAGAGCGGCGTGGACGTCTACGCCTTCACGCACAACGAGACCTCGACCGGTGTCGCCATGCCGATCCGGCGGGTGGCCGGCGCCGACGAGGGGTCGCTGGTGCTCGTCGACGCGACCTCCGGTGCGGGCGGTCTGCCCGTCGACATCGCCGAGACGGACGTCTACTACTTCGCGCCGCAGAAGTCCTTCGCGGCGGACGGCGGTCTGTGGATCGGCATCTTCTCGCCCGCCGCGCTGGAGCGCGCCGCCCGGATCCACGCGTCCGGCCGCCATGTGCCGGAGTTCTTCTCGCTGCCGACCGCGATCGACAACTCGCTGAAGAACCAGACGTACAACACCCCGGCGCTCGCGACGCTGTTCCTGCTCAACGACCAGCTGGAGTGGATCAACGGCCAGGGCGGTCTGGACTGGGCCGCGCGACGCACCGCGACCTCCTCGCGCACTCTGTACGGCTGGGCCGAGGAGTCCAAGTTCGCCACTCCGTTCGTGACCGACCCCGCCAAGCGGTCGCAGGTCGTCGGGACGATCGACTTCAACGAGGAGGTCGACGCCGCCGCCGTCGCCAAGGCGCTGCGCGCCAACGGCATCGTGGACACCGAGCCGTACCGCAAGCTGGGCCGCAATCAGCTGCGCGTGGCGATGTTCCCGGCCGTCGACCCGGCCGACGTCCAGGCGCTGACCGCCTGCGTGGACTACGTCATCGAGCAGCTCTGACGGCTCCCGCCCGTTAACGACGTGAGGGGTCCGTGGCCGATCCGGCCGCGGGCCCCTCACGCGTGTCGGCGGCTCATGCGTCGCGGCGGCGGACCAGCCTGCGCAGGCCGAGGAAGAGGACGGTGGCGGCTCCGAAGGTCAGGACGCCCTTGAGCAGCGTGCCGTTCTTCTCCTGCGCGGAGCGCTCGTCGTCGCGGTCCCCCGGGCCCCCGCCGTGTTTCGCCTGCTCCTTCGCGGTCGCGTCCGGCAGCAGCTCGCCGCCGAGGTCGACCGCGCTCACCTTGGACAGCGCGCCCTCCGTGCCGTACATGAGGGTTCCGCCGTCGGGGGTGAAGGTGACCGCCTCACCCTGGCGCTGGAGCGGCACCCCCGGCTCCTCCTTGAGGAGCTCCGGCTTTCCGCCCCGCCAGCGGTATTCGGCGGCCGTGAAATAGCCGCGCAGCACCAGTCTGCTGCCGTCCGGGGAGAACGCCCCGTCCGTGACCTCCATGTCGATGCCGGAGACCCGGCGGAAGACATTCACCCCGGTGGGGGACAGCGTGGCCGGTCCGGCGTACAGCCCGCCGTTCTCGTCGCTCTTGCTGGCGATATAGACGCGGCCGGTCTTCGGGTGGACCATCAGCGCCTCGGCGTTGCGCGGCCCGCCCTGGTACTGGACGGTGAACTGGGTGGCGGTGACCGTGGTGTCCCGCAGCCGCTTCGGCTCGGGAAAGCGGTAGATCCACACATGGGGCCACTGGCCGCCCAGGTTGTCGCCGATGTCGCCGACGTAGACATTGCCGTCCGGCCCCACCGAGATCGCCTCCACGTCGCGCGGGCTGCCGATGCCGCGCAGGGCGATCCGGGCGACCGTCTTCCCGGTCCTGCCGTCGACGGCGTAGACATACGGGCCGTCCGAGCTGTCGTTGTGCGTCCAGTAGACGCCGGGGTGGACGCGGCTCGCGGCGAGGCCGCTGGACTCGGTGATCCGGGGATCCTCGATGGTGAAGGAGGACGGCGACGAGTCGTCGGCGGCGGCGGGAGCCGCTGCGGGCAGGGCCAGCAGCACGGCGGCACCGAGGACGAACGGAAGCGGACGCATGGGCCAAGCCTGCCATCCCGCCGGAGCCGCCACGGACCGGAGCCGCGCCCGAGGCCGCGCCGGCGTCCCGGCCGCATGACACCACCAATTACCAGCAGATAACGTCTGTCAATTATTTGCGAGGGCGGCGGCGCCGAAATAACCCCGGGATTACCTGAGCTCATCCCGGGATTATTTCGGCGGGAAATTTATCGGCCATTAGCGGCATAGCGGGCGGCGGCATTGCAGTCCAGAAAGGCCCCGCTTACGGTCCTGCCCATGAGCCAATTCAGTCAATCCTCTTATGCGCAAACCGCGCCGCCCGGGCATTCCGCCGGCGCACCGGGCGGCGACGCGGCGCCGGCCGCGCCGTCCAAGCGGATCGCGATCCTCGCCATCGCCGGCTCGGTCTATCGCGCTGGTCGGCTCCCTGGTGAACTGGGTGGTCTCCGACGCCGAGGGCGCCACTGGGGGGCATCAAGGGCACCGACGGGGACGGCGTCATCACGCTGATCATCGCCCTGGTCGCGGCGGCCCTGTTCATCACGGCCACGGTCACCAGGAAGGCGGCGCTCCACCTGGTCGGCGCGGCCCTGGGGCTGGCCATGGCGATTGTCGCCGCCCTCAACATGGCGGACCCCAAGCGGCTGCTCGTCCAGAAGCTGACGGATGACGAAGGAGTGCCCGAAAAGGTCGCGGAGAAGGCGGCGGATCAGGCCGCCAAGCTGTACGACATGACCGCGGGCCCGGGGCTCTACATGGTCCTGGCCGGCGCGCTGCCGGCCCTGGCTCTCGGAGTTCTCGGCTTTATGAAGAACCGCGCCGCCCGGTAATTCCGCGGCCGCACAAAATTCGGGGGTATTCACCGGCCCGCATTTCGACCGCACGGGGGGTCGAAACGGGGTCCCGTGGGTTTTCGGCGAGCATTTTGGTACTTCTGTGCGCATCGGGGCCCAGCCGCTTGATTAGAGCGCACTCCAAGGGCTTGGCTGATCCCATGGAGTACACGCAGCTCGGACGCACAGGTCTCAAGGTCAGCCGACTGGTCCTCGGCACCATGAACTTCGGCCCGCAGACCGATGAGGCCGACAGCCACTCGATCATGGACGCCGCGCTCGGCGCGGGCATCAACCTCTTCGACACCGCCAATGTGTACGGCTGGGGCGAGAACAAGGGCCGTACCGAGGAGATCATCGGGACCTGGTTCGCCCAGGGCGGCGGACGGCGCGAGAAGACCGTCCTGGCGACCAAGGTGTACGGGAACATGGGCACCGACGGTGAGCCCTGGCCCAACGCCGACAAGCTCTCGGCCCTCAACATCCGCCGGGCCGTGGACGCCAGCCTCAAGCGGCTCGGCACCGACTACATCGATCTGTACCAGTTCCACCACGTGGACCGCTCGACCCCATGGGACGAGATCTGGCAGGCCATGGACGTCCTCGTCCAGCAGGGCAAGATCCTCTACGTCGGCTCCTCCAACCACGCGGGCTGGCATATCGCCAAGGCCAATGAGACCGCCCACCGCCGCGGCTCCTACGGGCTGGTCAGCGAGCAGTGCCTGTACAACCTGGCCGAGCGCCGCGCCGAGATGGAGGTCATCCCCGCGGCCCAGGCCTACGGCCTCGGCGTCATCCCCTGGTCGCCGCTGCACGGCGGGCTGCTCGGCGGCGCGATCCGCAAGGAGCAGGAGGGCGGCGCGGGCCGCACCGCCTCCGGGCGCAGCGCCGACGCGCTGAAGAACACCGCCGTGCGCGAGCAGATCCAGGCCTATGAGGACCTGCTGGACAAGCACGGCCTGGAGCCCGGCGAGGTGGCCCTGGCGTGGCTGCTGACCAGGCCCGGGGTGACCGGCCCGATCGTCGGCCCGCGCACGGCCGGGCAGCTGGAGTCGGCGGTGCGCGCGTCCGAGCTCACGCTGAGCGAGGAGCTGCTGGCCTCGCTGGACGAGATCTTCCCGGGCCCGGGCCCGTCCCCCGAGGCGTTCGCCTGGTAGGCACGGCCCGGCCGCGGCCGGCGGGGCTCACCCGCGGACCGCGGCCGCCACGGCGACGACGACGAGGATCAGCACCAGCGCGCCGCTCATGATCATGTTTCTGGTCTTCGGGTCCACACCCCGAGATTAGCCGGGCGGCTCAGCGGCCCAGCGGCCAGTCCGCCATCACCTCGTACCGCGGCTGCCGCCCGGCGACGCCCGGCGTCGGGGGATGGCTGCGGACCAGGCTGAGCTCGCGCACCGTCCATGTCCGCCCCTCGAAGCCGGTGAGCCCCTCCACATAGGGCGCGAGGCTGACGCTGGACCGGTTGCGCGCGATGGTCAGATGCGGGTGATACGGGCGGTGCTGGTCCATCGGGACCCCGGCCCGGCGGGCCCCGGCCTCGGCGGAGTCGGCCAGCCGGCCCAGCGCCGCGCTGTCCCCGTCCACCCCGACCCACACCACCCGGTCGGAGAACCGGCCGCCGCCCGCGAAGCGCAGCTCATGGGGGCCATGCCGATGGGCCGCGCGGGCCAGCCGGGTGTGCAGCTCGGGCAGCAGTTCCTCGGCCACCTCGCCGTAGAAGGCGAGGGTGAAGTGCCAGCCCGCGCGCTCGGTCCAGCGCAGCGCGTCCGAACCCGGCAGCGCGCGCAGCGCCTCGACCCGGGCGGCCAGCTCGTCCATGGCCGCGTCGGGCGGCAGCACAGCGGCGAAGAGTCTCATCGGAACAGTCTTACCCGTACGGAGGCCGCGCGGGCCGCGCGTCACACCGCCGTGGCCAGCTGCTCCTCCCGTACGCGCGGGACGAAGACCACATGGGGGCGTCCGGGCCGCAGATCCAGCTTCAGCCGCAGCCCGCCGACCCGGACCAGGATCAGACCGACCGCGGCCGCTGCCGCCGACGAGACCAGACCGCCCGCGGCGAGGCCGACCCGCGCCCCGTAGGCGTCGGTCAGCCAGCCCACCAGCGGACCGCCGATCGGTGTACCGCCGACGAAGACCATCATGAACAGGCTCATCACCCGGCCCCGCATCGCGGGATCGGTCGCGAGCTGCACGCTGGAGTTGGCGGTCACGTTGAAGGTCAGGCTGAAGACGCCGATCGGCACCATGAGCGCCGCGAAGAGCCAGAAGACCGGGGTCACCGCCGCGGCCATCTCCAGCAGGCCGAACATCAGCGCCGCCATCACCAGCAGCCGCCGCCGCGCGACCACCCGCCGGGCGGCGAGCAGCGCACCGGTCACCGATCCGGCCGCGATCAGAGTGTTGAGCAGCCCGTAGGTGCCGGGACCGGAGTGGAAGACGTCGTCCGCGAAGGCGCTCAGCCAGATCGGGAAGTTGAAGCCGAAGGTCCCGATGAAGCCGACGAGCACGATCGGCCAGAACAGATCGGGGTTTTCGGCGACATAGCGCAGCCCCTCGCGCAGCTGTCCCTTGCCGCGCGGGGCGCGCTCGGCCTTGTGCAGCTCGCTGGTGCGCATCATCAGCAGGCCGATGAGCGGGGCGCCGAAGGAGAGACCGTTGATCAGGAAGGCCCAGCCGCTGCCGACGGCGGTGATCAGCACACCGGCGACCGCCGGGCCGATCAGCCGGGCGGACTGGAAGTTCGCGGAGTTGAGGCTGACCGCGTTCCGCAGGTCCTTGGGGCCGACCATCTCGTTGACGAAGACCTGGCGGGTGGGGTTGTCGACGACGGTGACCATGCCGAGCAGGAAGGCGATCAGGTAGACATGCCAGACCTGGACATGCCCGCTGAGGGTGAGGGCGGCGAGCGCGAGCCCGCACAGCCCGAGTGCCGTCTGGGTGACCAGCAGCAGCCGCCGCCGCGGATACCGGTCGGCGATGACGCCGCCGTACAGACCGAAGAGGAGCATGGGGAGGAACTGCAGCGCGGTGGTGATGCCGACCGCGGTGGAGGAACCGGTGAGGCTGAGGACCAGCCAGTCCTGGGCGATGCGCGACATCCAGGTGCCGGTGTTGGAGATCATGGCGCCGGTCGCGAAGAGCCGGTAGTTGCGGATCTTCAGGGAACGGAAGGTCCCACTCCGGGTGCGCTCGGGCTTCGGCGCGGGTACGGAGTCGGCGTGGGGGTTCGGTGCGGGTGCGGAATCTGCTCCGGGTCCCGTACTCAAATGCGTTCGCCTCCTGGCTGCTCGATGGTTCTACAAGTGCGCGAGCTTCTCCAGTACGGGCGCGGCGGCGCGCAGCGCGTCCCGCTCGTCCTCGGTCAGCTCCCCGACCAGCTCCGCCAGCCAGGCATTGCGCTTGCGTCGGCTCTGTTCGAGCATGGCCTCCGCCCGCTCGGTCGGCGAGACGACCTTCTGCCGCCGGTCCTCCTGGTGCGGCTCCAGCTTGACCAGTCCCTTGGCCTCCAGCAGGGCCACGATGCGGGTCATCGACGGCGGCTGCACATGCTCCTTGCGGGCCAGCTCACCGGGGGTCGCGGAGCCGCACTGGGCCAGCGTGCCCAGCACCGACATCTCGGTCGGGCTGAGCGACTCGTCGACCCGCTGGTGCTTGAGCCTCCGCGACAGGCGCATCACGGCGCCCCGCAGGGCGTTCACGACGTCCGCGTCGTCGCGGGGTGCCTCGCCCGAGGGCTGGGGGCGGGACTGATCCGGCATGGTCTTTAGCATAACTCATTACCTCGCCTAATGAAACCCCTGTTGCGGCCATGTTTCCCATTTAACCCAAACGAGTGAGCCAACTCCGGAAAGTGACGCTCCGTGGCCGCCGACGCGCCCCGGCCCATGCCGCGAAACGGGGAATGAGCGTCCCGGACGATGTCGTCCGGGACGCTCACTCACAAGGCTTCGCCCAGCGCCTCAGCATAGAGCCGGGGCCGGAGCCGCCGGGCCGGGGCCCGGGTCAGGGCCGGCGTCAGCCGACTCCGAGCGCCTGCTCGATCGGGTTGAGCAGGAAGTAGACCAGGAAGCACAGGCCCACGACGGCCAGCAGCCACGGGATCTCCCGGGTCCGCCGGGTGGCGACCCGCAGCAGCAGGAACGCCAGCACACCGAGCCCGATCCCGTTGGTGATGCTGTAGGTGAACGGCATCGAGATCATGGTCAGGAAGGCCGGGATCGCGATCGTGAAGTCGCTCCAGTCGATCTCCTTCACGTTCGCCGCCATGATCAGGAAGCCGACGACGACCAGCGCGGGGGTCGCGGCCTGCGACGGGACCACCTCGGCCAGCGGGGTGAAGACCAGCGCGAGCAGGAACAGACCGCCGGTGACGATGTTGGCGAGACCGGTACGCGCCCCCTCGCCGACGCCCGCCGTGGACTCCACGAAGCAGGTGTTGGCGGAGGCCGAGCCGAAGCCACCACCCGCGACCGCGACACCGTCCACCATCAGGATCCGGCCCATGCCCGGCAGCTGACCGCGCTCATCGGTCAGCCCGGCCTCCTCGCCGACGCCGATGATGGTGCCCATCGCGTCGAAGAAGCCGGACAGCAGCACGGTGAAGACGAACAGGCACCCGGTGAGCAGGCCGACCTCATGGAAGCCGCCGAACAGACTGATCTGGCCGATGAGGCCGAAGTCCGGGGTGTCCACGATCTTGTCGGGCACGGTGGGGACGGTCAGGCCCCAGCCGGCGTCCGGGATGTTGCCGATGGCGTTGATCACGACCGCGGCCACGGTCATGGTCACGATGCCGATGAGGATCGCGCCGCGCGTCTTGCGGACGATCAGGATGAAGGTGAGCGCGAGGCCGACCACGAAGACCAGCACCGGCCAGCCCTGGAGCCGTCCGGCGACGCCGAGGCCCAGCGGCACGGTGGTGTGCGCGGCGTCCGGGTTACGGGTGACGAAGCCGGAGTCGACCAGACCGATCAGGGCGATGAACAACCCGATACCGATCGCGATCGCACGCCGCAACCCGCCCGGGATCGCGTCCATCACCCGCTGCCGCAGGCCGGAGGCGACCAGGATCATCAGCACCAGACCGGCCAGGGCCACCATGCCCATCGCGTCCGGCCAGCTCATCTTGGGCGCGAGCTGGAGCGAGACCACGGCGTTGATGCCCAGGCCGGCCGCGAGCGCGATGGGGACATTGCCGATGACCCCCATGAGCAGGGTGGTCAGGCCCGCCACCAGGGCGGTCGCGGTGACGAGCTGGCCGTTGTCGAGCTGATGGCCGAACTTGTCCGTACCGGCCCCGAGGATGATCGGATTCAGCACGACGATGTAGGCCATCGCAAAGAACGTGGCCAGTCCGCCGCGGATCTCCCGGGATACCGAGGAGCCGCGCTCGCTGATCTTGAAGAACTTGTCGAGGCCGTTCTTGGGCGGCATAGGGGCCTGCTGCTTGGCGTCGACCGGCCCGGTGGCCGAGAGGGGCATGGAGGGACCTCAGTCATGCGTGAGCGGTTGGCTGGGGTCCTCGCGGATGACTCTTTTGGATGATCGAACGAGACATTCAACTCAGACCCGGACTGTTTCAGTATGAATCTATAAGCGCCGGATCGCCAAACCCACTCCCCAAGCCGCCCCGGACACCCCCGTAAGCTGTGCCCATGACGAAGTGGACCCCCAAGCACGAGGCGCCGGCGCCCTTGGAGGGCGATGTCGTCGCCACCATCACCGGCGGCACGATCGCGTGGTTCGTCCTCTTCCTCGTTCAGCTCCCCTTCTACGGCTGGTTCCGGGACCACGGCCATCTGTGGTGGCTGGGCACCTGCCTGGCCGGCGCCGGACTCGGACTGATCGGCATCTGGTACGTACGGACCCGGGAGGCGGCGATCCGTCGCACGCAGGATGGCTCATCGCCGGGGGCATGACAACCCTCTGACGCCGGGAGCGTGGCTGGACGCCGGGAGCCTGGCTGGACACCGCCGCGAGCCTGGCTGGACGCCGCGAGCCTGGCTTGACGCCCGGAGCCTGGCGCCGGATCGCGCCCGGAGCCTGGCGCCGGATCGCCGGTGACGGCGACGATCCGGCGGCCTGACCGCCCGGGTGGCGGGTGCGCTCCCCTCCTGCCACGCACCCGCACACCTGTCTGTGGCCGCCGGCCGCTAGCGCACGTCCACGTAGTCGCCGGACGCCTTGACCGGCGGGGTGGTGCTCGTGCCCGCGAAATTCCAGCGGAACCAGCCGTCCTGGGTGGCGGTGACGGTCGTCTTGAGCGCGCCGCCGCTGCCGGACTTCACCGTCTTGACAGCGGTGTAGGTATCGCTGCTCTTCTTCCGGAACTCAAGCTTCACGGGCTGGACGGTGTAGCCCGCGTAGCTGCCGGTCTCCCAGTTGGCACGGGTCAGGGCGCCGGTGACGGTGACGGTCTTGCCCTTCGTGACCGGCTCGGGCGAGGCGTTGACGGTCAGCTTGGAGTACCGCTGCATCGCGAAGGACCCGGCCTTGTCCGCGTTGACGTAGTCGTCGTCGTTGGCGTCGATCCACGCGTTGACGTACCACGTGCCCGCGGGGCTGTTGTCGATGAAGTCGACCCGCGGATCCACGGTGAAGGTGCCGGTGCAGGTGGAGGTGGTGGCATCCGCGCTCGACTCGACGCACTTCACCGCGCCGGTCGGCTGCAGATAGCCGTACGACGGTCCCTCGAGATACATATCGGCGCCCTTGATGCCGGAGTCGTCCGACGCGGTGACCGAGACCTGGAAGGTCTTGGCCTGCGTGGTGCCGACCGCGACGTTCCCCACGGCCACCTTGGTGATCACTGTGTCCCCCCAGCCGTCCGCCTGCGCCGCGGGCGCGGCGAGACCGCCGAGGACGGCGGCGGTGGCGACGGCGAGCACGGCACGGCCCGTGCTCATGCGCTTGCGCATGTATCCCCCACACATCATGAGGGCTCCGCCGCTAGGACGCGGACGGAGCCGGAACTGGCACAACTGTACGATCTTCACGAGCCGTTCACAATGTTTCGGATGCCCCACAGTGCGAACCGAGTTGGGAAACTGACGGCTTATGACCTCCAACTCACCAGTAATGTGGGGGATATGACCGGTCACCGCTTTCGCGCCGACGAGATCGACACCAGCAGGCCGCACTCGGCCCGTATGTACGACTACTTCCTGGGTGGTAAGACGCATTACGCGGTCGACACCCAGGCCGCCGAGCAGGTCGAGGCGGTCTGGCCCGACGTCAAGCCGTGGACCCGCGCCAACCGGTCATTCATGCACCGGGCCACCCGCTGGCTCGCGAAGGAGTCGGGCATCCGGCAGTTCCTGGACATCGGCACCGGCATCCCGACCGAGCCCAATCTGCACCAGGTCGCCCAGGAGGTCGCCCCGGACGCCCGGGTCGTCTACGCCGACAACGACCCCATAGTGCTGGCCTACGCCCAGGCCCTGCTGCTCTCCACTCCCGAGGGCCGCACGGCCTATCTGCACGCCGACATCACCGAGCCCGAGACGATCATGGCCGCCGAGGAGCTCCACGAGACCCTCGACATGTCCCAGCCGATCGCGCTGTCGCTCAATGCGGTCATGCACTTCATCGCCAATGAGCAGAAGCCGTTCGACATCGTGCGCAGGCTGGTCGAGCCGCTCGCCTCGGGCAGCTATCTCGTGCTCTCGCACGGCTCGATCGACGCCCGCCCCGGGGTCTCGGACGCGGTCACCAATCTCTACCGCAGCAGCGGCATCCATGTGCAGGGGCGCACCCGCGAGGAGATCCTTCCGTTCTTCGGCGGACTGGAGCTGGTCGACCCGGGCGTGGTGATGCCGCACCGCTGGAAGCCGGAGAGTGAGCAGGCCAGGGCCGAGGCGGAGGCCCTGGACCTATGGATCTTCGCGGGCGTCGCCCGCAAGCCATAACCCTCCGGCGGTCAGACCACCTGGGCGTCCCGCGTCTCGATGACCCGGACCGCCGACTGCACGCACAGCCCGCGCATGCACACCTCCAGCGGGCTGGCGTCGGGGAACAGCCGCTGGCCGTCACGGGTACGCCAGGCGGTCGCCAGCTCCATCGGCTCCGCCCAGGACAGCGCCGAATAGCTCGCGGTGGAGTCGGGGACGCGGTGGGCGCCGTGGTCCAGCTCCGCCTCGATGGTGACCATCAGCGTGGACTCCAGGCGGCCGTCGCGGCCGGTGGGGTCGTCGACCTCGCCGCCGAGCACACACCGCACCGCACAGCACCCCGCCACCAGGCCGGACTCCAGCGCGTCTCCCATGCGTAACTTCTTCGAGAGCACCGCCTCCACCAGCAGGCCCTCGGGCGTGGTCGTGGAGCGGGCCGTGCCAAAGCTTCGGCGCGGCCCGCGCAGGTCCCGGTTCGCCATCACCTCCCCGGCCCCCGTCGCCGGCACCATATGCGGCACCAGCTCCGCCGGAATGCGGAGCGTCGGCACGCTCACCACCCCCGGATGGCGGTCGTTGACCTCCGGCCGCCGGATCCCTACCAGAACCTGGGACCGGGGGACGTTCCGCAGAAAGACGAACGCGGCCACTGCCTCACTGTGCATCGGGCTCCACTCCAACCGTCCGCGAGAAGACTGTCGCTTTCAGCCAGTCCTGCCCGCGCACAAGAAGCCGGTTCAACTGGCCGTCGTACGCCCCCGAATACAGAGCCGACTCGGTGACCTGGGGAAGCACCTCGGGGTCTCCGGAGTTCCACTGGCTGGCGAGATCGAGCTCATCATCGGGGCTTCGGTACAAAACCACCTCGAATACGCAGAAGAACAGCTGCTCCCGGCTGTCCTCCCGATCCAGGATCTGAAATCCGTGCAGGCGCAGCCGGTCCTCGGGGATGTCCAGGCCCGTGGAATAGAAGAGTTCCCGCTGCGCGGCATGGACGAACGCACCGCGTGACACGGTCAGTCTGGGCGGACGGTGGGCCGCCATCCACAGCGCGTCGATGGCTCCGGAAGAGTCGCGGTCGATGAACGGCACCACGCCCAGCGCCACCGCGACATCCTCCTCCAGGACCCGCGCGCTGAGCAGCGACAGCCTGCCGAAGTCGTCGTTGCTGTTCATATGGGAGCGCCGCTTGAGCAGCACCAGCCGCCGCCCCGCGGCCATGGAGCGGACGACGCAGATCGCCACCGGAAGACAGGTGCGACGGGGCGAGGCGGCCGCCCCGTACGGCTCCAGCGTGCGGATCGACAGCTGCCACAGCGCGGCGTCCGCGGGCTCGGTGCCCGCGGCCAGCATCTGATTGCCCACCTCCGCGGCGTCGTCGGGCGCAGGTTCGCAGGCGACCTGCCGGGTGATGAAGTTGGTCGCCTTCTCCGCGATGTCCTCGACGAAATGGGCCACCGGCTCGAATGCCTGGGAGCTCTGCTCGACGATGAGATGCACATCGGTGGCCGCGCTCAGCGACGGTCCGACCGTCACCCACAGCTGATGCCTGCCCGTGTCCCGGCGCTTCACCAGCATCGTCATCTGGAGATGCAGGGTGTCCGTGGACAGCAGATGAAAGGCGGGCTGGTGTGCGGCACCGTCCGCGTCGGACGGATGCGGAGTCTGCCACTGCTGCACCGAATTGCGCAGCGCCGTGACCGCCGACTGCCAGCGCTGCACCACCGGACCCAGCCGCACATGGCCCCGGTTGGCCAGAATCAGTGTCGGCGCCGGGGTGACATAGCGGAAGGAATCCCACGGCAGGGGGGATCCCGCGCTGCGCTGGCTGGAGGCGATGCCCTGAATGGCGGTGACCAGTTCGCGTGAGGCGACGCCGCATACGGTGATGTCGGAAGCCTCCCGGAGCGCCTGCCCCAAGGCGCTCTGCACGGATGTCGCGGTGGTGTTGACGGTCGTGATGCCGACCGTGTCCGAGTAATTGCCGGAGTCGCGGACGGCCTGGCCTCCCGCGAGCGCCCGGTCGGCTTCCCTGTCCGACGTCATGTCATCCCCCCGATGTGTTTCTCGGAACAGCTACGTCACGGACCGGTACACCCTGGCCACTTCATGGATCATGGCCGACCACAGATCCAGCAACTCCGTTTCCTGGACCTGCGATCCGGCGGCGTATTCCACGACGTCCTGGCATGCCCGCCGGGCGCGCTCGTCCTGCAGTCGCACCGCGCGGAGAACGAGACTGCGACGCACGGCGCTGCTCGGCTCAACCAAGGTCCGGACGACATCGGCTCCCTGGAAGAGCATGAGGATTTCTTCGCATTGAGTGCGCTGGTTTTCACTCCGGCGCTTACGGGAATCCACGGCATCCGTGAACCACGGTGTCAAAAGGCCCGCCGCAAGGCCCAAAACGGCGGTCAACGTCGGAAGAATCGCACTGAGCATGCCCCCACCCGCTTGTTATGGCGCGCTGAGCAATCCGCGGGTCACGCCCTTGTCGATCGCCTCGTACGCCAGTCTTGCCAATTCCGGGACCGCGCCCTTCACCCGATCCACGCGGCGGCGGACCGCACGGGCCTCGACCCCGTGCCGCCGCCACGACGACTCCTCGCCGGCCGTCAGGTTCATAAAGATCGGCAGTAACACGTCAAGCGCCATCACATAACGCCCCTCGGGCGTTTCCGTGAATTCGTACTCATGCCACCCGCTCTCCAGCAACTCCCGCTCGGGAGCGGGCAGCGGGGCCAGCAGCTCATCGATGGCCTGCAACTCGCGGCGCTGCCGGGTGAGCGCGTCCGGCCCGTAGACAAAGGTGTCCCCCTCGACAACCTCCACGATGTCGTGCAGCACCGCGAGGGCGGCACAACGCATCGGGTCGACGGGCTCGGCTGCGTAACGCGAGAAAATCAGCGCGGCGAGGGCCACATGCCAGGAGTGCTCGGCGGTGTTTTCCCTGCGTGACGCGTCGGACACAGGGTTCTGCCGAAGGACATGCTTGAGCTCGTCCATGCGGCCGAGGAAATCCAGAAGCTGTGGAAGTTCCTTGTCTTCCGCTGGCACATGCGCATGGAAATGTTTCTTGATGAGGACCCCCGAGAGGGTCTCAAGAGTTTCACTCCAGGACATGATCGACCCCCGAATATGGGCGCTGATACTGAGCGTAGCAGGGCGACTCCACCCGTAGAAGCCCTTTCACGCAAACGCCGGACAGGCCGATATTCAGTCCGGCCTAGTCGAACCAACGTGCCCGGGCCAGTTCTTCTGTACGAGTGAGATCCTCGAGGAGTGCCGCCACCTCGAAGCGGCGGGACCAGTGGCCCGAGGCCCAGGCCAGACCGGCCGCGACGCCCTCGACCGTCGAGGCGTGCAGGGTGCCGTCCGTGTAGCGCCAGTCGAGCTCGATGTCGCCCTCGATGAGCAGCTCCTCGTACTCGACGTACGACAGCGGCGCGCCCGGCAGGAGTTCGCGGACCGCCTCCGGGACGTCGTGCGAGTCGCCCTGGGAGACGACCCGGGCCGGGTATGCCTCGCTCAGCCGGGGCACCTGGAACAGCTCCGCCAAGTCCGCCGCCCGGGTGGGGCGTACGGGCAGCAGCGCGCGGCCGTCCGACTCGGCCAGCGGCATCAGGTCCGGCGCGTCCGCGACCAGGGTGTCGCCCGCGTCGACGACCCGTGGCTCGCCGTTCACGACGGCGCGCAGCTCGTCCGGGAGGGTCACCTGCTCGGGGTCGAGGTCGGCCAGCTGACCGTAGATCGCGTGCAGCTGGGCGGGGGTCACCTCACGGTCGTCGTCGGCGAGGCGGGCCAGCAGTTCGGCCGCGCCGCCCGGCTCGTCCAGCAGCGACGCGACGGAGGTCCGTACGCCCAGCGCCCGCAGCACCTGCTCGTCCTCAAAGCCGGCCGCGTCCACCGCCTCGTACAGCCCGGCCAGCAGCGGATCGCCGCCGGCGGCGCGCAGCCCGGCGGGGCGGCGGCCGTCCAGCACCGGGTGGCCGCGCAGCCACCAGGCGGTGTACGAGCGCACGGTCCCGGTCGTGCCGTCCGGCAGCAGGACGCGCACCGGGGCGGTCAGCGCGTCGCGCAGCGGCGGCTGGGCGAGCATGGCCAGGGCGCGCGGCCAGGCGTCGTCGTCGACCAGGTCCAGATCGCGGACGGCCACGATCTCGGTGGCGACCGGCGGCACGGGCGTCTCCGGCAGCCGGTCCAGCACGTCCTCGCACCAGACGTCCACGGCGTCGAGCACCCCGACGTCGTCCGGTTCGGCGTAGTCGCCCTCGCGCGGCTCCAGCTCGTCCGGGTCCAGGACCACATCGGCGGCCCGGACCAGGGTGAACCCCGCCAGCACGCCGACAGCGGCCAGCGGCTGCTCGCCCCAGCGCTCGGCCAGCTCGGCGTCGCAGGCGGCCAGCTCGCCCTCCCGCATCACCTGCTCGAAGGCGCTGCCGGGGAGGACCAGTTCACCGGCGGGGGCCAGCTCGCCGTCCTCGTCGGGCAGGGCCAGCGCGGCCAGCCACGGTTCGTCACCGGGCGCCAGCCGCGCCTGCTGGACGAGGCCGAGGACGGTGGCGGCCAGCGTGTCGGCGTCCAGCGCCGCGGCGAGCGCCTCACCGCCTTCGGCGAACGGGTCGTACTCGTCCTCGGCCTCCAGCGAATGCGCGACGGCGGCCCGGACCTGGGGAGTCGTCAGCACGGCCCGCGGGGTGGCGGGGGTCGCGCCGAGCTTCTCCAGGAGCGGATGGGCGGCGTCCGGATGCGCGACCTTCAGACCGAGGCGGGCGAGGGTGCGATGGGTCTCGCTGACCCCGGCCTCAGTCTCCGCGCCATCGGTCTCGCCCGGAAGCGGCAGCAGCACCTGACGGGGCCCGATCGTCGTACGGCCGTCCGCCAGCGGCACCGGCAGCCCGCTGAGCCGGTCCGGATCGGTCCCGGCCAGCGAGTCGTACAGCCGCCGCCACCAGGCCGGGGCGCGCTCGACGCCCGCGAGCCGGTCGATCACCTCGCCCAGCGGCACCCGGGCCACGCCCAGCACCCGCAGCTCGGAGCGGCGCTCGAGCCCGGCGGGCAGCAGCGTCGGGAACAGCTCGGCCAGCACCTCGACCGTCTCCGCGCCCGCGCCCTCGACGATCTCGGCGTCGCGGGGCCGCAGGGCATACGGCTCGCCCTCGTAACCGCTGCGCGCGAACACGTCGTCGTCCCAGTCGGCCGGGGAGGGGGTCGCCGGGGCGGGGGCCGGGGTCGGCTCCCCCGCCGCGGGTCCGCCGGCGGGTCCACCCGCGGGTCCGCCCGCGGGTCCGCCCGCAGGTCCGCCTGCGGGTCCGCCCGCGGGTCCACCCTGCGCGGCGTCGGGCCCGAGCGCGTCCGGCGAGCCCAGCCAGCCGTCCGGCGCGGCGTCCGCGCCCTCGCCCGGCACCGGCGAGGCCGCGCTGGGCAGGAACGGCACCCTCGGCAACCGCTCCAGCACCCGCTGCCGCAGCTCCCCGTCCAGCTCACCCCTGCCCAGCGAGCCCGGGACGAGCCCGACCGTGCCCACCCCCACCGGATGCCACTCGCGCAGCAGCGCCGCGTACGCCTCGGCCGCCCGATCCACGAGGAAGTCCGTGAGCGGCCCGGGGGCCGTGTGGCGGCGGGTGGGCTCCAGCGGGAAGGACGCGATGAGCAGCGCGGGCACGCCCAGCGGCTCGTCGGTCGGCGTCGGCGCGTGGACGACCGGGGCCGTGCTGGGCCGCACCGGCGCGCCCTCCTCGTCCACCGGAACCGCCCAGGTCACCGACCACACCGGCCGCAACCGCTCCTCCACCGGGCGGTCGGCGAGCAGCGCGGCGTCCAGCCGGCCGCCCGCACTCTCGGTGCGCCAGCGCGTGGTGCCCTTGCCCCGTTCGCCGCTGTCCTCGATGACCGTGTACGGGCCCTCCTCGCGACGCCGCAGCGTGCGCGTGCCCTCGGCCGTCTCGACGACGACCTCGGTGAGTCCGGGGAGGGTGAGCAGCAGCGCGTCGTCGATCCCGGCCAGCAGCCGCTCCGCCACGTCCAGGGCGGCGCCGTCGCGCAGCGGCAGCACCACCACCGTGTCGTAGCCGTCCGGCGCGATCCCCTCGGTCGGCAGCGGCAGCCGCAGCAGCGGGACGTGGCCGTCGCGGCGGCGCAGCTCGTCGGCGAGACCGGGATTGCCCTCGGCGGTGTGCCGGGCCAGCTCACGCGCCTCGGCCAGCGACCAGCGCGCCCCGCCGGAACGGCCCACGACCGCCGGCTCGTCGCTCACCGCGAGCACCGCCGCGAACCCGACACCGAACCGCCCCACGGCCCGTCCCGGCGCCCCGGCCTCCCACGCCGGCTCGTCGCGCTTGGCGGAGGCGCGCAGGGTGGACAGCGACTCGACCCCGGCGGCGTCCAGCGGCGCGCCGGTGTTGGCCGCCGCCAGCACGGCCGGCTCACCGTCGGTCGCCGGGCGCAGGGTCAGCCGGAGCCGGCCGGGCACCCCGGCGCGGGCGGCGGCGTCCGCCGCGTTCTGCGCCAGTTCGACGACCAGCCGGTCACGGTGGCCGCCCAGCGCCAAGTCCTCCTCCGCGTTGGCGTCCTCCCGGAACCGGGCGGGCGACGCGGCCCAGGCGTCCAGCACGCCGCGCCGCAACCGCGCGGTCCCGAACGGGTCCGCGTCCTCGGTCGCGCCTCGCACCATCGCCGTGCTGCTCACGTCTTGCCTCCGGAGTTCCTGGTCGGGGTCCTGCGGGCTTTGCGGGTATTGCGGTTGTCGGTATTGCAGTTGTTGTGCGGTTCTCGCGGGTCCTGCGGGTCCTGCGGGTCCTGCGGGTCCTGCGGGTCTTGCGGTTCACGCGGGTCTCGCGGTTCCTGCGGGTCTCGCGGTTCCTGCGGGTCTCGCGGTTCCTGCGGGTCTCGCGGTTCCTGCGGGTCTCGCGGTTCCTGCGGTTCCTGCGGGTCTTGCGGTTCCTGCGGGTCTTGCGGGTCTTGCGGTTCCTGCGGTTCCTGCGGTTCCTGCGGGTCTCGCGGGTCTCGCGGGTCTCGCGGGTCTCGCGGGTCTCGCGGTTCCTGCGGGTCTCGCGGGTCTTACGGTCTGCGCTCCGGCTCCACGTGGCGTCGAGTGCCCCACGGTATGCGTCTGTCCACCGCTCCAGCCCGATCGCTCACGCGTAGTCCCTGCCAGCGCCGAACGTACTCCTTCTTCACGCCTGGCCGCTGCCCGGCCCGGCACGGCCAACGGACCGGATACAGCAGGGCAGACCGCATCATGCTCTGGGAATCGCCATGTCCCGGCGCGTGGCCCCGCCCGAGCTGCTGCACGAGGTGTGCGAGGCGGCGGTGGACGAGGGGCTGCTGATCGTGAGCGACGAGACCTGGCGGGACACCGTCCACCATCCGCATGGCACGGTGCTGCTCAGCCTCGTCGGGAGGAGCACAGCGGCTCGGGGACAAGCACGGGCAACAGACCGGGGCCGGGGCGGCTGGACGAGCACCGCCGACGAACCGGGACCGCCGGGGAACGGGGACCGCCCGGAGAACGAGCACCGCCGGGGAACCGGCACCCGCCGGGGAACCGGGACCGCCGGGGAACGAGCACCACCGGGGAACGAGCACCGCCGACGAACCGGGACCGCCGGGGAACGAGCACCACCGGGGAACGAGCACCACCGGGGAACCGGCACCGCCGGGGAACCGGCACCGCCGGGGAACCGGCACCGCCGACGAACCGGCACCGCCGACGAACCGGCACCGCCGGGAATCGGGACCGCCGGGGAACCGGCACCACGGGGAACCGGCACCACCGGGGAACGGGCGCACGCAACGGGCCCAGACCCAGCGGGACGACCCCAGCCGACGCACCCGGGCCGGCCCAGGACGGGCGCGGCCGGCACGGCCGGTGCACCCGGCCGGCGCGGCCGCCAGGCCGCAGCGGCCCACGCCGTCTCAGGAGTGGCCCAGCTCCTCCGCCGGAGCGTCCGGTTCCACCGAGCCGCCGGTGCGGTCCGGGTGGAGCGGCATCGGCTCGACGATGGTCTCGTCGACGACGGGCGGGGCCGGGCGGGGCGGCTTCGGCATGACGGCCGCCTCGGAGTGGGCGCCACAGCCGTACGACAGGGACACCACCCGGCCGTCCGCCGGGCTGAACTCATTGGCACACACCCCGAACGCCTGCCCCAGCGAGCCCCCGAGAGGCAGCAGAAAGCCGCAGGTGGCGCAGGTGCCGGGGGCCGCCTGGGCCATGGGGGCCTTGGCGCCGTACGCCTCGTCCCAGCGGTCGGCCGCGATGTGCAGGCCGTAGCGGGACAGCACGCGGGCGCGGCGCATGCCCAGTTCCTCGGCGAGGGCCGCGATGGAGCCGGTCACGGGCGGGGCCTCCTGGGCGGAGGGCGGCCCGGCCGTGACATCGGCCTCCTCGACGGCCGCGAGCTGCTGCATCTCCTCGGAGACGACGGAGTTGGGCGGCGGGATGTCCTCGCCCGTGAAGCCCGGTTCGAGACGCAGATCCTCGGCCTCGGTGGGGAGCAGATCGCCGGGTCCCATGTCGCCGGGGCGCAACCGCTCGCTCCACGGCACCCACTCGGGCGCGAGCATCGCGTCGGGGCCGGGGAGCATCACCGTCTCGGCCAGGGTGACGATTTTCGCTCGGGAGGCGCGGGTGACGGTGACCGCCCAGCGCCAGCCGTGATAGCCGGGCTCGGCGGATTCGAAGAGATGCGTAACGACGCGGTCACCCTCGGCGACAACACCCACGTGCTCGCCGACCGTACCCGGCCGCGCGACCTCCTCGGCTGCCTCACGGGCGAATTCGACCGCCTCGGCGCACAGGCGGTCGGGGGTACGGCTTCGCATCGCAGCACTCACAGGATCGATTCTCTCTTCCACGCCGTCGCAGCCGTCTGACGAGTGCGCCAGCCGCACGGCCGGGCGGCGGGACTGCGGACGGAGCGGACCGTGGGGCCGCGTCGACGTCCGCGCCCGCTCCAGCCTCGGGCACACCTTGTACGTCCCATTCTGCGGGATGGCTACTCGGCTCGTGGCCAGGAACGACCGTCGGTGGCGCGTAAAGCACGCTACCTTGTCCGGCCACGCCGCCCCCACCCCCATCTCACCCCGCACCCGCGGCGTCCGTCCGGGGAAAATCGCATTCCCGCTGGACAGAGGCGTGTTGTCGATCCCCCGCGGCGACGAACCAATCCGCAAAGCCGTTGAAGGTCTCACGTTGTGGCCACCTTGGCTGCACCATGGTCGGGTGGCAAGTACCCGGTTCCACGGCAGCGGCTCGATCCAACGGTCGAGCCGCCGACTGGGCCGCGCCCTGCATTTCCCCTTCACCGCGACCGGCCGTGGCATCCGCCGGGCCACGCACGCCCATGGCGCCGGGGAGTCCGGGCTCGGCAAGCTGATCGAGCTGCATGCCGTGAACTCCGCGGGCGACATGCTGATCACCGTCGCCCTCGCCTCCACGATCTTCTTCTCGGTCCCGACGGATCAGGCGCGGGGCCGGGTCGCGCTGTATCTGGTCATCACCATGGCCCCGTTCGCCCTGCTCGCCCCTGTCGTCGGCCCGCTTCTGGACCGTCTTCCGCACGGCCGCCGGGCGGCGATGGCGGGGGCGATGCTCACCCGGGCGCTGCTGGCGCTGACGATGGCGAACGCGGTGGTGGGCGGCGGTCTTGAGCTCTATCCGGCGGCGCTCGGCGTGCTGGTGGCGTCCAAGGCGTACGGGGTGGTCAGATCCGCGGTCGTACCGCGGCTGCTGCCGCCTCGCTTCTCACTGGTCAAGGCCAACTCACGGGTGACGCTGGCCGGGCTGCTCGCGACCGGGGTGGCGGCCCCGCTCGGGGCCGGGCTGCATCAGATCGGTCCGAGCTGGCCGCTGTACGGGGCGTTCGTGATCTTCGTGGGCGGCGCGTTCCTGTCGTTCACCCTCCCGCACAAGGTGGACTCGTCGAAGGGCGAGGCCAGGGCGCGGCTCACCTCGGGCCAGCACCATCCGCATCTGCCGGTGACCGTCCGCAGGCCCAAGGCGAGGGTCGGGAGCAAGGCGTCGGGGGCGCGGTCCGGGGGGTGGTTCCGGGCGCGCTTGGGCGGCCGGTCCCGGGGGCCCGGTCTCCGGACGGTCGGCCCCTCCGTGCTGCACGCCCTGCAGGCATGCGCCTCGTTGAAGGCGCTGTCCGGGTTTCTCACCCTCTTCCTTGCCTTTCTGCTCCGCGACCACCCGGTGGGCGGGCTGAGCCCCGAGTTCTCGCTCGGTCTGGTCGCGGTGTGCGCGGGCGGCGGCAACGCGCTGGGCACCGCGATCGGCGCCTGGCTGCGGGAGCGCGGTCCGGAGCGGATCATCGCGGTAGTGCTCACCTCGGCCCTCGGTGTGATCGTCGTATCGGCGGCCCTGTACGGCGCGGTGACGCTCGCCGCCGTGGCCGCCACGGCGGGCATCTCCCAGGCGCTGGGCAAGCTGTCGCTGGACGCGCTGATCCAGCGCGATGTGCCGGAGGAGGTACGGACCTCCGCGTTCTCCCGCTCCGAGACGACACTGCAGATGGCGTGGGTCGTCGGCGGCGCCGTCGGCATCGCGCTCCCGCTCAGCGGGGTGCTGGGCATGGCCGTCGCCGCCGGGATGATCGCGCTGGGCGCGGCGCTGAGCGTACGAGGCCTGCTGAGCGCGTCCCGGCACGGCGCACCGCGCCCGCGAGCGGCCTGACCCCGGGGCGGCTCCCGCGTGCGGGACCCTGCATCTGTCATACGGCGGGCCGGTCCTGAAACCAGGAAGCGGCTCCCGCGCGCGGGAGCCTGTATCCCCGGCCGGGCCGCAGTCGACACCGGCCACCGGGCGGCTCCCGCGCCCGGGAGCCTGCTATCCGCACCCGCTATCCGCACCCGCGCGCGGGTATCCGCACCCGCGCTATCCGCACCCCCGCGCGGGCTGGCAGCAACGGCCAGATAGCCTGCCCGCATGACCGCTGCGTTGTTTTCCAGGGGCAAGGGCCGCCGCGCCGCCACCGCCGCCTGTGCCGTGTCCCTCGGGCTCATCGCCCTCTCCGCCTGCGACAAACCGACTCCGCTGGCGACCGTGACGGTCGGTTCGACCACCGTGACGGCCGAGGCGAGCGAGGGCTGCTTCGGCGACGGGAAGAATCTGAGCTCGGCGAAGTTCAAGAAGTGCCTGTCCGCCAAGCCCGAAGAGACGATCAAGGTGGGCGCCGGGGACAAGGTGCGGATCGGGGTGGACCCCGAGATCGCCGAGTCCAGCTGGGGCCTGATCGCCAACAACCCGGTCATGGCCGAGGCGAGCAAGGAGACGTACCGCAGCTTCGACAGCGAGCAGCTCTTCGCCCAGCAGAACCCGCAGACGGGCCAGACCACGCTCCAGAAGAACGTCACCATCACGATCGCCGAGCTCGGCAAGGGCAGCCAGGGCATCAAGGGCATCTGGCGCTTCAAGCTCGAAAGGGACTCCTGAGTCAGGGTGTGACAGCGGGGAGGCACCGATGCGCGTACTGATCGTCACCGCCGTCCCCGCGGAACGGGACGCCGTGGTGCGGGGCATCGGCGCAATGACCCCCGAGCTCTCCGAACTCCCCGTGCCCGGTGGGGTGATCCTGCGGCTCAGCCCGGTGCCGCCCGCCGGGCCGCCGCTCACCGCCGACGTTTTGGCCGCCGGGGTCGGCCCGGCTGCCGCGGCGGCCGGCACCGCCGCCGCCCTGACCACCGCCGCCGTCGCCCGGAACCCGTACGACCTGGCCGTATCAGCCGGTATCGGCGGCGGCTTCGGCGCCGCGCCGCTGGGCTCCGTGGTGGTCGCGGACGCCATCGTCGCCGCCGACCTCGGGGCCGAGACCCCCGACGGCTTCGCCGCCGTCACCGAGTTGGGCTTCGGCACCGTCGAACACCTTCCGCCCGCCCCGCTCGTCGCCGCCGTCGCCGGGGCGACGGGCGCCGTACGCGGCACCGTGCTCACCGTGTCGACCGTGACCGGGAGCGCCGGGCGGGCCGCCGAGCTGCTGGGCCGCCATCCGGGCGCCGTGGCCGAGGCCATGGAGGGGTTCGGGGTGGCGGAGGCGGCCGCCGCGCAGTCCGTGCCCGTGCTGGAGGTACGGGCGGTCTCCAACACCGTCGGGCCGCGCGACCGCGCCGCCTGGCGGATCGGCGAGGCCCTCGACGCCCTCGGGGGCGCGTTCGGGAAGATCGCATCCGTCCTCGGCACGCCAGGCACCCTGAGAACGCCCGGAACCCTGGGCATGCCCGGCACGCTGGGCACGACCGGAACCCTGGGCCCGCCCGGCACGCCCGGCACGCCCGGAACCGTGGGCACGCCCGGCACGCCCGGCACGCCCGGCACGCCCGGCACCCTCGGCACGCCCGGCACGCCCGGCACCCTCGGCACGCCCGGCACCCTCGGAACGCAGCCCTCCGGGCCGGGGAGCCCGGACTCGGACCTGGAAGGAACCCGGCAGTGACCGACCCGCTGAAGATCGCGTACTCCCCGTGCCCGAACGACACGTTCGTCTTCCACGCCTGGGCCCACGGCCGAGTCCCGGACGCTCCCCCGCTCGATGTCACCTTCGCCGACATCGACATCACCAACGGGATGGCGGAGCGCGGTGAGTTCGACGTACTGAAGGTGTCGTACGCCGTGCTGCCGTGGGTGCTGGACGACTATGCGCTGCTGCCCTGCGGCGGGGCGCTCGGACGCGGCTGCGGGCCGCTGGTCCTCACCAGGGGCCCCGGCGCGGCGAAGGACCTGACGGGGAAGACCGTCGCGGTGCCGAGCGAGCACTCGACCGCGTATCTGCTCTTCCGGCTGTGGGCCGCCGCCGAGGTGCCGGGCGGGGTGGGACAGATCCAGGTGCTGCCGTTCCACGAGATCATGCCGGCGGTGCGGGACGGCAAGGTCGACGCCGGGCTCGTCATTCACGAGGCCCGGTTCACCTATCAGAATTACGGGCTGCATCGCCTCGCTGACATGGGCGAGCACTGGGAGCTCACCACCGGTCTGCCGATCCCGCTCGGTGCGATCGTCGCCAAGCGCTCACTGGGCGTGGAGCGACTGCGGGCGGTGGCCGACGCCGCCCGTACGTCGGTGCGGATGGCCTGGGACGACCCGGAGGCGTCGCGCGCCTACGTCCTGGAGCACGCCCAGGAGATGGACCCGGCCGTCGCCGATCAGCACATCGGGCTGTACGTGAACGAGTTCACCGCCGAGCTGGGCGAGGACGGCTACGCGGCGGTGCGGGGGCTGCTGACCCGCGCGGCGGCCGAGGGGCTGGTGCCGCCCCTCGGCCCTGACGCACTGGAATTCGTCTGATTTCCGCTGGTTCCCTCGCGGCTCGGTAGCGGCCGGGTAAGTGGCTGCCGGGTAGTGGCTGACCGGCGTCCGGCTAGGACGCAATGCCGGTGACTTTGCAGGCTTCCAAGGCATGCCGATCGGGGGCATCGCTTCAGGTCAGCGCCTCGCAAGCCCTATTAAGTCACCGGCATCCGGCATTGCGGCTAGACGTCGAGCTGATCCGCCACCGCTCGCAGCATCCCCGCGATCTTGTGGCCGTGTGCCTTGTCGGGGTAACGCCCCCGCTCCAGTTGCTGGGTCACGTTCTCCAGCAGCGTGGTCAAGTCCTGGACGATCGACGCGAGCTCGTCCGGCTTACGCCGCTGAGCGGCGGCCACCGACGGGGCAGGGTCGAGAAGACTCACCGAAAGCGCCTGGTCACCGCGGTTTCCCGCGACAACACCGAATTCAACGCGCTGCCCCGGCTTCAGCGCGTCCACGCCTTCCGGGAGCACCGACGAGTGCACGAAGACGTCGCCGCCGTCATCGCGGGAGAGAAAGCCAAAGCCCTTCTCACTGTTGAACCACTTGACCTTGCCGGTAGGCACGTCTGTCCTCGTCCTCGTCGCTCGTCGGAAAACACGGAAAAACTGCTCTGGATAGCACTACAGCGGGTCGTAAGACCCGCCACCACCAAGGCTAATGGTCCGGAGCCTGGTGACAAGACGTACCCGGGTGGTTCCGGGTGGTTCGTATCCGCGCTCTGGCACCGATCTACCCTGGTGCGGTGAGCAATGAAACCCCGCACGATGGAACCGCTCCCGGCGACCGGCTCGTACGATTCGGTGCGATTGTCTTCGCCATCGGGGCAGTGGCCACACTTGTCACCGTCGCCCCGCTCTTTCTGGGCGCGGACCCGCTGCCGTCGGCGGCGTACTTCGTCTGCATGCTGATGGGCGTCGGCTTCGCGCTGGCCGGCGCCGGGCTGCTGCGGTCGATCCTGGCGCAGCGGCGCCAGGCCGCCGCGCAGGTGAATCAGCGGTGAATCAGCCCCCTGTGCAACCCCAGCGGTGAATCAGCCCTGTGTAACCCCAGCCGTGAATCAGCCCTGTGTAACCCCAGCCGTGAATCAGCCGACTGTTTAACCCCGGTACCCCTCCAGCCACGCCGGGAAGGCCGTCAGATCGTCCAGGACGACATCGGCCCCGGCCGCGCGCAGCTCCTCCGCGCCGCACGGCCCGGTGGGGACTGCCACGGAGAGCACGTTCGCGGTGTGCGCGCCCCGTACATCACCCGTGTGGTCGCCGACATACACCGTCGCCCCGTACTCACGCAGCGCCTCCGCCTTGGCCTCGGCCCACAGCCAGCCGATGACCGCGTCCGGCTCGATGCTCAGATGGCTCAGATGCAGCTTGGCGTTCGGCTCGTGCTTGGCGGTGACGACGATGGCGCGGCCGCCGGCCCGCCGCACCGCCTCGATGGCCTCGCGTGCGCCCGGCATGGCCGGGGTGGGCGCGATCGCGTACTCCGGGTACAGCTCGCGGTAGAGCTCACCCATCTCCTCGATGCGCTCATCGGGGAACCAATGCGCCAGCTCCTGCTCCAGCGGGGGCCCCAGTCGGGTGACGGCCAAGTCGGCGTCCACGAAGGTGCCGGTGCGGGCGGAGAGCGCTTCGTACGCCGCCTTGATGCCGGGCCGGGAGTCGATGAGCGTCATGTCGAGGTCGAAGCCGACCGTCGCGGAGTGCGAAGCCATGCCCGCCATTGTGCCTTGACCCGCCGCATGCACTTAGCCTCGCCTGACGTGCGATGAAACGATCGAACGGAAGCGATGTCCGCCGCCGGGACCACCGGCCCCAGAGCCTCCGTGGCCCGGCGCCGCCTCGCGCCGGGCGGCCGCGCCCGCTGCGCCGATCATCTGATCGCGATGAAGACGGGCCCGATCGTCACACGCGGGCGCCCGGCGGACATCCCCCGCTGAACCACTCCGTCCACCCGTCGGTTCAGCCCCGGCGCCGCGCCCGCCACAGCAGGAACAGCACCGAGGCGACGGCGGCGGCCCGTACGACGACCGGCCAGGTCTGCGTCAGCGCGTCCTTCATCCCGTCGTCCGGGATCGGGTCGCCCCACCTGCCGTTGGCCCGGCCCCACAGCCACACCATCCCGCCGGCCGCGACCAGCCCGGGCATGCCCATCACGGCGAACTTCGCCTCGGTGCGGGACAGCTTGCGGGTGCTGTACGCCAGCACCCAGCCGAAGGCGAGCAGGATCACGTTGCCCAGCGCGGCGCCCGCGATCAGCAGCGCGATCGACAGCAGCAGCACCGGGCCCAGCCCGGTCGCCCAACCGGCCCTGCCCGCCCGGCCGGACGCCGCGCCGTCGCCGGTGTCCGCCGCCTCGGCGGCTTCGGCCTCCGCCGCCTCCGCGGCCGCCCGCTCCTCGGCTTCCCGCCGTTCCTGCCGCTCCTGCCGCTCCTGTTCGGCCGTCTTGCCCCCGCCGAGCAGTTCGGGGATCTCGACCCCGCCGACGAACCCCTCGACGAAGCCGTACTGTGCATCGCGCTGCTCGGTCTGGGCGAACGGGCCCGGGTCCACATGCCACCAGTCCGGGTTGGACTCGCGCGGGCTCAGCTCGTCCTCGCCCGCGAGATGCGGGGGCGAGGCGGCGGGCGAGCGCGGTGGAGGTGGGGTGGGTGTGACGGGCACCGGCTTGATCAGGGACGGCGTGGCGCCGCTGCCCGCATCCGCCGCGTTGCCCTCCCGGGGCGCGGGCACCTTGCCGGTGAGCCCGGTGCGTTCGGCGAGCCCGGCCAGCTTGTCGCGGGCACGGGCCGCCCGCGCCGCGCCGCCCGACCCGCCGGAACGGCCCGGACCGCCCGAACCGCCCGGACCGCCCCGGGACGGCTCGGACCCGTGCGCGCCCGGCTCACCGCCGTTCCCCGCCGCGGGCGGACGGCCGCCCGCGGCGGCCACCACCTCGGCCGGCGAGCCCAGCTTGGCGAGGATCCGCTTCACTCCGGCCGGGGTGTCCGTGCCCCCGGTCGCCCGCCGGTGGTCGATATCGGCGCGCAGCCCGGAGACCAGCCGCATACGGTCGCCGGACGACAGACCCTGCTGCTGAGCCAGGTCACCGACGCGGCTCAGATAGTCGTAGACGAGCTTTTCGCTCTCGATCCCCACCAAGACCCCTGAGAGTGCGCACGGTCGGCGTACAGACGGCTTCGACCGTACCGCGAGGGACCGGAAACCCGCCGCATCACCTGCGTTCGTCGCCCCCGGGTACTGTGGATCGAATGAGCAGCGGCGGAGTCGGGAGGCGCACGTGCCCGCACGGAACCGCCACGGGGACAGCGTTCGAATGAGCGGCTGGCGGATGAGCAGCTCGCGGAATCAGGAGGCATGAGTGCCTGCAGAGACCGGCCAAGGGGGCAGCGGCCGCGGAGCGCCGCGCACGCTCGCCGAGGAGCTGCGCACCCGCCCCGACGATGCCCTCGCCGCCCTGCTGCGCGCCCGCCCCGACCTGCTCTCCCCCGTACCGAACGACCTCACCCAGCTCGCCACCCGGGCCGGTACCCGCGCCTCGGTGGTACGGGCCGTGGAGCGGCTCGACCGGTTCGCGCTGCAGACCGCCGAGGCCCTGGCGGTGGCGCCCGACCCGTGCCCGTACGAGACGTTGAGCGCCCTGATGACCGGGGACGAGGACCTTCCGGCCGAGGAGCGGATCGCCGCAGAGCAGACGGCCGACGAGTGGATCGCCGCAGAGCAGACGGCCGAGGAGCGGATCGCCGCCGAGCAGACGGCCGACGAGCGGATCGCCGCAGAGCGTCGCGCCGCCGGGCACACCGCCGCGCGGATCGCCGCCGCGCGGATCGCCGCCGAACTGCCGCGTGCCGTGGCCGCCCTCCGCGACCAGGCGCTCGTCTGGGGCGGCGACGACCGGCTCCGCCTCGTCCGCACCGCCCGTGAGCTGCTCGCCCCCTCGCCCACCTCCCCCTCCCCGACCGGCCTCGGGCCGACCGTCCACGAGGCCACGGCCGGGATGTCGCCCGGCCGGCTGCAGGAGCTGCTGGAGGCGGCCGGGCTGCCGCCCACGCACGACCCGGTGACGGCCGTGGCCGCCCTCACGGCCCTGTTCAACGACCGTGCGCGGATGGCGGCGCTGCTTACCGGGGCACCGGCGGGCGCGGTGGCCGTCCTGACCAAGCTGACCTGGGGGCCGCCGTACGGCGAGGCGTCCGTCGCCTCCCCCACCCCGCCCGTCGCCTGGCTGCTGGACCGTGGGCTGCTGCTGCCCTCCGGGCAGCGCAATGTGGTGCTGCCGCGTGAGGTGGCCCTGCATCTGCGCGGCGGCCGGGCCCACCGCGCCCCCGAGCCGGTGGCCCCGCCGCTGTCGCCCGCCGCCGAGCACAATCCACACGCTGTGGACAACACCGCCGCGGGTCAGGCGTTCACGGCACTGGCCACCGTCGAGGAGCTGCTGGGGCAGTGGGAGAGCGGCGGGCCCACGGTGCTGCGCGCGGGCGGGGTGAGCGTCCGCGACCTCAAGCGCACCGCCGCGGCGCTCGATGTCACCGAAGCGGTGGCCGCCTTCTGGATCGAGCTGGCCTACGCGGCCGGGCTGCTGGCCTCCGACGGCGAGACCGACGAACGGTACGCCCCTACCCCCGCCTACGACGAGTGGCTGCGACTGCCCGCCGAGGAGCGCTGGGCGCGGCTCGTCACCGCCTGGCTCGCCGCGACCCGTACGGCGGGGCTGATCGGCGGCCGCGACGCCAAGGGCCGTACCCTCGCCGCCCTCGGCCCGGACCTGGACCGTTCCCCGGCCCCCGAGGTCCGCCGCCGCGTGCTCGAACTCCTCGCCACCCTCCCGCCGGGCGCCTCACCCGACCCCGACGGGCTCATGGCCCGGCTGCGCTGGGAGCGGCCGACGAGCCACCGGGGCGGCGCGGCCGGGGTATCCCCTGCCCCCACTGCCACTCCTGCCTCTTCCGTCACTGCCACCGCCGCGACCGCCGCGACCGCCGCCTTGGCCGCTCCCCCCGCCGATCTCCGCTCGCGGCTGGCCCGCTGGACGCTCAACGAGGCCGAACTGCTCGGGATCACCGGCCGGGCCGCCCTCTCGGCCCACGGCCGCGCGCTGATCGCCGCCGCCCCGGGCGAACCCACCCGCGCCCAGCCCACCCGCACCCAGCCCACCCGCACCCAGCCGACCCGCGCCGAGGCCGCGACCACCGCCACCACCGCCACCGCCGCCACCGCCGCCCGGCTCCTCGCGCCGCTGCTGCCCGCGCCCCTCGACCACGTCCTGCTCCAGGCCGACCTCACCGCCGTCGCGCCCGGCCCCCTGGAACGGCCGCTCGCCGAGACGCTCGGCGTCCTCGCCGAGGTCGAGTCCAAGGGCGGTGCAACCGTCTACCGCTTCACCCCCGCCTCCGTACGCCGTGCGCTCGACGCCGGACGGGCCGCCGACGATCTGCACACCTTCCTGGCCGCCCACTCCCGCACCCCGGTGCCCCAGCCACTCAGCTACCTCATCGACGACGTGGCCCGGAAACACGGACATCTGCGCATCGGCGCCGCCTCCGCCTATGTGCGCTGCGACGACGACGCCCTGCTCGCCGAGATCCTCGCCGACCGCCGCTCCGCGGGACTGCGGCTGCGCCGCCTCGCGCCCACCGTGCTGGCCGCCCAAGCACCGCCGGACGCACTGCTGGAGGGATTGCGGGCGATGGGGTACGCGCCGGCGGCCGAATCCGCCGAGGGCGATGTGCTGATCACCCGCGCCGAGGCCCAGCGCACCCCGCCACGTACGCCGCCGGCCCCCGTTCCGGACGGCCCGCCGGTGCCCGACGACACACTGCTGGGCGCGGCGGTACGCGCCATCCGCGCCGGCGACCGCGCCGCGACCGCGCCCCACAAGCCGGTGGCGGCCGCTGCCGGCGGGGGTACGGCGACGGGCGCGGGCACCACCGCCGCCGCCCGGCTCCCCCGCACCACCTCCGCCGACACCCTCGCCACCATGCAGGCCGCGGCCCTCACCGGCTCCGCCGTCTGGATCGGCTACGTCAACGCCGACGGCGCGGCCAGCCAGCGCGTCATCGCCCCGGTCCGCGTCGAGGGCGGCTTCGTCACGGCGTACGACCACACCGCCGACGAGGTCCGTACATATCCCCTGCACCGCATCACGGGCGTGGCGGAGCTGGCGGACGACTCGGTCTGAGCCGTCCCCTCACCCACCCGGTCACAGGCACCCGGTCACGCACCTGGTCACGCACCCGGTCAGGCACCCGGTCACGCATCACGCACCTGATCACGCACCTGATCACGCACCTGATCACGCACCTGATCACGCACCCGGCTCAGGCCGCCGCTGCCACCAGTGGCGGCGCCGGGGGTGCAGGGCGCGGCCGAGGCGGCGGCCGATCAGGACGTAGCCCAGCAGCGCGCCCGAGGTGTTGAGGAGGACGTCGTCGACATCGAAGGCCCGGCCCTCGACGATCATGCCCTGCACCGTCTCGACCGCCACCATCACCAGCGCGGTCACCAGCACCACCCGCACCGCGCCCCGCGCCTTCGGCATGAGCATCGGCAGGAGCACCCCGAAGGGCGCGCCGAGCAGCACATTCCCGCCGATCTGCTTCACCGTGTCGCGGAAGGCGGGCTGGTTGACGTACTCCCGCAGCGAGTCGCCCGGCCGGAAGTTGGTGTGGACCAGGTCGGCGGAGCCCGGGGACGGCACGAGCGTCGCCTTGGCGAGGGCCGCCGCGAAACCGACCATCGCCACGAACGCCACCAGCATGACCAGGCCCCGCGCCGCATGGGCGAGGAACGAGTCACGCTGGAGGGGCGGTGCCGTCGTCTCGGTCGCCGGGGGCGTCTGCGCCTCCGGGGCGGACGTCGCCTCGGCGGTCCCGGGCTTCTTCGCCGTCGCGGTCTTCGCCGTCATGGTCTTCCCGGCCTCCGCCTTCCCGGTCGTGGTCTTCGCCGCCTTCCCGGCCGCCGCCTTCCCGGTCGCGGTCTTCGCCGTGGTGTCGCGCGTCATCGCGGGCTTCTTGGCCGGACTCGTCTTCCCGGCCGGGCCCGGCTCGTTCTTCGCGGACGCAGTCTTCTTCGCCGCTGTCCTCGTCCTACCCGTCGTCCTCCTGTCCGTCTTCGTCTTCTTGCCCGTCTCCGTGTCCGTCGGCATCTGATCGCGTACCCGCGTGCGCTGCCGCCGGATCTCCCACCCAGCGATACTGACCACAGGAACCTGCCTCCCGCCGCTCTCCCGGCTGTCTCGTCCCTCCCGGCGCGCTCTTGCCCCCCGCTTGCCCGTCGCCGCCCGGAGTATCCCTGTGGCTCTCCGCTACGCCTCCGCGATGGGGGACACTGGTTCTTTGGCCGGCTGCACGAAAGGACCCCAGGCGCGTGAATGGACCCCTCATCGTCCAAAGCGACAAGACGCTCCTGCTCGAGGTGGACCACGAGCAGGCCGACGCCTGCCGTCGCGCCATCGCGCCCTTCGCCGAGCTGGAGCGCGCGCCCGAGCACATCCACACCTACCGGGTGACCCCGCTCGGGCTGTGGAACGCCCGCGCCGCCGGGCACGACGCCGAACAGGTCGTCGACGCCCTGGTCGAGCACTCCCGCTACCCCGTGCCGCACGCCCTCCTGGTCGACGTCGCCGAGACGATGGCCCGCTACGGACGGCTGCGGCTGCTCAAGCACCCCACCCACGGCCTGGTGCTGGAGACCACCGACCGCCCGGTGCTCGAGGAGATCCTGCGGTCGAAGCGCATCCAGCCGCTGGTCGGCTCCCGGATCGACCCGGACACGGTCGTCGTCCACCCCTCCGAGCGCGGCCAGATCAAGCAGACACTGCTCAAGCTCGGCTGGCCCGCCGAGGACCTGGCCGGCTACGTGGACGGCGAGGCGCACCCCATCGAGCTGCGCGAGGACGGCTGGGCGCTGCGGCCGTACCAGAAGCAGGCCGTGGAGGGGTTCTGGCACGGCGGCTCCGGCGTCGTCGTCCTTCCCTGCGGCGCCGGAAAGACGCTGGTCGGAGCGGGTGCGATGGCCACCGCCAAGTCGACGACGCTGATCCTGGTCACCAACACCGTCTCGGCCCGCCAGTGGAAGCACGAGCTGGTGCGCCGCACCTCGCTCACTGAGGACGAGATCGGCGAGTACAGCGGTACGCGCAAGGAGATCCGCCCGGTCACCATCGCCACCTACCAGGTGCTGACGACCAAGCGGAAGGGCATCTACCAGCATCTTGAGCTCTTCGACTCCCGCGACTGGGGCCTGATCGTCTACGACGAGGTGCATCTGCTGCCCGCGCCCGTCTTCAAGTTCACCGCCGATCTGCAGGCCCGGCGGCGGCTCGGGCTCACGGCGACGCTCGTCCGGGAGGACGGCCGCGAGTCGGACGTCTTCTCCCTCATCGGGCCCAAGCGCTTCGACGCGCCGTGGAAGGAGATCGAGGCGCAGGGCTATATCGCGCCCGCCGACTGTGTCGAGGTCCGCGTCAATCTGACGGAGACCGAGCGGCTCGCGTACGCCACCGCCGAGACCGAGGAGAAGTACCGCTACTGCGCCACCACCGCCTCCAAGCGGCGGGTCACCGAGGCGCTGGTCGCCCGGCACCGGGGGCAGCAGACGCTGGTGATCGGCCAGTACATCGACCAGCTCGACGAGCTGGGCGAACATCTGGACGCACCCGTCATCAAGGGCGAGACCACCAACGCGCAGCGCGAGAAGCTCTTCGACGCCTTCCGGCAGGGCGAGCTGTCGGTGCTCGTCGTCTCCAAGGTCGCCAACTTCTCCATCGACCTCCCCGAGGCCACCGTCGCCATCCAGGTCTCCGGCACCTTCGGCTCCCGCCAGGAGGAGGCCCAGCGGCTCGGCCGGGTGCTGCGCCCCAAGGCCGACGGCCACCCGGCGCTCTTCTATTCGGTGGTCGCCCGCGACACGATCGACCAGGACTTCGCCGCGCACCGCCAGCGGTTCCTGGCCGAGCAGGGGTACGCGTACCGGATCGTGGACGCGACCGAGCTGCTGGCGGACGAGGACGTGTGACCTGGTGTGACCGGTTGTGACCCGGTGTGACCCGGGCGAGCCGGTGACCCATGACTTCTGTCAAGGGGTCACCGCTGATCGACGGCTCTGCCCGGAGGCTCCCCGCCCGGAAGGATCGTGTGGTGTCAGCAGTACTCACCCGCAAGATCGCCCTCGGCCTGATCGCCCTCCGCGTCGGCGTCCACCTCGTACTCGCCGTGATCGGCGCCCCGGTCACCTCGGCGGCCGGACACTTGGCGCTCGCCGTGGCGATGGCCGGCGCGACGGTGATGCTGTGGTTCAACCAGCGCGTGACCTTCCGCGCCCTGGGGCTCGCGTGACCTTCCGCGCCCTGGGGCTCGCCTGAGGCCGGGATACCTGAGAGGTCCCGAGGCCGGGGTACCTGGTCTGAGGTCCTGAGGCCGGGACATCTGGGGCCCGGGTACCGGCGACCGGATAAATCATTCGCGGCCGCGAGACGCGCTGGCTACAATCGCCCGTCTTGCCGCCTCCCGCTACGGGGAGTGCCACCGCCCGGACGGTAACCGGACGGTTCCACCAGAGCACCTTCCTCTCTCGTACCCGCCGCCGGAGGCTACGCCGTGCCCTCGCACGCCCCTGACCACCCAGACCCCCTCGCGCGGGAGCGCGCCCACCTCGCGGCGTCCCGCTCGGCACTGCGCGCCATGCGCGCCGACGCCGAGGCCCTCGACCTCCGGGACGTCACCGCGAACTGGGTGAACGCCGAAGCTCTCCAACACCAGGTCAGCGAGCGGATCAAGGCCCTCGCCGACCTCGCCCACACCCCGCTCTTCTTCGGCCGGCTCGATTATCTGCACGCGCCGGGCGCGGAGACGGCGGAGGGCGCCGAGGGCGAGCGGTTCTATGTCGGGCGGCGGCATGTGCACGACGCCGACGGCGATCCCATGGTCATCGACTGGCGCGCCCTCGTCTCCCAGCCCTTCTACCAGGCGTCCAAGAAGGCGCCCATGGACATCGCGTTGCGCCGCCGGTTCGGCTATACGGGTGGGGAGCTGACCGCGTACGAGGACGAGCACCTCAGTGACCCGGCGGAGGCCGAACGGTCCAGCAAGCTGCTCCAGTCCGAGATCGAGCGCCCGCGCGTCGGCCCGATGCGGGACATCGTCGCGACGATCCAGCCCGAGCAGGACGAGATCGTACGCGCCGGAATCGGCGGCACCGTCTGCGTCCAGGGCGCCCCGGGCACCGGGAAGACGGCGGTCGGCCTGCACCGCGTCGCGTATCTCCTCTATGCGCACCGCGAGCGGCTCGCCCGCTCCGGCACCCTCGTCATCGGCCCGAACCGCTCCTTCCTCCACTACATCGAGCAAGTCCTCCCCGCCCTGGGCGAGTTGCAGGTCGCCCAGGCGACCGTCGAAGACCTGGTGGCGCGCCCGGCCCTGGGCGTGGAGGTGCGCGGCGCCGACCCGGCCGACACCGCCCGTATCAAGGGCGACGCACGGTTGGCCGAGGTGCTGCGCCGCGCCCTGCGCTCGTACGTCACCCTGCCGACCGAGCCATGCGTGGTGGTGCGCGGCTCGCGCCGTTGGCGGGTACCGGCGTACGAACTGGAGGAGACCGTCCAGGAGTTGCTCACCCGCGACATCCGCTACGGCGCCGCCCGTGACGCCCTGCCGCAGCGCATCGCCCACGCCGTGCTGGTCCGGATGGAGCAGGCGGGCGAGGCCCCCGACGACCGGGTGCAGGACGCCGTCGCGCGCAATCCGGCCGTCAAGGCGGCGGTCAAGGCCATCTGGCCGCCGGTCGACCCCGCGAAGCTCGTCCTGCGGCTGCTCTCCGAACCCGACTTCCTCGCCGAGCACGCCGACGGCATCCTCGACGCCGACGAGCAGAAGGCCGTGCTGTGGCCGAAGCCGCCGCGCAGCGTGAAGTCCGCCAAGTGGTCCCCGGCGGACACGGTCCTCATCGACGAGGCGGCCGATCTCGTGGAGCGTACGCACTCGCTCGGCCATGTGGTCCTCGACGAGGCGCAGGACCTGTCCCCCATGCAGTACCGCGCGGTCGGCCGCCGCTGCACCACCGGCTCGGCGACCATCCTCGGCGACATCGCCCAGGGCACCACCCCGTGGGCGACGGCCAGTTGGGAGGAGGCCCTGACCCATCTGGGCAAGGAGGGGGCGGCCGTCGAGGAGCTGACCCAGGGCTTCCGGGTGCCGCGCGAGGTGATCGCCTACGCCTCGCGGCTGCTGCCCGCCATCGCCCCCGGACTGTCGGAGGCCACCTCCATCCGCGAGGCGGCGGGCGACTTCTCCGTACGGGCCGTGGCGGCGGCCGAGCTGGACGCCGCCGTCATCGCCGCATGCCGGCAGGCGCTCACCCACGAGGGCTCGATCGGGCTGATCGCGGCCGACGCCCGTGTCCCGGCGCTGGCTCAGGCCCTTGAGGCGGCGGGCCTGGGATATCTGTCCCCCGGCGAGGAGACCAGCGCCGGCGCACGGCTCACCCTCGTCCCGGCGACGCTGGCCAAGGGTCTGGAGTACGACTATGTGGTCCTCGACGAACCGGCCGCGGTGCTCGACGGCGAGCCGGACGAACCCACCGGGCTCCGCCGTCTGTACGTGGCCCTGACCCGGGCCGTGTCAGGGCTGACGGTTCTGCACGCCGCCCCGCTGCCAGAGTTGCTTGCCTGACGGGGTATCGGTGCCTGTCCCCCGGCGAGGAGACCAGCACCGGCGCACGGCTCACCCCCGTCCCGGCGACGCTGGCCAAGGGTCTGGAGTACGACTATGTGGTCCTCGACGAACCGGCCGCGGTGCTCGACGGCGAGCCGGACGAACCCACCGGG
>NZ_JBEXHC010000007.1:308089-328430 GCF_040607655.1 Streptomyces sp. NPDC005266
GGCTCCGCCGTCTGTACGTGGCCCTGACCCGGGCCGTGTCAGGGCTGACGGTTTTGCACGCGGCCCCGCTGCCGGAGTTGCTGGCCTGACGGGGCGTCGGTGCGGGTGCGGGTGCGGGTGCGTGGGTGCGTGGGTGGTGCGGTCTCGGTGGGTGGTGCGGTTTCGGGGGGTGGTGAGTGCGGGTGCCGGGGCCTCCGGGGCGCGGCCCTGGACCGTATATCTACGGCGCCGGTAGCCGGAAGTGTGGGGTGGGCCGGAGATTGGCGCCACACATGCACGTAAGCGTCCAGGACCCCACCCCTCCAACCCCGGCCCCCTCCCAGCCGTCGCCGACTGCCCCCTCCCAGCCGTCGCCGACTGCCCCTTTCAGCCTGCTCCGTCAGCCTGCCCCGTTCAGCCGACCGGCACCGGCGCGTCGAGTGCGGTCCGCCACTGGGCGACCGTCGCCGCGTCCACCGGGCCGGACCAGCCGTCGGGGCGGGCGGCCCCGCCGATGTGGAAGGCGTCGATTCCGGCGGCGCGGAGGGCGGGGAGGTGGTCGAGGCGGAGCCCGCCCCCCACCATGAGCCGGGGTTCGTAGCCCGGCGTACCGGCCCTCGCCGCCTCGGCCGCGAGGGTGGGCAAGCCCTCGTCGACGCCGCGCGCCGAGCCGGCGGTGAGGTAGGTGTCCAGGCCGGGGAGGGCGGCGAGTTGCTTACGGAGCGTGTCGCGGTCGGTGGCGTGGTCGATGGCCCGGTGGAAGGTCCAGCGGCTCTCGTCCACGCCTTCGCCCGCCCCGATGACCCGGGCGAGCGTGGTCACGGCGGCCAGGTCCGGCCCGCCGTCGGAGGTCAGAAACCCGAGGACGAACTCGTCCGCCCCCTCCGCGTACAGCTCCTGGCCCGCCGCGCACAGCGCGTCGAGCGCGGCGGCGTCGCCTGCCTCGAAGCCGTCCGCGGCGCGCAGCATCACCCGCACCGGCAGGTCCACCGCCGAGCGGACCGCGGCGAAGGTGTCGCGGGAGGGGGTGAGCCCGTCGGCGGCGATGTCGGTCACCAGTTCGAGGCGGTCCGCCCCTCCGGCCTGTGCCGCGATCGCGTCCGCCGGGTGGAGCGCGATCACCTCAAGGATTGGTCTAGACATGCTCCACAGCTTGCCACACCCCGCCCGGCGCCAAACCGGGGTACCCCACAATTGACCTATGGCCATCTCGCCCCACCCGGCACAGCCCCACCCGGCACAGCCCCACCCGGCACATGACACCTTGCTCACGCGCTGGGCCGAGCTCCTCACCAGCGCCCGCGCATCGTCCCGTGGTCCCTCACCGGAGCCGTACGGCGAGGACCTCCTCGCCCGGTGGGCGGAACCCCAACGCCGCTATCACACGACGGATCACCTGATCGCGGTCCTGGACCGGGTCGACGAGCTGAGCTCACACGCCACCGACCCGGACGCCGTCCGCCTCGCCGCCTGGTTCCACGACGCCGTCTATCTGCCGGAGCGCGACACCAACGAGGAGCGCAGCGCCCGTCTGGCCGAGCGCGCACTGCCGGAGGCGGGCGTGCCGGAGGCACGTACGGCCGAGACCGTCCGACTGGTCCTCCTCACCCGCGACCACGACCCCGCCCCGGGCGACACCAACGGCGAGGTCCTCTGCGACGCCGACCTGGCCGTGCTGGCGGGCTCTCCCGAGGAATACGGCGCCTACGCGGCAGCAGTGCGGGAGGAGTACGGCTTCGTCCCGGACGACCTCTTCCGCGAGGGCCGCGCCAATGTCCTCCGCCATCTGCTGGGTCTGCCCTGCCTGTTCCGTACGCCCGAGGGCCACGCCCGCTGGGAGGAGACGGCGCGCCGCAATATGACCACGGAGCTGGAGTTGCTGGGTGCGTAGGTTCACCGCTGCTTGCCCCGCGCAGCGGGTTGTCTTCCTCATCGACGCCTGCCGGGAGGGGATCGAGCAGGACTCGATGGGGCCTGCGGGCGTCGAGGACCCGGTTGACCTGCCAGAGGTCGTCGCCGAGCACCTGGGCATCTCCGACAGTGGCCGATGTCTTCACCTGTGTCGCGCAGACCCGACGCCGCGCCGCCGATGTCGTGGAGCGCCTCGGCCACCTCGGCTATCGCACCCCGGAACTGTCCGGCGCGGCCGAGGTAACCGACGACGACATCGACCTGCTCCACCCCCTTGGCGATCACCATGGCTGGCTGACTCCCGGAGCCGTGCTGTCGGTCCCCCAGATCTCCTACAGCGCAGCTCGCGCTGGGGTCTCCCCCGCGGACGCTGCCGTACGGCTGGGCCAACTCGGCTATCACGACCGGAGCACTCGTACCGAACCATGCCCTGGTCCTCGGGAGACGCGCAGGTGCTGAACTCGCTGTGGGCCGATGATCCAGGCCCGGTACCCACGGCTCAGGCTCAGGCTCAGAAGATCTCAGCGGGCCGTATCGTCTCCACGGCGTTCACCGCCAACCGGGCGGCATGTGACGTGAGCAGACTGCTGGCAGAAGCCGGATTCACGCCGTCCGCCGAGGCCACGCGCCTCGACACCCGTCACGACGACGACCACATCCTGTTGTCGGACCGGCTTCCTGTGGACCGTCCCATCCCACGTGGGCAGTTGGCCGCGCTCGCCCTGCACCTGGGCCGACCAGTACCCGAAGTGCACGGCGCCTCAACGAGCTGGGGTTCCACACCCCTGACCCACTCCCCGCCGCGGATCTGGTGACCAAGGAAGACGCCAAGCTCTTCGCCTCCGGGCACCGGTACCCGCAACGGTGGCCTGGCGAGGGCACTTCATTGACTGCGCTGGCCGTCGTGGAACTCGCGCGCCGAGCAGAAACCACGCCGCCTGATCTCGCGGCACGACTCACAGCACTCGGTTATGAGATCGCGCCGGACCCGGCACTACTGCAAGCGGTTCCCATCGATGCCTACGACTCTATAAGTCAAGGCGACCCCCAGATCACCACCGTGTATCCGGATCAGCTCCATGCCGTCTCCCAGCTTTTGAACATCGCGATGGACAAGGCCGCCCACTACCTGACCCGGATGGGCCTCGACGTCCAGCCGATCCCTGAGGCGTTCGCCGCGGATCTCTCCGCCGAGGAGTTGCTTGCGGAGACCCTCGATCCCGCATCGGCCACCACCGTCGAATCCGCGCGCCAGGACAGCCGCATCGGCCCGATCTCACTCCCCGCCCTGGCCTCCGTCGCGATGCGCCACAAGACCACCCTCCGCGAGGTGGCACTGCTCGCCACGCAACTCGGCATGAGGCACGAAGCGGACGGCTGGTTCGGGTAAGACCCCCAAGGTCACCCCGCGGGGAACTCTCCGCCCATGACTGCGGAGACGAACGACGACCAGCCCTCTGCCGAGAAGATGAGCGCCGGGCCGTGTGGGTCCTTGGAGTCACGGACCGGGACAGCGCGGTGCGCTTGGGCGAAGGTGCGGGAGAACTCGACGCACTGACCGCCGTTGGCATCGCTGTAGGAGGACCTGACCCATACGGCAGACGTGAGATCCAACTCGGCACTCATGCGCGGTACTCCTTCACCAGAGTCTTGATCAGGGTCAGTGATCGGTCCGGGGACAGCGCGTGTGCCCTGAGCAGATCATAGTCATCCAGGGCTGTGGTGACTGTCTTGGCGGAGTCGTGCATTCTGCCTCCTACCCGGCTCTCGGTGTACAGCACCGTCGGGGAGTCCGTGAAGCGCAGCACAGTGAAAGGCTTCGTGGAAGCGGCCGGAGCCCCCGCCGAGAACGGCAGGACCTGGAGCTTGATGTGAGGAGACGCGGCTGCGGACAGCAGGTATTCAAGTTGCCCGGCCATGACGTCGGCACCGCCTACGACGGTTCGCAGGCATGCTTCGTTCAGGATGACCCACAGGAACGGCGGAACATCCCGCTCGAACACCTCACGCCGTCGAAGCCGCGCCGCGACCTTACCCTCGATCACCTCGGCCTCTTCCCGTGAGAAGTACGCGCGGAAGATGGCCCGGGCGTACTCCTCCGTCTGAAGAATGCCGATCACCAGGTTCGCGGAGTAGTCCAGTACGCGAGAAGCCTTCCGCTCCAGGTTGAGATAGGGGACGAACCACGAAGGGTGGTCGCCCTCGTCGATCCTGCGGAGCATGCCTGCGAACAACTCACCCGTCCCGAAGGCGGTGTCGCAGCCCTTGGCGAACTTCTCACTCGGTCTGGGCAGGAGCTTCCCGGCCTCGACCCGGCTGACGTACGCCTCGGAGTAGCCGGCGGCCTGGCCGAGGTGCTTCTGCGTGAGCTTGCGGGCGAGACGCACCTGCTTGACGTCACGCCCGAAGCGCTGGAGCGGATTCAAGTGCGCGGAATTGATCGTCTCATCCAACGCCATGACCTCTCGCTATGTGATCTCAGCCCAGCGTCCTCGCAGGTCGCCGACTTGCAGACTGCGCCTCAAGGCGCCTCATTCTATGGGCAACCGCGTTGCCCTGGTGAGCAATTGACTACACACGGTGCCCGCCCGTCGGGTCTCCAGGAACCGAGTGGAGCTGATGACATGAACCGCCTACGCCTCCTGCCGTGGTCCAGCCCTGACGGCAAGCCGTGCTATCTGGCCGCTGCCGGCAGTGACAGCCCGTTGAGCCGGAAGGCAGACCAGATCGAGGCCCTGCAACTCGGTATGGGTGCCCAACTACTCGACCACGCTCGGACACTTCTCGACGAGGACAAGGCGAGCAGCGGCGAACTCCGCTTCCTGGCCCACCGGCTGATCGAGGCGTTGACGGACGCGTTGCGGATCGCCGAGAGCAGGGGCGGACGGCTGACGGATGGCTCCTCGCGTACGACGAGCCCGGCACCGATGGACGGCCCGACGACGGCCACCGACCGCAGCGACAACAGCCACCAACCACAGCACTGAAGTCAGTCAATCGCGGTAGTCATGGGGCCGGTTGATGTAGGTGTGACCGGTGGGTGCGGTCCAGGTGGCGATACCGGTGCTGGCATCGCGCTCCAGGGACCAGCCGGGGTGGTGGGTCTTCATCAGGTGGTGGCGTCTGCAGAGCGGGCCCAGGTTTTCCGGGGTTGTCTGGCCTCCTGCTGATGGCTTGTCGTGGTTGAACGGCTCGACGTGGTCCAGGTCGCAGCGGTGGGCGGGCATTCGGCAGGTCGGGAAGGTGCAGTAGGCGTCGCGGGCGATGACGTGGCGTTCGGCTTCGGCGGTGGGCTTGTACGTGGTGGGGTCGGTCTTGATGAGCATCCCGGTCTTGGGCTCGATGATCAGGCGGCGCCACGTCGTGCCTTCGGCGAAGGCGATGTCTCGGGCCTGGCCGGCGGTGATGGGTCCGTAGCCCTTGAGCTGGGCCGGATCGTCGCTGTCCCCGATCAGGACATCCAGCGGGACGGTGACCTGAACGACCGCCGCCGAACGCCCGGTCGGAGCTGGGGTGCCGCCTCCGGCCTGGTGGACCACCAGGTCGAACAGGGCGTCCACCCGCTTCTGCTCCAGCGTCCGGCCGTCATCGGCCAGGGTGGCGGCGTGGGCGTCGACGGCCTGGGTCATGGCGGCGGCCTGTTCGGCGGGAAGGATCGCGCCCCACATCGCCATGCCGTCGTCCTGCGGGTAGTGGACCATCTGGCGTGCGCGCTTGCGGGCCTGGTGGCGTTGCTCAGCGCCGTGTGGGTCGGCTCGTACGATCTCCCGTGCCAGGGCTCGGCGGGTCTGACCGGTGGCCATGCCCGGCATCTTCTCCACCAGCGCCGCTTCGACCTGGCCTGCCACCTCGGGGTCAAGGACGGCGCAGGCTTCGGTGACGGCCACGGCCTGCATGTAGCAGATCACGCCCCGCTCCAGCAGCCCCAGCGTGGTCGGGTAATGGCGGTCCAGCTCGCGGGCCACCTCCAGGCGCTTGGCTGCCGTGGTGCCCGAGAGTTTCAGGGCACAGGCCACCTCTTCGCACGCGAAGTTCCACCCGCCCTCCGCGTCGCGGCCCCATACGCCCGCAGGTAAGGCATCCTGCGCGTCCGCCTCCAGAGCCGCCAGGATGTGGGCCTGTTGGGCCTGAATCCAGGCGGTGTGCCGCTCAAGGGCCTTGAGTGCGTCGATGCGGCCGGTGTGGGACAGCTTCTCCGCGTCCAGCACCGGCAGCACCGACGCGGTCTCCGGGCCCGGCGGTGTGATGGCCAGATAGGCGGCCCATTCGTCCGGCGTTCCCGGGCCGTTCAGAGAGCGGTCCAGTGGCCGCTTCAGTTCGTCGGCGTTGGTGGTATCCCCCGTCATTGCGATCACCCCCAGTGATGCGCTCAACTCCCGCCTCCCCTCGGCAGGCTCACACCCACTTTCTCCCCTCACTCAGTGTGATCACTCCAGGTCACACACCACACCACCTCATCGAGTGAATGTTCGGAAATCCGGAACTCCGGTCCCGGTCCCACCCGGAGGAATGACGTCACACCCGGGCGGCGTTGTGCCTGGCATGCCTTCCCCTGCCGAGCGCGCCCGCCCCCGCATGCCCGTCGCCGTCTATGTCCTCGGTCTGTCCGTCTTCGCGCTGGGCACGTCCGAGTTCATGCTGTCCGGGCTGCTGCAGCCCATCGCCCGGGACATGGGGGTGTCGATTCCGGAGGCCGGGCTGCTCGTCTCGGCGTTCGCGATCGGGATGGTGGTCGGGGCTCCGGTGCTGGCCGCGGCGACATTGCGGTTGCCGCGGCGGACGACGTTGATCGCCTTGCTGGGAGTGTTCGGGCTCGGGCAGATCGCGGGGGCGCTGGCGCCGGCGTATGGGGTGTTGTTCGCGTCTCGGGTGGTGAGTGCGCTCGCTTGTGCGGGGTTCTGGGCGGTGGGGGCGGCCGTGGCGGTGTCGCTGGTGCCGATGGGCGCGCGGGCTCGGGCGATGGCGGTGATGGTCGGCGGGTTGAGCATCGCGAACATCGCGGGGGTGCCCGCGGGGGCATTTCTCGGGCAGCACGCGGGGTGGCGGGCCGCCTTCTGGGCGGTGGCCGGGCTGTCGGCGCTCGGGCTGGTCGGGGTGGTCGCGCTCGTACCGCGTACGGGGGTGCCGACGGGTGAGGACCGGCCGCGGCTGCGGGCCGAGCTGGGGATCTACCGCGACCGGCAGGTGTGGCTGGCGCTGGCCGGTACGGCGCTCAGCGGGGGCGCGGTGTTCTGTCTGTTCTCGTATCTGGCGCCGCTGCTGACGGACGTGGCGGGGCTGGCGGAGAGTTGGGTGCCGACCGTGCTGGCGCTGTTCGGGGTCGGCGCGCTGCTCGGTACGGTGATCGGTGGACGGATCGCGGACGCCCACCTCTTCGGCACGATGATCGGGGGCATCACCGCCTCGACCGTCGTGCTGAGCCTGCTGGCGCTGACCGCGCACAGTCCGGTGGCGGCCGTGACCCTGGCACTGCTGCTCGGCTTCACCGCCTTCTTCACCGCGCCCGCGCTCAACGCCCGGATGTTCAACGTCGCGAACGCCGCCCCGACGCTGGCCGGCGCCACCACGACCTCCGCGTTCAACATCGGCAATACGGTGGGCCCCTGGCTCGGCGGGCTCGTCATCGACGCGGGCTGGGGCTATCCAGCGGTGGCCTGGACGGGCGCGGCGCTCGCGGCGACGGCCGTGGGGACGACGGTGGTCGCCTCCCGACTGCATCGGGCGGATGCGACCTCCCGTGTGATCACCGGGTCGGCGGCCGGTGCCAGTGCCAGTGCCGATCCCAGTGCCGGTACCGGCGCCGGTGCCGATGCCGGTGCCGATGCCGGTGTCGGTACCGGCGCCGATGCCGGTGTCGGTGCCGTGTCGGACGTGGAGTCACCGCGCGCCGCGCGTTGAGCGACCCCGGCCCCTTGCGCCGACGCCCCCGGGCCCCCACACCCGGCGCCCCACGTCCTGACGCCCCCATGTCCTGACGCGCCCATGTCCTGACGCCCGGCCACAACCGGCGCCCCACGTCCTTACGCCCGCGCCCCCACCCGGCTCGATCCCTTACGCCGACGCCGCCCGGCCCTTCGCGCGCCGCAGGCCTGCCGCCGTGAGCCGCCGCACCAGTTCCTTGCTGCCGACCTCGACCGCGCCCTCCCCCACCGCCGCCTCATACAGCTCGCTCGGCACGTCGTAGTGGTCCCGGTCGAAGCCGCGGAGGGGCGCGCCGATGCGGGCCGCGAAGGCGTGGAGTTCGTCGTACGAGACGTCGCTTACCAGGTGCGACCACATCCGTCCGTGGCCCGGCCAGGACGGGGGGTCGATGAGGACCGCCATCAGAGGGTGGTCCCGAGCGACCCCACCCGTGCCACCGCGACCGCGGTCTTGCCGCACACCCAGTGCGGGTCCGGGCCCAACTCGGGTTCCACGTCGAGGGCGTGGAGGTCGCCGCCCCGGGTGCAGACGGGGCACAGCGGCCAGCGTCCGTAGCGCTCCAGCAGGGCGTCCTGGACGTCCTGGGCGACCAGGCCCGCGACGTATTCGGCGCCCTCGGGCCATTGCTCGACCCACCACCGCCGGTGCGCGATCGCGTCCTCGACCAGCGAGACGATGTCGGCCTGGGCGACTTCTCCCGCGGCGAGGTCGGCCAGAACGAGGGCGCGGGCCGCGTGCAGGGCGTGTTCGAGCTTCATGGGTCCCATTGTCACCTTTGCATCCTTACTGCGCCTTCCCACGCACGTCCCACTCATACGCCGCCTTCCCGCACACGCGACCTTCCCGCACACGCCACCTTCCCGCACACGCGGCCGCGCGGAAGGTTGACCGACACCATGGCTGGAAATAGCTTTCAAAGATGAGCAGCAAACTGAAGGAAACTTTCATGCCCGCACAGTCTCCGCCCGCGGCCACCCCGCCCGCACCGGCCGCGCTCGCGGCCAAGGTCCGCACGTTGGCTCCCTCCATGACCCGCTCCATGCAGCGCGTCGCCGAAGCAGTGGCGGGCGATCCGGCCGGCTGTGCGGCGCTCACCGTCACCGGGCTCGCCGAGCGGACGGGTACCAGTGAAGCCACGGTCGTCCGCACCTCCCGGCTACTCGGCTACCCCGGCTACCGCGATTTGCGGCTCGCGCTCGCCGCGCTGGCCGCGCAGCAGGCGGCGGGCCGGGCCCCGGCCGTCACGGCGGACATCGCGGTGGACGATCCGATCCCCGATGTCGTCGCCAAGCTCGCGCACGAGGAGCAGCAGTGTCTGGCCGACACCGCCGCCGGGCTCGACACCGGCCAGGTCGAGGCGGCCGTCGCGGCGCTGGCCGCCGCCCGCCGGATCGATGTGTACGGGGTGGGCGCGTCGAACCTCGTCGGCCAGGACCTCGTCCAGAAGCTGCTGCGCATCGGGCTGATAGCCCATGCCCACGCCGATCCACACCTCGCGGTCACCAATGCCGTGCAGCTGCACTCCGGGGACGTCGCCATCGCGATCACCCACTCCGGCCGTACTACGGACGTCATCGAGCCATTGCGCGTCGCCTTCGAGCGTGGTGCGACCACCGTCGCGATCACCGGGCGGCCGGACGGCGAGGTCACCCAGTACGCCGACTTCGTCCTCACGACCTCGACCGCGCGCGAGAGCGAGCTGCGCCCGGCGGCCATGTCCAGCCGCACCAGTCAACTTCTCGTCGTGGACTGCCTCTTCATAGGTGTGGCGCAGCGTACGTACGAGGCCGCCGCGCCCGCGCTGTCGGCCTCGTACGAAGCCCTCGCCCACCGGCATGACCACCGCCACGGCCCTCGCTGACCGACCCAGCCCTCGCCGACCCGCCCCAGCCCTCGCCGACCGGGCCGGACCCCGCCGACCGCCCCAACCCTCGCCAACCGGCCCAACCCTCGCCGACCGGCCCGGCCCTCGCCGACCGAGCTGGCCCTCGCCGACCGGGCCGGACCCCGCCACGACCCCCGCCCCGACCCCCGTACTGGAAAGAGCCCGCTTCGCATGACTCCCGCCGCTGACCAGGAACAGCTGCGCGCCCAGCTGAACACGCTCACCACCGAGGCATTCCGCCCCGAGCTCGCCGAGATCGACCGGCTCGAGACCGTCGAGATCGCCCGCATCATGAACGCGGAGGACGCCGCCGTCCCCGCCGCCGTCGCCACCCAGCTCCCCGGGATCGCAGCCGCCATCGACGGCATCGCCGAGCGCATGTCCCGCGGCGGCCGGCTGATCTACGCGGGCGCGGGCACCGCCGGACGGCTCGGGGTGCTCGACGCGAGCGAGTGCCCGCCGACCTTCAACACCCGGCCGGACCAGGTGGTCGGGGTGATCGCGGGCGGGCCGGGCGCCGTGGTGACTTCGGCCGAGGGGGCGGAGGACAGCGCGGAGCTGGCCGCCGCCGATCTCGACCGGATCGGGGTCGGCGTGAAGGACACGGTCGTGGGCGTCTCCGCCTCCGGCCGTACCCCGTACGCCGTGGGGGCGGTCGAGCACGCACGGCGCCATGGCGCGCTCACCGTCGGGCTGTCGTGCAACGCCGGCTCGGCGCTCGCCGCGGCGGCCGACCACGGCATCGAGGTCGTCGTCGGCCCGGAGCTGCTCACCGGCTCGACCCGGCTGAAGGCGGGGACGGCGCAGAAGCTGGTCCTCAATATGCTCTCGACCATCACCATGATCCGGCTGGGCAAGACGTTCGGGAATCTGATGGTCGACGTACGCGCCTCGAACGAGAAGCTGCGCGCGCGCTCGCACCGGATCGTCTCCCTGGCGACCGGCGCCTCGGACCAGCGGATCGAGAGCGCGCTCGAGGCCACGGACGGCGAGGCGAAGAACGCCATCCTCACCATTCTCGGCGGGGTGGACGCACCGACGGCCGAGAAGCTGCTCGGCGAGGCGAACGGGCATCTGCGCACCGCCCTCGAGGCCGCAGGCGGCTGACTCGAGGCCGCGGCGGGCTGACTCGTGGCCGCGGTCGGCTGACGGAAGCCGGCACATAACACGGAAGACGCACACAACGCCGTCGGGGCGGCACCCCTGAGAGGGTGCCGCCCCGACGTCCTGGACGGTTCGACCGACCGGCGAGAGATCCCGGGGGATCTGCCGATCAGAAGTCCATGTCACCGCCCGGCATGCCGCCCGGAGCGCCCGCCGCGGCGGCCTTCTCCGGCTTGTCGGCGATGACGGCCTCGGTGGTCAGGAACAGCGCGGCGATCGACGCGGCGTTCTGCAGCGCGGAGCGCGTGACCTTGGCCGGGTCGATGATGCCCTCGGCGATCAGGTCGACGTACTCGCCGGTCGCGGCGTTGAGGCCGTGGCCCGGGGTCAGGTTGCGCACCTTCTCCACCACGACGCCGCCCTCGAGGCCGGCGTTGACCGCGATCTGCTTCAGCGGGGCCTCGAGCGCCAGGCGCACGGCCTGGGCACCGGTGGCCTCGTCGCCGTCGAGCTCGAGCTTCTCGAACACGGAGACGGTCTGCAGCAGGGCGACGCCACCACCGGCGACGATGCCCTCTTCGACGGCGGCCTTGGCGTTGCGCACCGCGTCCTCGATGCGGTGCTTGCGCTCCTTGAGCTCGACCTCGGTCGCGGCACCGGCCTTGATGACCGCCACGCCACCGGCCAGCTTCGCGAGGCGCTCCTGGAGCTTCTCACGGTCGTAGTCCGAGTCCGAGGACTCGATCTCGGCGCGGATCTGGTTGACCCGCCCCTGCACCTGCTCCGGGTCGCCGGCGCCGTCCACGATGGTGGTCTCGTCCTTGGTGACGGTGACCTTGCGGGCGCGGCCGAGCAGGTCGAGCGTCGCGTTCTCCAGCTTGAGGCCGACCTCCTCGGAGATGACGGTGCCACCGGTGAGGATGGCGATGTCGCCGAGCATGGCCTTACGGCGGTCACCGAAGCCCGGGGCCTTGACGGCGACGGACTTGAAGGTGCCACGGATCTTGTTGACGACCAGGGTGGCCAGGGCCTCGCCCTCGACGTCCTCGGCGATGATCAGCAGCGGCTTGCCCGACTGCATGACCTTCTCCAGCAGCGGGAGGAGGTCCTTCACGCTGGAGATCTTCGAGTTGACGATCAGGATGTACGGGTCGTCGAGCGACGCCTCCATACGCTCCATGTCCGTCGCGAAGTACGGGGAGATGTAGCCCTTGTCGAAGCGCATGCCCTCGGTGAGCTCAAGCTCGAGACCGAAGGTCTGCGACTCCTCGACGGTGATGACACCTTCCTTGCCGACCTTGTCCATCGCCTCGGCGATGAGCTCGCCGATCTGGGTGTCGGCGGCGGAGATGGAGGCGGTGGAGGCGATCTGCTCCTTGGTCTCCACGTCCTTGGCCTGCTCGAGCAGCTGGGCGGAGACGGCCTCGACGGCCTTCTCGATGCCGCGCTTGAGAGCCATCGGGTTGGCGCCCGCGGCTACGTTGCGCAGGCCTTCCTTGACCAGCGCCTGGGCGAGGACGGTCGCGGTCGTCGTGCCGTCACCGGCGACGTCGTCCGTCTTCTTCGCGACCTCCTTGACCAGCTCGGCGCCGATCTTCTCGTACGGGTCCTCGAGCTCGATCTCCTTGGCGATGGACACACCATCGTTGGTGATCGTGGGGGCGCCCCACTTCTTCTCGAGGACGACGTTACGGCCCTTGGGGCCGAGGGTGACCTTGACGGCGTCGGCGAGCTGGTTCATCCCGCGCTCGAGGCCGCGCCGCGCCTCCTCGTCGAACGCGATGATCTTGGCCATGTGAAGTGGTCCTCCCAAGACGGGGTGGATTGCTCCGGACCGCGCTGGCGCCCGCGACGGACGGCCTGCCGACCAACGGTTCCTTGCCCCGTATGGCCGGACGGGCCTCACCGACCCGGTCCTTCTGTCACTCTCAACGTCAGAGTGCTAACGCCAATGATTAGCACTCGACCCATGAGAGTGCAAGCGCCCGAAGGGGTCAAGGGGGCACAGAAGGAGAGGAACGGCAGGGTGGCGCGCATACGCCGAAGGGCCCGCACCCCCAAGGGGGGCGGGCCCTTCGACACTTCAGTCAGCTGCCTCGCGTCGGCGCGTCAGCCTACGGCCACGCGGACCATGTCCGCCTGCGGGCCCTTCTGGCCCTGCGAGATCTCGAACTCGACCCGCTGGCCTTCCTCGAGGGTGCGGTAACCGTCCATCTGGATCGCGCTGTAGTGGACGAACACGTCCGCACCACCGTCGACCGCGATGAAGCCGTACCCCTTCTCCGCGTTGAACCACTTGACGGTGCCCTGAGCCATTCCTAACTCCCCTATTACTGGCCCTTGCGCAGGACCGCACTCCGCGGACCCGGGTCAGACCTCACCCCCCGGTCATGGAGGGTGTGCGCCGGAACGCGTCGACCGCCGCTGAATGTATCCGTCCCAACGCCCTCTGCAACAGGTCAATCGGACGAGAATTCTGGGCATGGCCGATCGGTAAAAGGTGGAGAATCCCCGCGAAGTTCGGGCAAGCCGGGCCGGGCATAGGGCGCCAACCCGACAAATCGTGCTCACGCTTTGCACACAAGTTGACGAGTTCTCATATGTGGTGCCAGCGGCGGGGTCATTGGAGAAGCGGGGCAACTGTATCGCGATTCCACAGACGGAATCGCCCCGTCCGCTTCTCCCTGGACGGGGCGATTCCAAAGGTGAGGGGGTGATCGGGCGATCACCAGGGGGTGATCCGAGGTCAGCAGCCGCCCGCGACCGCCGGGATGATCGAGACCCCGGCGCCGTCCGGCGTGGCGGTGTGCAGGCCGTCGGCGAACCGGACGTCGTCGTCGTTGACGTAGACGTTGACGAAGCGGCGCAGCTTGCCGGTGTCGTCCAGGACGCGGGCCGAGATGCCCTGGTGGTTCTTCTCCAGGTCCGCCAGGACCTCGGCGAGGGTCGCGCCCTCGGCGCTGACCTCGGCCCGGCCGCCGGTGTAGGTGCGCAGGATGGTCGGGATGCGAACGTTGACGCTCATATGAGGCCAGCCTCTCGGAACGAGTCAAGGGTGGGGCGGATGATGGCGGAGGGTCCGGTGGTGGGGGCCACCGCGTCGAGGGTCTTGAGGCCGTCACCGGTGTTGAGCACGACGGTGGTGAGGGTCGGGTCGAGAAGCCCGTCCTCGATCAGCTTCTTCGTCACGCCGACGGTCACCCCGCCGGCGGTCTCCGCGAAGATCCCCTCGGTGCGGGCCAGCAGCTTGATCGCGTCGACAACCTGCTCGTCGTTGACGTCCTCCACGGCGCCGCCGGTGCGACGGGCGATGTCGAGGACGTACGGGCCGTCCGCCGGGTTGCCGATGGCCAGCGACTTGGCGATGGTGTTCGGCTTCTGCGGCCGTACGACATCGTGACCCGCCTTGAAGGCGGCGGAGACCGGGGAGCAGCCCTCGGCCTGGGCGCCGAAGATCTTGTACGGCTTGTCCTCGACCAGCCCGAGCGCGATGAGCTCCTTCAGCCCCTTGTCGATCTTGGTGAGCTGGGAGCCCGAGGCGATCGGGATGACGATCTGGTCCGGCAGCCGCCAGCCGAGCTGCTCGCAGATCTCGTACGCCAGGGTCTTGGACCCCTCGCCGTAGTACGGGCGCAGATTGACGTTGACAAAGCCCCAGCCCTCGCCGACCGGGTCGCCGATCAGCTCGCTGCAGAAGCGGTTGACGTCGTCGTACGTGCCCTCGATGCCGACCAGGTCCCCGCCGTAGACGGCGGCCATCACGACCTTGCCGGCCTCCAGGTCGTGTGGGATGAAGACGCAGGAGCGGAAGCCCGCGCGGGCGGCGGCCGCGCCGACCGCGCCGGCGAGGTTGCCGGTGGAGGAGCAGGAGAGGGTGGTGAAGCCGAAGGCGCGAGCGGCCTGGACGGCGATGGCCACGACCCGGTCCTTGAAGGAGTGGGTGGGGTTGCCGGAATCGTCCTTGATGTGCAGCTCGCCGGTGACACCGAGTTCACGGGCGAGGTTGTCGGCCTTGACCAGCTTGGTGAAGCCGGGGTTCAGGCTGGGCGTGGCCGCGACGTCGGCCGGGACCGGCAGAAGGGGGGCGTAGCGCCAGATGTTGTCGGGACCGGCCTCGATCTGCCGACGCAGCCCCTCCGGGTCGCCGCTCGGCAGGTCGTACGCGACCTCGAGCGGCCCGAAACACGCCTCGCACGCGAAGATCGGGCCGAGGTCGAAACGCTCACCGCACTCCCGGCAGGACAGGGCGACGGCGGGGCCGAAAGAACCGGAGAAGTCGGAAGTGCCGGTAACGCTGGAATCACTGGAAGTGGCAGCAGAAGTGGTTGAGCTTTCGACAGATTGCACAGCCATGGAGGCGAGGCCCTTTCTCCTCATCTTCCTCGGGACGCATTTCGCCACGAGCCGGAATTGGCACCTTCCCGAGCTGGCAGCCCCGCTGCGAAAGCAGGACCAGCTGGAGGGTTGCCGGGGCTTCAACGGGCCGTTCCCTCTGCCCCTCTGGATGAGCGGTATGGCCGCGGGCCGAGCCCGGGCATTTATGCGCACGACGACCCCGACATACGACGGCCACGTGCGTTGTTCAAGACTGTAACCGAAGGCCCTGATGGTTGAGATAGCCGTCCGAACCGCGAGATGCATCACAGCAGGGAGAGAAAACAGGTGCTGGATGAGGTGGAGCGCTGGCTGGAGCACCGCTCCTGGTCCGCCGAGGACCGTCCGCTGGGCCGCCTGCTGGCCGCGAAGCGCGACACGGCGACGACCGTGAGCGTCGTGCTGCCCGCCCTGAACGAGGAGGAGACGGTCGGCGAGATCGCCGGGGCGATCCGCCGCGAGCTGATGAGCCAGGCGGTGCCACTCGTCGACGAGCTGGTGGTGGTGGACTCCGGTTCGACGGACCGTACGGCCGAGGTCGCCGCGGCGGCGGGCGCGAGAGTCGTGCACCGCGACTCGGTGCTGCCCCGGCTGCCCGCGCTGCCCGGCAAGGGCGAGGTGCTGTGGCGCTCGCTGCTGGCCACCAGCGGCGAGATCGTCTGTTTCATCGATGCCGACCTGCGGGAATTCGATCCCCGCTTCGTCTCGGGGATCATCGGCCCGCTGCTGACCGATCCCGGGGTGCAGCTGGTCAAGGGCATGTACGACCGGCCGCTCGGCGAAGCCGCGGGCCAGGGTGGACGGGTCACCGAGCTGGTCGCCCGGCCGCTGCTGAATCTGCACTGGCCGCAGCTGGCCGGCTTCGTCCAGCCGCTGGGCGGCGAGTACGCGGCGCGCCGTTCCCTGCTGGAGCGGCTGCCCTTCCCGGTCGGCTACGGAGTCGAGCTGGGACTGCTGGTCGACGCGCTGCACACGGTCGGGCTCGACGCCCTCGCCCAGGTGGACATCGGCGTACGCAAACACCGCCACCAGGACGGTCAGGCGCTGGGCCGGATGGCGGCGGCGATCTACCGCACCGCACAGCTGCGGCTGGCGCGCGGCCACTTGGTGCGGCCGCGGCTGACCCAGTTCGACCGGGGCGAGAACGGCTTCGAGCCGCGGACTACGGCCGTGGACACGGAGGAGCGGCCGCCGATGATCGAGATCCCGGAGTACGAGGCGCGGCGAGCGGCGTAGCGGGGCGGTCGCCCATATGCGCGCGGCACGGCGGGCGACGTAGCGGGGCGGCAGCGGTTTACGGCGGAGCGGCTGGCGGAGCGCGGCCGAGCGGCTGGCAGAGCGCGGCTGGCCGGCTGGCGGAGCGCGGCTGGTCGGGCGCGGCCGAGCGGCTGGCGGAGAGCGGCTGGCGGCGCGCGGCTGGCCGAGCGGCTGGCCGGCTGGCGAAGCGCGGCTGGCGAAGCGCGGCTGGCCGAGCGGCTGGCCGGCTGGCGAAGCGCGGCTGGCCGGCTGGCGAAGCGGCTGGCAGAGCGGCTGGCAGAGCGGCTGGCCGAGCAGCTGGCAGAGCGCGGCTGGCGAAGCGCGGCTGGCAGAGCGCGGCCGAGCGGCTGGCGGAGCGCGGCCGAGCGGCTGGCCGAGCACGGCTGGCCGGCTGGCGAAGCACGGCTGGCCGAGCGGCTGGCCGGCTGGCGAAGCACGGCTGGCCGAGCACGGCTGGCCGGCTGGCTGAGCGGCTGGCCGAGCACGGCTGGCCGGCTGGCTGAGCGGCTGGCGGAGCGCGGCTGGCGGCATCCGTAGGCCGGGGTCGCTCGGGCGTCGCTCCTACGGGGCAACGAACCGTACGTATGTTTGCGCGCGGCGCCACATGGCTAGGCTCGCGACATGGGAGTCTCCCGGACTGCACCGATCCTCGTCGCCTCCAACCGCGGCCCGGTTTCGTACACGCTGGGCGAGGACGGCTCGCTCACCGCCAAGCGCGGCGGCGGCGGGCTGGTCTCCGGCCTCAGCGCGATCGCCCCGGACGCGGGCGCGGTGTGGGTGTGCGCGGCGCTCGGCGACGGCGACCGCGAAGCCGCCCGGCGCGCCGGAAGCGGCCATCTAAACCCCGGCGACACCGGCGGGCAGCAGGTCAGGATGCTCGACATCGCGCCGAACATCTTCGCCGCCGCGTACAACGGCATCGCCAATTCGGTGCTGTGGTTCATCCACCATCTGCTCTACCAGACCCCCGTCGAGCCGGCCTTCGACGCCGAGTTCGGCGTCCAGTGGGCCGCCTACGAGAGGTACAACGCGGCCTTCGCCGACGCGCTCGCCCAGGAGGCGACCGACGGCGCCGTCGTGCTGGTGCAGGACTACCACCTGGCGCTGGTGCCGGGGATGCTCCGCGAGCGCCGGCCCGATCTGCGGATCGGCCATTTCTCGCACACGCCGTGGGCGCCGCCGGACTACTACCGGCTCCTGCCGGACGCGGTGGCGGCGCAGGTGCTGCGCGGCATCCTGGGCGGCGACCGCGCCGCGTTTCTCACCGAGCGCTGGGCCACGGCCTTCGCCGACTGCTGCGCGGCGGTGCTGGGCGCGGAGGTCGTCCGCGAGGACGGCGGCGCGGCGGCGGTGCGGTTCGAGGGGCGGGAGACCCGGCTCGGGGTGCACGGTCTGGGCGCGGACGGGGACTTCCTCCGGCAGCGGTCGCGGCAGGCGGATGTCGAGGAGCGGCTCACGGCCCTGCGGGCGCAGATCGGGCCCGGCCGGAAGTCGATCGTCCGGGTGGATCGTACCGAGCTGTCCAAGAACATCGTCCGGGGGCTGCTGGCCTATCGGCGGCTGCTGGAGACCCGCCCCGAGTGGCGCGAGCGCGTGGTCCATGTGGCCTTCGCCTACCCCTCCCGCCAGGACCTCGCGGTCTACCGCGACTACACCGAGCGGGTGCGGCTGCTCGCGGACGAAATCAACGCGGAGTACGGCACGGCCGGCTGGCAGCCGGTCGCCCTGCATGTGAAGGACGACTTCGCGCGCTCCCTCGCGGCCTACCGGCTGGCCGACGTGGCGCTGGTCAACCCGATCCGGGACGGGATGAATCTGGTGGCCAAGGAGGTGCCGGTCGTCTCCGAGCAGGGATGCGCGCTGGTGCTCTCGCGGGAGGCCGGGGCATACGCGGAGCTGGGCGAGGACGCGCTGGTGGTCAACCCGTACGACGTCGAGGCGACGGCGGAGGCGCTGCACGAGGCGCTGCGGATGAGCGACGGGGAGCGGACGGAGCGTACGAAGCGGCTGGCGGCCGCGGCGACCGCGCTGCCGCCGCAGGCATGGTTCCTGGGGCAGCTGCGGGCGCTGGAGGCCTAAGCGCGATGCCGGTGACTTTGCAGGCTTCCAAGGCATGCCGATCGGGGGCATCGCTTCAGGTCAGCGCCTCGCAAGCCCTATTAAGTCACCCGGCATTGGGCCTGAGCGAGGCCTAAGCGCGCCCGGCGCGTGGCGCGCTACCGCGTCGCCGCTTCCGCCAGCTTCTCCGCCAACCCGTCCAGCAGCCTCACCACCGGGCCGACAGAGCACCAGGTCAGCCTGCGGCTTCCGCCAACCCCTCCAGCAGGCTCACTATGCCCGCCGGGCCGTCGACGACCAGATCCGCGCGCTTCGCGAGCTCGTTGACCTCCGTACTCCCGCTGCACACCAGCACGCCCGGGACGCCCTCCTCCCGCAGCTTCTCCACCGCCGCGAACGCGGCCAGATCACCGAGGTCGTCGCCCGCGTAGAGCACGGCTTCCGCGCCCGACTGCCGTACGTACTCCGTGAGCGCTACGCCCTTGTCCATGCCCGGTGGGCGCAGCTCCAGCACCAGTCGGCCCGGTTCGACGATCAGACCGTGGCGCTCGGCCAGGGCGTGGAGCGGGGCGCGCAGCTGGTCGAAGGCGGCCTGGGGGTCGTCGGCGCGGCGGGTGTGGACGGCAACGGCGCGGCCCTTGTCCTCGATCCAGATGCCGCGCCAGGCGCCGTTCGTCTCCAGGACGGCAGGGAGTTCGGCCTTCACGGCGGCGATACCAGGGTGCGGTTCGGGGGCCTGGACGGAGCCGCTCGCGGCATCCCAGCGCTCGGCGCCGTAGAGGCCGAGGACGACGAGCCGGTCCAGCCCCTCGGCCCCGGCGAAGCCGCCGTACCGCACCGCGACCTCGGCCGGACGGCCGGTGATCACCGCGACGGAGCGCACTCGCGGGGCGAGGCGGGAGAGGGCCGGGACGGCGCCGGGATGGGCGCGGGCCTGATCGGGGTCGGGGACGATCTCGGCGAGGGTGCCGTCGAAGTCGAGTCCGACGACGGCGCGGCCGGGCCGTTCGAGGAGGGCGGCGAGGCCCTCGCGGCCGGCGGCGGTGGTGGGTACGGGGAGGGGGTGGCTGCCCATGCCACTGACCCTATCGCCACCGTCAACGAGCCACGGCCGTCGGCCTCCAGCCCGGCGGACGTGTCAGCGGCGGACGTGTTCAGCGGCGCTCGCGGCGCTCGTCGCGCAGCCGACGCAGCCGGTTCACGGTGACCGGGTCGTGCTCCAGGGCGCGCGGGTCGTCCAACAGGGCGTTCAGCAGCTGGTAGTAGCGGGTGGGCGAGATGCCGAGCCGCTCCCGTATGGCGCGCTCCTTGGCGCCCGGCCCCGGCCAGCCGCGCCGCTCGACGGCGAGCACGGCCCGGTCCCGGTCGGACAGGCCCCGCGCGGAGCCGTCGCCCGAGCCCTCCCCCGCCCCGGTGGGCTCGTCGTCCGGTTCCCCCGCCCCGGCCGGCCCAGCCTCGTCCGCCTCGTCCGCCTCGTCCGCCTCGTCCGGCTCCCCTGCCCCGGTGGGCTCGTCCGGCTCCCCCGCCCCGGCCGGCCCAGCCTCATCCGGCTCATCCGGCTCGTCCGGCCCAGCCTCGTCCCGCCCGGCTGGCTCCCCCGCCTCGTCCGGCTCATCCGCCTGGTCCGGCTCGTCCGGCCCGGCCGGCTCCCCTGCCTCGGCCAGCCCCGCCAGCCCGGCCACCTCGTCCGCCTCGTCCCGCCCGGCCCGCTCCCCAGCCTCGTCCAGCCCCGCCGACCCAGCCAGCCCGGCCACCTCGTCCCGCCCGGCCCGCTCCCCAGCCTCGTCCAGCCCCGCCGACCCGGCCAGCCCGGCCACCTCGTCCCGCCCGGCCCGCTCCCCAGCCTCGTCC
>NZ_JBEXHC010000007.1:328524-358651 GCF_040607655.1 Streptomyces sp. NPDC005266
TCGTCCAGCCCCGCCGACCCGGCCAGCCCGGCCACCTCGGCCAGCCCGGCCACCTCGGCCACCTCGGCCGGCTCGGCCAGCCCGGCCGGCTCGGCCAGCCCGGCCGGCTCGGCCAGCCCGGCCGGCTCGGCCAGCCCGGCCGGCTCGGCCAGCCCGGCCGGCTCGGCCGGCTCGGCCGGCTCGTCGGTGGCGTCGTCCGTGGGACCGGGCATGTCCACCGTCACGTCCCCGCGTTCTCCAGGGCGTCGGCCTCGCGCTGGATCTCGCCCAGGACGCTCGCCGGGTCGCCGCCCTTCTCCACCGTCGAGCCGATCTTCTCCTTGATCAGCTTGCTGATGCTCGCCCAGGAGGTCTTGTCGGCCGGGTAGAACTCGGCGCTCTCCAGCGTGTCCAGGAACCGCCACAGCCGCTTGTAGTCGTGGTCGGCCCGCATCGCCGCGGAGGCGGATGTGGTCACCGGCAGCAAGTCGTACTCGGTGGCGAAGTCGAGCACGTTCTGGTCGCTGTAGACGAAGTCGAGGAACCTGCCGATGGACTGGCGGTTGCCGTTCTGCTTGAAGGCCATGAGCCAGTCGGCGACGCCCATCGTCGCGCGGGACTTGCCCTTGCGGCCGGGCAGCGGCGCGGTGGCGTACTTGATGCCGTGGCCGGGCGCCTGCTGCATCAGGGTCGGGTGGCCGTTGAGCATGCCGACCTCGCCCCGGGTGAAGGCGTCGAAGACGTCCTGGCGGTTGGTGTGGGCCGGGGAGCCGGGGCCGGTGAGGCCCGCGCCGACCAACTCGTCCCGGAGCCACTCGAAGGTCTTGATGTTCTGGGCCGAGTCGATGGTGTAGCTGCCGTTGGTGTCGGTGTAGCCGCCACCGCCGGAGAGCATCCACATCATGGTCTCGGCCTGGCACTCCTCGGGGCCGAGCGGCAGCCCGTAGGGTATCCGCACACCGTTCGCCTTGAGCGCCACCGCGGCCTGCTTCAGCTCGTCCCAGGAGGTGGGGGCGGAGGATATGCCCGCGGCGTCGAAGAGCTTCTTGTTGTAGAAGAGCACCCGGGCGCTGGCGACGAAGGGCAGCCCGTACTGCACGCGGCTGACCTCGCCCGCGTGCTCGATCGAGGTGATGAAACCGGCCTGGGTGGGGATGGAGAGCATCTGGTCGGCGCGGTAGAGCTTGCCCGCCGCGGCGTAGTCGGCGTACGCGCCGATCTGGGCGATGTCCGGGGCCTGGCCGTTCTTGACCATGCCGGCGACCCGCTTGTCGACCTCGGTCCAGCTGTAGACCTTGACGTCGATCTTGATGTCGCCGTTCTTGGACTCGAACGCGCGGGCCAGCTTGTCCCAGTACTTCTGGGAGGTGTTCTCGGCGCTGTCGCCGTAGTCGGCCGCGACCACCTTCAGAACGCCGTCACCGCTCGAACCGGCGCTGCCGCCGCCGCAGGCCGTCAAGGCGGGCGCCGTCGCCGCCGCCGCGACACCTGCCGTCGTCAGACCCAAGAACCGTCGCCGCTGCACCGCTGCTTCCCACCCTGTTGCTTGATACATCCTCCGGGGTTGGTCCCCCGAAGTCGAGCGAGTCTGCCCTGCAAACCCCCACAAGGTCTACACCATGCGCATATCGCTCCAGCATGGGGCTCTCGCCTCCCCTGCTCCGGGCAGTCTCACACCTCTAAGTGGAATCTGTCACGCCGCCACGATCCCCCGGTGCGCACCGGAATCAAGGGCGAGAACGGGTCAGCGTCACCGAGAGCGGAAGAGGCTCGATCTTCCGGGCCGAAGCGGCGAGTGGACTAGACCTTTAATGGGGGATCGCGCGAGACTGTTCTCGTGAAACACGTCATCGCCCTGGATGTGGGCGGCACCGGCATGAAGGCCGCCCTGATCGGGGCGGACAACACCCTGCTCCATGAGGCCAGGCGGCCCACCGGGCGGGAGCGCGGACCCGAGGCGGTCGTCACCGCGATCCTCGACTTCGCCGCCGCGCTGCGCGAGCTCGGCGAGCGGCGGTTCGGCGGACCGGCCGCGGCGGCAGGCGTCGGCGTGCCCGGAGTCCTCGACGAGGACCGCGGGGTGGCCGTCTTCTCCGCCAACCTCGGCTGGCGCGACGTACCGCTGCGCGCGCTGCTGTCCGAGCGGCTCGGCGGGATCCCCGTCGCACTCGGGCACGACGTGCGGATGGGCGGGCTGGCCGAGGGGCGGATAGGAGCGGGCCAGGGCGCGGACCGGTTTCTGTTCGTATCGGTGGGCACCGGCATCGCGGGCGCCATTGGCATCGAGGGCCGGATCGACCCCGGGGCGCACGGCTCCTCGGGGGAAATCGGCCATATCGTCGTCCGGCCGGGTGGCCCCCTCTGCGGCTGCGGTCAGTCGGGCTGCCTGGAGATGTTCGCCTCGGCGTCCGCCCTCGGCCGCGCCTGGGCCGAGGCGAGCGGCGACCCCTCGGCGGACGCCGCCGACTGCTCCAACGCGGTCGCGTCCGGGGACCCGAGGGCCATGGCAGTGTGGCGGGAAATGGTCGGCGCCTTCGCCGACGGCCTGGTCACCGCCGTCACCCTGCTGGATCCCGGTGTGCTGATCGTCGGAGGTGGGCTGGCCGAGGCCGGGGAGACGCTGTTCACACCGCTGCGCACGGCGGTCGAGGAGCGGATCACCTTCCAGAAGCTCCCCCACATCGTCCCGGCGGCCCTCGGGGACACCGCCGGATGCCTGGGCGCGGGTCTGCTCGCCTGGGATCGACTCTCCACGCTCTCCACGGAGGTATCCGCCTGATGGTCCAGCCAACGCGAACGGTTCTCACGGGCGCCCGGGTGGTGCTGCCGGGAGGCGTGGTCGACAGCGGGCGGGTGACGGTCGAGGACACGCGCATCGCCGGGGCGGGCACGGACGCGGAGCGAGCACCCCAGGGCGGCGCGGTGCCGGATCGGTCCGGCGACGCGACGCGGGACCAGTCCGGAGACGCGACGCGGGACCAGTCCGGCGCCGAGGTGCTGGACCAGTCCGGCGACGCCACGCGGGACCAGTCCGGCGCCGAGGTGCTGGACCTGTCCGGCTGCTGGGTCGTCCCCGGCTTCATCGACATGCACGTACACGGCGGCGGCGGCGGGTCCTTCTCGGCGGGCAGCCCCGAGGAAGCCCTGACCGCCGCCCGTACCCACCGGGAGCACGGCACCACGACGATGCTCGCCTCCACCGTCACCGGCGACCTCGACGACCTCGCCCGGCAGGCGGCGGTCCTCTCGGAACTGGTCGAACAAGGCGAGCTGGCCGGCGTCCACTTCGAGGGGCCGTTCATCTCGCCGCACCGCTGCGGCGCCCACCAGCCGTCGCTGCTGCGCGCGCCCGACCCCGCGGACGTCCGCAAGCTCCTCGACGCCGCGCGCGGCACCGCCCGGATGATGACGCTCGCGCCCGAGCTGCCCGGCGGCCTGGAGTCCGTACGGCTGCTCGCCGACCACGGTGTCCTCGCGGCCGTCGGTCACACCGACTCCGGTTACGAGGCGGCACTGGAGGCCGTCGAGGCGGGCGCGACCGTGGCGACCCACCTGTTCAACGCGATGCCGGCGCTGCTGCACCGCGAGCCCGGCCCGGTCGCCGCGCTGCTGGAGGACGAGCGGGTCACCATCGAGCTGATCAACGACGGTACGCATCTGCATCCGGCCGTCCTCCAGTTGGCGTTCCACCGCGCGGGCGCCGACCGGGTCGCCTTCATCACCGACGCGATGGGCGCCGCGGGCATGAGCGACGGGCGCTATCCGCTCGGCCCCATGGAGGTCGAGGTCAAGGGGGGCGTCGCGCGGATCAGCGACGGGCCGACGGCCGGTTCGATCGCGGGCTCCACCCTCACCCTCGACCTCGCCTTCCGGCGGGCCGTGACGGTCGACGGGCTGAGCGTCGAACAGACCGTGCGGGCGCTGTCCGGGACGCCCGCCCGGGTGCTGGGCATCGCCGACCGGGTGGGCTCGCTGGAGCCGGGCAAGGACGCGGACCTCGTCGTCCTCGGCGAGGACTTCCGGATCCGGGGCGTGATGCGGCGCGGCCACTGGGTGGTCCGTCCCGAACTGGGCTGAGCCCGCTTGATTTTGGGCCGCGGCGAGGTGTGCTGAACCCCCCGGAGGACTGGGCGGACAGCACAGGCTTTGGCATGATCGCTCAGGCACGGGCACCGCTCGGCACACAGTCGCACGCTTCAGCACAGGATCTCCGTCCGGCGGGGGGACGGAAGAGGGGATGCCAGGGTGATTCTGACGGTCACGCTCAACACCGCCCTCGACATCACCTACCGGGTGCCCCAACTGCGCCCCCACACCACCCACCGCGTCACCGAGGTCACCGAACGGCCCGGCGGCAAGGGGGTCAACGTCGCGCGGGTGCTCGCCGCGCTGGGCCATGACACCGTCGTCACCGGCTTCGTCGGCGGGGTGACGGGCACGGTGCTGCGGGAGCTGCTCAGCGGACTCACCGGACTCACCGGGCACGCGGGGCTCACCGGGCACGCGGGGCCCGGCGACGGCCGGGGGACGCCGCGCGGTGCGATCACCGACGCGCTCGTGCCGATCGCCGGTACGACCCGGCGCACCATCGGCCTCGTGGACGGCGCGACCGGCGACACCACCCAGCTCAACGAGCCCGGCCCGGTCGTCACCACCCCCGAGTGGTCCGCCTTCCTCGACACCTACACCGGGCTGCTGAGCGAGGCATCGGCGGTCGCGCTGTGCGGCAGCCTGCCTCCCGGCGTCCCCGTCGGTACGTACGCCCAGCTCATCCGGGAGGCCCACGCGGCGGGCGTGCCCACGCTGCTGGACACCAGCGGCGAACCGCTGCGCCGGGGCATCGCCGCCCGCCCCCATGTCGTCAAGCCCAACGCCGACGAGCTCGCCGGGCTCACCGGCTCCACCGATCCGCTGCGCGCCGCGCGGGACGCCCGGCGGCGCGGGGCGCGCGCCGTGGCCGCCTCGCTGGGCCCCGACGGCATACTCGCGGTCACCTCCCAGGGCAGCTGGCACGCCACCCCGCCGCGCCGCCTCGCCGGCAATCCGACGGGGGCCGGGGACGCGGCGGTCGCGGGGCTGCTGTCCGGGCTCGTCGACGAGGTGCCGTGGCCGGACCGGCTGGCGCGCGCGGTGGCCCTGTCGGCGGCGGCGGTACGGGCCCCGGCGGCGGGCGAGTTCGACCGGTCGGCCTATGACGAGCTGCTGGGCCGGGTCGAGGTCACCGAGCGCCCCGTGGCGGCGTGACGGGGCCGGCGGGCCCGTCGGACAGGCCGGGCCTCAGCCCTTCTTAAGCCACAGCTGGTCGAGGTTGGCGTTGCACTTGTCGCCGGCGTCGCAGGACACGGTGATCGTGTTGGTGCCCTGGTTGAGGTGGACGAGGGAGTAGGTGTATGTCCAGCCCTTCTCGAAGTCGCCCTGCGGCGCGCCGGCGAAGTTCTTCATGTTGAGCGGCCGGGATTCCTTCTGCCCGTTGACCGTCAGCGACATGCTCTGGTCCTCGCCGGGCACCCCGTAGCCCACGTACAGCTTGTACTGCTTGCCCTTGTCGACGTCCACGGTCCAGGTCGCGGAGGATCCGGGCGCGTTGAGGCCGCCGACGTACATACCGCCCTTGGCCTTGGCGCCCTTGATGTCGGACGCGGGGGCCGCGCCGCCGGCCAGCCGCATGTTCACGGCGTCCTCGGTGGGCAGCTTCTGGTTCGGTCCCTTGGTGGGCTTCGCGGTCTCGCTGGGCTTGACGCTGGACGCCGCCGTGGGCTCGCCCCCGGCCGGGTCGCCCTTGCCACCCTCGTCGTCGTCCCCATTGGTGATCATCGCGACGCCGATGCCGACAATGACGACGGCGACCACCGACAGCGCGCCGATCAGGAGCCCCTTGTTGTTGGGGCCCCGGCCGCCACCGCCGTGGCCGCCGCGCGGGGCGGCCTGGCGGGGGGCGGCGCCGCCGGGGAGGGTCTCGGGGGCGGCGTAGTGGGCGTTCTGCCGCCCGTAGCCGCCCTGCTGGCCGTACTGCTGCTGGTTCTGCTGCTGGTTCGGCACCTGCTGGCCGTAGGTGCGCTCGCCCACCGCGCGAACGTGGTTGTACGAGGTACGGGGGACCCCCGGCTGCGCCGGGCCGGGGTAGCCGTAGCCGCCGGTGCGCGGGGCGGCACCCGGCTGACCCGACTGGCCGCCCTGGCCCCCCTGGTCGCCCTCCGAGCGGTACAGGTAGGCGAACGGGTCGTCGTTCTCCGGTGTGTCCGAGCCGTTGTTGCCGGCCGTCATCCCTCGTCACTCCCCTATGCATATGGCCATCGGCGCAAGGATGCGTACGCGCCACGACAGCTCATATCAGGCCGACAGGGCCCTCAGCAGGGACGTGCGCTGTCCGGATGGCCAATATTCATGATCGGTTCACTGTCGGCGGCAGGGCCGCATCGGCGCAGCCTACCGTGACCGGGGCGGGGCAGTGGGAATCCCGGGGCCCGGCCCGGCCTCATCCGGCCCGTCTGCGGTCCTTCGAACGGGACCGCTTTTCGATATACATCCGCTGGTCAGCGGAGTGCAGCACCTCTTCGGCCGACATTCCGCAGCCGGCCCAGCCGATTCCGAAGCTGGCCCCCACCCGGACCGCCCGGCCGTCCACCCGGATCGGCGGGATGATCGCGTTACGCAGCCGGACGGCCAGGTCCTCGGCGTCGGCCCGGCCGAGACCGTCGGCGAGGACGACGAACTCGTCACCGCCGAGGCGGGCGACCGTGTCCCCGTCCCGTACGCCGTTGGTCAGCCTGCGGGCGACCTCGATGAGGACGGCGTCGCCCGCGTGGTGCCCGAACCGGTCGTTGATGGACTTGAAGCCGTCGAGGTCGCAGAAGAGCACCGCGAGCCCCTTGTGGCCGTCGTCGGCGGCGCTGTCCTCGTTCGGCGCGCTGGTGTGCACATGGCCGTCGAACGGGACCCCTGCGGCGGGCGGCGGGCTGCCGAAGCTCTCGAACTCGTCGAAGCCGTGCAGCTGGCCGCTCTCGTCCACATGGAGACCCGCGGGCCCGACGGCCTCGCCCGCGTACCCCGGGCGGTCAGGGGCCGGCGGAGTGGCGCACAGCCGGGCCCCGAGGCGGGCGCGCAGCTCGGCGCTGTTGGGCAGGCCGGTCAGGGAGTCATGGCTCGCGCGGTGGGCGAGCTGCAGCTCATGGCGCTTGCGCTCCTCGATGTCCTCGACATGGGTGAGCAGAAAGCGCGGGCCGTCGGCGGCGTCGGCGACCACGCTGTTGCGCAGCGACACCCAGACGTAGCTGCCGTCGCGGCGGGCCAGCCGCAGCTCGGAGCGGCCGCCCTCGGCGGAGGTGCGCAGCAGGGTGCCGATGTCCTCGGGGTGGACGAGATCGGAGAACGAATAGCGGCGCATCGCGGACGCGGGGCGGCCCAGCAGCCGGCACAGGGCGTCGTTGGTGCGCAGCAGCCGGCCGTGCTGGTCGCCGCCCATCTCGGCGATGGCCATGCCGCTGGGCGCGTACTCGAACGCCTGCCGGAAGGACTCCTCGCTGGCCCGCAGGGCCTGCTGCTCGCGCTCCAGGCGCAGCAGGGCGCGCTGCATGTTCGCGCGCAGCCGGGCGTTCCCGATCGCTATCGCGGCGTGGAAGGCGTACATCTGGAGGGCCTCGCGACCCCATGCGCCGGGGCGGCGCCCATTGCGCGGCCGGTCGACGGAGATGACGCCGATGAGCTCGCCGCCGGACGCGCCCGCCGCGTACAGCGGGGCGAACAGCCGGTCCATCGGATGCCATTCGTCGGCGAAGCGGGGCGCGGGCCCCGGGGTGTGCCACTGCGGGACGTCGTCGTCGTCGAGGACCCAGCCCTCGGTGTACGGGATGAAGCGCAGATCGCCCCAGCGGTCGCCCATGGACAGCCGGCGCTCCCAGGAGCCGCGGGAGCCGACCCGCCCGGCCATCAGGGCCTCGGCACCGGCGCTGCCGCCGACGGCGGCCACGACCAGGTCACCGTCGGGGCGGACGAGATTGACGGCCGAGAGCTCGAAGCCGAGTCCGGCGATCACGCCGTCGGCCACGGCCTGCAGGGTGTCGGCGAGGCTCCGGGCGGTATTGAGATCGGCGACCACCTGGTGCAGCTGCCGCAGGGTCGCAAGGCGGATGTAAGGCTCCGACTCGGTCTCCATCGCTCGCACTCCCCCGAGACCTCGACAGCAACTCCTGGCTTCTTGTCGTCCGATTGCCACGGCCACTGAATCACAGCGAGCTGCCCACTCGGTACACAGGGTCAACAATTACTGGCTGCTGTGACTCATGTCACAGAACGTGTTCATGCCATGGAGGGAGCGTATGGGAGCGCTCCCAACTTTTTCTGAACGCAAATTCCGTAACGCCGGAGTCTGGCCATCACCGACCTCCGCTGGTATCCGGGCGGCGGCCGGCCCGGATACCCGCACCGGGTGTCCGGATGTGGCATCCGGCCTGGTGCCCGGCCTACGGCCGAGGGCCTACGCCCCGTGTGGTCCGGGAGCCCGATGCGCCGACCGGGTGAGCCCGGTTAGCGTTCGAGGTGTGTTCCCTACGACGCCTTCCGCACATGCCGCCGACCGCGCTTCCGACCCTGCCCTCGACTCCGCCTCCGACCCCGCCCCGGTGACCGCTTCCGCCGCCGAGGCGGCCGTCCCGCATGCTGGTGGGGTGAGTGAGGACGAGTTCCGCGCCGCGCTGTCGCGATTCGCCGCGGGGGTGGTGCTGGTGACCGCGCACGACCCGGACGAGGGGCCGAGCGGCGAGGACGTCGGCATGACGGCCACCGCGTTCATGTCCGTATCACTCGACCCGCCGCTGGTCATGGTGAGCGTGCGCAACGGCTCCCGGATGGACGACCTGCTGGACCGGCAGCCGCTCTGGGCGGTGTCGGTCCTGTCGGAGAGTCAGCGGCATATCGCGGGCCGCTTCGCGATGAAGGGACGCGTCAGCGACCGACTGCTGTTCCAGGACATCCCCCTGGTACGGGGCACGGAGGCAGACGCCCCGCTCGTCGCGGGGGCGCTGGCGACGCTGGAGTGCCGCACCGAGCAGCGGGTGACGGCCGGGGACCACACGCTGGTGGTGGGGCGAGTGCTCGCGGCCGCGACGCCGGGCACGGCGGGCGGGCCGCTCATCCACTTCCGGGGGCGCTACCGGACGCTGGGGTGAGGCCGGGGGCGCTGGCGACACTGGAGTGCCGCACCGAGCAGCGGGTGACGGCCGGGGACCACACGCTGGTGGTGGGGCGAGTGCTCGCGGCCGCGACGCCGGGCACGGAGGGCGGGCCGCTCATCCACTTCCGGGGGCGCTACCGGACGCTGGGGTGAGGCCGGGGGCGTCGGGCACGGCGGGCGGGCCGCTCATCCACTTCCGGGGGCGCTACCGGACGCTGGGGTGAGGCCGGGGGCGCCGGGCAGGGGATACGGCCGGCTGGGTCAGGCCGGACACGGGACACGGCGGGGCTGGGGACACGGCGGGGCTGGGGACAGGTCGGCCAGGCGCTATGTCCAGCCACGGCCGGTGCGGCCGCGCTTGGTCTCGCTCCGCTGTTTCTTCTCGCGCAGGCGTCGTTCGTTGATGCCGCGTGGGATCCGGGTGGGGCGGCGCGGCTTGGGCGGCGGCGCGGTGGCCTCCGCGAGCAGCGAGGCGAGCCGTACGGCGGCCGTCTCCCGGTTGCGCCACTGCGAACGGTGCTCCGAGGCCCGTACGGTCACCACCCCGTCCACCAGCCGCGCCGCCAGCCGCTCCAGCGCACGCTGCTTCCATACGGGCGGAAGCGCCTCGGTGCGGGCGAGGTCGAAACGCAGCTCGACCTGGCTGTCACTGGTGTTGACATGCTGTCCGCCGGGCCCGGAGGACCGCGAGAAACGCCACATGAGCTCGGCCTCCGGCAGGGAGACCGAGCCACGGATGACATAGGGCGCGGACATGGGTCCATGGTCGCGCGCGGACCCCTGCGCCGTCATCTCGTTTTGCCGGCATGTGCCGTGCGGGCAGGGTGGGACATCAGGGTTTGGCAAAGAAAGTAAAGAGAGCTGGAACCTGTTGGGGCCTTGATGGCGTTGTGGAGGGTGACGGCAGCTTTGCCCGGTCGGTCGTCCGGTGCAGGGCCCGTCGACTCGGACCACAGAGACCACGAAAGGGACTCCCCATGGCTGTAAGCCTGTCCAAGGGCGGCAACGTCTCGCTCACCAAGGAGGCACCGGGCCTGACCGCCGTCACGGTCGGCCTCGGCTGGGACGTCCGCACCACCACGGGCACCGACTTCGACCTGGACGCGAGCGCCATCGCCGTGAACGGGAACGGCAAGGTCTACTCCGACCAGCACTTCGTGTTCTTCAACAACAAGGCGACCCCGGACCAGACCATCGTCCACACCGGTGACAACGTCACGGGCCAGGGCGAGGGCGACGACGAGCAGATCAACGTGAATCTGGCCGCGCTGCCCGCCGACGTCCAGAAGATCGTCTTCCCGGTCTCGATCTACGACGCCGAGTCCCGCAGCCAGAACTTCGGCCAGGTCCGGAACGCGTACATCCGCATCGTCAACCAGGCCGGCGGCACCGAGATCGCCCGCTACGACCTCAGCGAGGACGCGGCCACCGAGACCGCCATGGTCTTCGGCGAGCTGTACCGGAACGGGGCGGAGTGGAAGTTCCGCGCCGTGGGCCAGGGCTACGCCTCGGGCCTGGCGGGCATCGCCCAGGACTTCGGCGTCAGCGTCTGACGCCCTGACGGGCCAACAGCCAAGGGCCGCCCCCGTGAGGGGCGGCCCTTGCCGTTTGCGTGCCGCGTGCTGGGGATCAGAACTCGCTGATGCGATATCGGCTGATGAGCCGTCATGCCCCCATGGGCACCGAGCCGTCCCGCGAGGTGTCCACCGCCCCGCGGCGGCTGCTCGCCCGGCCGGCTGAGGCCATCGGCCGCCTCAGCCGGTCGGCATCCGCAGGTGACCGAATCCGCCCGCGCTTGAACAACGGGACGTCAAATTCTTGTTACGGACCTGTCCCGATCGGTCGTTCGATGACAATCTCTGGTCGGCCACTGCGCGTCTTCTGACTCCGCAGTGAGCCAACCGCACCACTCGCACCACTCCTGCACCACCGGACGGCCCACCCACGGCCGTCCGCACCCCCTACGCAGGGCCGCGACCCAGCGGTCCCCAGGCAAGGAGATCGAGTGAGACCTATCGCTTCCTCCCCCCGCAAGAAGACCGTCCGCGCGGCAGCGTTCATCGCCTCCGCCGCCATGGTCGTCGTCGGTGTGCAGACCGGTCAGGCCGCAGCCCAGCCGGAGCGGGCGCGTGAGGCGGGCGCCACGGCGCTTCCGCTGACCGCCGCGCAGCGCACCACCGCGATCAAGGCGGCGCAGGCGGACGCCTCCGCGCAGGCCGAGTCCCTCGGGCTCGGGGCCAAGGAGAAGCTGCTCGTCCGGGACGTCGTCAAGGACGCGGACGGGACCGTTCACACCCGCTATGAGCGCACCTACGCGGGGCTGCCCGTCCTCGGCGGCGACCTGGTCGTCCACAAGAAGGCGAGCGGCAAGCGCTCCGTCACCAAGGCCATCGGCGCCCGGATAGCCGTGGCCGGCACCACCGCCGAGGTGGCCGCCTCCGCCGCGTCCACGAGCGCGCTGAAGGCCGTGCCGAAGGCCGATCGCGGCGAGAGGGCCAAGTCGCCGCGGAAGGTGGTCTGGGCGGCCACCGGCAAGCCCGTGCTGGCCTGGGAGACCGTCGTCACCGGTACGCAGGCGGACGGCACGCCGAGCGAGCTGCACGTCGTCACGGACGCCGCGACCGGCAAGAGGCTCAGCCAGTGGCAAGGCGTCGAGACCGGCACCGGCACCAGCAAGTACAGCGGCACGGTGCCGCTGGGCACCACCAAGAGCGGCTCGACGTACAGCCTCACCGACGCCACCCGCGGCAACCACAAGACATATGACCTGAACCAGGGCACCTCGGGCACCGGCACGCTGTTCACCGACGCCGACGACGTATGGGGCGGCGGCCGTCAGACCGCCGGCGTCGACGCGCACTACGGTGCCGCCGAGACCTGGGACTTCTACAAGAACGTGCTGGGCCGCAACGGCATCAAGAACAACGGCGTGGGCTCGTACTCCCGCGTCCACTACGGCAACAACTACGTCAACGCCTTCTGGCAGGACTCCTGCTTCTGCATGACCTACGGCGACGGCTCGGGCAACGCCAACCCGCTGACCTCGCTCGACGTGGCCGGCCACGAGATGAGCCACGGGGTGACCGCGGCCACCGCCAAGCTGAACTACAGCGGCGAGTCCGGCGGTCTCAACGAGGCCACCTCCGACATCTTCGCGACCGCCGTGGAGTTCTACTCGGGCAACTCCGCGGACCCCGGTGACTACCTCATCGGCGAGAAGATCAACATCAACGGCGACGGCACCCCGCTGCGCTACCAGGACAAGCCCAGCAAGGACGGCGCCTCCAAGGACTACTGGTCCTCCTCGCTCGGCGGCATCGACGTCCACTACTCCTCCGGGCCCGCCAACCACTTCTTCTATCTGCTGTCCGAGGGCAGCGGCGCGAAGGTCATCAACGGTGTGAGCTACAACAGCCCGACCTACGACGGCTCCACCGTCACCGGCATCGGCCGGGACAAGGCCGTCAAGATCTGGTACAAGGCCCTGACCACGTACTTCACCTCCACCACCAAGTACGCGCAGGCCCGCACCGGCACGCTCAGCGCGGCGGCCGACCTCTACGGGTCGACCAGCGCCGAGTACAAGGCGGTCGCGGCCGCCTGGACCGCGATCAACGTGAAGTAAGCCTCCCGCCCGCAGCAGGAACGGGCCGCACCGGGAAACCGGTGCGGCCCGTTCCTGTCGTGGCCGTTGATCCACACTTACGCTGCTGCCATGACTCAACAGGTACGCGGCGTGGTGGCCCCCGGCAAGGGCGAGCAGGTCAGGATCGAGACGATCGTGGTGCCGGACCCCGGACCAGGCGAGGCGGTGGTGCGCGTCCAGACATGCGGTGTCTGCCACACCGATCTGCACTATCGGGAGGGCGGCATCAATGACGAATTCCCATTCCTGCTCGGCCATGAGGCGGCGGGCATCGTGGAGTCCGTCGGCGACAACGTCACCGACGTGGCCCCGGGCGACTTCGTGATCCTCAACTGGCGGGCGGTGTGCGGCCGGTGCCGGGCCTGCCGCCGCGGCCGTCCGTGGTACTGCTTCAACACCCACAACGCGGCCCAGCCCATGACCCTCACCGACGGCACCCCGCTGACGCCCGCGCTCGGCATCGGTGCGTTCGCCGAGAAGACGCTGGTGGCGGCGGGGCAGTGCACCAAGGTCGACCCGAAGGCGTCCCCGGCCGCGGCCGGGCTGCTCGGCTGCGGGGTGATGGCCGGCATCGGCGCGGCCATCAACACGGCCCCGGTCGAGCGCGGCGACTCGGTCGCCGTCATCGGCTGTGGCGGCGTCGGCTGCGCCTCGGTCACCGGGGCCCGGCTCGCCGGAGCCGTGAAGATCATCGCGGTGGACCTGGACGACCGGAAGCTGGAGTGGGCCCGTTCGCTGGGCGCCACCCACACCATCAACGGCAACAGCACCGATGTCGTCGAGGCCGTACGGGAGCTGACCGACGGCAACGGCGCCGATGTCGTCATCGAGGCGGTCGGCCGCCCCGAGACGTACAAGCAGGCGTTCTACGCCCGTGACCTGGCCGGGAAGGTCGTTCTGGTCGGCGTTCCGACCCCCGAGATGAAGCTGGAGCTGCCGCTGCTCGACGTCTTCGGGCGCGGCGGCGCGCTGAAGTCGTCCTGGTACGGCGACTGTCTGCCCTCCCGTGACTTCCCGATGCTGATCGATCTGTATCTGCAGGGGCGGCTGGACCTCGACGCGTTCGTCAGCGAGACGATCGGGCTCGACGACATCGAGGACGCGTTCGCCAAGATGCAGCGCGGTGAGGTGCTCCGTTCGGTGGTGACGCTGTGATGACGCCCCCGCCCGTACGCGTCGACCACCTCGTCACCTCCGGCACCTTCTCCCTGGACGGCGGCACCTGGGAGGTGGACAACAACGTCTGGCTCGTCGGCGACGACAACGAGGTGTACGTCATCGACGCCGCCCATGACGCCGACGCCATCGTCGAGGCCATCGGCGGCCGGCGGCTGCTCGGGATCATCTCCACCCACGGCCACGACGACCACATCGACGCGGCCCCGGCCGTCGCCGACCGCACCGGCGCGCCGATCCTGCTGCACCCGGACGACGAGGTGCTGTGGCGGATGTGCCACCCGGACCGCGCCCCTGACAAGACGCTCGCCGACGGGGACATGCTCACCGTCGCCGGCACCCAGCTGCGCGTGCTGCACACCCCCGGCCACTCCCCCGGCGCGGTCTGTCTGCACGCCCCGGCGCTGACCACGGTCTTCACCGGGGACACGCTGTTCAAGGGTGGCCCCGGCGCGACCGGGCGCTCGTACTCGTCCTTCCCGACGATCATCGAGTCCATCCGGGAGCGGCTGCTGGCGCTGCCGCCGCAGAGCGTCGTCCGCACCGGGCACGGCGAGTCGACCACCATCGGGGACGAGGCCCCGCACCTGGACGAATGGATCGCTCGCGGGCACTGAGCCGGAGCACGGGAGCCGGAGCACGAAGCCGGAGCACCAAGCCGGAGCAGGGAGCCGGAGCACGGACGTGCCGCAGCGGAGGGCGCCGGGGCTGCCCGGCGCCTGCCCATCGGCCGCCTCGTGACACCATCGGCCGTGTGATCGACCTGGGCTACTCCCTCTCCCGTCGCTTCCCGGATCCGCCGCAGACGGACTACCGGAGCGCGGACGTACCCACCCTGCGCCACGATCTGTTCTGCGGCGACGTCTACATCGCCGATACGAAGACGGACCGCGAGCTGTCCACAGCCTGGGGATGGGTGCCGGTGCTCGACTTCGCCTGGGCGCTGTGCGACATCGTGGAACGGCTCGACCGCGACCCGCGCGGCAGCCGCTCCGCGAGGCCGGTCCACGCCGAGCTGGACTTCACCGAGTCGACCGACCGCATGCTCTTCGAGCGCCGCTTCGGCTGGGTGGACATCACCGCCGACTGGGTGCCACCGGAGGAAGCCCCGCTCACCTTCAACCACGCGGCGCTGCGACGCGAGGCGCGCGACTTTCTGCACGATCTGATCGCCGACCTCACCGATATGCACGAGGGTCTCGGCGAGAACCCGGTGGTGTGGGACCTCCAGGCCCGCTTCCCCCGCGTATGAGGCCGCGCCTCCGTCGCTGGCACGCCCGTGAGGCTGCGACGCCCACCTCCCCCGCGTATGAGGCCGCGCCTCTGCCGCTGGCGCGCCCGTGAGGCTGCGACGTCCACTTCCCCCGCGTATGAGGCCGCGCCTCCGTCGCTGGCGCGCCCGTGAGGCTGCAACGTCCACCTCCCCCGCGTATGAGGCCGCGCCTCCGTCGCTGGCGCGCCCGTGAGGCTGCGACGTCCACCTCCCCCGCGTATGAGGCCGCGCCGGGGCGTCGTTCCTCGTACCGCGGACGGCCGGTCATACGGGCAGTCGGCGCCCTGCCCGTCAGCGGCCTGACACCTCGCTGAGCTCGATGGCCGCGTCGATCGCGTCGCTTCCGTACCGCCGCCCCGGATGCCGGGTCAGCCGGCTGACCGGCCCGGACAGCGACACCGCGGCGATCACCCGGCCACCGGGGCCGCGGACCGGGGCGGAGACGGTGGCCATGGCGGCCTGCCAGCCGCCGAAGCTCTGGGCCCAGCCGCGGCGCCGCACCGCGGAGAGCATCGACGCGTTGAACCGGGCGCCCCGCAGCCCCTCGTACAGCAGCTCGGGCTCGTCCCAGGCGAGCAGCACCTGGGCGACGGCGCCGGACTTCATCGGGAACGCGCCGCCGATGGGCACGGTGTCGGCGGCGCTGCCGCGCGCCTCGGCGGTGGCCACACAGACCCGCAGCTGGCCGCGGCGCCGGTAGAGCCGCGCGCTGGCGCCGGTGCCGTCGCGCAGTTGGCCGAGGACGGTCTCGGCGGAGCGCAGCAGCCGGTCGTGGCGGGCCTCGACGACCATGTCCCCGAGGCGCGGGCCGAGCGCGAAGCGTCCCTCTCCGTCACGGGCGACCAGCCGCAGCCGCTCCAGGGCGAGCGCGAGCCGGTGCACGGTGGGCCGCTTGAGGCCGGTGGCGGAGACGAGGGTGGCCAGGGTGGCCGGTCCCGCCTCCAACACGCTCAGCAGCAGGGACGCCTTGTCGAGTACGCCGACCCCGCTTTCCAGCCGGGGCGGTGTGGGGACGGTTACCGACGCGATGGACATGGCAGTCAGTCCTCAGCCGAGGTGTGCGGCCAGCGCGCGGAGGACGGCGTCCCGCTGCTGGACCAGGTAGAAGTGATCGCCGGGCAGCACCGTGAGGCCGAAGCCCACCGGGGCCACGGAGGCCCAGGCCCGCATATCGGCCTCGGTGATCCCGGGGTCGCGGTCCCCGACATGGGCGACGACGGGGCAGCTCAGGGGGATCGGCGGCCGGGGTCCGTACGTGCCCACGGCCTTGAAGTCGGCGCGGATCGCGGGCAGGACGACCTCCCGCAGCTCCACGTCGTCCAGCACGTCGGCGTCGGTGCCGCCCAGCCGCCGGACCTCGTCCAGCAGCGCCTGATCACCGTGCCGATAGGTGTCCTGGGGGGTGACGGCATGGGGCGCCTTGCGGCTCGACACGAACAGCGCCTCCAGGCCGATGCCCTGGCGGCTCTCCAGCCGCAGCGCCACCTCGTAGCCGACCGAGGCGCCCATGCTGTGGCCGAAGAGGGTCAGCGGGGCGTCCGTGAAGGGCAGCAGCGCGGCGGTGACCTCGTCGGCGAGCGCGTCGAGATGGTCGATGGCGGGCTCCGCCAGCCGCTCCTGGCGGCCGGGGTAGCGGGTGATCAGGACTTCTACGCCCTCGGTGCGGATGCCCCCGGTTTCGGCGTCCGACCTTTCGCCGTCCGGCCGTTCGGCGAGCGCTGTTCCCCAGCTGTGGAAGAAGCTCGCGGAGCCTCCCGCGTGCGGCAGGCAGACCAGCCGCCTGCGGGGTGTCCCCCCGGTCCCGTATCTGCGGAACCACTTGCTGTCGATGCCGACGGTCATCGTCTGCGTGCCTCCCCGTGAGCGGAATCCGTGATTCACCATACGGACCGGAGACCCGAATTCCCCTCGTTCTTTTCTAGCCATGACGTCGGCTTCCGGCAACGAGACTTCATGAAGCTGCCACCGGCCACCGGATACAGCGGCTATTCCTCTACGGCGGCGGGTGCGGATTGCCTCAGCAATAGCCCCAGTTCAGCGGCGCGCACGCCGGCCTGAAAACGCGAGGTGGCGCCCAACGCGGCCATAATTTCGGCCACATATCTCCGGTAGGTGCGCACCGACACGGACAGCTCACGTGCGGCGACATCGTCGGTCTTCCCGGCGCGCAGCCGCTGAAGAACGCGCCGGGCGATCTCGGTCCGGGTCGTATCGCCGAAGTCGATGCGGTCGGCCGCTACCACGGCGCTCCGCCAGACTCCGTCGAAGAGCGCGAGCAGCGGCCGGATCACACCGCCGGAACGGATCAGCGAGGGTCGGCCGCCGGCCGCCGAGTCGGCGCAGAGCAAGGCGTGTTCATGGTCGGCGATGACGGCGGCGAGCGCCGGGATCCGGGCGATCCGGGCCTCGACGCCCGGCTGCGCCGCGTACGTCTGGACGAACCGGCGGTCAAGGGTGGCCGGGGTGTACAGCAGCCGCACCGCGAGCCGCTCGCCCCCGGGGGCGGACAGCCGCTCGGCAAGCGCCTGATGGACGGCCCGGGAGTAGCCGGGGCCGGCCGCGAGCACCACGTCAACGCGGCGAGTGGCACCGGCGACCAGCCGGGCCACGGTGGCCGCGCCGGTGTCCTGGAGCGTGTCGAGGACGGCTACCCCCGCGTCCCGCCGCGACCGGTCGCGGCAGCGCACCGCGGCGGGCTCCAGGAGGGCGCTCGCTTCGAGGAGTTCCTGCGATAATTCCTCGCCGACGCCACCCGGTGGCCCCAGGCCCATATCGCGCCCTTTGGCGTCACAAGCCGACTTGGGCAGGACAGATGACACACCACTCACCCCCGTGTGAGTTCATTCGGCAGACATGATCCGCCGATGATTTCTTCAGTTCGGTGTCCCCCGCGTGCGTCACCCAGTATTGGTTGACTCTTAAAATGAAACCACTTCACCCAGCAAGTCCAGGTCGAGGCTAGTCCGAGTGGCGTACGACAGTCAACGCACCCCAAAATAGCCCACCCTCCGCCCATTGATCGCCCACTGACCCTCCCCGTGGTGTCCTCTTGCTGCCACCTCACTCCACATGCGGCGGGGCGGACGCGCGGAGCGGAATGCGGAGTGCGGAATACGGAATGCGGACTACCGGAATGGCGAATACCGGAAGTGGAGACAGCGAATAACGGACACCCGAATGCGCATACCTGAATCAGAACAACCGCATTCCTGTCTCTTTGCCCATCTTTGGACTCGACAGGATGGAGACGCGCACGGGGCGCAGGGAGCACGGGGCACGGGCGGTGTGCAGGAACGCGGCGAGTCCCGGCTGCCGTTCGGACGGGGGCACGATCAGGGAGAACGCGCGCGGGTCGGTCATGAAGTCGCCGGCGGCGGCGCGGCTTCGGCCGATCGGCGGAGGGGCCCGTACGGCCGACTGGCCACCGTGGTGCGGTGACCACCCGCATCCTCCTGGCCGACGACCAGGACGCCGTCCGTATCGGGTTCCGGCTGATCCTCGACGCGCAGCCGGACATGGAGGTGGCAGGAGAGGCGTGCGACGGTCTGCAGGCCGTCGAACTCGCCCGCACACTGCGGCCCGATGTGGTGCTCGCCGATGTACGGATGCCGCGGCTGAACGGATGCCGCGGCTGAACGGCCTGGAGGTCACCCGGCTGCTGGCCGGGGCGGGCGTCGACGACCCCGTGAAGGTCGTCGTGGTGACCACCTTCGACCTGGACGCATACGTCTACGCCGCGCTGCGCAACGGTGCCTGCGGCTTTCTGCTCAAGCGCTCCGGGCCGACACTGCTCGTGGAGGCGGTCCGGGCGGCGATGGCCGGTGACGCCACGATCAGCCCCTCGGTGACGGTCCGGCTGCTGCGCCATCTGCACGTGCCGGACGACAAGCCGAAGGCCAAGCAGCCGATCGACGCGCTGACCGAACGCGAGGTGGACATCGCCCAGTTGGTCGCCCAGGGCATGACCAATGCGGAGATCGCGGGCGAGCTGTTCATCTCGCCCAGTACGGTCAAGACGCATCTCGCCCACATCCAGCGGAAGTTGGACGTCCGTAACCGGGTGGGCATCGCCGCCTGGGCATGGGACAACGAGCGCGTCGGCTGACGGCCCGGACGCGCGGCCAGACTCGCCCGGGCTTACTTGGGCACGCTGGCGCCCACGTCATCGAGCACGGCGTCGGTCACCAGACCCGTGTCCTCCAGCACCTCCATGTGGTCCATGACGGTGTTGTTGGCCTGCTTGGCCAGCCGGCGGATCATATGGTTCTTGGTGGCGGCGCGGACCTCGCCGATGGCGATGAAGATCTTGCCGTGCGAGGCACGCAGCAGATCCACGAAGACCTGGTCGAACTCCGTGCCCTTCGCCTTCTCCAACTGCTTCACCCACTGCTGCTGCTCCGCCGACGCCTCGTCCGGGATGGAGACGTTCAGCGCCTTGGCATCCTCCCGCACGAGCTGATCGAGCTTGCTGTGCCCGTCGAGGAGATGCATCCCGGCCCGCTTGATCGCCTCGCCGGAGGCCTGGTCCTGCGCGAGCCGCCCCGCCGGTATCTCCCACAGCCCGGCCTGCCGGACCTTGACGAGGAACGTCTTGTCCAGCTCGCTCAGCGGACCCGAATCCGCCGCGTTGCCCACGCCTCCCGCGCCGGACGCGGCGTTGTGGCCCCCGGCGGACGGGATGTGGGACGCCACCGACTCACTCCCCCCGTCCTCCTTCTGGGAGGCCCATACGGTCGCCCCGGCGGCTATCGTCGCGAGAGCGAGCCCGGCGGCGAGCAGGCGCCCACGGGTGAACGGTCCACCGTCGTTGCGCGCATGAGATTGCATCCTGCCTCCTGGACAACGCGATACTCCGGCATGGCGGAGCCGTGTTACGTGAGACTGCTGGGGCAGCCGAAACCTTAGAACTTCCTGTGGCCGAAAAACCGCGTTCGTCAGGACTGCTCAAAGGCGACCACGAAGCGGCCCCTCCTCCCCTACACTCCGCGCCCCCTTATGGCCCAGCCGCCGATCACCGAGCCCACGGAGGCTTAATCTCGGAGCGAACGCCCCTACCAGGAGGAACCGTGAGAAGAAGGGCCCTCACCGCCGGTCTGTCCCTGGCGGTGGCAAGCATCGGCATCCCGCCCGGCGTCGGGGCCACGATGCCGGGCGGGAAGGTCCCGTCCCACCACACCTACATCGTGGTGCTGAAGGGTGACGCGCCCCGCCCCACCCGGGTCGCCCACGGTCTCGACGGGGTCAGGCTCGGACATGTGTACCACTCGGCGCTGAACGGCTTCTCGGCCGAACTGACCCCCCAGGCGGTGGACGCCCTCCGCGCCCACCCCGCCGTGTCCTATGTCGAGCGCGACATCACCGGACACGCCGACGGCCGGCGGCTCCCCACCGGCGTCCGGCGGATCAAGGCCGCGGCCAACAGCAAACTGAAGGTCGGCGACGGCACCGACCAGCGGGTCGACGTGGACGTCGCCATCCTGGACACCGGCATCGCCCGCAACCACCCGGACCTCAACGTCGTCCACCGGGTGAACTGCAGCGGCGTCCCCCGGTGCGTGGACAACGCCGGAACGGACGCCAACGGCCACGGCAGCAACGTCGCCGGCATCGTCGGCGAACTCGACAACAAGATCGGCTACACCGGTGTCGCCCCCGGCGCCCGGCTGTGGGCCATCAGAACCCTCAACGACGCGGGCGAGGGCAGCAGTTCCGAACTGATCGCGGGCCTCGACTGGGTCACCGCCCACGCCAAGACCATCGAAGTCGCCAACATGAGCGCGGGTTACGACGACACCTCGCACGCCATCAAGGACGCCATCAACCGCGCCATCTCCAAGGGCATCGTGGTCGTGGTCTCGGCCGGCAACGACAAGCGCGACGTCAAACACCAGACCCCGGCCAACGTCCCCGACGCCGTCACCGTCTCCGCACTCAGCGACGCGGACGGCAAGTCCGGCGGCAAGGGCACGTACGACTGGTGCAACAAGAAGAACAAGAACACCGACGACACCCTGTGGATCGACCACATCCGGGGCGGCGGCAGCAACTTCGGCCGCGGCATCGACATCGCCGCCCCCGGCGACTGCATCCAGGCCACCGGGAAGAACAGCGGATACTCCAACTACAGCGGCACCTCCCAGGCCGCCCCCCATGTGGCCGGAGCCGCCGCCTGGCTGGCCGCCGCCCACAACCCGAGGAACCGCGCCGACGTGCTGGCCATCCGCAACCGGCTGGTCAAGGCCGGAAACCGGGCCTGGACCGACACCTCCAAGGACGGTGTCAAGGAACCCCTCCTCGACCTCCACAGCCCCAAGATCTTCACGGGCGCGGGCCTCAAAAGAAGGGGCTGAGGACCTCAAAAGAAGGGGCTGAGGAGAAGCACCTGACCAGCAGCGATGAAGGCCGCCACCGACGAACGGCAGCGGCCTGCATCGACGGACCGCCCCTTCGTGGCGTCACCCCACGCAGGTGGGGAACGGGTTGCCCGCGCGGTTGTTGGGGGTGTTTCCCGTGATGGCACTGCCTGCCCCCGCCGCTGGGGCACGTGATCGCCACCGAGCCCCGCCCGGGCTGCCCGCGGATCACGCCCAAGCTGAGGTGAGGCGCCGCAGGGGCATGGCATCGGTGGCGGTACTGAAGAATCGTGCCGGACGGGTGATGCCAAACGCCCCGGACGAAAGACCGTCCGGGGCGTTTCCGCTGCTCGCGGGCAGAACCGACTGTCGGGTTCGAACCGACGACCTTCGCTTTACAAGTTCGATCACCCTGCGGGATGGCATGCCGAAACGGTGCTCGGTGGTCGCTTGTCGATCCGGCTGCGGCCGCTTCGGTGCGCCGTCGTTCGCCGTCGTTGATGACGCTCCTATAGGCCGTCAAGCGGTCTGTGTGAGTGGTTTCGGTGTGTGATGGGGACGGGTGAGGTGCTTGTAGACCTCGCGGGCGATGAACCGTTTGAGGCAGCGGAGGATGTCCTTCTTGGACAGGCCTTCGGCGGTGCGGCGGGCGACGTAGTTCTGGGTCCGTTGGTCGTAGCGCATGCGGACCAGCGCGATCATGTGGAGTGCGTGGTTGGCTCGCCGGTCGCCGCCGCGGTTGAGGCGGTGCCGGTTGGTGCGGCCCGAGCTGGCCTGGATGGGGGCTGCCGCGCACAGCTGCGCGAACGATGCCTCCGAGGTGAGCCGCTCGGGGTTGTCGCCGGCGGTGATCAGGAGCTGGGCGGCGGTCTCGATGCCCACTCCAGGCAGTGCGACCAGCGAGGGTGCCGCTTCGCCCACCAGCGACTTCAGCTCGGCGTCTGCGTCGGAGATCTCCTCGGTGAGGTATTGGTGGCGGCGGGCCAGGCGCCGCAGGGCGATCCTGACCGCGCAGGCCGGATCGCGGGTGTCCGTGCCGGGCCGGGACCGTGACAGCTGCTTGATCAGCTCGGCGGGGGCCAGGGTGCGCAGCCGCTCACGGACCTCGCCCGGTGCGGTGATGATGAGGGTGCGGATCTGGTTGATGATCTGTGTGCGGGCCTTGACGGCCGAACGGCGGACCACTCGCAGGGCGCGGATGGCCTCCACGATGCCGTCGTGGGTCTTGGGGGTCCCGCTGGCCCGGCCGGAGAGTACGGCTGTCGCCGCGGCGAAGGCGTCTACAGGGTCGGACTTGCCGTTGGCCCTGCGGGCTCGTCGGTCAGGGCGGTCCACCTCGATCACGGTCACCTGGTTTGCCCGCAGCAGCCGGGCGAGTTCGCAGCCGTAGGCGCCGGTGCCCTCGATGCCGACGGCCATGACCTCGCCGTGCGAGCGGAGCCACTCCAGTAGCCGACGGTAGCCGTCGTGAGTGGTGGGAAACGCCTCGGTGGCCAGGTGCCGGCCGATGGAGTCGATCACTGCGGCCTGGTGGAAGTCGGTGTGTGTGTCGACGCCGCCGATCACCGTTATCTCGTCTGCCATGCTGAGGAGTGCTGTCCTTCCGTGCGACGCATGAGGGATGGCACGCGCCGGTCGGGCGGGAGGACAAGACTGTGATGGGACCTTTGGTCGGGCTCCTATGAGGTCACAAACGCCCGACCGGCCGGGCGCAGGGCGGCACCACCCGAGTCGGCCGACATTTCATCAACAAGACAGCTCGCACGTCGGTCAGTTGGCGGGTCAGACCGCCTCGGGCGGCACCACCGACATCCTCACAGCGGGTCAGACCGCCTCGGGCGGCACCACCGACATCCTCACAGCGGGTCAGACCGCCTCGGGCGGCACCACCGACATCCTCACAGTCAGCTGGTGATGTCAGCCCGATGGTCTACGCGCTGATGGGCAACTCCCGTGCCCGCCGACGGGCTTCGGCCCTGAGGTCCTTGAGGCGGCCGTGGAACGCGTTGCGGCGGTTCTGGTCGAGGTTTAGCGGCAGGTCGAGTTGAGAGATGAGCTCCGACTCCAGGGTCCACGGTTCGCCATGCTCGATCCAGCACACTCGCGCGTTCTCTGCCACCCACTGACTGAGGGTCGCTTCGCCGACCTTGCCGAAGGTCATGCGCTTGCCGCTGCCCACGCGGCGCAGCTCAAGCCCGAGCAGGCAGCCGAGTGTGAGCCGCAGCGTCGATCCGGCCGCGTCGCCCCGGTAGTGATACCGCACGCGCTTCCGCAGGTTCTGAGTGCTGGTCCGGTTCGCCATGAACCGCGGGGCTATGCCGACGTAGAGCAGGCATCCGCCGTTGAGGTCCTGATGGGGCGCCTGCTTAAAGTGCCACCCGTAGACCCCCGCGACCGCTGGGAGAGGGCTCGGACGCATCAAGACCTCCTGCGCCGACCACAGTCTGTCGGGACGGGTGAGAGCGGTAGCTTCCACGAAGCCTCCAGATGCGCCACGGCTGACAGCCGCAGGCTACCGGCTGATGCCGACAGAGCGTCCTGGTCTGACAGCAGCGCGAATCTCAGCTTGGGAAGCTGCGATCACACGCGGACGGTTCAGTGGCTGACCTGGGTAAATGGCTCATCCGCAGGCTCGCCGGCCGTAAATTACGGGCCACCGTCATTGCACGCTGTTCCCCGCTCCATCTGGTGCGTTTGCGGTGCGCTCTGCTGGGCGCATGCATCGGTGATGCCTGGCTTGTCGGTGGTCTTGCGATTGGCTTCGTACGAACCCCTCACCCTGGATCCGCGACGGCAGTAGTATGTGCGCTTCGTCACGCCTTGAGGGGGGCTGGATGAGGTCTGGTGGTGGAGTCCGTGGTTCGAACTTCAGCATTGGCGGCGAGCAGGCGGAAGCAGATCCGCTACTCATGGAGGCGTTCTACGAATCCGACGACTACCGGACAGTCTCCTCGAAAGATGACCCGCGCTGCTTTGTAATCGCGCGGACCGGAAGCGGGAAGTCTGCCCTCTTGCAACGACTGGAGGAAGAAAACCCCGAGCATGTGGTGCGGGTGGCACCCGAAGATCTGTCACTGAGCTATATCACCAATCTAGGCGTGATGCGGTACCTAGATGAGCTCGAGGTCAGTCTCGATCCATTGTTCATCGCCCTCTGGAAGCACGTTCTTCTAGTCGAACTGATTCGTCACAGGTACAAGGTTGACTCATATGCGGCGAAGATGAACTTCCTGAGCTCTCTGCGTGAAAAAATCAAGCGCGACCCAGGCAAGAGGCACGCCCTTGACTATCTGGAGGACTTCCAGGATCGGTTCTGGGTGGAAGCAGATGAGCGCGTACGTGAGATTACAGAGAAGTTTGAAGAGAAGATCAACAAGGAGGCGAAGGGGACCGTCGGCTTGCCGGGTAACTCGGTGGGAACGGCTACGGCAACCATCGGCGGCGTCCTAGCTGACACTTTCTCGACCGAAACTCGTCGTGAGCTGACCGACCGATTCCAGCGGATTGTGAACGAGACGCAAATGGCTCGCCTCAACAAGATGCTTAAGGTTCTCGACGAGGATATCCTCGACAGCCATCAGAATTTCACTTACGTTGTCATTGACGACCTGGATCGAGACTGGGTCGACGAAAAGGTCACCAATTCCTTGATTCGTTGCCTTTTTAGGGCGGTCCTCGATTTGCGGCGCGTTCGAAATTTGAAAGTGATCGTGGCTTTGAGGACCAATATCTTTGAGAACCTCGACTTCGGTCACAGGACTGGCGGACAGGAAGAGAAGTTCCGATCGCTCTCGCTCCACATGCGGTGGGGGCCAGCAGAGTTGCGTGACCTCGTCAGCAGTCGGCTACGTGTCGCTTCTGCCAAGCAGGGCGCGCCCAGTAACTCAATAGCCGACGTCCTACCGCGAAGGAACACCACGCGCGGGGATGCATTCGACTACATGCTGACGCGGACCCTTATGCGTCCACGAGATATCATTGCTTTCGTCAATGAGACCTTTGCTATTTCCTCGGGTGGCAGAGTCTCGTGGGAGGATATAAAGAACGCAGAAGAATCGTACTCGTACAAGCGGCTGCTCGCCTTGCGTGACGAGTGGAAAATGTCCTACCCGGACATTGATCGAGTATTCGCTGCTTTCAACGGGGCGGTAGTTCCAATGTCGCGTGAAGAGTTCACCAGGCGACTCGATGACGCCGCTCTATTGCTAGCCGATCCTTATTTTAGGGGGACCGATTGGCTCGACTACTTGACATCCTCTATGTGGAATAACCCTGGAGGAAGTTGGGCTGACTGGTACGGTCCACTGTCTTCCTTGTTGTACAATATCGGGTTCGTCGGTTGTACAACTGGCAGACAAGGAACGGTTCGCTACGTTCGCACGTTTCCAGAGTTCGCTGAAAGGGCCAGCAATCTTGAGGCGACCGTCGGATTTACCATCCATCCTGCCTTCCAGGCTGCTCTCGATGTCAGACTGGACGGGCTCCGGCAGAACTAGAGGTGCGCAAGCGGCTCCGGATTCCCCTTGGCGCGGGATAACGCAGCAGGCCAAGGCACTGGTGTGGCAGATCAGGCCTGGACGAGTCCACAGATAGTCCACGGGTGACGCGGGCACCGCATTAGGAGAGGGGCTGGGGAGCAGTGCGGCTGAGCTGGGGCTTCGATACCTGGTGGCGCACCTGGCAACACGACCGCAGAGCACCGTCATTGACCGTGACTGACTTCTGCATTTGGCACGCTTGTGGCACGAACCTTAGCCGACGACAGACAGCCACGAGGGTGGGTCCGTCGGCCGACCATGCGCGCGTGTGCCTCGCTGCACCCCCTCCGGCCTCAGCCACGCTATCGGGGTGTGCCGTCGACTAGAGAAGCGGCCACAGCCGGCCCGTGACAACGGCCGAAGCCCTCAGCTTGGGAAGCTGAGGTGATCTAGGGCTCGCCGCCATGCTGACCTGCGGTGGAGCAGTGTCGGCGCCTGGCAGGCGATCCGCTGGGTTCCCCGCATGACCTGGCACGGGTCTGGCACGCGTGAGCTGCTACCGGAAGCGGTTTCGTGCGCTCCCTGTCAAAGCGCGGGCGCGGAATACCAACCGTTGCTAGCCTTCTGAGCGTGTCACAGGCAACTGAACCGGGGGGCCCGGCCGAACAGAGCCGCATGATCCTGCTCCCGATCAGGCTGCATGAGAACCGCACCGTTGAAGGTATCAACTTCGTGCCGTCTCCGTGGGGGGCTACCCTGGCTATGGCACTGAGGGGCAAGGGTGAGGATGGGCGGCCCTGGCTTGCCATCGCCAACGAGACTCCGGTCAGTTGGCTCCGCGTCGCCACGCCGGTTCCCAAGGCGGAATTGGAGATCCTCCACCTGCAACGGCTGGCGACTGATCACAGATGTTCTACAGGTGGTGAACTCTACGACGCCATAGATCCAGTTGCCCCCGGGGAAGATCCCCCTGACATTTATGCGTACGTGGCGGGAAAAAAGGTCGGCTGGGAACTGACCGCTTTCAGTAACTCCAGTCGAAGGTACGCACAGGCTCTCTTCTTTGAAGTCTCCAAGCGACTTGCACTTCAGCAAAGGCACCGCATTGGCCATCTAACTGGCTACCACATTTCCATGTGGTTCGGCGCTGCTGATGATCCTGCTGGCCTGCCGTTCAAGGCCAATAAACAGAGTTCCTACGATCGGTTGATCGACGCCCTAGTGGCTCATCGCCCAGATCCAAACCAATTTATAGTTAAAGGATCTAAGCCCCCTATGCAGTTGACGGGTGCTGATCCAGTAAGAACGCCTGACGATGTCAACTTCATGTCCATTCCGCTACTCGGAGGCGCTCCCGCATCTGGGTTGTTCGCAATGACCGGGGTGAGCGTGGGGTTGGCTTTCCAGTCCGACCACGTGGCATCGCAAGAGTGGGCCAACTTGCGAAAGGTTGTAAAGCGCAAGGATAAACCTGCCAATAATCGTCTCCTGATTTCGGCTGGAGCTCCGGATTCCATAGGTAGGTGTTTTGTTGCTGAAGAGGTTCTGGCCCATTTCATGCTCGACCATCCGGAAAGAATTTCGGCGAATCACTTGTCGTCCGTGATTCTCCATTTCTGGAGCACGGGCCAGGCTTTCGAGCTATTGGGTTCTGAACCTGTGGAGTTGTGGCCTGCGGTGTACCAAGGCTTCAACCCGACGGCCCACCCCTTCGCCCTGTCGACGTAAATACGCGGCTGCCATCAGGTCCGCCACTTCGTAGACTCTCTCGCACTGTCGACGTCGTCGAAACTGCCAGCCGCAAGCTGGAAGTGGGCAATGGCGGCGTGGCCTGTTAGTCCCGAAGCAAATTGGGCGGGCGCTCGATCTCGGACCAGTGTGCTTCTCACCTGCGGCGACAGTCCATAGGTGTTCGCGGTTGTCCGCTGCTGTGCGCGGGCGTTGTCACGGCGGTGTCGGTAGGGCTCGGCTAAGTTGCCCGCATGACTGACAGGGACCCCCTTGTGCCGGCACTCACCGGCCTGCTCGTCGACGTCCTGTGGTGGTTGGAGAGCTGCAGGGACGAGGAAGCGGATCCCGACTCCGCGGTGAAGATGATGGAGAGCGTGGGCTGGGTGCTCCTGCAACTGCCCTCGGACCAACGCCACCGGGTCTTATCCGGGATCCTGGGGGACCTGCGTCCTTGCAGCTCCAGGGCCTACCCGCAGCCGCCTGACTGGTCGTCATTGGTCGTTGTCGGCGTGTTGAGCGGCTTCGGACGGCCCAGGGACGGCCCGGGATGTGCCGCTCGAGGCCAGACAACGGGCCGCCCTCGGCAACGGACGAAAGCCGACAAGACTCCATCGATCAATGCTCTTGCTGGCCGCTTCCTAGACACCAGAGGATGACGCGGATACCTCTCAGCAACCGTGGGCTCGCCAGTGACGTCCGTGTCGGGAGGAGACCAGACACTGTGATGACTCGATCCACCTGACGGAAGCAACGAGCCGTCGGCGGAACAAGGGAGTGGAGCATGGGACCAGTGCAGTGGGGCGACGTACCAACATGGGTCGCTGCAATCTTCGCGGGCGGCGCAGCCTGGTTCGCGTATCAAACGATCAAGAGTCAGCGACAGCAGATCGCTGAGCAGCGGCAGTTCATCGCCGACCAGTCGACCAATCTGCAGCTGGAGCGCTCCGCACTACACGCCGCCGCTGAGGACCGGAAATGGTCACAGGCACGCCAGATCCGCATGCATCATCGACAAGTCGGGGCCACAACCGACGGTCAGGGCAACGCCGTTGGGCCAGATCATTGGGAGGTCACGGTTCAGAACTCCAGCGAGGCACCCGTGCATGAAGTTGATGTCCGCTTTGGGACGGCATACCTCGCAGCCGAGGTTTACGAGGTTCCACCGTCTGCCGTCCATGGCCCCAACCCTGGGGAGCGCACAACAAGGCCACTACACCTGCTGGGGGCCGGCCGAGTGGTCCGGTTCGTATCGCAGCACTGGTCTGCAGCCACGGTGCACAACAACCGGCCGCAATTGCTCTTCACTGACGACAACGGTGTCCAGTGGGCGCTTGATTCGTACGGAAAGTTGGAGGAGGCACCTGCTTAAGGCACTCCATGACAGTGTTCGGGTGTGCGACGGGGTAAGAGTATGGACATAGCGATCTCTACAAGCCTGATTGCTGCGGGGTCCGCGATCGGGGGCGTCGTAGTCAAGATGGCTTACGACGGAATCATTGAACGAGGCCGCGCGAATAAAGAGAATCAACAACGGTTCATCCAGGAACGCAAAGAGGCGTATGACGACTTCCTGCGGTTCAACAAGGAGCACGTGCAATACCGTGAAGCCCTGCGGGAAGTAGCGCTAATAGCGAGGGCCGGGCTCCAGGTGAAGCCCGAGGTGACTAGGGATTTTCCTTCGTCTCGAATGCGCGACCTAGTGGACACTCTGGATCGAATTCGCCGCTTAGCGCATATGCATGAAGTCGTGCAGGTAGCAGAAAGGGTCGTCAGCCTACACGGGGATGCTGCGGCAGCCCTGCGCTTCTACGTGCAAAGCGAATCCTTAACTTACGGCCTTCCCCTATTCCTTGCCGATCGACTAGGCGAGGATCAGATCCTGGAATTCGTATCGGCCTGTCGGAGAGACCTGCTGCTGGGGCCACCTAAAGGTGCGCCCAAGAATTTTCCGATGATCGACAGAGGCATGCCTGTTTCAAGGGTTGAGGCCGAACAGATATTGCGACATCATCTTCAATCTAGCCCAGACTCAAGAGGATTCGATCCGTCATCTACGCACGGCACTGTGAGGCCCCTGGTGGAAGAGGATAGGCGAGATCTAGAAACCCCTAAGTTCCGTGCACTGATTGCCGATCCGGATAGCTGACCCACTTCCCTGTCCCACCGCTCACCCTGCTCCCATCCCGTCCGCCGTCGACCCACACGCATGTGGAGCGGGCGTGGTTCCTGGCGTCCAGGTGGAGCGCGCCACTGTACGAACGACTGTGAGGATTCACTGCGGCGCTGCTCGGCAGGCCTGACCCACCGAACGATTGACGCTTC
>NZ_JBEXHC010000008.1:0-69277 GCF_040607655.1 Streptomyces sp. NPDC005266
CGGGCACCGTGTCTTCGTCGAGACCAGCCCTCACCCCGTGCTGCTCGGTGCGGTGACCCAGGCGGCCGAGGTGGCCGGGGTTGCCGGTGTGGCCGTGGTCGGCACCCTGCGTCGTAACGAGGGCGAAGGGGCTCGGTTGCTGCGGAACGTGGCCGAGGTGTTCGTCGCCGGTGTCGACGTCGACTGGTCGGCGTGGACCAAGGGCGGACGCCTGGTCGACCTGCCGACCTACGCCTTCCAGCACCGGCACTTCTGGCAGACCCCGGCCACCGGCACCGACGTCGGCTCCGTCGGACTCGACGCCGTACGGCACCCCTTGCTGGGTGCCGCCGTGAGCCTGGCCGGCGGTGACGACGTCGTCCTGACCGGGCGGATCTCCCGGACCACCCACCCGTGGCTCGCCGACCACGCCGTCTTCGGCACCGTCATCCTCCCCGGCACCGCCTTCGTCGAACTGGCCCTGCGCGCCGGCGAGGAGGTCGGCTGCCCCGGCGTACGCGACCTGACCCTGCACGCGCCGCTGTCCCTGCCCGAGCACGGCGAGGTCGACCTCCAGGCGCAGGTGGGCGCCGCCGACGCCACGGGCCGGCCGGTGGACATCCACTCCCGGCGGCACGGCACACAGGAGTGGACCCACCACGCGAGCGGCTACCTCGTCGACCGGGCCGAGGCGGTGCCGGAGCACACCGGGGAGCTGACCGGCCCCGCCTGGCCGCCCGCCGAGGCACGCCCGCTCGACGCGGTCGCGCACTACGAGACCCTGGCCGAGGCCGGACTGGAGTACGGCCCGGCGTTCCAGGGGCTGTCCGACGTATGGCAGTTCGGCGACGCGGTTCTCGCGCAGGTCGTTCTGCCCGGGCGGCAGGCGGAGGAAGCGGCGGCGTTCGCCCTGCACCCCGCCCTGCTGGACGCGGCGCTCCAGGCGGCCGCGGTGGACGGCGCGCAGCGCGCGAGTGGCCGGACGTGGCTGCCGTTCTCGTTCGGCGGCGTTACCGTGTACCGCCGTGGCGCGAGCGGGATACGAGTCCGGGTCACGCCGAGCGGGCCGGACACCTTCACGGTGGAGGCCGCCGATCCGTCCGGCGTGCCGGTCGCCCGCGTGGACTCGCTGCTGGTGCGTCCGGTGACCGCCGAGGACCTCGCCACCCCGGACAACCACCTGCGGACCCTGCTGTCCGTGGAGTGGGCCGAGGACGACCGGCCCCCGGTCGCTGAACGCGACGCCACGGCACCGGAGTTGACGCTGCTGAAGGTCACCGGCACCGACGCCGGTGACCCGCCGGCCCGCACCCGTGCCGTGCTCCACGAGACGCTGCGCGCCGTGCAGGAGTGGCTGGCGCGGGACCTGCCCGCCGGGGCGCGGCTGGCCGTCGTGACCCGCCGGGCCGTGCTGACCGGTGCGGAGCGGGACGGCATGCCCGTCGACCTCGCCCACGCCTCCGTGTGGGGCCTGCTCAGGGCGGCCCGCGCGGAGAACCCGGGCCGCGTCGTCCTGGTCGACGTCGACACCGACGACCTCGACGACGAGGCCCTGGCCGACGCGGCCTGTTCCGGCCGCCCCGAGCTGGCGATCCGCGCCGGACGCGTCTACGTGCCCGAGCTGCGCCGCCAGGCGTCGGAGCCGGCCGGCGACCCCCTCGACGCCCTGGGGACGGGCACCGTTCTGATCACCGGCGGGACGAGCGGCCTCGGCGCCCAGGCGGCCCGGCACGCCGCCCGCCGGGGAGTCCGCCACCTGCTGCTGCTGTCGAGGCGCGGACCCGACGCCGGGGGAGCGTCGGCCCTGCGTGAGGAACTCGCCGCCGCCGGGGCCCGGGTGACCGTCCTGGCCTGCGACGTGGCCGACCGCGAGCAGTTGGAGCGGGCGCTGCGGGCGGTGCCCGAGGAGCACCCGCTGACCGCGGTCATCCACTGTGCGGGCGTGCTCCACGACGGTGTGATCGAGTCGGTCGACGCCGACGGCCTGGACGCGGTGCTGCGGCCCAAGGTGGACGCCGCCTGGCATCTGCACGAGCTGACGGCCGGCATGGACCTGTCCGCCTTCGTGGTCTTCTCCTCCGTGGCGGGCGTCCTCGGCGGGGCCGGGCAGGGCAGTTACGCCGCCGCCAACGCGTTCCTCGACGCCCTGACGCAGCACCGGCGGAGCAGCGGACGCGCCGGTCTCTCGCTGGCCTGGGGTCTGTGGGCCGAGGCCACCGGTATGACCGGGCACCTGGCCGAGGCTGACCTGGAGCGGATCAACCGCGGGGGCATCACGGCGCTCGGCACCGACGAGGGCCTCGCCCTCCTGGACGCCGCGCTGACCCGGCACACGGCCGCCGGGGAAGGCGGTCACGCCGTCCTGGTGGCCGCCGCCCTCAACCCGCCCGTCCTGCGGACCACCGAACCCGCCCTGCTGCCCCCGCTGCTGGCCGGTCTCTTCCCGCCCCGCCGCCGGGTCGCCGCACGCGGAACCGGGGCGCGCCCCGGAGCCGGGGTGCCGACCGTGCCGGACTCCCGGGAGGCGGTCGTGGAACGGCTGCGCTATCGGTTCGCCCACACGATGGGCTTCGGCACCGACGAACTCGACACCGCCGTGCCTCTGGTGGGACAGGGCCTGGACTCCGTGATGGCGATGCAGATCCGCAGCCTCGTCGAGGCGGACTTCGGCCACACCCTGCCGATCGCGACGATGTTCAACGGCGCCACGATCGAGACCATCGCCGACACCCTCCTCGCCGCGACGGCCGGCATCGCCGTCACCACCGGTGCGGGGTCGGCGGCGGAAGCAGGGGAGGCTGCCGTCGTCGCGGACGTCGAGCACTACCCCGCCACTCGGGACGTCGTACGGCTGCTGCGTGCCGAACAGCACGGCACGCCGAGCGTCACCCACCACATCGGGCTGGCGGTACGCCTCACCGAGCCGACCACTCCGGACCGTCTCACCGAGGCGCTCGGCCGGCTCGCCGGCCGGCACGCCGCGCTGCGCACCGCGATCGTCGCGGACGCCGACGGCGGGCAGCGCCTGGAGGTCCGCCGCGCCCCGGCCGGGGACCTGCTGCGCTGGTCGGAGGTGGCGGACGGCACCGACGTGGACGAACGCCTGTGCGCTCTGATGGAGCCGCCCTTCGACGTGGCCCGCTCCCCGCTGTGGCGGTTCGAACTGCTCGCCCACCCGTCGGGTGACCAGGTGCTCGTCCTCGGCGCGCACCACGCCGTCTCGGACCTGGCCTCGCTGATGCTGGTCGCCCACGAACTCGGCGCCGAACTCGGCGGCCAGGCACCGCCCGCGGTCGTCACCAACCGCGACATCGACCTGCTGCTGCGCGCCCAAGCGGCCGGCCCGGCCGGCACCCCCGCCGACGGCCCGTCGGCCGCGAGCGACTGGCGCGCGGACTTCGCCGGGGCCCGGCGGCTCGACCTCGAACTGGCCCGCCCGCGTCCCGCCGAGCGGTCCTTCCGGTCGGCCATGCATCTCGCCGAGCTGCCGCCCGAGCTCGCGCGGCGGGTGGCGGAGCGGGCCACCCTGCTGGGCATCACGCCCGCCGCGTTCTGGCTCGGCGCGCTGACGGTTCACCTTTCCCGACTGCGCGCACGCGACAGGTTCGTGCTGGCGGTGCCGGTGGACACCCGTATGCACGTGGGGGCCCTCGACGCTGTCGGGTACTTCGGCCTGCCCATCCCGTTCGCCGCCGAGGTCACGGCCGGCGACACCGGCAGCGACGTGCTGCTGCGCACGGACCGCAGGCTGAGCCGGGTGCTGGAGCGGGGCGTCAGCTTCTTCGACGCCATGCCGGCCCTGGTCGAGGAGGGGCTGTACCGCAAGGACGCGCCCCTGGTCGAGATGTACTTCAACTACATGCCGCCGCAGGCCGGCGCGGCGGAGGGCCTGAGCATCGTGCCGGCGGGCACCGGTTGGTCCGACCTCGACCTGATGGTCACGGTGATGCCGGGCCTGGCGAAGGTGGGGCTCGAGTACAACGCCGACGTCCTCGACGAGGCGAGCTGCGCGGCCCTCGTGAGCGGCTTCCTCGCCCTCGCGGCCGACCTCGCCGACGACCCCGACGCCACGGTGGCCGCGGCGATGGGACGCGCCGACGGCACGATGGCCGCGCTCGCGGAAGGCGTCGCCGCTCCGGGCGCCACTGTCGCCGCGGACACGCCACTTCTGGACACCACCGTGACAACCCCTGCTCCCGACGGTGTCGCACCGGCCGGCAAGATCGCCGTCGCCGCCACCTTCGCCCTCGGCAACCTCCCGGCCCTGCTGGAGGTCGCCGTGGAGGACGCCGGTGTCGACGGTGGCCCCTTCGAGGTCGTCGAGGCCCCCTACCACCAGGTCCTGGCGAGCCTGCACGACCCGGGCAGCGTCCTCGCCCAGCCGGGGACCGCGGCCGCCCTCGTCCTGCTTCGCCCCGGCGACCTCACCCGCTTCGCGCCGGCGGACGACGACCTGCTCACCCAGCTCGCCCAGGAATACCCGGCCGCGCTGCGCGCCCTGGCCGAGCGCACCCGCACCCCGCTCGTGGTGGCCTTCCTCCCGGAACGGTCGCCGGACGAGCGACTGCGCTCCTGGGAGCGGCAGGTGACGGAACAGCTGGCGGACCAGCCCGGCATCGCCGTACTGTCCGCCGACTCCTGGGCCGCCGAGTACCCCGCCGACGGCTTCGACGACATCTTCGACGCGCACACCGACGACATGGCGCACCTGCCGTTCCAGGAGGAGTTCCAGGCGGTCGTCGCGCTGCGCCTCGCCGACGTGGTGTGGAAGATCCGCCGCAAGGCGCCGAAGGTCATCGTCGTCGACGGCGACGAGACGCTGTGGAGCGGCATCGCCGGTGAGATCGGCCCGGAGGCCGTCGACCTGACCGGCCCCCGGGCGCTGCTCGCGCGGCGGCTGCTGCAGTGGCGGTCCGCCGGCGTGCTGCTCGCCCTGGTCTCCAACAACGACGAGGAGACCGTGCACAGCATCCTCGACCGGCCGGACAGCCCGCTGCACCGCGAGCACTTCGCGGCGATCTCCGCCGCCTGGGAGCCGAAGTGGACCCGGATTCTGCGGATCGCCGAGGAGCTGCGCTTGGGTCTGGACAGCTTCCTGTTCCTCGACGACAACCCGGTGGAGATCGCCGGGGTGCGCGCCCAGCTGCCCGAGGTGCTGTGCCTGACCTGCCCGGGCGCCGGTGAACTCGGCGATTTCGTCACCGGGTTGTGGCCGATGGTGCCGCGCGCGGCGACGACCGAGGACGCCGCCCGGGCCGACTTCTACCAGCAGGAGCAGGTACGCGACGCGGCCCGGGCGCAGATGGGCTTCGCCGAGTTCCTGGAGAATCTCCGACTCGAACTCGACATCGAGCCGGTGTCCGCCGCGACGGCCGAACGCACCGTCCAGCTGAGCCGGCGCACCAACCAGTTCAACCTGCGGCCCCGCCCGCTGGACGACGCCGCGCTTCAGCGGCTCCAGCAGGACGGCGAGGTGTGGACTGCGACCGCGCGCGACCGGTTCGGCGCCTACGGGCAGATCGGCGTGCTCGCCGTCCGGCCGGACGGGGAGGCGCTGGAGGTGGTCGCCTGGATGATGAGCTGCCGGGTGCTGGGCCGGGGTGTGGAGGACCGGCTGCTGGCCTGGCTCGCCGACCGGGCGGACGCACTCGGGTGCACGACGGTGCGCCTCGTCGCCGAGAACACGCCACGCAACATTCCGGCACGGCGTCTGGTCTCCCGCCTGGGCGGCGGTGAGGTCGACGCGCCGCGGCTGGAGACGGAGGTGGCACCGGCACAACTCCGGGAGTTCCGTTCCTGGGACCTCGGATCGGACATCGCAGCGGAGGTCAGCAATGCCTGAGGCGGGCAGCGGCAGCAGCCGTAACCGCAGTGTCAACCGCCGTCCCGACGAGGAGGTGATCGAGCGGCGCGCAGCGGGGCGTACGCAGGCGGCCGATCTGCTGGCCCGCTTCCGCAAGTCGGCGTCCGGGCCCGCCGCTCCCGCCGGGGGGCAGGCGCCGGGCGGGGCGCGGCCCCGCGGCGCCGACCAGCTCGCCACCGCCATCGCCGGTCTGGCCGCCCGCTTCCTGCCGGGCGGTGCGGCCGATGTCGACACGGACCTGTTCGACGCGGGTCTGTCCTCCGTCGACGCCGTGGAGCTCGTCGCGCTCATGGCGCGGGAGCTGGACGTCCGGATGAGCCTGGACGACGTCTTCGCCGACGCCCGGCCCCGGCGCCTGGCGCGGCGCGGGGCGGAGGCCGGCGGCACGGCCGGCGCGGCCACCGACGTGACGGACACCGCGCCGGCGGTCCTGCCCGAGGCCCCGGCGCCCGTCGTCCGTACGACGCAGGCCGGGGCGGCGGGGGACGAGGACCTGGAGATGATCCTCTCCGACCTCGCGCTCGCCGACCGGCTGCCGTTCAGCCGGCAGGCCGAACGGACCGAACCGCGCAAGATCCTGCTCACCGGAGCCACCGGCTTCCTCGGCAGCCATCTGCTGCTGGACCTGCTGCGCCGCAGCGACGCGGAGGCGGTATGCCTGGTGCGCGCCGACGACGACGAGGCCGCCGAGCGGCGCCTGGGCGAGGCCCTGGCGAGCTTCGAGCAGCCGTGGTCCTTCGAAGTGCGACGCCGGGTCACGGTGCTCGCGGCCGACCTGCGCCGACCGCTGCTGGGCCTGTCCCAGGAGCGCTGGGACAGCCTGGCCCACGAGGTCGACTCCATCGTCAACGTGGCCGCAGCCGTGGACTTCCTGCGCGGCTATCCCTCGCTGCGGCAGACCAACGTCGTCGGCCCGCTGCACCTGGCCGAGCTGGCGATGGCCGGCAGGCCCAAGCCCCTGCACCACATCTCGTCCGTCGCCGTCTTCAACGAGGTCGGCATCGCCACCATGGGCGAGGACGACCCGGTCGCCCACGTCGACCAGTTGTTCGCCGGCTACGACAAGTCCAAGTGGGCCGCGGAGGCCGTCCTGCGGCGGGCCCGCGAGCACGGACTGACCGTCACCTTCCTGCGTCCGGGCGCGATCGGCGGCCACACCCGCACCGGCGTGTACAACCCGCGTGACCTGAGCACCGGTCTGATCGGGGCGATCTCCCGCTTCCGCACCGTACCGGCGTTCCGGTTCATGAACCTGGCGCCGGTGGACTGGATCAGCAAGGTGGCGGCGGCGATCGTCTTCGACCCGAAGGCATGGGGCCGCAACTACAACCTCACCGGCCGCGCCGAGACCCTGCCGGAACTGGTCAAGGACATGAAGCTGGCCGGCATGAACGTGCGGGCCACCGGCTGGCAGGAATGGCGCGACGACCTGCTGCGCCGGCAGCGGACCGACCCGGTGCCCGAACTCGACTTCCTGGTACGGATTCTGAGCAGCCCCACCGCCGTCAAGCTCTTCGAGGCCCTGATGTTCGGGCCCGCGGCCGGCATGGACCGCACCGAGGAGTTCCTGGCCCGGCACCGCCTGCCGCTGCCCGAACGCTACGGTGGCGAGGCCCAGTTGAAGGCGTTCGAGCGGATGACTCGGGACGGGGTGGCGCGGCTGCCCAGCCGCGAGGACCCGCCGTACCTGTCGTTCCGGGAACGGATGAAGGGCCACGTCGGCCCGGTCGGGGCGGAGCCCGACACGGCGTGCCGGATGGCGTTCACGCTGTCCATCGCGAGCATGTACCAGGTCGTACGGCACCGCAGGGTCGACGTCCGCGGCGAGGTCCTGTGCGAGCGGCTGCACCCGCAGCCGCTGACCGTGCTGGACGGCGAGATCTGGGTGCGCCCCGACGAGGGCATCCCGCACCGGCACGGCAACGACCACCCCCTGCTGCGCTACCGCCTGGTCCTTCAGGACCGGGACGGCCGCCGCTGGTGGCTGGAGGGCTGGAAGACGGCCCGTGCCCGGCACGACTTCTGGAAGCAGACCCGCACCCTGGACATCACCCTCGGCCGCGAGGGCGAACCGGCGAGCTTCGCGGGCGTGGTCCAGGTGCCCGGCAAGAGCTACGTGCCCGACCAGATCGACGGCATCCGCGTCGACCCCCGCCTGTCGTCGCAGGAGCAGCGGCTGGCCAAGCTCACCTGGCTGTCGTGGTTCTTCGTGCAGGTCGGCATGGGGCTGGCCGAGCCGTCGATGCGCGCCGCGGCCGAGCTGCTGGACCTGCGCCGGGACGCCATCGACCGGGACAAGGACAAGCTGCGGCGCAAGTTCAGGAAGCTGATGATCGAAAGGGAGCAGATCCGATGACGCCGAGGCCTCTTCACCATGTTCTGGCCGCCAGGGTCGAGGACATCGAGTTCACCGCTTCTGACGGCACCCGGCTCGGACTGACCCGGGTGGCGGCCGACGACGGCGCCGACCGCCCGCCGGTGCTGGTCCTGCACGGTCTGACCGCGTCGTCGGACATGTTCGTGCTGCCCGAGACCCGCAACCTGGTCGACGTCCTGCTGGACGCGGGCTACGAGCCCTGGCTCCTCGACTGGCGCGGCAGCTGCCGGCTGCCCTACAACGAGGGCCGCACCCGCTACACCTTCGACGATGTCGCCCTGTACGACATCCCCGAGGCCGTCTCTCTGATCCGGGAGCGCACCGACGGCCGCCCGCTGCTGGTCGTCGCGCACTGCATCGGCGCGCTGTGCCTCTCGCTCAGCATGACGGCCGGCCTGGTGCCCGGCCTGGCCGGAGTGGTCGCGCAGGGCGTGTTCCTCACCCCGAAGATGTCCTGGAAGACCCGGGCGCGTCTGCACTTCGGCGGGGAACTGCTGCGCTCCCGCTTCGTCAACATCCCCACCGACATCAAGAAGGTCGGGTTGTGGTCGAAGTACTCCCTGATCTTCGCGGAGGTGTCGCTGGGCGCCGAGTGCAAGGACCCCAACTGCCAGATCCTGCACAACGACTCCTGGGGCGTGGGTGGTTCGCTGTTCGTGCACGACAACCTCGACACCCGCACCCATGACCGCCTCGCCGACCTGTACGGCACCGTGCCGATGTGGATCCTGCCGCACCTGCGCTCCATCGAACTGGCGCACAGCGTGATGCGGTACGAGGATGGCGACGGGCGCTACGCGGTGCTGCCGAAGAACGCGCTGGACGCGGCGGACCGTATCGAGGCCCCGCTGATGCTGCTGTCCGGGGACGACAACCGCTTCTGGTATGACTCCAACAAGCTCTGCCACGAGATCCTCACCAGCCGCCATCCGCAGCTGGACGTCCGCTACGTGGAGGTGCCCGGTTACGGCCACCTCGACGCGTTCATCGGCCGCAGCGCCGCCCTCGACGTGTTCGGGCACATCGTGGACTTCCTCGACGAGTGCCGGTCGGGCGGCGACCGCCCCGCGCCCGTGGCACCGGTCGGGGGAGTGCGATGACGGCGGACGACACCCGCCCGGGCGGTGCGCCGCCGCCCGGGCTCGGCCTGGTGCTGCCCGTCATCGTGGTCGTGGTCTTCACGGTCCCGCTGTCGGTGTCGGGGACGGCCGTGTCCCTGGGCGACATCGTGGACGACCTGGGGCCGTCGTCGCTGGGGGAGCAGTGGGCCCTCAACGGGTTCACGCTGACCTTCGCCTGCTCGACGCTGGTCTGGGGCTCCCTCGCGGACATCGTCGGACGGTGGCGGTCCCTCATGGCCGGACTGGTGACCTTCGGCGTCGGTTCGGCGGTCAGCCTGGTCGCCGGCAACTACCCGATGCTGGACTCGGCCCGCCTGCTGGCGGGGGCGGGCGCGGGCGCGGTGTTCTCGGTGGGCACGGCCATGCTGTCGTCGGTCCACACCGGCGAGGACCGGACCCGCGCCTTCGCCCTGCTCGGCTCGGTGGCGGGCCTGTCCCTCGCCTTCGGCCCGATCCTGTGCGGCCTGCTCACCGAGGCCGGCGGCTGGCGGCTCGTCTACAGCTTCCAGCTGTGCTGCCTGGCCGTCGCCTGCGCCGGCATGCCCCTGATCCGCCGGGCCACCGCGCATGAACGGCGGCACACGGTCCGTATCGACAGGGCGGGCGGACTGCTGTTCTGCGGGGCGACGACCCTGCTGCTCGGCGGCATGGTGCTCGGCTCGCAGACCGGCTGGACATCGCTGCCGTTCCTGCTGTGCACGGCCGCCGGCCTCGGCTGCTACGGGCTCTTCGCCCGCACCGAGGCGAGGGCGCCGAGCCCCCTGCTGAGCCCCGGGACCCTGCGCGATCGGCGCTTCACCAGCATGACGCTGGTCGTGGCGGTGTCGTCGTTCACCTTCACCAACGCGGTCGCCTACCTGCCGGTGTTCTTCCAGGGCGCGCACGGCTCCTCACCGGGTGCCAGCGGCGCGTTCCTGATGTTCCTGACCGTGCCCGTCCTCGTCGCCCCGCTGATCGCCGGCCGGCTGGTGGCCGGCGGGACGCCCGCCGACAAGATCCTCGTCTGGAGCATGGCCCTGCTGGTCGCGGGCCTTGTGGTGACGGGCGCGCTCGCCCCGCAGGGCCTGGCCTGGATGGCGGTTCCCATGGCGGTCGTCGGGGTCGGGTTCGGTCTTCAGGCCGGCTTGGTCGACGGTGAGGCGCTGGCGCGGCTCCCGGAGAACGAGGCGGGCATGGCGGCCGGCTGGATCAACACCGTCCGGCTCGGCAGCGAGGCCGTCGGCGTGTCCCTGTTCGGTTCGCTGTTCGCGAGTTTCGTCGGCGACACCACGCACGGCTCCCCTCGAGGCTTCGCCGCGATCACCATCGGCTCCACGGCCCTCGCGGCACTGGTCGGTGCGGCGTCGATCGCCCTCATGCGCCGGGACCGGCTCACCCCGAAGTCCCCGCACGAGACGACACCACCACCGACAGGGGACGCTGGCATCCCCTAGCGGCGCGCCCTTGCCGACGCCAACCACCCCTGGACGAGGGCATGTTGTGGATAGTCCGGGGCAATCGGCACCTGTGCCGGTGGCCCGAAGGTCGTCGCCGGCCGTGGTGAGGATGACTCGGCCGATGCCCTGCGTGATCGTGGGCTTCTGACGATTGACAAGGCCGGCAGCGATGCTCGCGTGGAGGTTACCGAGGCTGGCCAGCTCTACCTGCGGGAGGGGCATCACCCTGACGACCCCGCGTTCGCTGGCGGCAGCGAGTCGATGGTGCCCGGCGAGTCCCGGACGCCGTACAGCGAGCGGCCGGTCGCGCGTGCCGGCTGACCGAGACCGGTCGTTTCCTGCTTCGGCTGTTGGAGCTCCATATTGTTCGGGTGGGGGATTGGGACCGGTTGTTTGCCAACGTGCCGCCGCACCAGGCTGATTCCGTCTCAGCCTCGATCCAGCGCGTGAATTCTGATCACGGGTGTCGGGCGGGTTCTGGGTGTTTGTTCGGGATGCGGGCAGCGGCGATTGCCGGGGGGCGGTCCGGTGCGGGGTCTCCAAGGTCTTTCGGGTCGTGGGCGGGCAGAGCGATCGCGTGGGTCAGGTGACCATGCGCTGTCCGGTTCGCCGTCCACAGGTCGGTGAAGTCGTCGTCCCAACGCCAGAGTTGGGGCAGGTGGAGGGTGAAGCGGCGGGCGCCGGTGGCGATCCGGGCGGGGATGCCGGGTCCCGTCTGCTGGCCGACCTCGCCGATGCCACCGGCCTGACCGGCGCCCTCACCGACGCCCTGCGCCGGCTGCGGCCACGTGGCACCGGGCACGACCCGGGACGGATCGCGACCGATCTGGCAGTGATGCTCGCCGACGGCGGCGATATCACCGACCTGGCTGTACTGCGGGATCAGGGCGACGTGTTCGGCCCCGTGGCCTCCACTCCGACCGCTTGGCGGCTGCCGGCCGGCATCGACGGTCGGGTATCCCGTCACCGAGCCGGTCCGCCGGGCGATCCGCCATCTGCCCGAGCACCTCTGGCACCCCGCGCTCGAGCAGGACGGCCAGCAGTGAGGTGGCTCCGGCCAGTACGGCACACGCGCTCAGCGCGAGCACGGCGGCCAGGGCGTGGCGCACTCCGCGCCGGTCACGCGGGTCGGGCACTTCAGCCAGCCGCTCCAGGAGCCCGGCGCGGTGCGGGTGCTGTGCGTCAGTCGCGGTGCGGTGGGTGGCCGCGGGGGCGTCTATACGATGGACCGCCCAGGAATTCGGGGTCGTTGGAAGGGAGACAGGGCGTGACGGACCAGCAGCGTTCCCGGCGGCGGGGGCAGGGAGAGCTGGAGGCGCTTGTCCTGTCTGCGCTGCGCGAGGCGGACGGCCCGGCGAGTGCGGGCTGGGTGCAGGAGCGCCTCGGTGGTGACCTCGCCTATACGACCGTGATCACGATCCTGACCCGGCTGCTGGCCAAGGGCGCGGTGACCCGCGAGCGCGTCGGCCGGTCCTTCGCGTGGACCCCGGCCTCGGACCAGGCGGGCCTGGCCGCCCACAAGATGCGCAAGGTGCTGGATGGCCAGAGCGACCGGGAGGCGGTGCTGGCCAGCTTCGTCACCTCCCTGGAGCCGGGCGATGAACGGCTGTTGCGGGAACTGCTGGATCAGGCGAAGGGCGAGAGGGAAGACTGAAGCCTCATGGGGGTGTTCGTCTTTCTGCCACTGGTCCTGCCGCTGACGGCATGGCCGATCGCGCGCCTGGCCGAGCCACCCTGGAGGAACCTGAGCGTCGGAATCCGCCGCCGACGGCGCTCGTGCCGGGCTGCCCTCGGCAGGCCGGCACGAGCGCCGTGGGGAGATCAGAGGTCGAACTCGTGCGGCGGCAGGTCTAGCGTGAAGCACGCCTCGCGCACCACGGCCTGTTCGGTCTTGTCGAAGTCGCCGTCGGCGCCGCCGATGACGATGCCGATCTGGATGACGGCACGCGCCTCGGCGGGCTTCTTCTTCGCCTTGGCGATCTCCTGCAGCACGCCCACCTTGCCGAAGGCGAAGTCGGCGGTCAGCTTGCTCAGGTTGTCGTCGAAGCGCCGCTGCAGGTCCATGGCGTCGAAGTTCTGCAGCACCTCGTTGGTGGCGATCAGCTGGGCCACCCGCTGCCGCTCGGCGGGGTCGATGGTGCCGTCGGCGGCGGCGACCAGGGCGCACATCGCCATGCTGGCATCGCGGAAGGCACCGCTCTTGAGGTCGTTCCTCTTCGCCACGAGCTGGGTCTGCATCGTCGATGCGGACTCCTTGAGGCGGTCCCACAGGGCCATGAGAACTCCAAACGGTTGGTCGGCCGGCCCGCTTTAGCGGCGGTCCGCGCCCGTAAGTATCTACAGCAACGTAGAAACTAACGGTCCGGCGGAGAAGTTCCGGCGATTTCGGGCAGGTTCATGAGGCGGGTCGAGGGCTCTCACGTGGGTGCTGCGGCCGTGACGCCCTGTCTGTCTAGGATTTCGGGCATGGCGAAGCGCAAGGTGCATCGAAGGGCGCGGAAGATCCTTGGTGAGGAGCCCGTGGCGCTGGTCTGGTGCGAGATCCACAGGCCCATTCCCGTGCCGCCCAAGGAGGTTCACCGTGCCGCGGGCAAGGGACGGCTGAAGCCGGGGCATCACTGGCTGCTGTACGTCGGCGCCGTGGTGTTCTTCTTCGTCGTCGTGCCGATGATCCTGATCGACAAGATCGGCAAGAAGATCGATCAGAGGCTGTCGGGACGGGAACCGCACCGGCAGACGCCACGGCCGGGCAGTCGCTCCGGCCCGCAGCGTTCCACCGGTGACCGCGGCTCTGCAGGCGATCGCGTGGACGATCCGGCGGGCGGTGTGTTCGACGGTGATTGGAACCTGACCGCGGGTCGGCTTCTGCTGCGCTGGTACGGCCACTCGCCCAACCCCAAACGACTGGTCATGCTGGCGCACGACCGCATCTGTGTGGCCGCCTCCCCGCGCCGCAGGTTGTCGCCCACCAGGGCTGACGACTTCCGGCCTGTCGCGGAGTTCCCCCTCGATGCGGCTCGTATCGAAGGGGAGGCGGGCCAGCCGCGCGGGTTCGCCACCTTCAGGATTCGCTTCGCCGACGGATCCTGGCTTCAGGTCGGCCGGCTGGGCGAGCCGGAAGACGCCGATCACTTCCTGCGCACGGTCAGCGCCGGCGCCTGATCGGCCGCCGTCGGCCCGCCCCGGCTTATCAGCCCTCGGCTTCCTCGTCACCTTCGAAGAAGTCGCCGACCTCGTCGACGACTTCGGCGGCGACCATGCCCCCGACGACCCCGGCCGCGAGTCCGGCCGCGCCCGCGGCGATGGCGGTGCCCATGCCGGGGCCGGAGCGGTGGCCCTCGTGGTGGTGCTCGTCGTGTCCGTGTCCGTAGTGCCCGCCGTGGCCGCCCGCATACGGGTCCCCGTGTGCGTAGGCGGCGTGCGAGCCGTAGGAGGCACGGTGCTCGACGAGCTGGCGGATCCAGCCGTTGACCAGGGTGTTCCAGTCCGGGTGCTCGATGCCGTCGTGGGAGACGCTGAAGCGGGTGAGTGCGTCGTGCCCGTCGGAGAAGAGACCGCCGCGCTTGTCGGCCTCCAGGACCACCTCCATGCCGCCCGGCGTGGCGAGGAAGGTCAGTTCGATCTCGTTGAGCTGGTGGGCGTACTGCGGGGCCGGGGTGAGCTCGATCTCCTGGTAGAAGGGCAGCCGCTGGCCGGTGCCGCCGATGCGCCCGTACTCCAGGTCGGCGGACTTGAAGCCGAAGCCGAGCTGTCCGAGGGCTTCCAGGATCGTCTCCTGGGCGGGCAGCGGGCCGGCCGCCGGCGCGTGGGCGACGGTCTGCGCGCTCACGCTGCCGGCGGCCTTCCTGGCCGCGGCCGGGCTTTGGTTGGATGCTGTGAGCGCCGGTCAGTGGCGCACCTTCACCTTGCTGAGAGCGGCGACGCCGAGGGCTGCGAGGGCGATCTGGATGAGCCACTCCACCCAGTCGACGCCGTTGGTGTCGGCGACGTCGAGGCCGGCGGCGATGCCGGTGCCGATGAACGCGGCGATGATGCCGATCGCGATCGTCCACAGGACGCCGATGCGCTGGCGCCCGGGGACGACGAGCCGGCCCAGGACACCGATCACGATGCCGATGACGATCGCGCTGATGACGCCTGAGATCTCCATGGCCGTATGTCACCCCTCGGTTTGTTGGTGGTATACGAGTGCCCGTTCGAGGCGGCGTCACTCTGCTCTGCCGCGAACACGAAGTCCTGGGCCTGGTGGCCCGAGGACTGAGCAATGCCGAAGTCGCCGACCGCCTGCACCTGGCCGAGACGACCATCAAAACGCACGTCTCCCGCATCCTCGCCAAACTCCAACTGCGCGACCGCGTCCAGGCCGTCATCGCTGCCTACGAGACCGGGCCGGGGCCCCGCCGTCTGCGAATGCGCCCGGTCATGCCCCTTGCGGGGTGGCTCGGTCACTCGGACCCCGGGTTCACGCTGCGCAAGTACGCGCACTTCCTCCCCCGCGCCGGTGCGCGCGGCAGCGCCGCCATCGACGCGGTCTTCGCATAGCCCGGACGACCGGCGGAAGCCCGGTCCTGGCCCAAAATCCCAGAGAAGTCCCAGAGGTGCCGTCGCACCCCTTCATGACCCGCATTTGTGCAGGTCAAGCGGGGTGCGGCGGCATCCGGCGTATCAAATGTCGCGGAAGGTCTCGATCTGCGCGCCGATCGAGTTCAGGCGCTCCGCCAGATCCTCGTAACCGCGGTTGATGACGTACACGTTCCGCAGGACGGACGTCCCCGGCGCCGCCATCATCGCCAGCAGCACCACCACCGCGGGGCGCAGCGCGGGCGGGCACATCATCTCGGCCGAGCGCCAGCGGGTCGGGCCCTCGACCAGAACCCGGTGGGGGTCGAGGAGTTTGACGTGGGCACCGAGCCGGTTGAGCTCGGTGAGATAGATGGCGCGGTTGTCGTAGACCCAGTCGTGGATCAGCGTCGAGCCCTGGGCGGCCGCCGCGATGGCCGCGAAGAAGGGCACATTGTCGATGTTGACGCCGGGGAACGGCATCGGGTGGATCTTGTCGATCGGGGCCTGGAGCTTGGACGGACGCACCGTCAGGTCGATCAGCCGGGTGCGGCCGTTGTCCGCCGCGTACTCGGGGCTGCGCTCGTGGTCGAGCCCCATCTCCTCCAGTACGGCCAGCTCGATCTCCAGGAACTCCACCGGCACCCGACGGATCGTCAGCTCGGACTCCGTCACCACGGCGGCGGCCAGCAGGCTCATCGCCTCCACCGGGTCCTCGGACGGCGCGTAGTCGACGTCGCGGTCGATACGGGTGACCCCGTGCACGGTGAGCGTGGTCGTGCCCACGCCCTCGACCTTGACCCCCAACTCCTCCAGGAAAAAACAGAGATCCTGGACCATGTAGTTGGAGGAGGCGTTGCGGATCACCGTGACGCCGTCGTGCCGGGCGGCGGCCAGCAGCGCGTTCTCGGTGACCGTGTCGCCGCGCTCGGTCAGCACGATCGCGCGGCCGGGGGAGACGGTGCGGTCGACCTGGGCGTGGTACATCCCGTCGGTGGCGGTCACTTCGAGGCCGAAGGGGCGCAGCGCGGTCATATGCGGTTGCACGGTACGGGTGCCGAGGTCGCAACCGCCCGCGTAGGGAATCCGGAAGCGGTCCATGCGGTGCAGCAGCGGGCCGAGGAACATGATGACGCTCCGCGTCCTGCGGGCGGCCTCGGTGTCCATCGAATCGAGGTCCAACTCGGCGGGAGGCACGATCTCCAGATCGGCGCCGTCGTTGATCCAGCGGGTGCGGACGCCGATGCTGCCCAGAACTTCGAGGATGCGGTACACCTCCTCGATCCTGGCGACCCTCCGCAGCGTCGTACGGCCCGCGTTGAGCAACGTGGCGCACAACAGCGCCACACACGCGTTCTTGCTCGTCTTGACATCGATCGCGCCGGAGAGGCGGCGGCCTCCCACCACGCGCAGATGCATCGGGCCCGCGTAACCAAGGGAGACGATCTCACTGTCCAGGGCCTCACCGATCCTGGCGATCATCTCAAGGCTGATGTTCTGATTCCCGCGTTCAATGCGGTTGACCGCGCTCTGGCTGGTGCCCAGTGCCTCCGCGAGCTGGGACTGGGTCCAGCCGCGGTGCTGCCGAGCATCACGGATGAGCTTGCCGATACGTGAGAGGTAGTCGTCAGTCATAGAGAAGAGGCTATCTCGTATATGAGATGCGCACGCGCCGGGGGAGGAGAGGTGAGAAAGTGCCCTGCTCAGCCGAAAGTTGTTCTATTGGCATGCGAACAAGGAGGTCGCCGTGACCCGTCCCGCGCCGTGCGCTCATCGACGCCCCGCCCTTCGTGCCGGCCCGGCCGCGGCTCCGGCGGTCTTCGCCGCGCCGCGTGACCGGCTGCCGGATCCGCTCGCGACGCGTATCGGCAGCCCGACGGATTCACCGGTCCGGGTGCCTTCCTCCCGGCGCCCACCGCCCACATCCTCGCCCCCCGAATCGTCGCCGCCGCGATCGCCCACCGTACGCACACCCCGCTCGGCACCCAGCGGCTGCTGGCCGCGACCGGCAGCGGAACGCCCGCGATGCTCGGGTACCGCACAGCGTCACTCCCGGGCCCGGGCCCGGCCCCGCCGCTACCGCACAGCGTCACGCCCGGGCCCGGCCCCGCCGCCCATGGCGTCACGCATAGCGGCGGCCGTCCCCCGTCACCAGTGCGGCCAGCGACCGCGCCGGGCCGTCCACAGCGGCGCCGTGCAGCAGCTCGGTCCGGTGGACCAGGCGCGGTGAGATCAGCGGGACCGTGACGACGCCGGGGACGCCCTCGACGGCCGCGTGCGGCAGCAGCGCCAGCCCGTGCCCCGCCGCGGCCAGCGCGGCCAGGGCCCGTACGTCGGTGCCCTCGTACGTCAGCGAGGCGCGGAAACCGCCCCTCCCGGCCGTGGCCCGCAGGGGGCCGAGCGGCATGGCGGTGTCCGGGGCGTCCAGCCAGCGCGCACTGCCCAGGTCGGCCAGCCGCAGCCCGAGCCGCCGGGCCAGTGGGTGGCCGGTGGGCAGGGCCACCACCAGCGGCGCCTCGGCGACAGCGACGGCGGTGAGCGGCCCGGCGTCGGGCAGCGGCAGGGGGTCGCCGGGCGCGGCCGGGCCGTCGACCAGGCCCAGATCCAGCGCCCCCGCCGCCACCGCGGCGGGGATCTCCCGGCGGCCGAGGATCCGTACGGCCGTCCGCGTCCCGGGGTGCGCCCGGCGCGCCCCGGCGAGCGCCGTCGCCATCCGCGGGGTCAGGGCCAGCGGCGTGGCCCCGAGGGTCAGCCGGGTGGCGACGGCCCCGGCCAGCCGCTCGACATCCGCCCGTGCCGCGTCCAGCCGCGACAGCAGCGGCCGGGCGTGCTCCAGCAACCGCGCCCCGGCGGCCGTCGGCGCGACCGGCCGCCGGGTCAGCAGCGGGGTGCGCAGATCGGCTTCGAGGGCCGCGATGTGCTGGGACACCGCCGACTGGGTGACGCCCAGCTCCCGGGCGGCCGCGGAGAAGGAGCCGCAGTGGGCCACGGAGACGAAGGTGCGGAGCAGTTGCGGATCCATGGATGGCAGTATCGCGGCGTCCGGGGGTGGCTCAGTTCAGAACTCCGAGGTGTCCAGCTCCAGTTCGAACGGCTCCGGAAGCCGTACGGGCGTACCGGAGGGGTGCGGTCCGTTCACCGAGGTGTACCCGAACTTCCCGGGCTCGGCGTACAGCGTGCAGGTGCGCTCCTGCCGGTCGCCCACCAGGTACAGCGGGGCTCCGTACTCGGCGTACCGGCGGCGCTTGACGACGGGGTCGGTGTCGCCGTTGGACTCCGAGGTGACCTCGGCGACCAGCAGGGTCTGATCGGGCGGCAACGCATCGGCATCCGCCGGATCCTCGGGCACGACCGCCACGTCGGGGGTGTACCAGTTGCTGGTGCCCGGAAGATCCAGGTTGCCCGAGCCCGAGACACAACCCAATTTGGCTACGGTCAACGCGATCTGGTCACGGATCTTGCCGGCCGCCCTCTCATGACCCCACGTTGGCGACAACGGATCGATGACCCCCTCGACGATCTGCACCCGGTCGATTGCCGGAATGGGCTGGATCGCGTACTTCAGCGCGGTTTCGGGGTCGTCCGCCGCGTACGAGTGCGGTTGTGAGCTCATGGGTCCTCCACCGGACATCGCAAGTGCGGCATGACGACCGCCCAGGTCCAACGCAATCCGCCACGACCTGGGGCGCATCCGTCCAGCGATCACCCGTACCGGTGAACGGGCCCAGTCAACGCGAGCCGTCCGGCTCCCGCCCGAGGGGGAGGAGGATGGTGAACACGGCCCCGATGCCGGGGCTCGCTGTTCGCCGTGACGGTTCCTCCACGTCCGGCCAGCGGCCGGGTTCGGTACGGGTGAGCGGACGGATGCCCGCGCGGCACACGCCGAATCCCTCGATCCGCGGCAGCGTCAGGTCCAGGACCACGAGGTCCGGTGTGCGGCTCCTGACCTCGTCGATCGCGGCCCGGCCGTCGTGGACCACGACGGCGGTGTGACCCTGCTGAAGCGGCGGCCGGCGGATGGGCTCGGCCTGCGCCTGAACGACGTCCGGGGCGGCGCCGACCCCTCTCAGGATGGCGCCTGGTTCCACGACCGCTCCCTCGTCGGTGATGTGGTCGTGGTGAAGAACTCGGACGCCCGGACGATCGCCCGCGACAATGGCCTCAACGGCTGGAACATGCCGTGGGACCAGTGTCGGGCGGGCTCCGCGCGCTGAGGCGTGATCTCGTACGACCGAGCTGACCAGTTCCTCATATGTCTCTTCCAGGCTGAAGGTATGGCTTCCCCAACACCTCGCCCGCATCGTGGGCGCTCCCGCACCCCGGTTGGCGACGATCAAGCGAACCGCACCATGCGCCGCCTGGGCGTGTCCGCCGCCGTGCTGGCCCTGTCCGCGACGCTCACCGCGTGCGCGGGCCCCGGTGCCGGGACGGCGGACCGGGCCCCGTCGGCTGCCGCCGGTGCGGAGGACGCGGCGGCTCCCGGGCCCGGCGGCACACAGGCCAGGTCCGGGCCGGCACCCGCGGACCCCGATGCGCCCGCCGCGTCCGCCCCGGCGCGACTGCCGGGCCTGGGCCCGCGGACGCTGGCGGAGATTCCCCGGAGCGCGCGGCAGGTCGTCCTGGTCACCGGCCGGGGCAAGAAGTCCTCGAGGTCGCAGGTGGTGCTGTACCGGCGTACGGGGGCGGGTTGGGAGCCGGGAGCCACCTGGCAGGCCCACAACGCCCGCAAGGGCTGGACGGACGACCATCGGGTCGGCGATCTCCGCTCGCCCATCGGCGTCTTCTCCCTCACCGACGCGGGCGGGCGGTTGCCCGACCCCGGCACCCCCTTGCCGTACGACCAGTCGGGGGCCTTCGCCATCGGCGGCACCGGCTTCGCGGGCGAGCCGCTCGCGGGCTCCTTCGACTACGTCATCGCGATCAACTACAACCGCAAGCCCGGAACCTCGCCCCTCGACTCGACCCGCCCCCTCGGCGCGGCCAAGGGTGGCGGTATCTGGCTGCATGTGGACCACGGCGGACCCACACGGGGCTGTGTGAGCCTGGCGCAGCGGCATATGCGGGAACTGCTCCGCACGCTCGATCCCGCCCGGCATCCGGTGATCGTGATGGGGGATGCCGAGTCGCTGAGTCACTGAGTCTCACTGAGTCACTGAGACTGAGTCGCTGACGCGGTCGAGGGCCGGGCATGACATGACCGCGCGGGAGCGATGTACTAGAGTTATCTCGACATCGAGATATCTGCTGGAAGGCGCACCGTCGCACCCGCGCTGGTAAGGGTTACCTAACTTAGCCCTACCTCAGCGGATCGGCGCGGGCATGTGACGGCAGCATTGCGGTGGTACGCGCGAATTCATGCATGAAGGAGACTGTCGTGTCGGCGAACAGCTTCGACGCCCGCAGCACCCTGCAGGTGGGCGACGAGTCGTACGAGATCTTCAGGCTGGACAAGGTGGAGGGCTCCGCACGCCTCCCGTACAGCCTGAAGGTGCTGCTGGAGAACCTGCTCCGCACCGAGGACGGCGCGAACATCACCGCCGACCACATCCGCGCGGTGGGCAGCTGGGACGCGAAGGCCCAGCCCAGCCAGGAAATCCAGTTCACGCCGGCCCGTGTGATCATGCAGGACTTCACCGGTGTGCCGTGCGTCGTGGACCTCGCCACCATGCGTGAGGCCGTCAAGGAGCTCGGCGGCGACCCGGCGAAGATCAACCCGCTGGCCCCGGCCGAGCTGGTCATCGACCACTCCGTCATCGCCGACCGCTTCGGCACTCCGGAAGCCTTCTCCCAGAACGTGGAGCTGGAGTACGGCCGCAACCGCGAGCGCTACCAGTTCCTGCGCTGGGGCCAGACGGCCTTCGACGAGTTCAAGGTCGTCCCGCCCGGCACCGGCATCGTCCACCAGGTGAACATCGAGCACCTGGCCCGCACCGTCATGGTCCGGGGTGGCCAGGCGTACCCGGACACCCTCGTCGGCACCGACTCGCACACCACCATGGTCAACGGCCTCGGCGTGCTCGGCTGGGGCGTCGGCGGCATCGAGGCCGAGGCCGCGATGCTGGGCCAGCCGGTCTCGATGCTGATCCCGCGCGTCGTCGGCTTCAAGCTCACCGGCTCGCTGCCGACCGGCACCACCGCCACCGACCTGGTGCTGACCATCACCGAGATGCTGCGCAAGCACGGTGTGGTCGGCAAGTTCGTCGAGTTTTACGGCGAGGGCGTCTCCTCGATCCCGCTCGCCAACCGCGCCACCATCGGCAACATGTCGCCGGAGTTCGGCTCGACCGCCGCGATCTTCCCGATCGACGGCGAGACGATCAACTACCTGAAGCTGACCGGCCGCAGCGAGCAGCAGCTCGCGCTCGTCGAGGCGTACGCCAAGGAGCAGGGGCTGTGGTTGGACCCGGCCGCCGAGCCGGACTTCTCCGAGAAGCTGGAGCTGGACCTGTCGACGGTCGTCCCGTCGATCGCCGGCCCCAAGCGTCCGCAGGACCGCATCGTGCTGGCCGAGGCCGCCGAGAAGTTCGCGCAGGACGTCCGTCAGTACGTCCCCGTGGCCGACCTGGACGAGGCGGGCATCGAGTCCTTCCCGGCCTCGGACGCCCCGGCCGTTTCCAACGGGGTGCCGACCAAGCCCACCCCGGTGATCGCCCCCGACGGCTCCCAGTACGAGATCGACCACGGCGCCGTCACCGTCGCCGCGATCACCTCGTGCACCAACACCTCGAATCCGTACGTCATGGTCGCGGCCGCCCTGGTGGCCAAGAAGGCCGTCGAGAAGGGCCTCACCCGCAAGCCGTGGGTCAAGACCACCCTGGCCCCCGGGTCCAAGGTCGTCATGGACTACTACGACCGCGCCGGGCTCACCCCGTACCTCGACAAGCTCGGCTTCAACCTCGTCGGCTACGGCTGCACCACCTGCATCGGCAACTCCGGCCCGCTGCCGGAGGAGGTCTCCAAGGCCGTCAACGACGCCGACCTCGCCGTCACCTCGGTGCTCTCCGGCAACCGCAACTTCGAGGGCCGGATCAACCCGGACGTCAAGATGAACTACCTGGCGTCCCCGCCGCTGGTGGTCGCGTACGCCATCGCGGGCTCCATGAAGGTGGACATCACCAAGGACGCCCTGGGCGTGGACCAGGACGGCAACGCGGTCCACCTGAGCGACATCTGGCCCTCCGAGCAGGAGGTCGAGGAGGTCGTCGCCTCGGCCATCGGCCAGGAGATGTTCAACACCAGCTACGCCGACGTCTTCGCCGGTGACGCCCAGTGGCAGGCGCTGCCCGTCCCGACCGGTAACACCTTCGAGTGGGACCCGGAGTCCACCTACGTCCGCAAGCCCCCGTACTTCGAGGGCATGACCATGGACCCGGCCCCGGTCGAGGACGTCACCGGCGCCCGGGTGCTGGCCAAGCTGGGCGACTCGGTCACCACCGACCACATCTCCCCGGCCGGTGCGATCAAGGCCGACACCCCGGCCGGCAAGTACCTCCTGGAGCACGGCGTCGAGCGTCGTGACTTCAACTCCTATGGCTCCCGCCGAGGCAACCACGAGGTCATGATCCGCGGCACCTTCGCCAACATCCGGCTGCGCAACCAGATCGCGCCGGGCACCGAGGGCGGCTACACCCGCGACTTCACGCAGGAGGGCGGGCCGGTCTCCTTCATCTACGACGCGTCGCAGAACTACCAGGCCGCATGCATCCCGCTGGTGATCCTGGCCGGCAAGGAGTACGGCTCCGGCTCCTCCCGCGACTGGGCCGCCAAGGGCACCGCGCTGCTCGGCGTCAAGGCCGTCATCGCCGAGTCGTACGAGCGCATCCACCGCTCGAACCTCATCGGCATGGGCGTCCTCCCGCTCCAGTTCCCCGAGGGCGCCTCGGCGCTGTCGCTGGGCCTGACCGGTGAGGAGACCTTCGACATCACCGGGATCACCGCCCTCGACGACGGCGGCATCCCGGAGACGGTCAAGGTGAAGGCGGGCGAGGTCGAGTTCGACGCCAAGGTGCGCATCGACACCCCCGGCGAGGCGGACTACTACCGCAACGGCGGCATCATGCAGTACGTGCTGCGGTCGCTGATCCGCAAGTAAGCGCCACTCCGGTACGCGACGGGCCGCACCCCACGGCGGGGTGCGGCCCGTCCGCGTCAGCGTGCGGCCCGTCCGCGTCAGCGCGTGAGCCCGTCCGCGTCAGCGCGTGAGCCCGTCCGCGTCAGCGTGCGGCCCGTCCGCGTCAGCGCGTGAGCCCGTCCGCGTCAGCGCGTGAGCCCGTCCGCGTCAGCGCGTGAGCCCATCCGCGTCAGCGCGTTGAGCCTGTCCACGTCAGGGCGTGAGCAGCGCGCGGGCGATGGCCGTCTGCACCGGATCGAGGGCGGTCTCCCCGTCCTCCACGTCCCACAACGCGTTCTGCAGCACCCGCGCGAGGGTCCAACCCCGGGCCCGCTCCCGGTCCAGGCCCAGCACCTCGGTCATCACCTCGAAGCGGCGCCGCACCGCGCGCGCCACATCCCCGGTCCCCCCTCGTACTGGCCGAGGGTGGCGGCAAGCGCCGGCGGGACCTCGATCGGCGGGTGCCCGGACCTGGTCACAGGAACGTACTCGACGGGATGTAGGGGGCCGGGGGCGGCATGCCGCGCAGACACACATAGCCGCCGGTGGACAGCTCCAGGCCCGCCTCCAGGCCGACGTCGACCGCCCACTGCTGCTCCGCCGTCAGGCTCGGTACCTGGGCGTCGGTGCCGTCCGGCATGCACAGCAGGGCGGCGGTCAGCAGGCGCTTGGCCAGGCGGCGGGAGGTGGCGGCCAGCAGCTCGATCTTGCCGTCGTCGGCCACATAGCAATAGCCGCTGCCCGCCAAGTCGTCCACGACCAGCAGCCGTCGCTGGCTCAGCAGCAGGTCGTGGTCGGGGCCATGGGCCCCGCCCCGGGTGCGGCGGTCGACGGAGTCCAGGACGTCCCGGTGGCGGGCCAGACCCTCGTGGACGGCGCCGTCGGGGGCGGGCAGACGCTCCTTGGTCGCCGGTCCGACGGTGCCGCGCAGCCGCATCGCCGGGTGCAGGGCGAAACCCGCGCGGCGGTACGTGGCGGCCGCGCGCGGGTCCTGTGAACCGCAGATGATCCCGCGCAGACACCCCCGGCCGTACGTCAGCGCCGCGGCCAGCAACTCCCGGCCGACGCCGTGCCGTTGCGCCTCGGGCAGCACCGCGAACATCGACAGCCCCCAGGTGCCCTCACGCCGCGTGGACAGGGCCGCCCCGATCGGCGCTCCGTCCTTGTCCATGGCGATCCAGCAGCCGCCCGGGTCGGTGCGGGCGAGATGCCGGTTCCGGCTGCGGACGTCGGAGACGTACTGCGGTGGCCACACGCTGTCGGCCTCGCCCATGAGGGCGCTGGAGTCGCCGAGGGCGGCAGCGGCCACATCCCAGACCGCCTCGGCGTCCTCCTCGGTGTCACGTAGCTGGCGGAGGATCATGAGCCCATCATGGCGCCGCCCGGGATCAGCTGAAAGCTGATCCGCCCGGGTGCGCCGCCGTGCGCGGGCAGGGTTGTCGTCATTGGGATCCCTTCGTGGATACCCCGTCCTTTAGGGCGGGGAGGAAACGAAGCCCCTGCGGAGCAGGGCAGGGAAAGGCGAATCACCGCCAGGGCGATTCGGTGTCTGCGGCCATCAGCCGACACCCGCCGCTCACAGACGAACTGATACCATGTGAGGCATGACGCAGCAGGTCAAGCGGGCTTTCAAGTACCGCTTCTATCCCACGGACGAGCAGGCAGCGGAGCTGTCGCGCACGTTCGGCTGCGTCCGCCTTGTCTACAACAAGGCGTTGGAGGAGCGCACTCGGGCCTGGTACGGCGAGCAGCGCCGCGTCTCCTACGTGCAGTCTTCCGCCGCGCTGACGGAGTGGAAGAAGACCGGGGAACTGGCCTTCCTGTCCGAGGTGTCCTCGGTTCCGCTCCAGCAGGCGCTCCGGCACCTTCAGACGGCGTTCGGGAACTTCTTCGCCAAGCGCGCGAAGTACCCGCGCTACAAGAGCCGGAAGAAGTCCCGCGCGTCGGCCGAGTACACCCGCAGCGCCTTCACATGGCGCGACGGGCAACTGAGGCTGGCCAAGATGACGGAGCCGCTGGATATCCGATGGTCGCGTCCGCTCCCGCGGGGCGTTGCACCGACGACGGTGACCGCCTCCCGTGACAGCGCCGGACGCTGGTTCGTCTCGATGCTGTGTGAGGACCGCATTGCTCCGGCTCCAGCCACGGCGAACGCGGTCGGTATCGACGCGGGCATAACCAGCCTGGTGACCCTGTCCACCGGGGAGAAGGTCGCCAACCCGAAGCACGAACGCCGCGACCGGGCCCGCCTGGCCCGCGCACAGCGGGAGCTGTCGCGAAAGGCGAAGGGCTCGGCGAACCGGGAGAAGGCCCGGCGCACGGTCGCCAGGGTCCACGCGCGGATCGCCGACCGGCGCCGCGACTTCCCGCACAAGCTGTCGACTCGACTCGTCCGTGAGAACCAAACGGTCGTGATCGAGGACCTCACCGTCCGCAACCTGGTCAAGAATCACTCGCTTGCGCGGGCGATCAGTGACGCGTCGTGGACGGAACTCCGCTCCATGCTGGAGTACAAGTGCGCCTGGTACGGGCGTGAACTCGTCGTGATCGACCGTTGGTTCCCCAGCAGCAAGCTGTGCGGGGCCTGCGGCACGGTCCGCGAGAAGCTGCCGCTGAACGTCCGTGAGTGGACGTGCGAGTGTGGCACGGTGCATGACCGCGATGTGAACGCGGCACGCAACATCCTGGCCGCCGGGCTGGCGGCGTCTGCCTGTGGAGACGGTGTAAGACCTCAACGGGAGTCCTCCCGGACGGGGCGGTCGTCGGTGAAGCAGGAAGCCTCACCTGTGAGGGTGGGAATCCCCCACCTTTAGGCGGGGGAGGAAGTCAAGAGAGTTCTGATGCTGGGCGGTACGGAGTTCGTGGGGCGCGCGATAGCCGAGGAAGCGCTGGCCCGCGGCGGCCAGGTGACGGAGTTCCACCGCGGCCGCCATGACCCGCCGCCGGAGGCCACCGCCCTGCGCGGTGAGCGAGGGGTGGCGGACGGGCTCGCGGCCCTCGCGCGCGGCGAATGGGACGTCGTCGTCGACACCTGGTCGGGCGCGCCCTCGGCGGTGCGCGGCACGGCCCGTCTGCTCGCCGGCCGCGCCGGGTCGTACGTCTACATCTCCAGCCGCTCGGTGTACGCCTACCCGGCCCCGGCCGGGCTCGGCGAGGACGGCCCACTGGTCGAGGCGTCCGGCCGGGCGCAAGGCGTTCCGCACGTAGGCCGACCGGATCGCTGCAGCATCAACGGCTCCCTAATGATCTGCGGCGGAAAGACTCTTCCTCGAGGGCGGCCGGCTGCCGTCACTGCGGTATTTCTCCCGGTGCTCGTTCTGCGGATTCGGCGAGCTGGGCGGCCAGATTCTTGAGCGCCTGCCGTAGTTCGTCGGGATAGTGGATGGTGAAGGGCCATTCCAGGGAGGCGAGCATGTGGGCCATGCCGTCCAGCCGTTCTGCCCGTGCGTGCATCAGGACGCCGGTGGGCTGGTCGGTGAGGGTCACCGCGGAGCGGTGCAGTCGGCGGGCGATCTCATCGAGGGGGCCATGGATCGTCACCTCGACCTGCCAGCGGTAGGGCCCCTGGGCGAGGTTCGAGGTGAGGTGGGCGACGGGGTCGAAGCCGGCGGGTGCGGTGAAGCTGTCGGCTCGGGAGGTGACGGAGGCGATGCGGTCGATGCGGAAGGTCCGCAGGCTGTCGCGGAGGTGGTCGTGGCCGACGACGTACCAGCGGCCGGTGTGGAAGACCACGCCGTAGGGGTCAATGTCGCGTTCGGTGTGTTCCTGGCGCCAGGACCGGTGGCTGATACCGACGGTCGTGCGGGCGCGGGAGGCATGGGCCAGTGCCAGCAGGACGCCGGTTCCGGGTGCCTGCCCAATCACGGCGTTGGCGGTGAACGACAGGGTCTCCCGCATGGCGGCGAGCGGTTCGCGCAGGGCGTGCGGAAGCACCCGCTCGATCTTGGCCAGGGCACCGGCACTGGCCGGCGCGGCGGTGCCCATGCCCAGACGTTCTGCCGCGAGCAGGCCAAGAACGACGGCGAGAGCCTCGTCATTGGTGAGGACCAGAGGGGGCATCCGGTAGCCGCGGGCCAGCCGGTAGCCGCCGTAGCGGCCGCGTTCGGCCTCCACGGGGATGCCCAGTTCCCGCAGGTGCGCGGTGTACCGGCGCACCGTGCGCACGTCGGTGTCCAGCCGGTCGGCCAGCTCCACCCCGGTGAGCCGGGCGTTGGACTGGAGGAGTTCCAGCAGGGTCAGCACACGGGTCAGGGGATGCGACATGGATCACTCGGCATTTCAGGGCGGATTCTGTCCTGTATCGACTTTACGCTCCCCGCAGCACCTCACTTCAGGGAGATCACATGGCCACCTTCGTACTCGTTCCCGGCGCCTGGCTCGGGGCATGGACCTGGGAAGACACCGCCCAAGCTTTGCGGCAGCGCGGCCACACGGCGCTGCCGCTGACACTGACCGGCCTGGCCGAGCACGCAGACCAGGGCGGCCCCCAGACGGACCTGGACACGCACATCGCGGACATCACGGGATTCGTCGAGCGGAACGATCTGCGCGACGTCACGCTGGTCGCCCACAGCTACGCGGCTGCACCGGTCACCGGGGCAGCCGGACGTCTCGGCGACCGGCTGGAACGCGTGATCTACGTGGACAGCGCCCCATTCGCCGCAGGCATGTGCATGCTCGACCTCATGCCGCCGCAAGCAGCGGACCAGCTGCGCCAGCAGGTCGACGCTTCCGGCGACGGGTGGCGGCTACCGATGCCGCCCTTTGAGGTCCTGAGCTTGTCCAGCAGCCTCGACGGGCTCGATGAGGGCCAGCGGAACACTCTGCGCACGCGCGCCACCCCTCAGCCATTCGGCACCTACACCCAGCGCCTCGCCGACCCGGCCGAGCCCGGTTCCCATGTGGACCGTGTCCTGATCGCCTGCCATGACTTCACGGGACTGCTGGATGCCGGGGTGCCGATGCTGGCCTACCTGAACCAGCCGCCGTGGCGGCGCTTCGACCTGCCCACCGGGCACTGGCCGATGCTGTCCGCGCCCGCCGAACTCGCCCGCGTCCTCGACAAGGCCGTCTCCTGACCGCGCCGGCCGAGAGGCACAGCCCGATGCCTGACCACGAAAGCGTCCGCACGCTGCGGGCCCACGCCCAGGCCCTGGCCGACGGAGTACGCGAGGCCTCTGCCGAGGCGGTCATCCGACGGGTCCTCACCATCCAGGCCCAGGACGCTACGGCCGCCGACCTGGGCATCCGGGTACGCGGCCGAGACTCCAGACTTTCGCATGCTGCCCGCCTACGACGACTACCTGATCGGCTACCGCACTCGCGAGGTGTCCGTCCCCGCTGTCCATGAGGCTCGCGTCTGGCCGGGAGGCGGTCTCATCCGGCCGGCCGTCATCGCCGACGGCCTTGCCATCGCCACCTGGAGTCGTGGCTCCGGCGCGCGCTCCATCAAGGCCCCGGTGCCCTATCTCTGACCCACGGTGCAAAGTAGCCGCAGGCAAATGCTGCGGTGTCGTGATCGGTGCCGATGTTCACCCAGCCGGTGTTCGCTGTCGTGTCGTAGATTCCGTACGGGATCGCCTTCTCTGCCTGGCTAGGGAAGTCGTGTGTCTTGACCTGAACGGGCTGCTCGGCGGGCCGCCACTCGTGCCCGGCGTTCTTGTAGTTGCCGATCAGTTCCTTCTTCTTGGTGTCCACGCTGATCACCGCATCTCCGGCGTCCCGGTGATCTCGTGCCTGCTCGTGGAACTGGGCGTCCCGGTCCGGGTGCTGGGCGCCTTCGATGGTCTTGGCGTTGGCCTGCAGGCTGAAGCCTTCCTCCCGCAGCAGGCCGGCGACCGTGTCGGCGGAGACGCGATGTCCCTGGCGGGTCAGCTCTGCTGCCAGGTTCTGGGTCGACTTCGTCGTCCAGCGCAGCGGCGACATCGGATCGCCCCGCTCGTCGGGCTCGACCAGCGCCAGCAGCGCAGGCCGCAGTCCCGCATCCAGCACACTCGCCCTCTTCCGGCCACCGCCCGTACGGCGGACCCGACCCAACGGGCCCTGGCCGGACTTCAGTTCAGCCACCCCGCGCGAGACCGTGCCCTCCCGCACTCCGGCCGCACGGGCGACGAGCCTGATCCCACCGTGTCCCAGCGACCGCGCCTCCGCCCCTATGGTCAGCCGACGCTGACGCTCGTCCAGATGCGGCAACAACGTCTCGAACTTCGCCCCCAGGACGGCCTCGGTCCCCTCCATACTCCCCATACCACGACAACGATCCCCGCAGCTGGAAGCCACGACTTATTTCCCGGCAAGCCCTAAGGCTGCGCGCTTCGGCCGGGGCGGACGTCGATGAACCACTCCCGGCCGAACAACAGTCCGAAGACCGGGACCGGCAGCCGGACCATGGTCTGCAGGACCGCGTTCACGCGGCCGGTCCCCTTCACCTGGGAGTGGTGCGCGGCGAGCGCGGCCTGCTTCTGGCGGGCGTAGCGGCGGACGTCGATACGGCGGGTGATGGCGGTGCGCGGGCTGAAGCGACCGGCCAGCTCCTCGGGACCGAAGCGCAGCGGTATCCGCAGCAGACGCACCAGCCTGACCAGGCGCTCAGCGGCGTCGCGCGGCATCGTGGCCTCCAGCGCCCTCGCCGTCTCGGCCAGTTCGGCGGCGCGGCGGCCGACCTGGTGCACCTTGACGTGGTCCCGGTGGCCGTAGCCGCCGTTGGCTTCGTAGCTGAGTAGCATCGCCGCATCCTCCTCGCGGAGGATCGCGGCCAGCCGCTCCGCCGCCTCCTCGGTGTCCGCCCGGACGAAGCGCGTGCGGTCCGGCGGATCCGGGCAGAGCAGGGCGCCGTGGCCGCTGTCCGCGTAGCCGAGGTGGACGACGCGGTCGACGCCCAACAGAGCCGCCACGGTGCGCAGTTCGCGCAGCCGCGGCGGTTCGCCACCCGTCGGCACGGCGCCCATCAGGCCGTCCGTGGCGATGACGAGCACCACCCGGTGTCCCTCGTCGGCGAGGCGGGCCAGCGTGCCGCCGGTCAGCAGTGCTTCGTCATCGGGATGGGCATGGAACGCCAGTACGGTCGCCATCGGCCCATCCTGGCACCCCCGTTCACCGGAAGACCGCGACGTTGTGCCTCGCCCACTCGGCGAACGTACGCGGCGGGCGGCCCAGGATCCGTTCCACGTCGGGGCTCATCCGCTGCTCGCCGGCCGTCGGCCGACCCAGGATGTCGAGGGTGCCGTCCGCGATCGGCTCCGGCATGAACCCCAGCATGTGCGCGCGGGCCTCCTCACGGCTCAGCTCGACGAACCGTACGGCTTCGCCGAGCGCTTCACCGATGGCCCGCGCCTGCTCGCGCGGGGAGATCGGCGACGGACCGGTGAGTTCGTAGGTGCGCCCGGCGTGGTCCGCATCGCGCAGGGCCACGGCCGCGACCTCGGCGATGTCCGCGGGGTCCACGAGCGGCAGCCCGACGTCCCCGAACGGCGCGGCGATCATCCGCTGCGTGCGGACGGTCTCGGCCCACGTGCAGGCGTTGGAGTCGAACCCTCCCGGCCGCAGAATCGTCCAGTCGAGCCCCGACCGCCGTACGGCGTCCTCGAACGCACGCAGCGAGGCGTGCGACACCGCCTCCGGCCGGGTCGCCGCGCCCTGGGAGGACAGCAGGACGACACGCCGTACGCCGCCCGACTTCGCGACGTCGAGGAGGGCGCCCGCGCTCGTACCACCGCCGAGAAGTGCGCCCGCGAAGAGCAGGAAGAGCGCGTCGGCCCCGTCCAGCACGGGCCGAAGGCTCTCCGCGTCGGCCAGATCGGCTCGCCGATGCTGAACGCCCTGCGGAGTCTTCCCATCGGAGGGCCGCCGCGAGACAGCCGTCACCTGCTCGCCCGCCGCGGCGAGTGCCTCTACGAGCGGCCGTCCGACGTTTCCGGTCGCTCCCGTGACCACGATCATGTGCAGCTCCGTTTCCGTTGTCGCAGAGAGGTCCTTGCCGCGGCACGGTGAAGCTAGCATCGCCGGGATAGTAGGTACCTAGAGGAAAGTGACTATGGCCAAGGAACCGGAACAGGCGTGCCCGATCGCCCCCGTCGTCGACATCGTCTTCAGCCGCTGGACCACGCCGATCCTCTGGACGCTGAACGAATACGGCCGTCAGCGCTTCGTGGAACTCCAGCGCCGCATCGGCACGGTCACCCCCAAGGTGCTGACTCAGCGGCTCCGACAGCTGGAACGCGACGGGCTGGTGCGGCGCACGTACCACCCGGAGGTCCCGCCCCGGGTGGAGTACGAGATCAGTGACCTCGGCCGCGGCCTGGGCCCGCTCTTCGCCACGCTCGCCACCTGGTCGGCCGAGAACCTGCCCAAGGTCGAGCAGGCTCGCCTGTCCTACGACGCCGAGACGGCCCCTACCGCGTCCCGGTGAGGCGGCGAGACGGCGGGGGAGACGACCGATGACCCGGCCGCCCCCACCCGCCGTCCCCGCCACCGTCAGCGATTAGCCGAGCAACTCCACCTCCGCCAGTGTCGCCCTGCCCTCAGGCACCAGCCGGTAGTGCGCATACCTCCCCGGGGCGTGGACCGAGAAGACCCGGGTCTGCTTGTCCCAGGCGAAGGACTCGCTGGACCGCCGGTCCAGGTCCTGCCACTTCTCGCCGTCCCAGGACCCCTGGAGAACCCACCCCGCCGGCGCCTTGCCCCGGTCGGACGAGGTCAGGGTGTACTGCACGGCTCGGCCGGGGCCGGTGACGGGCAAGTCTACCGACTCGAACGTCGCCTCCGTGCCCGACGTGTCATCCAGCAGCGCCGTGCCCCCACTCGGCACCGTCAGGTCGCGGCGCGGTGTCGGCACCTTGTCGTCCTGGGTGATGGACGACGGCGCGGCCCCCTCACCCGTGCCCCACTTCGACGGCTTGGCGCCCATCGCGAACTCCAGCGTGCCGCCCCGGGCGAGCACCGAATGCGGCAGGACGGTGGTGTTCCACACCTTGCCGTTCACCTTCAGGCCCCGGACGTAGACGTTCGCCCGGCTGTTGCGCGGGGCCTTGATCACCAGGTCGCGGCCGTTCTCCAGATGCACCGTGGCCTTGGTGAACAGGGGCGAGCCGACCGCGTACTCGGAGCCGCCCATGACCAGCGGGTAGAAGCCCAGTGAGCTGAAGAGGTACCAGGCGGACTGCTCGCCGTTGTCCTCGTCACCGTGGTAGCCCTGGCCGATCTCGCTGCCGGTGTAGAGGCGGGAGAGCACCTCGCGCACTTTCTCCTGGGTCTTCCAGGGCCGGCCGGCCGCGTCGTACATGTAGGCCGCATGGTGGGCGACCTGGTTGCTGTGCCCGTACATGCCCATGCGGACGTCCCGCGCCTCGGTCATCTCATGGATGACGCCGCCGTAGGAGCCGGCGAACTCGGGGGAGGCGGTCTCGGGGGTGGAGAAGTACGTGTCGAGCTTCTTCGCCAGGCCACTCCGCCCGCCGTACAGATTGGCAAGACCCCGGCTGTCCTGGGGCGCCGTGAAGGCGTAGCCCCAGCCGTTGGTCTCGGTGTAGTCGTAGCCCCACACCCGGGGGTCGTACTTCTCGGACGGCACGCGCCACTTGCCGTCGGCGTTCTTGCCCTGGAAGAAGCCCGCCTTGTTGTCGAACAGCGAGACATACCCCTGCGCGCGGTGCAGGAAGTACTCCGACTCCTCCTTGTAGCGGGCCTTCTTCGTCTTCGCGTGGAGCGCCTTGCCCATCTTCGCCAGCCCGAAGTCGTTGAGGTAGCCCTCCAGCGCCCAGGACAGGCCCTCATGGGTTTCGGTGCTGGTGTAGCCGAGGAAGGGCGAGGTGGACATGCCCTTCCGTCCGACGCCCGACAGCGGCGGGACGGCGGTGGCGTTCTTCAGCGCCGCCTCGTACGCGGCCTCGGCGTCGAACCGCACGCCCTTCAGATACGCGTCGGCGAAGGCCACGTCCGAGCTGGTGCCGGTCATGAGGTCGGCGTAGCCGGGGGAGGACCAGCGGGAGATCCAGCCGCCGTCCTTGTACTGCTGGACGAAGCCGTCGACCATCTTCCCCGCCCGCTTCGGCGTCAGCAACGAGTACGCGGGCCACGTCGTCCGGTAGGTGTCCCAGAAGCCGTTGTTGACGTACACCCGCCCATCGACGATCTTCGCGCCGGTGTGGGTCGGGGTGTTCTCCCCGGTGGCCGGTGAGAAGGCGCTCGCGTACTGGTACCTCGGCTTACGCGCCGTCCCCGTGTTCTCGAATGCGGAATTGGGATAGAGGTACAGCCGGTAGAGGCTGGAATAGAGCGTGGTGAGCTGGCCGCGGTCGGCGCCCTCGACCTCTATGATCCCCAGAATCCTGTCCCAGGCCCGCTGCGCGGCCTGCTTGACCTGCCCAAAGGACGCCGATGCGGGGATCTCCCGGTGGAGGTTGGTCTTCGCCTGGTCCACGCCTATGAGGGAGGTGGCGAGCCTCAGCGTGACCGTACGGTCCTTGCCCGGCTTGAAGCGGAAGTAGCCGGTGACGTCCTTGCCACCATCCCCCGAAAGCTTGCCGCCCGCGCTGACGGGTGCGTCGAAGACCCCGTAGACGAAGAGCCGGGTGGCCCCGGTGGACAGTCCGCTCTTGACGTCGGAGTAGCCGGAGACCACCCCGTGCTCGGTGTCGAGGGTCAGCCCGCCCTCGCCCGTGACGTTGTCGAAGACGACGCTCGCGTCCTCACCCGGATAGGTGAAGCGCATAATCGCGGCGTGGTCGGTGGGCGCCATCTCCGCTCTGAGGCCGTTCTCGAAGGTCACCCCGTACGCGTACGGACGGGCGCTCTCCTTGTCGTGGCGGAACGGCAGGGCGCGGGCGGTGCGCCCGGCGTCGGGGGTGCCGGACGCGGCGGACGGCATCACCTGGAAGGTCTGCCGGTCGCCCATCCAGGGGCTCGGCTCATGGCTCGCGCTGAACGCCTGGATGGTGGGGAGGTTGTCGGCGTTGTTGGCGCGGGCGTACTGGTAGAGCCAGTCGGTCGAGCCCGCGTTCGTCACCGGCGTCCATAAGTTGAAGCCGTTGGGCACGGCGGTCGCCGGGAAGTTGTTGCCGCGCGAGAAGGATCCGCTGGAGTTGGTGCCCCGGGTGGTCACGGCGTAGTCCGACAGATGCGACAGCCGCTTCTCGGGGGCCCTGGTGGCGATGGAGATGTCGTCCACCCAGCCCCGGAACTGCGCCGGGCCCTTGGGGGAGTCGTACGCCACGAGTACGCGGTCGATCGTCTTGCCGGCGCCGACCGCGCCGATCCGCGACTGCTTGTGGTTCCACTGGTTGACGTACAGGGTCTTGGAGGCGGCCTGGCCCTGGGGACTCATCCGCGCGCCGTGCTGGTCGACCGCGTCCGGCAGATCGCTCAGATAGGTGCCGTCGGTGAAGGCGAGATCGACGGAGACATGGGTGGCCGGGTAGTGGAGATCGGTCTCGGGCATCGACGGGAAGATCCGGTACGACAGCAGGGTGTCGCGGGTGACGACCGTGTCCACGTCGAAGATCTTGTTGTACGAGTAGGCCCGGCCGTCCGGCTCATGGGTGCCCGCGTATCGCAGCGCATGGGTCCCGGTGAAGCCCGCGTTGGCCTTGGCGGTGGGGGAGCCGGTCGGGCCCCGGTCGATCTGGCTGCGCATCTCGGAGGGCGCGGGCGGGGTGGTGTCACCGCCCGCGAACTGCACCTCGGCGAGCTGGACGAGGTCGTCGCCGGCGTTGCGGGTGATCTCCAGCCGGAGGTGCCGGTACGCGGTCGCCTTGTCGAAGGAGAACTCCCGGGTCTGCCGGCGCGAGGCGAAGGCCTCGCCCTGCCGGGAGTCGAGCGTCGTCCAGTCGGAGCCGTCTGCGGAGCCCTTGAGGGTCCAGTCCTTCGGATCGCGGCCCGGGGCGTCATTGGCGGAGGTGAGGGCGTAGCGGACGACCTCCACCGGCTCGCTCAGATCGAACTCCAGCCAGGCGGCCTTGTCGAAGGCCAGCCATTTGCTGGTGACCTCGCCGTCGACCAGGTGCTCCTTGATCTCACCGGCCGAGGTGTTCTCGCCGCTCGCCCGGACCTCGGTGACCTTGTCGGTGACATTGCCGGGGATGCCGGAGGAGTAGCCGCCGTCGACCCCGGACGCCTTCTTCCTGCCGTCGGGGCCGGTCTCCACGGTGTCGCGCCAGTCGGGCTGCGGATCACCCGATTCGAAGGACGAGGCGAAGGCCCGGTCGGCGTGGTGCCCGGCGCCCCGGTCGCTCGGTACGGCGACCGCCGCGCCCTGGGCCGTCACCGCCAGCAGGACGGCCGCCACCAGGGCAGCCGGGCGCCCGCTCCCACGCCATCGTCTCTGGTGTCGTCTCTGTCGCATACTCAGCCTCTCAACGAATCTGACAACGTTGTCAATTGAGCCAGGCAGAGATAAGTAGGGAGGCGCGGGGAGGGTGGTGTCAAGGATGCGTCAGGGATCGATGCGGCCCGACAAACAGCGCGGGCCGTACCTCGGTTGGGGGTACGGCCCGCGCCCGGTGGAGTGATTCCGTCGTGTCGTCAGCCGGCCTTGTCGGACTTGGTGGCGAGCGAGAGCCGGCACTTCTTCGCCGTGTGGGAGCTGTCCGCCTTGAGCCCGGCGACCTTGATGGTCTTGTCGGCCCCGCCCGCCACCTCGGCGTCGGACTCGATGCCCGTGGTCACGACCTCCCCGGAACTGTCGACGAAGCCGACCAGCAGCGAGTAGTAGGCGGTGCTGGAGCTGGAGTTGCTGATCTCGACATTGGCGTAGGGCATGCCGCTCGAGCTCCAGCCGCAGGTGCCCATCTTGGCGTCCGCGCTGACCAGGCCGGAACCGCCGGTGGGGCTGTCCGAGGGGTCGTCGTACGGGTCGTCGGTGGGCTCCTCGGTGGGCTCCTCGGTGGGCTCCACCGGCAGGCGGGCCATGCCCTTGCCTATCGCGGAGCCGCCCTTGCCGTCCCCGGCGGATGAACCGCCGCTGTCGGAGCCGCACCCCGAAGCGAGCGCGAGTGTCGCGGTCACGACAACGCTGGTGGTAAGGGTGAGCCGCTTCCGGGACACAGGGACCGCCTTTCGAGGATCGCGCGCACGGCGGCGTGCCGTACGGCCTGTGTCCCCTACGGTATGTCGGACAGGTCTCAACTCGGGAAAGACTGCCGCCCAATGAACGTACGATCTTGCCCAGTGGGGCCCAGTGGACTATACCTGTCGGCCCAGGGGGAAGGCCGTACCACGGCCCACATCGCGCGGGCCTCGGCGGGTCCTCCGCAATCCCCGGCACTTACCCAGCAATACTCCGCTTCACGCTTCAACTGACCCGCGGTGTCGGGCCCCTCGCCTGAGGCGAGCATGTACGGGGGACGTTGCACCGCCTGAGTCCTGACGAAGGCGAGGACCTGAGCATGGGATCCACACCAGATTTCGGCCGGCGTGACCTCATCAAGCGGTCGGCGGCGCTCGGACTGATCACCGTTCCGTCCCTGAGCGTGCTGACGGCGTGCGCGAGCGGCGGCGACGACAGCTCCAAGAAGGTCGACAAGGGCAAGAAGTCGGCGAAGAATCCGCTGGCCGTCAATGAGAGCGCCCCGCTCGACGTCGTCATCTTCGACGGCGGCTTCGGACAGCAGTACGCCAAGGACGCCGAGGCGGAGTACGGCAAGGCCTACCCCAAGGCCAAGGTCAAGCACGCCGCGACCCAGAAGATCCAGACAACCCTGCAGCCCCGGTTCAACGGCGGCACCCCACCGGACCTCATCGACAACTCCGGCGCCGAGCAGATGGACTTCGGCACCCTGGTCGCCAAGAAGCAGCTGACCGACCTCACCCCGCTGCTGGACTCGCCCTCCCTGGACGACCCGAAGAAGACGGTGCGCGAGACGCTGCGCCCCGGCGTCGTGGAGATGGGCCAGTTCGACGGCAAGCAGGTCTGGATCCTCTACTACGCCTACACGGTCTACGGCGTCTGGTACTCCAGGACCAACCTGGAGAAGCTGGACACGGAGTACCCCGAGACCTGGGACGACATGCTCAAGGTCTGCGCGGCGGCGAAGAAGAAGGGCATCGCCGGCTGGACCTACCCGGGCAAGTACCCGTACTACCTGCCGTTCAGCCTCTACCCCTTCATCGCCAAGATCGGCGGCGTCGACGTACTGAACGCCATCGACAACCTGGAGCCGAACGCCTGGAAGCATCCGGCCGTCAAGGCCGCCTTCGACGCGTACTACGAGCTCTACAAGAAGGGGTACATCCTCAAGGGCACCCCGGGCCTCACCCACATCGAGTCGCAGACCGCCTGGAACCAGGGCAAGGCGCTGTTCATCCCCAACGGCTCCTGGGTGGAGAACGAGGCGAAGAAGACCACGCCGAAGAACTTCCGGATGGCGGTGAGCGCGCCCTCCAGCCTCGACAAGAGCGACAAGCTGCCGTTCGGCACCATCTGGGCCTCCGGCGGTGAGCCCTTCATCGTGCCGAAGACGGCGAGGAACCCCGAGGGCGGCATGGAGCTGCTGCGGATCATGCTCGGCGAGAAGTCCACCAAGAACTTCGTCAAGCAGGTCTCCTCGCTCTCCTCGCTCAACGGCGGCACCGACGGTCTGACCCTGCCGCCGGGCCTGGCATCCGCACAGGAGGCGCTGCGGAAGGCCGGCAAGAACGTCGTCAACCCCCGGATCCAGGACTGGTACGTCGCGCTGGAGAAGCAGCAGATCGGCGTCTCCGCGCTGGGCGAGATGATGGCGGGACGCATGACCCCGGCCGAGGCGATCAAGAAGATCCAGAAGTTCGCCGATGACACGGCCAAGGACGACGCCGTCAAGAAGTACAAGCACGTCTGATCGATGAGGTTCGATGCGTCACCAGCGGTGTTATCCCCAGGGAAAGACCGAGGGCGGTAGAGATGCGGCAGGCTAAGTACCAGTCCGGTGCACAGGGCGTGATGAAGCGCCCCTCCGGCGTGGGATCCCCGGGAAACCGGTTTGTCCGGTGGTATCGGAAGTACGGATTCCCGGTGGGGTTCCTGGTGCTCCCGGTGGCGATCTACGCGGTCTTCGTGCTCTCGCCGTTCGTCCAGGCCATCTATTACTCCTTCACGGACTGGACCGGGCTGAGCTCCGACTTCAAGATGGTCGGATTCGGCAACTACCAGTGGCTGTTGCACGACGACCTGTTCTGGAAAGCAGTCGGCCACAATGTGCTGTTGCTGCTGGTCGTGCCGCTGGTGACGCTCGGCCTCGGGCTGTTTTTCGCCTTCATGCTCAATGTGGGTGGCCGCAGTCGGAAGAACGCTGCCATCTCCGGGGTGCGCGGCTCGGGCCTCTACAAGGTCGTCTACTTCTTTCCGCAGGTGCTGTCGATCGCGATTGTCGCCCTGCTGTTCCAGTTCACCTACAACCCCCGGAACGGGGCACTCAACGCCTTCCTGGGCGGCATCGGGCTCGACGCACTCCAGCAGGGGTGGCTGGCCGATCCGAAGCTCGCCCTGTGGTGCCTCATGGTGGTGATGATCTGGTGCAACGTCGGCTTCTACGTCGTCCTCTTCTCCGCCGGGATGAGCGCCATCCCCAAGGACTTCTACGAGGCGGCGCTGCTGGACGGCGCCAACCGGATCACGACCTTCTTCAGGCTCACCCTGCCGCTGCTCTGGGACACCGTCCAGACCGGCTGGATCTATATGGGCATCCTCGCCCTCGACGCGTTCGCCGTCGTGCAGATCATGACCGTGGGGCCGGGCGGGCCCGCTGACTCCACCGAGGTCATGGGCTATTACGTCTACACCAAGACGTTCCGCGACGGGCAGGCGGGCCGGGCGACCACGATCGGGGTGGCGATGCTGATCGTCACCATGATCTTCGCGGTCATCGTCTCGAAGCTGGGCCGGCGCGAACGACTGGAGTACTGATGACCTCACCCGCACAGCCCTCGGAGCTCCCCGGCGTCACCAAGGACGACGAGGCGCCGATCGCACCGCCCCCGGTCGACCGGATCCCTCCGCGCCACACCCCTGAGGGCAGCATCAGCAGCGAGGGCAAGGTCCTCAACGTCTTCTCGCACGGGATGCTGATCATCTGGGCGCTGCTGGTCACCATGCCGCTGCTGTGGGCGGTCATGAGCTCCCTCAAGACCGACGAGCAGATCTTCACCTCGCCCTGGGGTCTGCCCGACACCCTGCATTTCGACAACTGGTCGCGTGCCTGGAGCAAGTCGAACATCGGCGACTTCTTCCTCAATACCGTCCTGGTGGTGGGGTGCTCGCTGATCGGTACCATGCTGCTGGGCTCGATGGCGGCCTATGTGCTGGCCCGATTCGAATTCCCGGGCAAGCGCGCCATCTACTTCATGTTCGTGGGCGGGATGAGCTTCCCGATCATCCTGGCGCTGGTGCCGCTGTTCTTCGTCATGAAGAACATGTCCCTGCTGAACACCTTCCACGGGCTGATTCTGGTCTACATCGCCTATTCGCTGCCCTTCACCGTCTTCTTCCTCACCTCGTTCTTCAAAACGCTGCCCACCTCGGTGGCGGAGGCGGCGCTGATCGACGGCGCCTCGCAGACCCGGACCTTCTTCCAGGTGATGCTGCCGATGGCGAAACCGGGTCTGATCAGCGTGGGCATCTTCAATTTCCTCGGGCAGTGGAATCAGTACATGCTGCCGACGGTGCTCAACACCGACGAGGACAAGCGGGTGCTCACCCAGGGGCTGGTGCAGCTCGCGGCCAGCCAGCAGTACAAGGGCGACTGGTCCGCGCTGTTCGCCGGTCTGGTGCTGGCGATGCTTCCGGTGCTCGGGGTCTACATCGTCTTCCAGCGGCAGGTCCAGGCGGGCCTGACCGCGGGCGCCCTGAAGTAGCCCGACGGGCTCCCGGAGCCCTCCCACGACGTCGTCGGCGGCGGCCCCGCTCTTCCCATGCGGACGGAAGAGCGGGGCCGGCGGCTTCCTGGCCTGGGAATACGGCCGTACCCTGGCGGCTGGGCCGAGAGCGGGTCTTCCTCACAATGTCAAGGACTTGACGTGAGACAACCCGGGCGGCTCAGCTTAGGGTTCACATGTTGGAGACAAAGCCGGGCCTCACTGCTGCGGCCCGGCCGGCGGAGCGGCCGTCGTGCCGCCCGCGAAGGCGGGAGTGGATGGGCGTGGAGACTCCGGGATCGCAGTCGTCGCTGCACCGGGCCAACCTCGAGCGGGTGGTCCGTGCGGTGCGCATGGCGGGCTCGCTGACCCAGGCGGAGATCGCCCGCTCCACCGGGCTGTCCGCCGCCACCGTCTCGAACATCGTCCGAGAGCTCAAGGACGGCGGAACGGTCGAGGTCACGCCCACCTCAGCGGGCGGCCGCCGGGCGCGCAGCGTCTCGCTCAGCGGAGACGCGGGCATCGTCGTGGGCGTGGATTTCGGCCATACACATCTGCGCGTGGCCATCGGCAACCTCGCCCATCAGGTGCTGGCCGAGGAGGCCGAGCCGCTGGATGTGGACGCCTCCTCCTCACAGGGGCTGGACCGGGCGGAACAGCTGGTGAGCAGGCTGATCGCGGCCAGTGGCCTCAGCCCGGACAAGGTGGTCGGAGTCGGCCTCGGGGTGCCCGCCCCGATCGACGTGGAGACCGGTGTGCTGGGCTCGACCGCGATCCTCCCGGGCTGGGCGGGCACCAATCCCCGCGACGACCTGGCCCACCGGCTCGGAGTGCCGGTGCACGTGGACAACGACGCCAACCTGGGCGCGCTCGGCGAACTGGTCTGGGGCTCCGGGCGCGGGGTCGCCGACCTCGCGTACATCAAGGTCGCCGACGGTGTCGGGGCCGGGCTGGTGATCAGCGGGCAGATCTACCGCGGCCCCGGCGGCACGGCGGGCGAGATCGGCCACATCACCCTGGACGAGTCGGGTCCGGTGTGCCGCTGCGGCAACCGCGGCTGTCTGGAGACCTTCACCGCGGCCCGCTATGTGCTGCCGCTGCTGCATTCCAGCCATGGCACGGATCTGACCCTGGAGCGCATGGTGCAGCTCGCCCGTGAGGGCGATCCCGGCTGCCGCCGGGTGATCGCGGACGTGGGCCGCCACATCGGCAGCGGAGTGGCCAGTCTCTGCAACCTGATCAACCCGAGCCGGATGGTGCTCGGCGGCCATCTCGCGGAGGCGGGGGAGCTGGTGCTGGCCCCGATCCGGGAGTCGGTGGCGCGCTATGCGATTCCGAGCGCGGCCCGTCAGCTGTCGGTGATGCCCGGGGCGCTCGGCGGCCGGGCCGAGGTGCTGGGCGCGCTCGCGCTGGTGCTGAGCGAGCTGGGCGATTCGACGCTGCTGGACGGTGCGATGTCGCCGGGGACCCCGGTCCTCACCTCGCCCTGAGCTGGCCCGCCGCACCCCTCTGGCCTCCCGTTTCGGGCTATGTCCGTCACGCTCCGTCCATCCAGGCTGTCCGGCTGCGTTCACTGGGATAACGAATGGCACCGTTGCCATCTCGTTAAGTATTTACTTCTTGACGCCATGCGGGCGGCCGAGTTGACTTCCAGCCACCTCGGCCGCAATGACGCGGCCTCGTCAGGGAGGTCACCCTCAAATGAATGCAATGATGCGTCGCGTCGCCATTGCCACCGCTGTTGTGTCGATGGCCGCATCCCTCGCCGCTTGTGGTTCGGCGAAGGAAGCCGACAGCGGTAAGGCCGCGCAGAAGAAGAAGACCGGTCCGCTCACCATCGGGCTGCTGCTGCCCGAGGACCAGACGGCGAGATACGAGAACTTCGACCGTCCGCTGATCACCAAGAAGATCAAGGCGTCCTGTGCGGACTGCAAGGTCCTGTACGTCAACGCCAAGTCCGACACCGCGCTTCAGCAGCAGCAGGTCGACTCGATGATCACCAAGAAGGTCGACGCGATCATCCTGGACGCGGTGGACTCCAAGTCCATCGCCAGCTCGGTCAAGAAGGCCGACGAGGCCAACATCCCGGTGGTCGCCTACGACCGGCTCGCCCAGGGCCCGATATCCGGCTACACCTCCTTCGACAACGAGAAGGTCGGCAAGGTCCAGGGCCAGGCGCTGCTCAAGGCGCTGGGCAGCAAGGCCAAGGACGGCAAGATCGTCATGCTCAACGGCTGGGAGGCCGACCCCAACGCCGCCGACTTCAAGAAGGGCGCGCTCTCCGTCCTGGAGGGCAAGGTGGACATCGGCAAGAAGTACGATGTCGACCGCTGGCTGCCGGACAAGGCCAACGAGGCCATGAGCGGCGCCATCTCCTCCCTCGGCAAGGGCAACGTCATCGGCGTCTACTCGGCGAACGACGGCATGGCGGGCGGCGCGATCAACGCGCTCAAGAGCGGCGGCTTCAACCCGATCCCCCCGGTCACCGGCCAGGACGCCGAACTCGCGGGCGTGCAGCGGGTCCTGGACGGCTCGCAGTACATGAGCGTCTACAAGCCGTACGAGCCGGAGGCGACCGCCGCCGCGGAGATGGCCCTCGCGGTCGGCCGCGGTGAGGAGATCAACGAGTCGAACACGGTCGACAGCCCGACCGACAAGAACATCCCGGCGACGCTGATCACCCCGGTCGCGCTGACCAAGGACAACATCAAGAGCACCGTCGTCAAGGACCGCCTCTACAAGGTCAGCCAGATCTGCACCGCCAAGTACAAGGCGGCCTGCGAAGCAGCCGGTATCAAGTAGCGCGGAGCGGGCCGTCCGTGACTCTGGCGAACGGCCCGCCCGCCAGCCACCCCCCTGACACCCCCCAACCGAGGGGAGAGAGCGCTCTCCCCTCCGTATCACAGCAGGCATTGCCCTGCCCGGAAACGGAGCTGGCCATCGTGCCGAACGGACCCGTGTTGGCGTTGCGCGGGATCTCCAAGCGGTTCGGCGCCGTTCAGGCGCTCACCGACATCCATCTGGAGGTCCATGCCGGTGAAGTCGTCGCCCTGGTGGGCGACAACGGTGCCGGTAAGTCGACCCTTGTCAAGACCATTGCCGGAGTCGGCCCCGCCGACGAGGGCGTCCTCGAGTGGCAGGGCAAGCCCGTCCAGGTCACCCGGCCGCACGACGCCCAGGCGCTGGGCATCGCGACCGTGTACCAGGACCTGGCCCTCTGCGACAACATCGATGTCGTCGGCAACCTCTTCCTCGGCCGCGAGATCCTGCGCGCCGGGGTGCTCGACGAGGTCGAGATGGAGCGGCGCTCCCGTGAGTTGCTGCAGACCCTGTCGATCCGCATTCCGAGCGTGCGGATTCCGATCGCCTCGCTCTCCGGCGGCCAGCGGCAGACCGTTGCCATCGCCCGCTCGATGCTGGGCGAGCCCAAGCTGGTGATCCTGGACGAGCCGACCGCCGCCCTCGGCGTCGAGCAGACCGCCCAGGTCCTGGACCTGGTCGAGCGGCTGCGCGACCGCGGCCTCGCCGTCATCCTCATCAGCCACAACATGGCCGACGTCAAGGCCGTCGCGGACCGCGTCGCGGTGCTGCGGCTGGGCCGCAACAACGGCACCTTCGATGTGAAGACCACCTCTCAAGAAGAGATCATTTCCGCCATCACCGGCGCCACGGACAACGCCGTGACCCGCCGCAAGGCGCGTAACGGGGAGGTCGCCAAGTGACCACCAGGAATGTCCACAAGGCGAAGCACGGCGGCAACAAGGCCCCCGCCCCGGCGGACGCCAACCCCGTGGCCAAGGACGCGGTCACCGCCGTCGACCCGCGGCTGCTGGTACGTCAGGAGGGCTTCAAGGGCTACCTGACCGAGTTCGGCCGGAAGATGCGCAGCGGCGATCTGGGCGCGGTCCCGGTCATCGTCGGCATCGCGGTCATCTGGGCGGTCTTCCAGTGGAAGGACAGCGCCTTCCTCTCGCCCAAGAACCTCTCCGACCTGTCCATCCTGCTCGGCGGCACCGGCATGATCTCCATCGGGATCGTGTTCGTGCTGCTGCTCGGTGAGATCGACCTGTCCGTCGGCTCACTCAGCGGTCTGGCCGCGGCCACCCTGACGGTCCTCAACGTCAATCAGGGCGTCCCCGAGGGGGTCGCCGTGATCGCCGCGCTGGCCACCGGCGCGGTCCTCGGCGCGCTGCACGGCGTCTTCTTCGCCAAGATCGGCGTCCCCGCCTTCGTCGTCACCCTCGCCGGTCTGCTGGCGTGGAACGGTCTGATGCTCCAGGTGCTCGGCACCACCGGCACCATCGGCATCGACGACGACAGCTTTGTGCGCATGCTCACTGCTCACTACTTCAGCCAGCTCATCGCCGCGTACGCGGCGGCCGGCGTCGCGACGGCGGGCTTCTTCCTCGCCCAGTTCCTGGACAGCCGGCGCCGTAAGGCGGTCGGCATACCCTCCCGGCCGCTGAGCGAGATCCTGGTGCGCACCGCCGTGGTCGGCCTGATCGTCTTCGCCGCGGCCTGGCGGCTGAACGAGTACAAGGGTCTGCCCCTCGCCCTGGTGATCTTCGTGGTGGTCCTCGTCGGCCTCGACTTCGTGGTCCGTCGCACCTCCTACGGGCGCAAGGTGATCGCGCTGGGCGGCAGCGTCGAGGCCGCCCGCCGTGCGGGCATCAACGTCGCCGCTGTACGGATCTCGGTGTTCGCGCTGTCCGGGTTCATGGCCGCGTTCGGCGGGCTCATGATCGCCTCCCGGGTCGGCTCCGCCAGCCAGCAGGCCGGTACCGGCAACCTGCTGATGGAGGCCATCGCGGCCGCCGTCATCGGTGGCACCAGCCTCTTCGGCGGCCGTGGCTCGGTCTGGTCGGCGCTGCTCGGCATGCTGGTCATCGGCTCCATCTCGTCCGGGATGAGCCTGCTGGGTGTCGCCAACTCCGTTCAGTACATGATCACCGGTGGTGTGCTGCTGGCCGCCGTGGTGATCGACTCGGTCTCGCGCCGAACACAGCGCTCGGCCGGCCGCGGCTGATCCCCGCCCCGCGGCCTGACGCACCCGGTACCGCCGTCCAGGCGGTACCGGGTGCGTTCTGTTTGGGCGCCCAGCTCTACGGGGCGCCCCCGGTTGACCGGCCCGGGGCACCTCCCAGCGGTAGCCGGGGGCGAGCCGAAGGGGCGCGTCGCTGTCGAAAAGGAGAGCGTGCCAAGGCCGCGAGGGCTGCGATCGATTCGCGGTCGGCGCCGCGCGAGGGCCGGGCACGGTCGGCTGCCGACAGGGGCACACCTCCCAGCGGTAGCCCAGGCAGGCTTGAGCGCTCCGGAGGCGAGCCGAGTCCTGAGAAGGCCGGGCATTAGACTCGGGCGGACTGTCCAAGCTCGTTGGAGACGCTCGAAGCAAGGAGGCACGGGTGCTGCTGACCCGCATTACGGGACCGCGCGATCTGGACCGGCTCTCTCCGGAGGAGCTGAACCAGCTGGCCGCGGAAATCCGCACCTTTCTCGTCGACGCCGTCTCCAAGACCGGGGGCCATCTCGGGCCCAATCTCGGCGTGGTCGAGCTGACCATTGCCCTCCACCGGGTCTTCGACTCGCCGAAGGACAAGGTGCTGCTGGACACCGGGCACCAGAGCTACGTCCACAAGCTGCTCACCGGCCGCCAGGACTTCTCCCGGCTCAAGAGCAAGGGTGGTTTGTCCGGTTACCCCTCGCGGGCGGAGTCCGAGCACGACGTCATCGAGAACAGCCACGCCTCGACCGTCCTCGGCTGGGCCGAGGGCATCGCCAAGGCGAATGAGCTGCTCGGCAAGCAGGACCATGTGGTCGCCGTGATCGGCGACGGCGCGCTGACCGGCGGTATGGCCTGGGAGGCGCTCAACAACATCGCCGCCGCGAAGAACCGGCCGCTTGTCATCGTCGTCAACGACAACGAGCGCTCGTACGGCCCGACCATCGGCGGCCTCGCGAACCACCTGGCCACACTCCGTACCACCGACGGCTACGAGCGCTTCCTCGCCCGTGGGAAGGACCTGCTGGAGCGCACCCCGGTGGTGGGCCGGCCGCTCTACGAGACGCTGCACGGTGCCAAGAAGGGGCTGAAGGACTTCATCACCCCGCAGGGCATGTTCGAGGATCTGGGGCTGAAGTACGTCGGCCCGATCGACGGCCATGACATCGAGGCCCTGGAGTCCGCGCTGCAGCGGGCCAAGCGGTTCGGCGGCCCGGTCATCGTGCACTGCCTCACCGAGAAGGGCCGCGGCTACCAGCCCGCCCTCCAGGACGAGGCAGACCGCTTCCACGCGGTCGGCAAGATCCACCCCGACACCGGCCTGCCGATCTCGGCCTCCGGCGCCGACTGGACGTCGGTCTTCGGCGAGGAGATGGTCAAGCTCGGTGAGGAGCGCGAGGACATCGTCGCGATCACGGCGGCGATGCTGCACCCGGTGGGCCTGACCGAGTTCGCCAAGCGGTTCCCGGACCGGGTCTACGACGTGGGCATCGCCGAGCAGCACGGCGCCGTCTCGGCGGCGGGGCTGGCGACCGGCGGTGTGCACCCGGTCTTCGCGGTCTACGCCACCTTCCTGAACCGCGCCTTCGACCAGGTGCTGATGGATGTCGCGCTGCACAAGTGCGGTGTGACCTTCGTCCTTGACCGCGCCGGGATCACCGGCACGGACGGGGCCTCGCACAACGGCATGTGGGACATGTCGATCCTGCAGGTCGTCCCGGGGCTGCGGATCGCCGCCCCGCGCGACGCCGACCAGGTGCGGGCCCAGCTGCGCGAGGCCGTCGAGGTCGATGACGCGCCGACCGTGGTGCGCTACTCCAAGGGCGCGGTGGGCCCGGCGGTCGCGGCGGTCGGCCGGATCGGTGGCATGGATGTGCTGCGCGAGCCCGCGGCGGCGGACCGGGGCCGGCCCGATGTGCTGCTGATCTCGGTGGGCGCGCTCGCCCCGATGTGCCTGGAAGTCGCCGACCTTCTCGACAAACAGGGCATTTCCACCACGGTGGTCGACCCCCGCTGGGTCAAGCCCGTCGACGAGGAGCTGCCCGCGCTCGCCGAGCGCCACCGCGTCGTCGTCACCGTCGAGGACAACAGCCGGGTCGGCGGTGTCGGTTCCGCCATCGCCCAGGCGTTGCGCGACTCCGGCGTCGACATGCCGCTGCGCGACTTCGGTATCCCGCCGCGCTTCCTCGACCACGCCTCCCGCAAGGAGGTCATGGCCGAGATCGGCCTGACCGCGCCGGACATCGCCCGGCAGGTCACCGGGCTGGTGTCGAGGATCGGCGGACGGTACGACGAGGAGTCCGCGTCGGCCGGGGCGCCGGGCGCCCGGGGCGCCGATGTGACGCGGTCGACGACAGCCGAGCCGGTGCGCGACTGATACGCGACCGCGAACCCGTCCGGGCCGGTCGGAGCGCTCGGTGCTCCGACCGGCCCAGCGTGCGTCCAGCCGCTCCGCCCCCATCGGGTGAATCGGCGGGGGCGCCGAGTGTGCATACCTCACTCCCGTCCCGTGGGCAGAACCATGGGCGCGCACGGGGCACGGGCAGGCGTGGAGGTGGCACCGGTGAGCGCTCAGAAACCCGACGGCGGCTCCGACGGCCGCTCCGAGGACGACTCCGTCGGCAAGGCCCGCCCGGCCTATCTGCGGACGAAGACGGTCGAGCAGTCCATCCAGGACACCGAGGAGCCCGAGCACGCGCTGACCCGGACTCTCTCCGCCCTGGACCTCACGGTCTTCGGCGTCGGCGTCATCATCGGCACCGGCATCTTCGTGCTGACCGGAGCCGTCGCCAAGGAGCAGGCGGGCCCGGCGACCTCCCTCGCCTTCGCCATCGCGGGTATCGTCTGCGCGCTGGCGGCGCTGTGCTACGCGGAGTTCGCCTCGACCGTGCCGGTGGCCGGTTCCGCGTACACCTTCTCGTACGCCTCGCTGGGCGAGCTGCCCGCCTGGACCATCGGCTGGGACCTGGTGCTGGAATTCGCGCTCGGCACCGCCGTGGTCGCGGTCGGCTGGGCCGGCTATGTCCGCTCGCTGATGGCCAACGTCGGCTGGCAGCTGCCCCCGGCCCTGTCCGGCCCCGACGTGGCACACGGCCTCTCCTTCGACGTGCTCGCCGCCGGGCTGGTGCTCGTGCTCACGGTGATTCTCGTCCTCGGCATGAAGCTGTCCGCGCGCGTCACCTCGGTTGTGGTCGCGGTGAAGCTGGCCGTGGTGCTGCTGGTCATCATCGCGGGCTCGTTCTTCATCGACGCGGACAACTACGACCCCTTCATCCCCGAGCCCAAGGGCACGGTCTCGGGCTCGGGCCTCACCGCCCCCCTGATCCAGCTGATCTTCGGTTACGAGCCGACGACTTTCGGCGTCGAGGGCATCTTCACCGCCGCCGCCGTGGTCTTCTTCGCCTTCATCGGCTTCGACATCGTGGCCACCGTGGCGGAGGAGACCAGGAATCCGCAGCGGGACATGCCGCGCGGCATCCTCGGCTCCCTCTTCATCTGCACCGTGCTCTACGTCGCCGTGTCCCTCGTGGTCACCGGCATGCAGAAGTACACCCGGCTGACGGTGGACGCACCGCTCGCCGACGCCTTCAAGGCCACCGGACACCCCTTCTTCGCGGGCGTCATCAGCTTCGGCGCGGCGATCGGGCTCACCACGGTGTGCATGATCCTGCTGCTCGGCCAGACCCGGGTGTTCTTCGCGATGAGCCGCGACGGGCTGCTGCCCAGAGTCTTCTCGAAGGTGCATCCGCGGTTCGGCACGCCGTACCGCTCGACCATCCTGCTCGGTGTGATCATCGCCGTGGTCGCGGGGTTCACCAGCATCTCCGCACTGGCGGCGCTGGTGAACATCGGCACGCTGTTCGCCTTCGTCGTCGTCGCACTCGGCGTCATCATCCTCCGGCGCACCCGCCCCGACCTGCCCCGTGCCTTCCGCGCCCCGTGGGTGCCGGCGCTGCCGATCGTCTCGGTGGCCGCCTCGCTGTGGCTGATGCTCAATCTGCCGGCCGAGACCTGGGTGCGGTTCGGGGTGTGGATGGTGCTGGGCTTTGTCATCTACGTCGGGTACGGGCGCCGGCACAGCCGGGTGACCGAGACCGGGACGCGGCGCTGAGGCGCGCGTCCGGCGGGCCCGTCACCGGCCGAGCCGGGCCACCAACCGCGCCAGCGCGCCGACAGCCCGCGAGCGGGCCCGAGGGGAGTCGCGGACGCTGCGGCTGTTCTCGATGTGCAGGAAGGGAACGCCGCGCGCGGCGGCGGCGCGTGCCTGCACATTGGTGGTGCCCTCCAGCTGACCGCAGTTCCGCCGCCAGGCCCGGCACACCTCGAATCCGCCGGCGGCCAACAGGCGCGCCGCCCGGCGCACCAGCGCGGCGGGGCGGCCGGGCCCCGGCGAGACCACCACGTCGTTGTCCGGAGAGCTGTCGTCGGCGAAGCCGTGCACCTGGATGCCGGGGAGCCGGCGGGCGGTGAGCGCCGCACACACGGCATCGAAGATCGAGTCCTCGCGGTGCGCCACGTCTGCCGTGTTGCCCCGCCCGGCACGGCGGTTGGCGCCTGCCAGCACCAGGACCCCGCCGGGGGCCCGCGAGAACAACTCCGCGCCCATGAGCTCGGTGTGCTGGTCCGCCACGGGGTGGGGCACCTGTGCGCTCCACCGCACCCGGCTGCTCAGATCGATGTACACCTCACCCCAGCCGCGCCGCCGTGCCGCCCGGCCCCCGGACTCGGTGACCTGGGCGACCGGCCGGCCCGAGCCCGCCAGGCGCACCGTGCGCACGCGGTAGCCGGCCTTGGACAGCGGCCCGCGCGCCGAGTCCGTCCGCCCGTCGAGAAGCCGGGCGATCCCCTCGCTCATGCCTCTGCGTTCGGCGGCGCCGGGCGGCCGGTAGGCGCTGTTGCGGGAGAAGTCCGCGACGTACGCGCGGACTTGCCGCTCCAGGTCGACCCGCTGGGGCGGCCGGGTGTCCCGGAGCTCGAGCGCCATGAAAATGGCCGAAACGCATAAGGCGAGGACGACCATAATGCATAAAAAGCGCCGCCGCGGACCGGTTGTACAAAAGTGCTTGAGCGTGTGCCACGTCACAGTAATTTTTGACCTCCCGATATCAACCCGTCAATAAGTCCTGCCATCAGTCAGGGAGAAGGGAATCCCGAGGGAAGAGGTTCTCATGCATTTATCCGGGACGGCCTCACGCCGCTCGTACCGCACCCGCCGAAAACGCGCGGACATGCCTCTGCTCGGAGGTGTCCGCCCACCCATCGCCGTCTTGTGTGTGCTCTTGCTCGCCGTCTCGGGATTCACCGCCCTGACCCTTGGGCGCTCCGATGACCGCGTGGTCTCGCGCGCCGTGGCAGAGGCCCAGGAGGACGTGGCCGCCGACGCCGCCGGGTCCCTGCGGGCCTCGCTGGAGCAGAGCTCCGGAGATCTGCGCCACGCCACCGAACTGCTCCGCCTCAGCGCCCCCGGCTCCCCCGAGGAGGCGCTGCGCAAGCTCAAGAGCGCCTATCACAAGTGGCGCGGCCTCGCGGTCGTGGACGCCGCCACCGGCCGTCCGCTGGCCTCGTACGGGGAGGCCGTGCCGCTGCGGCGGTGGCCCGGACGTGGTGAGGAGCACAGCCTGCGCTCCCGCCTCATCAGCCTCGCCTCGGGCGAGCCCCGGGTGCTGTCCTTCGCGCCCCTTGACGCGCCGGGCGCGGGGCGGCTGCTGGTCGCCTCCCGCGCGCTGCGCCTGCCGGACGAGCGGGCGGGCCGCGCCACGTTCATCGTGAACCCCGGCGGCCGCATCCTGGCCGGCGTCGGGGACCGGAGGGGGGATACGACCCTGCGGCGGCTGGCCCGGGAGTCCGTGCGGGCCCGGGGCTCGACGGGCAGCCGTACCGGACGCGGCGACCGGGGCGACCACGCCGTCGTCGGCCACGCGGTGGTGCCCCGGGGCGCCGGCGGCCAGGACTTCGGCCTGGTCGTGGCCACGGGGGCGCGGGCACCGGCCGGCACCGCCGTCGCCGGCGACCGGCTGCGGGGCGCGGGCGCGGCGGCCGCCCTGCTGGCCGTCTGCCTCGTCGTCACCTGGGTGCTGTCCCGCTGGGTCCAACGTCCGCTGCTGCGGCTGCACCTGGACGCACGCCACCTCGCCCGGGGCGATCTCTCGCGGGAGGTCGGCCGGTACGGGCACGGCGAGACGGCCCGGATCGGCCGGTGTCTGGAGTCGCTGCGAGGTCAACTCCGGGGCGAGCGTGCCGGGACGGAGCGGCCCCGGGCCCGTGGCAGCGTGCGCCTGACCGTGCTGGGCTGTGCGGTGCTCGTGACGGCCTGGTCCTGCGCACTGCCGCTGATGAACCTGGCAGGAGGCCGTGAGGCAGTGCCCGACCCGGTCGTGCGCGCCCAGCGGGACCGCACCGAGGCCGCGTCCGGCCGGGTACGGCGGATGCTCGGCGAAGGCGTCGCCGATCTGTCCTCGGTCGCCCTGCTCGCGGGCCCCACCACCGACAGGCTCGGCAAGGCCCTGAGAACGGCGCTGCCCGAGCACACCGCATGGCGCTCGCTCTATGTCCTCGGCCGTGACGGGAAGGTCCTGGAGCGCGCGGGCGATGACCCGTACGGCGCGGACCGCAAGGCGGCCGTGAGCCGGATCCGGCGCGGAGCGCCCGCGGTGATCCAGCTCAACCACCACGGCAGAGTGCCGGCGACGGCGGCGGTCGTGCCGCTGCCGGGAGGAAGCGGCCGGGGGCTGGTTGCCGAATTCCGGCCCGAGGTGCTCAGCGCGGCACTCGACCGCGCCCATATCGGCCGCGCGTGGCTCCTCGACGCGCACGACAAGGTCATCGGCTCCAACGACGGCTTCATCGCCTTCGCGTCCCCGCCCGGCCACGACGGGGACGGCCGGACGCTCACCTCGGCGGCCGACGTGCGGGGCGGTGATGCCGTCAACGCCCTGGGGTGGCGCGTGCTCACCCGCAAGCCGGTGTCCTGGCTGCCGCTGGCCTCGTACGAGACGCAGCGCCGGGCCGAGGTGGCCGGGCTGCTCGCCTTCGGCGCGACCGTGCTGTGCCTGGGCTGGCTGGAGCTGACCGTGCTGCGGCCGCTGAGGGCCCTGGACCGAGCGGCCGCGGCGCTGGCGGCCGGCGATCTGGGGACCGTGCGCTATCCCCACCACCACGACGAGGTCGGGTCGGTCATCCGCAGCCTGGAGCTGATCCGGCAACGGTTGGCCGCCGCGGAGCCGAGTGCCGGGGACGTGTCCGGCCCCGCCGCCCGGCAGCCCTGCTGAGCGGGGATCCGCCGGCACCGTCCCGCCCCAACGACCCTTGAGCGGAGCCATGCTTTTCCTCTACACCGTCTTCCTCCTCTGTTCCCTCGGGCTACTCGTGGCCGGGGTCGTCGAACAGCGCAGACACTTCGAGAACCTGGCGCGGATTCCTCACCGCGTCCTGGTCAACGGCATCCGGGGCAAGAGCTCCATCACCCGGCTGTGCGCGGGCGCGCTGCGCGGAGGCGGGCTCGTCACGGTCGCCAAGACCACCGGCACCGCCGCCCGCTTCATTCACCCCGACGCCACCGAGGAACCCGTCTACCGGAAGTTCGGCATCGCCAATGTCGTCGAGCAGATCGGCATCGTCCGGCGGGCCGCGGCCCACCGGCCCCAGGCCCTCGTGATCGAGTGCATGGCGGTGATGCCCGCTCTCCAGGAGGTCAACCAGACCAAACTCATCCGCTCGACCATCGGCGTGCTGTGCAATGTCCGGGAGGACCACCTGGCCGAGATGGGGCCCACGCTCGACGACGTGGCCCGCTCCCTGTGCCGCTCCATGCCGGTCGGCGGCGTGTGCGTGACCGCCGAACGCGACCGGCTGCACATCCTGCGCGAGGAGGCGGCCGCCCGTCGTTGCGAGCTGATCGCCGTCGACCCCCAGTCCGTCACCGACGAGGAACTGCGCGGCTTCGGCTGGTTCACCTTCAAGGAGAACGTGGCGATAGCGATCAAGGTGGCCGAGCTGCTCGGCGTCGACCGCCGCACGGCACTGCGCGGCATGTGGGAGGCGCCGCCGGACCCGGGCGTGCTGTCCGTGGAGAAGTACCGTACGCCGCAGGGCGCGAGGCTCGGCTTCGCCAATGTCTTCGCCGCCAATGACCCCGAGTCGACGCTGATGAACGTGCGCCAGCTGCTCGGGCTCGGCGCGATCCGGCGCCCGTTGCACGTCCTCGTCAACTGCCGTCCCGACCGGGTCGAGCGCAATGGCCAGATGGGGGCGATCGTGCCCGATCTCGACCCGGAGACCGTGTTCTTGATCGGTCACCCCACCAAGAGCGCCCGGGACGGCATACCCGGCGGATGGCCGGGCCGGGTCGTGGACCTCGGAGGCGACCACCGGGACGCGGACGAGCTGATGGGCGCCGTCCTTGCGGAGATCGGCGGCCAGGACGCGTCGATCGTCGCGGTCGGCAACATCCATGGGCAGGGCGAGCGGCTGCTGGAGCGGATCGGGCGGCTGGAACGGCTCCCCGCGGCCGGCCCCCCGAAGGCGGCCGGCCCCTCGAAGGCGGCCGCCGCCACGGACGATACGGCGGCCCACGGCATCGGAGGCACCCTGTGAATCCGGTCGCGCTCACCCCGGACATGGCCGCCCTGGGCATCGCCCTCGGCCTGCTCTTCTCCCTGGTCTGCTATCTGACGACCAACCTGTCACCGGGCGGCATGATCACGCCGGGCTGGCTCGCCCTCACCGTCATCGAGGATCTGCGGCTGGCCGCCATGGTCGTCGGCGTGACCCTGCTGACGTACCTGTCCACCAGACTCCTTCAGGGCGCGGTGATCCTGTACGGCAAGCGGCTGTTCGCCGCGGTGGTGATGTGCGGCGTCCTGCTGCAGACGAGCCTCTACATGGTGTTGCGGCATGAATTCCCGATGCTGTTCACCCATCAGACGCTGGGCTATATCGTGCCCGGTCTCATCGCCTATCAATTGGTTCGGCAGCCCCCGCGCGCCACTTTGGTGTCCACCGCCACGGTCACTCTCGCGGCCTATGCGGTGCTTATCGTGGGAGTGCTGCTCGGTCTGCTGCCCCGAGCGTGACGGGAAATGCGAGCCGAAGGACCTGGGCACATGACGAGGTAAAGCGCGAGCGAAAAGCGGCGGAATCCATGAGGGCCGGAAAGGTTCCGGACATGGATTCCGCCGACGCGCATTCAGGGGGGTACAACGCTGGGCGAGCGGTCAGCCGGGCCGTACCGCGCGGGGCCCGGTCACCTGGGCTCCCAGGGTCTTCACGCGCGCCCGCAGCCCCTGGTCCGCGGTCACCACCAGGCAGGGACGGTTCGGTTCGCGCTCCGCCACGATCTCCACGATGCGGTCGTCGCCGCTTCCCGGCGCGGCCTCCACCCGTACGCCCTCCACCGAGTCGACCCCGCGCGCGGCGCCCTCGACGACCAGGACGATGTCCACCGGGGGGTGGCGGGCCCACTCGGGTACGCCCGGCCGGTCCGGCAGGCCGGTGCGCGCGAGGTTGGCGAGATGGTCGCGCAGCCGCTCGGCGGCGCCGCGGCGGTCGCGCCACCAGCCGTCCGGGACCGAACCGACCACGTTCGCCGCGTCCACCACCACAAGACCCTTCATAGGACAGGCAAAATACTATGGGGAGCATTCGATCGAGCGGATTGGCGTCGGGAAGGTTGGCGGCGGGCCATGGCGTTGCGGTTGCTCCGCGGCAAGGACGGCAGGCTCACGGCCTACGCACCGGTGGCGGGCGGTGTGGTCCGCTGGACCGAGGACCGGCCGGGCGGGCCCACCTGGACGGGCCCGTGGCTGATCGAGGCACCCGGGCTGTCCGGGGTGACGGTCGCTCAGGGAGCCGACGGCTACGCGCACCTCGTCGGGGTGCGGCGCCGGACGGGCAAGGACGGCGCGCAGGTGGACATCGTCCACGCCACGCAGTTCCAGACGGGCCGTCCCCTGACGGCCTGGCACTCCCTCGGCACCCCGCACCCCAAGGACCGCGCCAAGGCGGAGCGGACCGGGGCGCCGGCCGCGGCCGTGGACTCCTCGGGCGCGGTGCATGTCTTCGTTCGCAACGCCGGGCGCGGGGTGAGCACGCGCCGCCAGGACGCCAAGGGCAAGTGGGGCGGCTGGAGCGATCTGAAGGGCACGGAGGTGGGTGACGGGCTGTCGGCCGTCGCGACCTCCGACGGCCGTGTGGAACTGCTGGCTCCGGCCGGAGCGGGGGCGGCGCTGCGCTGGTACCAGCCCGAACCCGGCACCGCGCTGACGCGGGGCGAGGACATTCCGGCGCGGGTCCAGGACGGTTCCGCGCGCGCCGTCGAGAGCAGCCGCGACACGGTCACGCACTACTGGCGGGACGCGGACGGCGGCGGCGTCCTCGCCTGGCGCCCGGACGTCCCCGCCACGGCGTCGCTGGGCGGCCGGACGGGCGCGGGCCCGCTCGCCGTGCTCCGCGCCCCGGTGGACGGCCATGACTGCGTCGTGCTGGCCCACCGCGACACCGGGAGCGGTCGGCTGGCCGTCGCCGCCCATCCGGCGGAGGACGAGGCGGCGGGCGTGTGGTGGACGCCGTCGGGTGAGACGGGCGCCCACACCCCGGCGCTGGCGCTCGACGGGCTCGGCAGGGTGGTGCTGGCCGCCGTCGCGCTGGACGGTGGGCTGCTGGTGGCCCGTCAGAAGACGGACGAGCGGGGACTGGCGCTGCGCGCGTGGTCCAGGGTGGCAGACGCCAGCGAGCGCCGGACGGGCTGAGTCGGCCCGTCCGGCGCTCGCTACGGCCGCCGGTGTTACGCCGGAACGCTCGCCACGCCCGGAGCCAGGAACTTCTTCCCGTTCACCCGCTCCGAGACGCCCTCGCGGTCCAGGTACGGCGTGATGCCGCCCAGGTGGAAGGGCCAGCCCGCGCCCGTGATCAGGCACAGGTCGATGTCCTGCGCCTCGGCGACGATGCCCTCGTCGAGCATGAGGCCGATCTCCTGCGCGACGGCGTCCAGCACCCGCTCGCGGGTCTGCTCCTCCGTCAGGACCGTCTCGCCCTGCTGCAGCAGCGCGGCGACCTCCGGGTCCAGCTCCGGCTTCCCGGAGTCGTGCACGTAGAAGCCGCGCTTGCCGGCCTCGACCACGCGCTTGAGGTTCTCCGAGACCGTGAAGCGGTCCGGGAACGCCCCGTGCAGCGTCTCCGAGACATGCAGACCGATGGCCGGGCCGACCAGCTCCAGCAGCACCAGCGGGGACATCGGCAGGCCGAGCGGCTCGATCGCGCGCTCCGCGACGTCGACCGGGGTGCCCTCGTCGATGACGTTCTGGATCTCGCCCATGAAGCGGGTCAGGATCCGGTTGACGACGAACGCCGGGGCGTCCTTGACCAGGACGGCGGTCTTCTTCAGCTTCTTGGCCACACCGAAGGCCGTGGCCAGCGACGCGTCATCGGTCTGCTCACCGCGGACGATCTCCAGCAGCGGGAGGATCGCGACCGGGTTGAAGAAGTGGAAGCCCACGACCCGCTCGGGGTGCTTGAGCTTGGACGCCATCTCGGACACCGACAGCGAGGAGGTGTTGGTGGCGAGGATGGCGTGCTCCGGCACGACCGCCTCGACCTCGGCGAACACCTTCTGCTTGACGCCCATCTCCTCGAAGACGGCCTCGATGACGAAGTCGGCGTCCGAGAAGGCGGCGGCCTTGTCCAGGGAGCCGGAGACCAGGGCCTTGAGGCGGTTGGCCTTGTCCTGGTTGATGCGGCCCTTGAGCAGCAGCTTGTCGATCTCGTCGTGGACGTAGCCGACGCCCTTGTCGACGCGCTCCTGGTCGATGTCGGTCAGCACGACCGGCACCTCCAGACGCCGCGCGAACAGCAGCGCGAGCTGCGAGGCCATCAGCCCCGCGCCCACGACACCGACCTTGGTGACCGGGCGGGCCAGCGACTTGTCCGGCGCGCCGGCCGGGCGCTTGGCGCGCTTCTGCACCAGGTTGAAGGCGTAGATGCCGCTGCGCAGCTCGTCGCCCATGATCAGGTCGGCCAGCGCTTTGTCCTCGGCGTCGAAGCCACGGGCGAGGTCACCGTTGCGGGAGGCGTCGATGATCTCCAGCGCGCGGTACGCGGCCGGGGCCGCCCCGTGCACCTTGCTGTCGGCGATGGCGCGGCCGCGCTCGACGGCCTGGTGCCAGGCGTCGCCGCGGTCCACGTCGGGCCGGGCGATCTCGATCTCGCCCTTGAGGACGGAAGCGGTCCAGATCAGCGACTGCTCCAGGAAGTCCGCGCCCTCGAAGAGCGCGTCCGCGATCCCGAGCTCGTAGACCTGCTTGCCCTTGAGCTGCTTGTTCTGGTTGAGCGAGTTCTCGATGATGACCGAGACCGCGCGGTCCGCGCCGATCAGGTTGGGCAGCAGGGTGCAGCCGCCCCAGCCGGGGACCAGGCCCAGGAACACCTCGGGCAGCGAGAACGCGGGCAGCGCGGCCGAGACGGTGCGGTACGAGCAGTGCAGCCCGACCTCGACGCCGCCGCCCATCGCCGCGCCGTTGTAGTAAGCGAAGGTCGGCACGGCGAGCGTGGCCAGGCGCTTGAAGACGTCGTGGCCGCCCTTGCCGATGGCCAGGGCGTCCTCGTGGCGCTTCAGCAGCTCCACGCCCTTGAGGTCGGCTCCGACGGCGAAGATGAACGGCTTGCCGGTGATGCCGACGCCGACGATCTCGCCGTCCGCCGCCTCCTTCTCGACCTGGTCGATCGCCGTGTTGAGGTTGGCGAGCGAGGCCGGGCCGAAGGTGGTGGGCTTGGTGTGGTCCAGGCCGTTGTCGAGCGTGATGAGCGCGAAGCGGCCGGCGTTCTGGGGGAGATCGAGGTGGCGGACGTGCGCCTGCGTCACGACCTCGTCCGGGAACAGCTCGGCGGCTCCCTTGAGAAGCTCTGCGGTGTTGCTCACTTGTTCCCCTCGAAGTGTGGGTTCTCCCAGATCACGGTGGCACCCATGCCGAAGCCGACGCACATGGTGGTGATGCCGTAGCGGACCTCCGGCTGCTCCTCGAACTGCCGCGCGAGCTGCGTCATCAGGCGCACACCGGAGGAGGCCAGCGGGTGACCGTAGGCGATCGCGCCGCCGTACTGGTTGACGCGCGGGTCGTCGTCCGCGATGCCGTAGTGGTCCAGGAAGGACAGGACCTGAACGGCGAAGGCCTCGTTGATCTCGAAGAGGCCGATGTCGTCGATGGTCAGCCCCGCCTTGGCGAGGGCCTTCTTGGTGGCCGGGACGGGGCCGTAGCCCATCACCTCGGGCTCGACGCCCGCGAAGGCGTAGGAGACCAGGCGCATCCTCACCGGCAGGCCCAGTTCCTCGGCGATGTCCTCGGCGGCGAGGAGCGAGGCGGTGGCGCCGTCGTTCAGCCCCGCGGAGTTGCCGGCCGTGACCCGGCCGTGCGGGCGGAACGGGGTCTTCAGCGTGGCCAGGTTCTCCAGCGTGGTACCCGGGCGCATCGGCTCGTCGGCCGTCGCCAGGCCCCAGCCGGTCTCGCCGCCGTCCGGGCTGGTGCGGCGCACCGAGATCGGCACCAGGTCCTGCTGGATCTTGCCGTTGGCGTACGCCTTGGCGGCCTTCTCCTGGCTGCGCACCGCGTACTCGTCGGCGCGCTGCTTGGTGATGTGCGGCAGCCGGTCGTGCAGGTTCTCCGCGGTCATGCCCATGAACAGGGCGGACTCGTCGACCAGCTTCTCCGAGACGAACCGCGGGTTCGGGTCGACGGCCTCGCCCATGGGGTGGCGGCCCATGTGCTCGACCCCGCCCGCGACCACGAGGTCGTACGCGCCGAACGCGATGGAGCCCGCGGTCGACGTGACGGCCGTCAGCGCGCCGGCGCACATGCGGTCGATCGAGTAGCCGGGGACCGACTGGGGCAGCCCGGCCAGAATGCCGGCGGTGCGGCCGAGGGTCAGGCCCTGGTCACCGATCTGCGTCGTCGCGGCGACGGCTACCTCGTCGATGCGCTCCGGCGGCAGATCCGGGTTGCGGCGCAGCAGCTCCCGGATGCACTTGACGACCAGGTCGTCCGCGCGGGTCTCGTGGTAGATGCCCTTCGGGCCCGCCTTGCCGAATGGGGTGCGGACGCCGTCGACGAAGACGACGTCCCTAGCGGTACGAGGCACGTTGGCTCTCCTCCAGGTGCGGGATGGCACTGCTGCGGGCACGCGGCTGGGCGCGCCTCCACACCCTCATGCTACTTATGAGTAACCAAGCTGCCCAGTCCCCGCCCCCGGAGCGTTGAAGGTCACAGCCGCGACCGGCGGCGAGCGCCGCCGGTCCACGCGCGTCACGTCACGCCGGGGCCGCCGACAGGGCCCCCGTCAGGGCCTCGGCCACCTGGTCGATCTGCCAGGGCCGGGCCCCGTGACCAGCCAGAACGGCCGATACGGCGGCCACCGTCGGCTCCGCCGGGGGCTCCCAGCACAGCCGCCGGACGGTGTCCGGGGCGATTAGGTTCTCCTGCGGCAGATTCAGCCGTTCGGCGAGTTGCGTCACCGCCGCGCGGGCGGCCGACAGCCGCGCCGCCGCGGCCGGGTCCTTGTCGGCCCACGCACGGGGCGGGGGCGGTCCGGCCACCGGCTGCCCCGGCTGGGGCAGTTCGGCCTCGGGCAGCTCCCGCGCCCGGTCCACCGCGGCCTGCCACTGCTCCAGCTGGCGCCGGCTCATCCGGTGGCCGAAGCCGTTCAGCGCGGCAAGTGCGCGTGCGTTCGCGGGCAGGGCCAGGGCGGCCTCGACGATGGCCGCGTCGCCCAGGACCTTGCCCGGGGAGACATCGCGGCGCTGGGCGATCCGGTCCCGGGCCGTCCACAGCTCGCGCACCACGGCCATCTGCCGACGCCGCCGGACCTTGTGCATGCCCGACGTACGCCGCCAGGGGTCCTTGCGCGGCGGGGCGGGCGGGGCGGCGGCGATGGCCGCGAACTCCTCATGCGCCCAGTCGAGCTTGCCCTGCCGGGTCAGCTCCTCCTCCAGCGCGTCGCGCAGATCCACCAGCAGCTCCACGTCCAGCGCGGCGTAGTGCAGCCAGGGCTCGGGCAGCGGGCGGGTGGACCAGTCGACGGCTGAGTGGCCCTTCTCCAGGGCGTATCCGAGGATGTTCTCGACCATGGCGCCGAGCCCCACCCGGGCGAACCCGGCCAGCCGGCCCGCGAGTTCGGTGTCGAAGAGCCGGGCCGGGATCATGCCTATGTCCCGTAGACAGGGCAGATCCTGGGTCGCGGCGTGCAGCACCCACTCGGCGTCCTCGATCGCGGCGCCCAGGTCCGAGAGGTCGGGGCAGCCGACGGGATCGATCAGTGCGGTCCCCGATCCGGCCCGGCGCAGCTGGACCAGATAGGCCCGCTGTCCATAGCGGTAGCCGGAGGCGCGCTCCGCGTCGACGGCCACCGGCCCGTGGCCGGCGGCGAAGGCCGCCACGACCTCGGCCAGCGCGTCCGCGTCGGCAGTGACGGGCGGGATGCCCTCGCGCGGCTCCAGCAAGGGGACCGGCGCCGGGGGGAGGTCGTCCGGAGGAGCGCCCCCGGTGGTTCGCAGTGTCGTCTCTGCTGCGGTCTCTTGGGCGTCGGTCACCTGTCAAGGGTAGCTGTGCGTGCCGGGTACGCAGGGCGCCCGCCGACGGAACGTTCCGTCGGCGGGCGCGGGGGAGGCCTGGTGGCGGGGTGACAGGGCGGGTGGTACGGCTCAGTGGATGATCCCGGTACGCAGTGCGACCGCGACCATTCCGGCGCGGTCGCCGGTGCCGAGCTTGCGGGCGATCCGGGCGAGGTGGCTCTTGACGGTGAGTGCGGACAGGCCCATCGAGACGCCGATGGCCTTGTTGGACTGGCCCTCCGCAACCAGCCTCAGTACCTCGACCTCGCGGCCCGACAGCTCGCGGTAGCCGCCGGGGTGACCGGGGGCGCCCGGCGGGCGCCGGTGCATCCGGGCGGCCGCGGCGCCGATGGGGGCGGCACCCGGACGGCCCGGGATGCCCAGGTTGGTGCGGGTGCCGGTGACGACATAGCCCTTGACGCCGCCGGCCAGCGCGTTGCGTACGGCGCCGATGTCGTCGGCGGCGGAGAGGGCGAGGCCGTTCGGCCAGCCCGCGGCGCGGGTCTCGGACAGCAGCGTGAGGCCGGAGCCGTCGGGGAGGTGGACGTCGGCGACGCAGATGTCGCGCGGGTTGCCGATACGGGGACGGGCCTCCGCGATGGACGACGCCTCGATGACGTCGCGCACCCCAAGGGCCCACAGATGACGGGTGACGGTGGAACGAACGCGGGGGTCGGCGACGACGACCATGGCCGTCGGCTTGTTCGGGCGATAGGCGACCAGGCTGGACGGTTGCTCGAGGAGAACAGACACCAGGCCTCCTGGGAAGTGGTGGGACGGGTCACCACGTCCTTCGGCACCGATACGGCCCGGCTTTAGGGAATGATCACGATTTGGTGAGTAACAATTCGGGCAATTAGGACGGCTGATCGATCAAGGATGGTCACGGGCGCACTCAGCGCGGCTGCGGACCGCGGCGCTGGGGCAAGGACACGATCCCCGCCTCGGCCGCGCCGGACGGGGGCAGGCCGGCGATCTGGCACAGCAGATCGCACCAGGCGGCCAGGTGCGCAGCGGTGTCCGGCACGCCCAGCGGCTCCGCGCCGCCCTCTCCCGCCCCCTGCGCAGGGGCCGGCTCGGGGGCCGGGTGGTCGGACGGCGTCCAGGAGGCGCGGATCTCGAGCCGGGTCGACGGCTCCCGCTCGCCCATCGCGCCGAAGTAGTGCGAGCTGGCCCGGGTCACCGTGCCACTGGGCTCGCCGTACGCGAGGCCGCGCGCCTCCAGCGCGCCGGTCAGCCATGACCAGCACACTTCGGGCAGCAGCGGATCCGCCGCGATCTCCGGCTCCAGATCGGCGTGGACCAGGGTGACCAGGCGGAAGGTGCCGCGCCATGCGTCGTGCCCGGCCGGGTCGTGCAGCAGGATCAGCCGCCCCTCGGCCAGCTCGGCGTCGTCGTCGGCGCCGTCCGCGGTGACCACCGCCTCCAGCGCGTACGAGAAGGGCGCGAGCCGCCGCGGCGGCGGGGTCGGATCGAGCTCCACCTCGGGCCGCACCCGCACACCGCGCAGCGCGGCCACCGCACGCTGGAAGACGGGTGGGGCGCCTTCCTCACCCGCGTCGGTGCCGTCAGCGCCGTCAGCACCGTCCGGGAGGTGTCCTTGAACCGCTGCCATGCGCGGAAGACTAGGCGCAGTGAGGGCCCCAACCGGGGAGGAACACCCGGGTTGGCGGGTCACTCGTTCGGCCCGTGCGAAGATTTGGGGCATGAGCGCCACAGAGCGGCCCTCGGGCCAGCAGCAGACCGGTCGCGCGGCGGCCCGTGCCACCGCCGACTCGGCCTTCATCCGGGCGTGTCGACGGGAGCCGGTGCCCCACACGCCGGTGTGGTTCATGCGGCAGGCGGGGCGCTCGCTTCCGGAATATCGCAAGGTCCGCGAGGGCACCGCGATGCTCGAATCCTGTATGCGGCCCGATCTGGTCACCGAGATCACGCTGCAGCCGGTGCGCCGGCACCACGTGGACGCGGCCATCTACTTCAGCGACATCGTCGTGCCGCTCAAGGCGATCGGCCTCGATCTGGACATCAAGCCGGGCGTCGGCCCCGTCGTCGAGCGGCCGATCCGCACCCGCGCCGACCTGGCGCGGTTGCGTCCGCTCGACCCGGACGATGTGAAGTACGTCACCGAGGCGGTCGGCGCGCTCGTTGGCGAGCTCGGCGCCACCCCGCTCATCGGCTTCGCGGGCGCCCCCTTCACGCTCGCCAGCTATCTCGTCGAGGGCGGCCCCTCGCGCAACCATGAGCACACCAAGGCGCTCATGTACGGCGACCCCGCGCTGTGGGCGGATCTGCTCGACCGGCTCGCGGACATCACCGCCGCCTTCCTCAAGGTGCAGATCGAGGCGGGCGCCTCGGCGGTCCAGCTCTTCGACTCCTGGGTCGGCGCCCTGGCCCCCGCCGACTACCGCCGCAGCGTGCTGCCCGCCTCCGCGAAGGTCTTCAACGCCGTCGCCGGATACGGCGTGCCGCGCATCCACTTCGGCGTCGGCACCGGCGAGCTTCTCCGGCTGCTCGGCGAGGCGGGGGCGGATGTCGTCGGCGTCGACTGGCGGGTGCCGCTGGACGAGGCGGCCCGGCGGGTGGGCCCCGGCAAGGCGCTGCAGGGCAACCTCGACCCCGCCGTGCTCTTCGCGCCGCGCTCGGCCGTGGAGGCCAAGGCGGCCGAGGTGCTGGACGCGGCGCAGGGTCTCGAGGGCCATATCTTCAATCTCGGCCATGGCGTGCTGCCCAGCACCGACCCGGACGCGCTGACCCGTCTCGTGGAGTTCGTGCACACGCGGAGCGCATAACGCGCACCTTCTGTGAAGGTCTGAGCCTGGGGGGAACCCGGGCGGGCCCCACGGCGTCGTGTGGGGCATGACCGACACGCCCGTCTCCGCGCTGTCAGCGCCTTCAGAGTGTGTGCATTTCGTCGACGACTGGGACGGCATCCTCAACGAGAGCTACGGCGGCGATTCGGACGGTGTCGTCCTCGACTGCGCCCGGCGGCTGGCCGCCGATCCCGCGGGCGAGGAGGCATACGCCTGGACGCTGGGCCTGGTCATGATGGCCGCGTACGTCGGCCGGTTCTCCGGGCCGGGCGTCGTGGAGGCCGTCCTGGAGGTGCTGCACGCCACCGACCGGCGGCTGCGGAATCTCCCCTGCGCCCACCGGACGCATCCGTACGAGGGCGATCTCGACGACCGGCTCGACCACTTCGTGGACGATCTGCCGCTGCTCACCAACGGGCTGACCGAGGACGAGGATCCCGACTGGGAGGACGACGCCACCAAGGAGCAGTGGCTGTGCCCGCGGGACATCGCCGGGTACGCCCGGGTCGCTGTGGACATCATCGTCCCCGGCACCGTCGGGGACATCCCGCCCCGGCTCCCGGCCCGGGACGCGCGCCGCGCCGAGGATCTGCGCTCCATCGTGTGGGACTACCCGACCCCGGGCCTCGACCCCGGCCGGGAGCTGTCCGCCTATGCCCTGAGCCTGAGCGCGGACCCCACGGGCGAGCACCGCGCCGGGCTCGTGGTGATCCTGCACGCCGCCTGCTGGTACGCGGCCAGCGGCCGGATCCGCGACAGGCGGGTCCTCGACACCATGATCGATGCCCTGGAGGCCGTGCCGCGCGGCCTCGCCGACGCGTCCTGCGTACACGGCGAGGGTGAGCATCCCGAGGTCCGCAAGGACACGGCGGAGCAGGCGACCGTGGGCATCCATCTGCTCAGCCCCGGCGGCCGGGGTGTCTACCGGCACTGGCAGCGCGAGGGGTTGGAGACGGCGCCCCTGGAGGCGTGGCTGTGCCCGGCCTTCCTCGCCGAGATCGCTTGCGAGGCGCTCGGCCATCTGCGGACCGGGCGCGAGCGGCTCTTCGGCATCCGGCACACCGCGCATCTGGACGAGGTGTTCGTATGCCCCGGCGGGCGGCTCGACATCGATCGGCTCACCTCCGCCGTGCGCCGGCGCTGCCGGGACGGCCAGGCCGCGGAGGACGCCGGGCTGTGGGCCGCGCGGCGGTACGCGGCGGGTCCGGCCGATCCGCGCGAGCGGCTCGTCCTGCTGCTGGTCGCCTGCTGGTCGGTGACCTCGGGCGAGGAACCGCCGCCCGAGGCCGTGCACCGGGACCTGCGGGCGATCCTGGCCACGGTGGACACCGCACCGCTGGGGGAGCCCTGCCCGCACGGGGACGCGCACCCCTGGGAGCGGCTGGCCGAGCTGGTCAGGGGCCGCCATTTCGGGTTCCACGAGGATCCGTACGGCGACCACCTCAACCATCTGTACGCGCCGCAGGAGTACGGCACGCCCGAGCGGCCCTTCGCCCCCGGGGAGTGGAGCTGCCCCGGGCACCTGGCCCAGCGTGTCCGGCTCGCCCTGCGGGGCATCGACGGCTGAGCGCCCCGTGGGCGGTCAGCGGTCCTCGGCTGTCCGTACGACTCCCGCCGCCTTTCGCGCCGCCACCAGTACCGGGTCCCACACCGGGGAGAACGGCGGGGCGTAGCCGAGGTCCAGCGCCGCCACCTGCTCCACCGTCATCCCGGCGGTCAGCGCGACCGCCGCGATGTCCACGCGCTTGCCCGCGCCCTCCCGGCCGACGATCTGGGTGCCGAGCAGCCGCCCGGTACGGCGCTCGGCGAGCATCTTCACCGTCATCGGGCGGGTGCCCGGGTAGTACGCGGCCCGGCTCGTCGACTCGACCGTGACGGTGTGGAACCGCAGCCCCAGCTCCGCCGCCTGGGCCTCCAGCAGCCCGGTACGGGCGATCTCCAGATCGCAGACCTTGCTGACCGCCGTGCCCACCACGCCCGGGAAGGTCGCATAGCCGCCGCCGATGTTCGCGCCGATGACCTGGCCCTGCTTATTGGCGTGCGTACCCAGCGGGATGTGCCGGGTGAGGCCGGACATCAGATCGAGGACCTCCACGCAGTCGCCGCCCGCCCAGATGTTGTCAAAGCCGCGCACCCGCATCGCCATATCGGTCAGCAGCCCGCCCGACTCGCCCAGCGGCAGCCCCGCATCCCGCGCCAGACCGGTCTCGGGGACCACCCCGAGGCCCAGCACGACGAGGTCGGCGGGGTATTCGCTGACCTTGGTGGCCACGGCCCGCACCCGGCCGTCCTCACCGGTCAGCACCTCGGTGACCTCGGCGCCCGTCACGGTGTCGATGCCGAGCCCGGTCATCGCCTCGCGCACCAGCCGCCCCATGTCGGGGTCGAGCGTGGCCATCGGCTGCTCGCCGCGCTCCAGCACGGTGACCTGGCAGCCTCGGCGGATCAGCGCCTCCGCCATCTCCACGCCGATGTAGCCGGCCCCGACCACGACCGCCCGCTCCACCCGGGTGGACTCCAGCATGTCCAGCAGCGCCCGCCCGTCGTCCAGGGTCTGCACCCCGTGCACGCCCGGCGCGTCGACCCCCGGCATGTCGGGGCGGCGCGGCCGGGCGCCGGTGGCGATGACGAGGTCGTCGAAGCGGTGCCAGCTCTCGCCCTCGCCGCGCGGGTCGAGATCCCGGGCCCGGACCCGCTGCCCGGCGAGGTCGATGGCGCTGACCTCGGTGCGCGTCCGCACGTCGATCCCTCGCCCGCGGTGTGCCTCCGGCGTACGCGCGACCAGGGCATCGGGGCCGTCCAGGTCGCCGCCGACCCAGTACGGGATGCCGCAGGCCGAGTAGGAGGTGAAGTGGCCGCGTTCGAAGACGAGGATCTCCAGCTCGCTCCGGCTGCTCAGCCTGCGCGCCTGTGACGCGGCGGACATGCCCGCCGCGTCGCCTCCGATGACCACCATCCGCCGCGCCGCCGCCATCGCGTAGCCCCTCCGCCGCCGTGTCTCCCGCTGTATGGGGACAACGCTACGTGCGCGGCGCCTGTTCGCGGATCATCACGTACAGCAGCGCGCTGACGAGCATCGGCCCGCCGTCGATGTGGACGGCCTGCGTCCAGCTGCCGTAGTGGTCGAAGGGTGTGCCGCTGCCCGAGCTCAGCCGCGTGGTGGAGCAGGCGGCGGACGCCGGGTACGCGCTGGTCGACGAGGAGTTGGAGGAGGGGCTGCGGTCGCTCGCCGTGCCCGTACGGGACGCGGACGGGAGGGTGGTCGCCGCGCTCAACCTCGCCACCCACGCGGACCGGGGCACCGCCGAGAGCGCCCGCCACGACCTCCTTCCGGCGCTGCGCGGGGCCGCCGTCCGGATCGAGGCGGACCTTGCCACGGCCTGGGCGCACCGCCCTCTCGGGGCGGGTGAGAGAGTGGGGGCATGAGCGCAGCGACCAGCCCGCGGACGGGGCGCACCGGCCATGTCGTGGTCATCGGCGGCGGGATCTCCGGGCTCACGGCCGCGCACCGGCTGCTGGCGGGCGGGGCGCGGGTGACGGTGCTGGAGGCCTCGGGACGGCTGGGCGGCAAGCTGTACGCGGGCGAGATCGAGGGCGTACCGGTGGATCTGGGGGCCGAGTCGATGCTCGCCCGCCGCCCCGAGGCGGTGGAGCTGGCGCGCGCCGTCGGCCTCGGTGAGCGGCTGCAGCCGCCCGCGACCGCGACCGCCTCGCTGTGGACGCGCGGCGGTCTGCGCCCGATGCCCAAGGGCCATGTGATGGGCGTGCCGGGCGATCTGGCACCGCTCGCCGCGTCCGGGGTGATCTCGGACGACGGTCTCGCGCGCATCGCCCGCGACCAGGAGTTGCCGCCCACGGAGGTCGGCGAGGATGTGGCGCTCGGCGAGTACATCGCGGCGCGGCTCGGCCGCGAGGTGGTGGACCGGCTGGTGGAACCGCTGCTGGGCGGGGTGTACGCGGGGGATGTGTACCGGACCTCCATGCGGGCGTCGGTCCCCACCCTCTTCGAGCTGGCCCGCTCGAACCGTCCGCTGACCGAGGGCGTACGGGAGCTGGCCGGGCGGGCGGCTCAGCGGCAGGACGGCCCGGTGTTCATGGGCATCGACGGGGGGATCGGCCGGCTGCCGCTCGCCGTCGCCGACGCCGTACGGGCCGCGGGCGGCGAGATCCGCACCGAGGCGCCCGTACGGGAGCTGCGCCGGACCACCGACGGCTGGGTCGTCGCCGTGGACGGCCCGGACGGCCCCCCGGTGATCGAGGCCGACGCGGTGGTGCTGGCGGCCCCGGCGCCCGCCGCCGCGCGTCTGCTGGCCGCCGACTCCCCGGCCGCGTCCGCCGAGCTGGCCACCGTGGACTACGCCTCGATGGCGCTGGTCACCATGGCCTTCCACCGCGCCGACGTGGACGCGCTCACCCAGGGCAGCGGCTTCCTGGTCCCGCCCGTCGACGGCCACAAGATCAAGGCGGCGACCTTCTCCAGCCGTAAATGGGGCTGGCTCCGGGACGCCGACCCCGATCTCTTTGTGCTGCGTACCTCGATCGGGCGGTTTGAGGACGATGACGACCTGAGGCGCGACGACGCCGATCTGGTAAGGATGTCGCTCGCCGATCTCGGCGAGGCCGTCGGTCTTACTGCCACGCCCGTCGCGACCCGGGTGAACCGCTGGGACGGCGGGCTGCCGCAGTACCCCGTCGGCCATCTCGACCGGGTCGCCCGCATCCGCGCGGAGGTCGCGAAGGTGCCGGGGCTGCGGGTGTGCGGCGCGGTGTACGAGGGTGTGGGCATCCCCGCCTGCGTGGCGAGCGCCCACAAGGCGGCCGGCGAGCTGCTGGAATCCCTCACCGCCACCCTGGGGCGGGGCGCCGGAGACGGAGAGCGAGAATAGGGAGCATGACTGATGCTCCCGAGAAGACCCCCAACGCCGGCAAGAAGGCCAAGGACCTCAACGAGGTCATCCGCTACACCCTGTGGTCGGTGTTCCGGCTGCGCGACGTCCTGCCGGAGGACCGCACCGGCTACGCCGACGAGGTCGAGGAGCTCTTCGCCCAGCTCGCCGCCAAGGACGTCACCGTGCGCGGCACGTATGACCTGTCCGGGCTGCGCGCCGACGCGGACGTCATGATCTGGTGGCACTCGGAGACCTCCGACGCCCTGCAGGAGGCGTACAACCTCTTCCGCCGCACCCGGCTGGGGCGGGCACTTGAGCCGGTGTGGTCGAACATGGCGCTGCACCGCCCGGCCGAGTTCAACAAGTCGCACATCCCGGCGTTCCTCGCGGACGAGCACGCGCGCGACTACGTCAGCGTGTACCCCTTCGTGCGCTCCTACGACTGGTATCTGCTGCCCGACGAGGACCGCCGCCGGATGCTGGCGGACCACGGCAAGATGGCGCGCGGCTTCCCGGATGTGCGCGCCAATACGGTCGCGTCCTTCTCGCTCGGCGACTACGAGTGGATCCTCGCCTTCGAGGCGGACGAGCTGTACCGGATCGTCGACCTCATGCGCCATCTGCGCGGCTCCGAGGCGCGCCGGCATGTGCGTGAGGAGGTGCCGTTCTTCACCGGGCGGCGCAAGGCGGTCTCCGAGCTGGTCGCCGGTCTGGCCTGAC
>NZ_JBEXHC010000008.1:69374-180959 GCF_040607655.1 Streptomyces sp. NPDC005266
GTCGCCTGAGGGCCTGACGCCTCACGGCCTGACGCCTCACGGCCTGACGCCTCACGGCCTGACGCCTGAGGGCCTGACGCCTCACGGCCTGACGCCTCACGGCCTGACGCCTCACGGCCTGACGCCTGAGGGCCTGACGCCTCACGGCCTGACGCCTGAGGGCCTGACGGGCTGCGGCCTGACGCCTGAGGGCCTGACGGGCTGCGGCCTGACGGGCTGCGGCCTGACGCCTCACGGCCTGACGCCTCACGGCCTCACGGCCTGACAGGGCCCTACGGCGTCCCGGGGACCGAGGCCGGCTGCTTGCCGGACTCGGGCAGCGGTGCCGGTTCCGGTAGCGGTTCCGGCTCCGCGCGCGGGGCGCAGTACGCGGCCCGGCCGGGGGTCTTCCCGGTCAGCAGATAGGTGTCGACATAGCGGTTCACGCAGGCGTTTGAGCCGCCCCACAGCCCGTGTGTGCCCGCCTTCCGTTCGGTCACCAGCGAGGAGCCGGGGAGTCTGCGCCACAGCTCCTTGGCCCCCGCGTACGGCGTGGCCGCGTCCCGTTCGGCCGCCAGCAGGAGGACGGGCGGCAGCGTTCCGCGCCGCGGCCCGGGGCCGATGCCGACCTCCACCGGGTAGTCGTGGCGCAGCGGCCAGAAGGCGCACGGCAGATTCATCGCCACGTTGTCCCAGGTCTCGAACGGGGCGCGGCGGGCGAGGGCGGTGTTGTCGCGGTCCCAGGTGGCCCAGGTGCGCGGCCAGGGCGCGTCATTGCACTCCACGGCGGTGTAGACGGCGTTCCCGTTCTCGTCGGACTTGGCGTCCGCCGGGTCGGGCGCGGCCAGCTCGATCAGGCGGTCGGGGTCGCCGCGCAGATAGGCGGCGAGGGCGCGGGCGCTCGGGTCCCAGTAGGCGTCGTTGTAGCCGGTCCTCAGGAACGCGTTCTGGAACTGGGCGGTGCCGACGACACCGCCCGCGGGGGTGCGCTCCAGCCGCAGCCGGGCCTTCTCGTACGAGGCGAGCACCCGGTCGGCGGTGTCGCCGAGGTGGTAGACGGCGTCCTGCCGGGCCACCCAGGCGCGCCAGTCCCGCCAGCGCAGCTCGAAGGCGACCGACTGGTCGAGGTTGTCGCGGTACCAGATCTGCCAGGGGTCGGGGTTGACCACGCTGTCGAAGACCATCCGGCGCACATGCCGGGGGAAGAGCGTGGCGTAGACGGCACCGTAGTACGTGCCGTACGAGGCGCCCACGAAGGTGAGCCGCTTCTCGCCGAGCGCGGCGCGCAGCACCTCCAGGTCGCGGGCGTTGTTGAGGGTGGTGAAGTGCGCGAGGCGCGCCCCCGCGCGGCGTACGCAGCCCCGTACGTAGGCGCGTGCCCGCTCGACCAGCTTCCGCTTGAAGACGGCGGTGGGGGAGGCCGGGAAATTGGTCGGTGCCTTGGCGAAGGCCGTCGGCTTCTGACAGGACAGCGGTGCGGAGCGGCCCACTCCGCGGGGCGCGTAGCCCACGAAGTCGTACACCGCGGCCGAGCGGTGGAAGGCGGTCTCCGCCGCGTACTCCGGGAACGCCATACCGGAGGCGCCCGGTCCGCCGGGGTTGTAGACCAGCGCGCCCTGGCGCCGGGCCTTGGGGCCGCTCGCCCGGATCCGGCTGACGGTGAGGGAGATACGCTTGCCGTCGGGGTGGGCGTAGTCGAGCGGTAGGGAGACCTTCCCGCAGGTGATGGGGGCGGACAGGTGCTCGGAGTGGGGGCAGCGGCCGAAGGCGATGCCGCGCGCGGCCGCGCGCCGGGCGGCGAGCGTCACCCCGCGGGCCTCGGCGACCCCGCCGCCGGGGGGCGTGGCGGCCAGCGCGGTGGACGCGGGTGAGCCGGACCAGGCGGTGGTGGCCGTGGGCGTGTTTCCCGGGGCGTGGGCGGCGCCTGCCGTGGCCGCGACGGGGCCCGGGGCGGGTGCGCCGAGCGGTCTGCCGGTGGCCGGGGTCGCGAGCAGCGTGGTCATGGCCACGGACAGGGCCAGCGGTCCGAGGACGCCGTACAGCACTGCTGCTCTCACTGGCCATCCCTTCGTGCATTGCGCAATAAAAGGCATAGTTGGTGCGGGGGTTGGCCATGTAAAGCACCGCACGGCGGTGTCGGGGTCAATGACCCCAATGCGCCTTGAGCGCGGCGCGCAGCGCCGGGTCGGGGAGGGCCGCGGTGCCATGGACCGCGACCGCGGTGAGCAGCTCGCCGTCCTCGCGCCCGTCGTCGGCGCCGCCGCCCGCGCGCTGGACGACGGCCCGCCGGGGTGGCACATCGATCCGGCCCAGCAACTGCTGCCCGGCGGGCGACGCCCAGCGCGAGTACGGATGCGCCTCCACCCGGGCGATCACCAGACAGCTCGCGGTCAGGATCAGCGGCAGCGCGAACCACGCCGCGACCGGCTCCAGGCCCGACGCGGGCGGCACCAGCAGCAGCGCCGCCACCCCCGTCAACAGCACCAGCGCACACGCGGCCCGTACCTGCCGCACCGCGGCCGCCACGTTCGTACGAGCCGACGCGGACACCGCGAGCCCCGCCGCCTCCAGTCGGCCGGCCAGCGCCCGTACCGGGTCGGCGGCGGCCAGTGCGGCCCGTACCGGCGGAAGGGGGGACTGGCCCTCCGGGCCTATCGCTGTGATCACGGACCCCTCCAGCGCGTCCCGGCCCTCCGGGTCCACGACCGTGACCCAGCCGGTGTGCGCGAGCAGCAGCCGGTGCTCGCGGTACATCCTGATCAGGGCCAGATCGCCGACCCGGCCCGGACCCCCGGCCAGGAACGCCGCCTCGTACAGGCTCAGGTCCTGCCGCGTCCTCGCCGGATCGGGCTCCATCGGCTGGGCGGCGGCGACCGCGGCCAGGCACAGGCGCGCGCAGCTGACGATCGCCGCGCCCCACGCGACGGACAGGAACAAGAGCCACAACATGGCCGAGTTGTACTGGACCGGACGGCCACGCGCCAGGGTTTTCGCATTGCGGACGCCTCGGGTGGGATGGGCGGTGGTACGGAGGCCGCACGACGGCGGCTCACCCCCCGCCGCCGGAGCCGCCCCTGCCACAGCCCGAGTCGCCTCCGCCGCCCCGTCCCCGCCGCAGCCGCCTCCGCTGCCCACGTCCCCGCCTCTGCTGCCGTGGTGTCTGCCGGGGCCGGAGCTGTCTCTGTTGCCCTGGTGTCTGCCGGGGCCGGAGCTGTCTCTGTTGCCCTGGTGCCTGCCGCGGCCGGAGCTGCCTCTGCTGCCCTTGTCCCCGCCGTAGCCGGAGCCGCCTCCGCTGCCCACGTCCCCGCCTCTGCTGCCGTGGTGTCTGCCGGGGCCGGAGCTGCCTCTGCTGCCGTGGTGTCTGCCGGGGCCGGAGCTGCCTCTGCTGCCGTGGTGTCTGCCGGGGCCGGAGCTGTCTCTGTTGCCCTGGTGTCTGCCGGGGCCGGAGCTGTCTCTGTTGCCCTGGTGCCTGCCGGGGCCGGAGCTGCCTCCGTTGCCCTCGTCCCCGCCACGGCCCGAGCCGCCTCCGCCGCCGCCGTCCCCGCCTCCGTCCCCGCACGAGGAGCCGCCGCAGCCGGAGCTGCCTCCGCCGCACCACGAGCCGCCGGAGAAGTCCGGGGAGTCCGAGGAGCCCGGGGAGTCCGAGGACCCCGCGCCGGACGAGGCCGCCGAGCCCGGCACCTTCCGCGCCTCCAGGAGGTGGTTCCGCAGCAGCGGATCGTCGGCCGGCGCGGCCGCCCCGCTCAGCGCGACGGCGACTGCCACGGCGGCCGGCGGCCCCTCACCGCCCGCTCAGCGCGAGCCGGACCCGGCGCGCGAGCCGTGCCGTCCGGCCCGCCGGCAGCGGGGCGGGCCCGGACCGCTCCTGCCACCACAGCGCCAGCCGCCGCCGCGCCGCCGGGTCGCCGGGCTCGTCGTCCGCCAGCAGATGCTCGGCGAACGACAGCGCGTCGCGGCGGTAACCGCCGGTCATCGGGCGGCTGTCGGCGTACCGCACGAACGCCGGGCGGTAGCCGTCGCCCAGGATCTCCGGCAGTTCGGGGGCCACCTTCGCGACCACCCCGGCCCGTTTGGCCGTCAGCGCCCTGCTCTGCACGCGCAGCCGCTGCCGGTCGAAGCCCTCCGGCGCCGGGGTGCCCGCGACGAGCGCGGACAGCAGCGTGGTCTGGGCGAGCGCGAGTCGCCGGCGGGCGGCGTCGAGGGCGGACGCGTCGGGCCCGTCCGGGGTGGTGGACTGGTCCGGGGTGGTGGACTGGTCCGGGGTGGTGGACTGGTCCGGGGTGGTGGACTCGTCCGGGGCCGTGGACTCGTCCGGCGTGGTGGACACGTCCGGGGCTGCGGACAGGTCCCGAGCCCCGGTAGCCGTCACCGCGCGGATCGCGTCCAGCTCATCCGCGAGCTCCTCGGCCGCCGGGAAGTCCTCGTCACGCTCCAGCAGCACACCGGGCGGTGTCGTGCGGGCGCACAGCTCGGCGAGGACGTCGAGGACCGGCTGGGTCACCGGATGGGCGTGACTGTCGTGCCACACCCCGTCCTTTTCGACGCCGCCCGCCACATGGACGTACGCGATCGCCGAGGTCGGCAGCTCGTCCAGCGCCTTGGCCGGGTCCTCGCCCCGGTTGACGTGATTGGTATGCAGATTGGCGACGTCGAGGAGCAGCCGGACCCCGGTGCGCTCCACGAGTTCGGCCAGGAATTGGCCCTCGGTCATCTCCTCGCCGGGCCAGGAGATCAGCGCCGCGATGTTCTCCAGCGCGAGCGGCACCGGCAGCGCCTCCTGCGCGATGCGCACGTTCTCGCACAACACGTCGAGCGCGTCGCGGGTGCGCGGCACCGGCAGCAGATGCCCCGCCTCGAGGGTGGGTGACGCGGTCAGCGGCCCCCCGGCCCGTACGAAGGCGATGTGCTCGGTGACCAGCGGCGCGCCCAGCGCCTCCGCCCGCTCGGCGAGCGCCGTGAGGCGGCCGGGGTCCGGCCGTTCGGCGCCGCCGAGGCCGAGCGAGACCCCGTGCGGGACCACGGTGGTCCCGCGCTCGCGCAGCCGCTGGAGCGCGTCCGGCACATGGCCGGGGCAGATGTTCTCGGCCACCACTTCCACCCAGTCGATGCCGGGCAGCCGCGCGATGTCATCGGCGATCTCCGGTCGCCAGCCGATGCCGGTACCGAGGCGCACCATGGCTCCCCCTCCTCGTTCCGTACCGCGTTCCGTGCGGTGTCCTCTCCCCGTGGGGTAATGACCCCACGGGGAGAGGACGAATCCCCCCGGCGCGCGGTTCAGAGGTTGATTTGAGCTTGCGGGACGCCCGCCGTGCTTCCGCCCGCCAGCGGGCACGGGGCGGCCGGGCGTCGGGCCCGAATGGTCACCGGCAGGGCGGAGTCGCCGCATATCGTCACTGTTACAAAATTTTGGGGCCCTGTGGCGACAGATGTTCGGAGGGGAAAATAGGATCGTGTGGTCTTGGGGGGATGGAAGATCACACACCTTTGTGCCGCGCCCGCGCGCGGAGCGAGCGTGGGGGAAACACGTGCTGGGCAGCAGCGACAACGCCATGGGGAAGCACCGCAAGCACCGCCGTCAGGCGCCGTCGGGGGGTCGGGGGATGCGGCTGCGTCGGTGGGCGGCCGGTCACATCCACCTGGACTACCCCCGTATGGGCCGGCGGGGCGTATGGCGCTGGCTGCCGTCATGGCGTCAGGTGTCCCTGTTCTTCCTGTTCTGCCTGGGCAGCCTGACCGGCCTGCTGAGTTATCTCTACCTCCAGACCGACATCCCCAAGAACCTCAACGACTTCGCCACCCAGCAGGACAATGTCTACTACTGGGCCGACGGCAGCGAGATGGCCCGCACTGGTCCGGTGAACCGGCAGGAGGTGCCGCTGGACAAGGTCCCGGAAAAGGTCCAGTGGGCGGTGCTCGCCGCCGAGAACTCCAGTTTCTACTCGGACAGCGGTGTCTCCCCGAGCGGCCTGATGCGCGCCGTGACGAGGATGGTGACGGGCGGTGAGACCCAGGGCGGCTCGACCATCACCCAGCAGTATGTGAAGAACGCCTATCTCAATCAGCGCCAGACGTTCTCCCGCAAGCTCACCGAGATGTTCATGGCCATCAAGCTGGACGACCGGATGAGCAAGGAGGAGATTCTCCAGCGCTATCTGAACACCAGCTGGTTCGGGCGCGGCACCTACGGCATTCAGCGGGCCTCGTACGCCTACTACGGCAAGGACGTCTCGAAGCTCGACCCCAGCGAGGGCGCGGTGCTCGCGTCGCTGCTCAAAGGCGCCGGGACGTTCGACCCGACGCTCGGCTCCAAGAACCACAAGCGGGCCGTCGAGCGCTGGAAGTGGGTGCTGGACCGGATGGTCGACATCGGAAAGCTCTCCGCCTCCGAGCGGGCGAAGTACACGGAGTTCCCCGAGCCCAAGGCGCCGCCCAGGCCGGCCGGGCTCACCGGCCAGGTCGGATATCTGGTGGAGACGGCCAAGGCGTACGTGAGCTCCCACACCCGGATCTCCGACGCCGATTTCGACTTGGGTGGATATCAGATCCACACCACCTTCCAGAAGGCGAAGGTGGACGCGCTGGCCAAGGCGGTGGAGAAGACGCGGGACTCGTTCGATCCCAAGAACCGCCCGGACGACCGCCATGTGCGGATCGGCGCCGCCTCCGTCGACGACAAGGGCGGAATCGCCGCGCTCTACGGTGGCCCGGGCTATCTGGAGCAGGGCTTCAACGACGCGAACGCCTCCAATGTGCCGGCCGGCACCGCCTTCACGCCCTTCGTCTACGCCGCGGGGCTGCGCGACGGCGTCCTGCGCGAGCGCAACGGCGCGCGTACGCCCGTAGCGCCCACGACCCTCTACGACGGCAACAACAAGGTGGCCGTGCGCACGCCCGAGGGGCCGTACTGGGACCGCGGCGGGCAGATCGTGCGCGCGAGCAACGACGGCGACAAGTCCTACGGTCAGGTCAGTCTGCGCCAGGCGGTCGTGCAGTCCATCAACACGCCGATCATGCAGCTGGGCATGGACGTCGGGCTCGACCGGGTCCGGCGGGCGTCCATCGACGCGGGGCTGCTGCCCAGCAGCTTCGGCGCGCGGGTGCCCGCGTTCTCGCTGGGCACCGCCACCCCCAGCTCCATCCGGATGGCCAGCGCCTACGGCACGTTCGCCGCGGGCGGCCGGCATACCCCGCCGTACTCGGTGAGCGGGCTGACCCGCAACGGGGAGAAGCTCTACCTGCGCAGGGACCCGGCCAAGCGGGCGTTCAGCGCCCAGGTCGCGGCGGACGTGGACGACGCCCTGCACGGCGCGGTGCGGAGCGGCTCGGCGAGCGGTGCCTCCGTGGTCGGCACCGATGTGGCCGGCAAGGCCGGCACGGCGCAGGACGGCACCTCGGCCTGGTTCGTCGGCTACACCAAGGAGCTGTCGACGGCGGTGTCGCTGTCGCGGGTTGATCCCAAGTCCCAGGAGCTGCTGCCGCTGAAGGGGCTGGGCGGGGCAGCCGCCGCCATCTCGGGCACTGCGAGCGACGACTACCCCCTGGACATCTGGACGCGCTACATGAAGGCCTCCGCCGGGCGGTGAGCCGGCGGAGGCGAGGCGGAAGGCCGCCGGACCACGCGGTGTACGTGACTACTTGGTGTACGTCGCCCAGTCCGGCGATTCCGCGGGATCCAGCATCCGCAGCTTGGCCAGGACCTTCGGGTCCTGGGCGTCCAGCCAGTCGGCGAGCTGCTTGAACGACACACACCGCACACCGTCGCGGCGGCAGACGCTCCTCATCACATCTTCGATGGCTCGCATATAGATGCCGCCGTTCCAGGTCTCGAAGTGATTGCCGATGAACAGCGGCGCCCGGCTGCCGTGGTAGACCCGCTCGAAGCCGTTCAGATAGCCCTCGCGGGTCAGCCGCTCCCACTCGGCGTACTTCGCCGGATCGCCCTCGGTGCTGTCACCGGACTGGTTGTAGAGGAAGTTGAAGTCCATCGACAGGACTTGCTTCTCGCTCTCCGGGTACGGCACCAGCTGCAGCGGGAAGTTCCAGATTCCGTTGACCTTGGACGGCCAGATCTGGAAGTCGCCCGGCGAGCTGGCGTCGTACCGCCAGCCGAGCGACTTGATGGCCGGGATGAGGTTCTTCTGCCCCTCCAGGCAGGGGGCGCGCCCGCCCACCAGCTCCACGTCGTAGTCGAAGGGCAGCGGCTTGATGTCGGTGAAGCCGGTGTTGGTCTTCCACTGCTTCACAAACGCGTACGCCTGCTCGGTCTCGCTCTTCCACTCCTGGGTGGACCAGTCCTGGCCGCCCTTGGCGCCGCAGAAATGGCCGTTGAAGTGGGAGCCGATCTCATTGCCCTCCAGCCATGCCCCGCGCAGCTGCTCCAGCGTCTCCCTGATGTGTTCGTCGGTCGGGAAGGAGATGGCGGCGGAGCCCCGCTTGTGCTGCGGCGGCTGGTAGAGATCACTCTTCGACTTGGGCAGCAGATACATGCCGCTCAGGAAGAACGTCATCTTGGCGTTCGCCTCCTTGGCGGCCTGACGGAAGCGCGAGAAGAGATGGTCGTCGTTCTCCAGAGCGCCGTCCCAGGAGAAGACCACGAACTGCGGCGGCTTCTGGCCGGGCTTGAGCTTCTCGACCCTGGGCTGTTTCGGCTGCGGGCCGGTGTAGGACGTGGAGCCGTCCCCGAGCACCTTCACCTTGCCGTCCCAGTCAGCGTATTTGTCCCTCTTCTTGGCATCCTTGGGCACCCTGTCCGACCGGGGAGAGGCGGCCATGGCCGGGAACTTCCCGTCCGCGGAACCGCCCGAGTCCCCACGGGAGGTCAGGGCTATCAGCAATGCCACGACGACCGCCACGGCCGTCAGCGCGCCTATGGGCGCAGCGACGCCATAGGCGTTGCGTGCGTTTAAAGCCTTCAACGCCTGAATGATCTTGAGCGCCTTCAACGGGTCCCGCCCCCTGGCAACAATGCTGACGTTCGTCCCCCTCAGTATCACAGAAGTATCACGTGCTCTTCACATGGGTCCCGTCACCAACTGGTCAACAGCGCATGATTGACCAAAAGTGCCACCGCGGCCTGGACCAACAGCCAGCGGCGCAGGTCAGGAAGGGGTAGCAGCGCCGTGGCGGGCAGCAGCCAGAACACGAAGGGCAGCCAGATGCGCTCCGTTTCGGCCTTGCTCATCCCGGACAGATCGGCGACGGCGAGGGCGAGCAGCGCGGCGAAGCCCATCACCACCAGCGCGTTCGGAGTGCCCGTACGCCCGCCGCGCAGCAGCCGGAGCGCCCCGGGGGCGGCCGACACCATGCGCCGCGCCCCCGCGACACCGGCCGGGCCGGCGGTCACCGCCATGACGGCGAGATTGGCCCATACCCAGTACCCGTACGGCCGCTCCGCGGCGACGCCCTGGTAGTACCGCTCCACCAGCAGGCCGTACCCCTCCCACCAGCGGAAGCCGGCCAGCGTGAACGCGCCCGCCACCACCGCCGCTCCGGCCAGCACGAAGGGCAGCGGCCGCGCGGTACGGGCGAGCAGGAGCAGGGCCGCGGCGGGCAGCGCCAGCAGCGTCAGCCCGTACGACAGATACGCGGTCAACCCCAGCAGCAGCCCGGAGGCGAGCGCGACGGCGCCAGGCGCGCGGACCGTACGCGTCGCCGCCAGCGCGAGCAGCGCCAGCCCCCAGGCCGAGACGGCCGTGAAAAAGCCGTCCGCCGAAGCCCCCACCCATACGGCGCCGGGCGCCAGGACGAGGAAGGGGGCGGCGGTGCGCGCGGCCCGCTCCTCGCCCAGCGCGCGCAGCGCGACCAGGACGGCGACCGCCGCCGAACTGCCGACCGTGATGCAGAACGCCCCCGCCCATCCGCCGCCACCGAGCCCCAGGCGGTCCAGCCCCACGAAGGTGAGCACCGCGCCTGGCGGATGGCCCGCGATATGCGCCGGCCAGTGGTCGGGCCGGGTGAGCAGGATGTGATCGGTGAAGCCGCGCAGTGCCGCGCCGACGTCCGTGAACCGGTCGACGCCGCGCAGATACTCATGGCGGGCCGTCAGCCGCTGCGCCACGCCCCGCTGCCAGCCGTCGACCAGCGCCAGCGACCATGTCCACACCAGGGCCGCCGCCCAGCTCGCCCACAGCACCCCACGCCACGGCAGCCGCGACGCGAGCCGCGGACCGTGGACGGCGACGGCCCAGGCGAGGACCAGGGCGGCGGGCGTACCAGGGCCCAGATGGGGGCGCCAGGAAGCGTGCAGCGGTGCCCAGTCGACATACAGCGTGTGATCGGTCCGCTGGATCAGGGTGCCGACAACGGCCGCGGCCGCGAAGAGCAGAGCGGCGGCGGCCGCGGCGAGCACATCCCGGCGGCGGCCGGTCCATCGGCCGTCCTCGGTGGTGGGGATGTCGCTGTCGTCGCTGTCGATACGCAGAGGGAGCTTCACGGCGTCACGCTATGTCGCGGACTCGCCGGCCGGGCCGCCGCGCCGCGCCCTGTCATCGAACCGTCAGATCCTCGCCTCCCCGGCGGCGATCGCCGTCCGACGTCAGCGTTTCGTCATCGGTCCAAGGCCCCGGATCCCGGTGGGGCCGCCATACCGTCGTGTCATGAGCCACAGCCCCCGCACCCTCCGTGACGACGGTGACGACAACGGCCGCGAGTACCGCACCCGCTGGCGGAGCCCGCTGCGCGGCCCCTGGCTGACCTCCGTCTTCGGCCTGGTCCTGCTCCTTGGCATCCCGGTGCTGTTCGTGACCGGACTGCTCTCGTACGCCGCCTACAACCCCGAGCTGTCCCCGGTCAACGACGAGACGCCGGGCAAAGGGCTGCTCGGCTTCTACCTCTTCTCCTGGCCGACCCGCCCCTCATGGCTCTACCGCGTCACCCAAGGGGTGCACGTCACGCTCGGGGTGGTGCTCGTCCCCGTCCTCCTGGCGAAGCTGTGGTCCGTCGTCCCCAAGCTCTTCGAACGGCCGCCGGTGCGGTCCCTGACCCACGGCCTGGAGCGGCTCTCGCTGCTGGCGCTGGTGGGCGGCGGGCTGTTCGAGTTCGCCACCGGAGTGCTCAACGTCCAGCTGGACTACATCTTCCCCGGGTCCTTCTACCCGCTGCACTTCTACGGCGCATGGATCTTCATGGCCGCCTTCGTCGTCCATGCGGCGCTCCGCTTCCCCCGTATGGTGCGGGCGCTGCGCAGCCGCGATCTGCGGGCGGAGCTGCGTACCCCGGCGTCCCGCACCCGGCCGGAGCCACCGGACGAGACGGGACTCGTCAGCCCTCGGCCGGCCGCGCCGACCATGTCGCGGCGGGGCGCGCTCGGGATGGTCGGTCTCGGCTCCTTGGCGCTGCTGGTGGTGACGGCCGGTCAGAGCATCGGCGGACCGCTGCGGCGCAGCGCCCTGCTCGCCCCGCACGGCCGCGACCCGGGCCCCGGGCCGAACGGCTTCCAGATCAACAAGACCGCGGCGGCCGTCGGCATCCGTGCCCGCGACATCGGGCCCGGCTGGCGGCTGGTGGTACAGGGCGCGGCGGGCCGCGAGGCCGTCCTGACGAGGGCACGGGTGCTGAGGCTGCCGCAGCACGGCGCGGCGCTGCCGATCGCCTGCGTGGAGGGGTGGTCCACGAACGACCAGTGGTGGGAGGGGGTGCGGCTGGCCGATCTCGCCCGGCTCGTCGGATACGCCGACCGGCCGCCGGGGGTGTTCGTGGAATCCCTCCAGCGGCACGGGTCCTTCCGGACGGTCGTGCTGAGCGGCACCCAGGTCCGCGATCCGCGCTCCCTGCTCGCCCTCAAGGTGGGCGGCGCGGATCTGTCGCCGGACCACGGCTATCCGGCGCGGATCATCGTGCCGGGCGCCCCGGGGGTGCACAACACCAAGTGGGTCGGGCGGCTGAGCTTCGGGGAGACGGTGTGAAGAGGCCCCGGGTGAGGCGTATCCGGGGGAAGAGGCTCCGGGTGAGGCGTATCCGGGGGAAGGGGCTCCGACGCCATGACGGGGACTCACCGCTGAGGCTGCTGTTGCTGCTGTGCTCCTTCGTGCTGACTGCCTACGCCGGTATCAGACTGCTCAGCGGCGACTGGCTCGGGATCCTGATCTGGATCGTCGGCGCGGCCGTCCTCCACGATCTGGTGCTTGTGCCGCTGTACACGCTCGCCGACCGGGCCCTCCAGCGGGCGCTTCCCGCACCGGCCTTGTGGATCAACCATGTGCGGGTGCCCGCGTTTGTTTCGGGGCTGCTGATGCTGGTGTGGTTTCCGTTGATCCTGGGGCAGCAGGAGCGGCGCTATGAGCGGTCCACCGGGCTGAGCGCCGATGTCTTCTGGCCACGCTGGCTGCTGATCACCGCCGGAGCCTTCGCGGTCTCCGCGCTGTGGCTGGCGATCCGGCTGTGGCGGGGGCGTGGCGGCCGTCCGGCGAAGGAGCGTCCATCCGGGCCTCCCGCGCCGCCCACGCCCTCCGCGTCTCCTGCCCCTCCGACGCCTCCCGCGCCCACCCCTCCGACGCCTTCTGTGCCTCCCGCGCCCACCCCTCCGACGCCTTCCGCGCCTCCCGCGCCCTGAGGGGTGTTTTCGGATCAAACCGGATCAGGGAGCGGGGTCAGGGGGCGCCTCCCAACGGTAGCTGGGGGAACGTGCCGGGCCCCGCGGCCCGGCATGATCGGGGGCACCCCTACAGCCGGGCGCCCGTTTCAGCGCTCCACGGCGGGCCGGGACCCGGGCGTCGTGCTTCGCTGGAGGGCCAGGAAGTCACGGCCGAGCGCGGTCCAGCGCTCGACGGCGGCCCAGCCGGCCGCCCGCGCGTGGCGCACCAGTGCCGGGGCGCCCACCCGTGCCCAGGGGAAGGCCGTCCCCATAGCGCCGCGCCCGTCGTCCACCCGGACCTGGACGCGTTCGTCGACATCGGCCGGGGCCACCTCCACGAGCAGCAGCCCGTCCGGGGTGACGAGCCGTCCGACCCGCGCCAGCAGGGCCTGCGGATCGCCGCCGATGCCGATGTTGCCGTCGATCAGCAGGGCCGTGCCCCAGCGCCCCTCACCCGGCAGCGGGTCGAAGACCGAGCGGCACAGGGCCGGTCCGCCCGCGCCCACCGTGCGGGCGACCGCCGCCCGGCTCACATCGATGCCGAGGCAGGGGCGGCCCAGCAGGGCCAGTGCGGCCACCAGCCGCCCGGGGCCACAGCCGATGTCGAGTATCGGGCCCCGGCATCGGCGCAGCACGGTCCGGTCGGCCGCGTCGGCGTCCGCGCACCAGCGCTCGACCTCCAACGGCAGCAGCCAGCCGTCGGCGCGCCGCAGAAACAGCGGCCCGCGCCCGGCGCGCAGCGCCCGGGTATAGGGGTCGGCGTGCCAGGGCGCGGCCTTGCCCCGGCCCGTCGCCCGCTCCCGGACCGACTCGGTGGCGCTCATCGGGCGATGCCCCGGGGGAGCCGGGCGAGGGTACGGGCGAACCGTCCGCCCGGGGCGGCGGCCGCCACCAGGCCGGCGTCGTGCGCGGTGTCGACATCGCGCAGTACGGGCAGTTCGCGCACCCGCAGCCCCGCCTCCGTGAGCCGGCGCCGCTGTGCGGCACCGGTGGTGGCGGTGGACATCGGCACTCCGCGCAGCAGCCGTGGGTCCGGTTCGGCCAGCCCCAGCGCCCAGAATCCACCGTCGGCCGCCGGGCCGAACCAGGCGTCGCATGCGCGCCAGCCGTCCGGCCCCAGCGCGGGAGCCAGCAGGCCGGGGGTGATCTGGGGGGTGTCCATACCGATCAGCAGCGTGGGGCCCTGGCATCCGGCGAAGGCCGCGGCCAGGCGCTCGTCGAGCCCGCCGTCGCACTGCGCCACGACCTCGAAGCCCGACGGCAGCCACGGCCCGGTGGATCCGTCGAGCGCCAGCACCCTGCGGCGGGCGGGCATACGGAGCACGGCGTGCAGCGTGTCGGCGAGCGCGGCCTCCGCGAGCGAGGCGGCCTGGGCCGGGGTGTACGGGGGCGTGAGCCGCGTCTTCACCCGCCCGGCCACGGGTTCCTTGGCGATGACGACGAGGGTCGTCCCACCATCCCGGCGGCCCCCGAGGCGCCCGTCCGTCCCGCCGGGCCCCGCCGCGCTCGCGGCCGCCCGGCCCGGGTAGGCGGTGCCGCCGGTGCGGGGCGAGCGGTGCGCATCGACCGGCAGGCCGTCGCCTGGCCCGGCCGGGGCGGCTGTTGGGCCCGCACCGGCCTTGTGCGGGCCGAACGGCGGGGGCGTTCCGGCGGGTCGTGCGACCCTCACCGGGCGTCCCTCACCCGGTCGGCCGGGCCGGAGGCCAGGGGCGGTTGGCGGAGTACCGCACGCATGTCGCGGACCGCGTGCCAGGTGCCGCGCCAGGTGCCGGTGACCTTCGAGGCGCCGGTGCGCGGCCGGTACGGCACATCCCGCTCCTCGATCCGCCACCCCGCGTCGGCGGCCCGCACGACCATCTCCAGCGGGTAGCCGCTGCGGCGGTCGGTGAGGTCCAGACCGAGCAGCGGGGCGCGTCGCGCGGCCCGCAGCGGACCGAGGTCGTGCAGCGTGAGGCCGGTGCGACGGCGCAGCATGCGGGCGAGGGCGATATTGCCGAGCCGGGCGTGCGGTGGCCAGGCGCCCCGCTCCTGGGGCCGCCGGCGCCCCAGTACGAGGTCGGTGCCGCCCTCCTCGACGCTCCGGACGAAGCCGGGCAGCAGCCCGGGGTCGAGCGAGGCGTCACAGTCGCAGAAGCAGACGAAGTCGGCGCCGGCGGCGAGCAGTCCGGTGTGGCAGGCGGCACCGAAGCCACGGCGGGGCTCGTGCACCACGGTGGCGCCATGGGCGCGGGCGATGGTGGCCGAGCCATCCGTGGAGCCGTTGTCGACGACGATGGCGCGCCAGCCGTCGGGGATGCGTTCCAGCACCCAGGGCAGGGCGGCGGCCTCGTTCAGACACGGCAGGACGACATCCGCACGAGGAGTGATCGAGTCTGTCACCTGGAACACCCTACGAAGGAGAAAGCCACATTTCGGGCTTCGGGTTCTTACGAAACACGGACGTCGCCCCGGGCGAACGCACCCGGCCCGGTCGCCCGCCCGGCCCGGTGCCACGCTGTAGGGCATGGAGCAGAACCCATCTCCCGGTCGCGATCCCGGCCGCGTTCTGGTCGTGGACGACGACCCGACCGTCGCCGAGGTCGTCGCCGGATATCTCGCCCGCGCCGGCTACCACGTCGACCGGGCCGCCGACGGCCCCGGCGCGCTCGCCCGCGCCGCCGCCCGCTGGCCCGACCTGGTCGTCCTCGACCTCATGCTGCCCGGCATGGACGGGCTGGAGGTGTGCCGCACGCTCCGGGGCAAGGGGCCGGTGCCGGTCATCATGCTCACCGCCCGGGGCGACGAGGACGACCGGATCCTCGGTCTGGAGATCGGCGCGGACGACTATGTGACCAAGCCGTTCAGCCCCCGGGAGCTGGTGCTGCGCGTGGAGTCGGTGCTGCGCCGCAGCCGTACCGGACCGCGCGCCGTCGCCGCGTCCGTCCCCGGTTCCGCACCCTCCGCGGGCGCGGTGCTCCAGCACGCCGGGATCACCCTCGACCCGCTGGCCCGGCGCGCGGCCAGGGACGGCCGGGAACTCGCCCTGACCCTGCGCGAGTTCGACCTGCTCGCTTTTCTGCTGCGCCACCCCGGCGTGGCCTGCACCCGCGAGGAGCTGATGCGCGAGGTGTGGGGCTGGGACTTCGGTGATCTGTCCACCGTCACCGTCCATGTGCGGCGGCTGCGCGGAAAGATCGAGGACGACCCCGCCGCGCCCCGTCTCATCCAGACCGTCTGGGGCGTCGGCTACCGCTTCGATGCCCCGCCCGGCACCGGGGAGCCCGCCGATGCGTGACGTCCTCCTGATGGCCCTGTTCGCCTTCCTCGGCGCGGCGGCGGCCGGTCTGCTCGGCGCGCTCGCGCTGCGGCTGCTGCGCGGCCGTTCGGTCGCCGTGTCCCTGACCGTCGTCGCGGCCGTCGCGGTGACGGCCATGCTCGCCGGGACGCTGGCCGTCGCCTGGGCGATGTTCCTGTCCCCGCACGACCTCACGGTCGTCACGACCGTCTGCGCCATGGCCGCCGTGGTGTCACTGGCCACCGCGCTGCTGCTGGGCCGCTGGGTGGTGGCGCACAGCAAGGCGCTGACCCTCGCCGCCCGCTCCTTCGGCGACGGCGGCAGTTTCGCCGCCCCCGACGGCGAGGCCACCGCCGAACTCGCCGCGCTCGGCCGCGAACTGGCCGCCACCAGCGCCAAGCTCGCCGCCTCACGCGAGCGTGAGCGCGCCCTGGAGTCCTCTCGCCGCGAGCTGGTCGCCTGGATCTCCCATGATCTGCGCACCCCGCTGGCCGGGCTGCGGGCCATGTCCGAGGCGTTGGAGGACGGCATGGTCCCGGATCCGGAGCGCTACTTCCGCCAGATCCGCACCGAGGTGGACCGGCTCAACACGATGGTCGGCGACCTCTTCGAGCTCTCCCGCATCCATGCCGGGGCGCTGTCCCTCGCCCCCACCAGGATCTCCGTCTACGATCTCGTCGGCGACGCCCTCGCGGGCGCCGATCCGCTCGCCCGCGAGCTGGGCGTCCAGCTGATCGGCGACCGGGTCGACCCCGTTCCCGTCGAAGTGGACGGCAAGGAGATGACCCGTGTCCTCGGCAACCTCCTCGTCAACGCCATCCGCCGCACCCCGGCGGACGGCACGGTGGCCGTCGCCGCTCAGCGGGAGGCCGACACCGTCGTGCTGTCCGTCACCGACGGCTGCGGCGGGATACCGGAGGAGGACCTCCCGCGCGTCTTCGAGACCGGCTGGCGCGGCAGCCACGCCCGCACACCTCCGGCGGGCGCCGGCCTGGGCCTCGCCATCGTCCGTGGCATCGTCGAGGCGCATGAGGGGCGGGCGGCGGTACGGAACGTGGACGGCGGCTGCCGCTTCGAGGTCCGCCTGCCGCTCCCTGCCGTGGGCCGCGGGGTGTGACGCCGTGGTGTCGTCTCCGGCTGGCCATGCGCGGGTCTCGTCTCGCGCCTTCGGAGCCGTTGAGCACGGCCGCGAGGGGATGGGCCCGCGCCGCCGGCCCGGCGGCGCGGGGGCCGGTACTCCGGCTCGGTGTCGGCGCCCAGATCGCTGGGCGGCCACCGGCCGGTCGTTCCACCGGGTCGCCGGACGGCGGCGGCGTGGGAAGAGGGCCGCACCCTGCCGAGCCGGGCAGCCTCGCCGCCTCGGGACCTCGCGCGTCGCTGGGCGGCCACCGGCCGGTCGTTCCACCGGGTCGCCGGACGGTGGCGGCGTGGGAAGAGGGCCGCACCCTGCCGAGCCGGGCAGCCCCGCCGCCTCAGGACGCCGCGCGCTGGGCGGCGTGGGCGAACTCCGTCATGCCCTCCGTGAAGGGGATCGCCGCCCGCCAGCCCAGCCGCTCATGGATCCGCCGCGATGACGCGGTGATGTGGCGCACGTCGCCGAGCCGGTAGGCGCCCGTCACCACCGGGGCCGGGCCGCCATGGGCGGTGGCCAGGGCTTCGGCCATCTCGCCCACCGTATGGGGGGCGTCGCTGCCGGTGTTGTAGGGGGTCAGCGCGCCCGGGGCGACCGCGTCCGGCGCCGCCTCCAGCGCGGTGACATTGGCCTCGGCCACATCCCGTACGTGGATGAAGTCCCGGCGCTGGCCGCCGTCCTCGAAGACGGTGGGGGCCTCGCCGCGGGCGAGGGCCGAGCGGAAGAAGGAGGCGACGCCCGCGTAGGGGGTGTCGCGTGGCATCCCCGGGCCGTAGACGTTGTGGTAGCGCAGCGAGACCGCCCGGCCGTCCACCGACCGTGCCCAGGCCGCCGCCAGGTGTTCCTGCGCGAGCTTGGTGGTGGCGTACACATTGCGCGGATCGGCCGGGGCGTCCTCGTCGACCAGACCCGGCCGCAGTGGGGTGCCGCATCGCGGGCAGCCGGGCTCGAAGCGCCCCGCCGCGAGATCCGCCTCCGCACGTGGACCGGGCCGCACCCAGCCGTGCCGGGGGCAGTCGTAGCGGCCCTCGCCGTAGACGACCATGGACCCGGCCAGCACCAGCGCGCGCACCCCGCGCTCCGCCATCGCCGCCAGCAGCACGGCCGTGCCCAGGTCATTGCAGCCGACGTAGTCGGGTGCGTCCGCGAAGTCCTTGCCGAGGCCGACCATCGCGGCCTGATGGCATACCGCGTCCACGCCGCGCAGTGCCGACTCCACCGCCGCGCGGTTCCGCACATCGGCGTGGATCCACTCGGCGGACGGCGGCAGCGGCGGTGGGGCCGGGTGGGCGGCGGGGAGCAGGGCGTCGAGGACGACCGGCTCATGGCCGCGGGCGGTGAGAGCGGTGACGACATGCGAGCCGATGAAGCCCGCGCCTCCGGTGACCAGTACGCGCATGAGGCGACGGTAGGCGTCGGCGGGCGGCGGGGGAGGCGAGCGCGCCGCGCCGTCACCGGTCCGTAAGACCTTCCCGGCGGCTGGTTCGGTCCGATGTCGATTTCTGGCCAACTGGAGTGGTGATGTGACCCGCTTCATGCCCCTATAGGGACCCCTGACCGTATTCATTTCGGTCACAGAAAGGACACAACGGGGACCATCCGATGTTGCCTTTCACTGCCAGCGTGGCGCGCGTTCACGTCTCTCCGGACACGTCTTCCCCGACCGCCCCCGAGGAACAGAGAGCACCATGACGGCCACCACCGCCCCAGCCGAGCAACGTCCCCGGAACCTCAACGACGTCAAGGGGTGGTTCCCCAGCCTCGACCAAGTGCTGTTCGATCGATTCCTGACGCGCCAGGAGCGCCTCGGGCAGCGCGGAGACCTGATGGAGATGGGCGCCTACATGGGCAAGAGCGCCATTTTCACCGCCGCCTACCTGCGACCCGACGAGCGGTTCACGGTCTGCGACCTCTTCGACGCGGACGCGCCGGACGAGAAGAACGCGGCGGAGGCGCGCAAGTCGTACGCCACCTTGACCCGTACCGCCTTCGAGCAGAACTATCTGGCGTTCTGGAATGAACTGCCCCACCTCATCCAGGGGCCGACCTCCGTGGTGCCCGACCACGTCGGCCCGAACACCTGCCGCTTCATCCATGTCGATGCCTCGCATCTGTACGAGCACGTGGCAGGAGACATCGACACCGCGCGCAGCGCGCTGGTGCCCGGCGGTCTCGTCGTCCTCGACGACTTCCGCTCCGAGCACACCCCGGGCGTGGCCGCCGCGGCCTGGGAGGCGGTCTTCACACGCGGGCTGCGGCCCATCTGTCTGTCCACGCAGAAGCTCTACGGCACCTGGGACGACCCCGAGCCGCTTCAGGAGGAGATGCTCGCGGACGAGGAGTGGCGCAAGGGGATGCACACCAGCGTGCAGGAGATCGCGGGCCGGCGGGTGCTCCGCTTCTCGGGGAAGCCCGCGAACCCGGCCGCGCCGCGGTCCCGCTACGCCCACGAGTCACGCGAGTCCGTCGCCCCGGCCTCCGGGACGAGCCACCTACCCACCACGCAGGTGCCCGTGGCGCGGCGCCCGGTCACGGTGCGCAGCATCGCCGCCGACGTCCTCCCGCCGGTCGTCACCCGCGCCATCCGCCGCCGCCGCGGGTAGGCCCCGTGGCCTGCGGCGGTTCCATCGGCCTCGGGGCCGAGGGCCGCCGCAGCGCCGGGTGGTCCGCCACCACCGTGTAGGACCCCGGAGCGATCTCGGTGAAGCCAGCGTCCCGCACCACCGGCAGCCCGCCCGCCGTGACCTCGCGCCACCGCTCGGCCGACGCCGTACGGACCGCCAGCGGGAACCCGGCCGCGCGCCAGGCCGCCCGCGCGGCGTCGTCCAGCTCCCACCAGGCCAGCTGTGCGCCGTGTCCGACCTGGGCCATCCCCTTGCCCGCCGACATGTCGATGTGCGGATTCAGCCACAGCACCGGCCCGGCCGGATCGGGCGCGGGCGGCGGCTCGGGGTCGTCCAGATCGGTCCCGGAGACCTGGAGCTTGGCCAGCTCCTTGGGCCAGCCGTCCAGCGGCACCGGAGGAAACACGCGCACCTCGGCCGCCGGGGGATCGCTCTCGCCGGAGGCCGCCCGGCCGCCCGTGAGCGTGATGCCCGGCAGCCCCTCCGCGCGCCGCCACTCCGCGCCGCGTGCCCGCCGGACGACCTTGCGGATCCGGGCGTCCTGCCAGTCCCGTACGGCCTGGGCCCACGCGCCGTCCTCCGCCGTCGCCCGCTCGTCCGACAGCAGCACGAGCACCGCGCGCGCCGCCGTCTCCAGGGCGTCCGTACGAGCCGGGGGCGCGGCCTTCTCGATCCGTACCACCAAGGGCAGAACGAACTGCGGCGCGGCGTCCCGGTCGATCTCCGAGTGGCGGAACGGACTGGTACGGCTGTCGGCTTCGGGGCTGGTCACCAGCCCAGTGTGCCAGGACGGCTCCTTACGCCGGCCCGCCCACCGATTGCCTATGCTCAACCGGCATGAGACTACGGGGAGTCGGGCGCCGCTACGGCCTCGGCGGGCGCTGGGTGCTGCGCGGCGTCGATCTCGACGTGGCACCGCGCTCGCTGATCCGCGTCGAGGGGACGAACGGCAGCGGAAAGTCCACCCTGCTGCGGCTGCTCGCCGGCATCGACGCCCCCAGCGCCGGCCGGATCACCGGACGCCCGCGTACCGCGTACGTCCCCGAGCGGTTCCCGGGAGAGCTGCCCTTCTCCGCCCTCGGCTACCTCACCCACCTCGGCCGGATCCATGGCCTGGGGCGCGCGGCGGCGGCGCGCGCGGCGGGGGAGGGGCTGGAGCGGTTCGGCGCGGCCGGGCACGCGGCCACCCCGCTCGCCGAACGCGCAGCGGCACCGTGACCATGCCTCTGCTGCCCCTCGCCGTGACCGGCGCGCTCGCCGCCGGGGCGACCGCGCTGGCCTGCCAGCTCACGCCGGTCTTGACCGGCGCGGACCCGGCGTAGGGTCGGGGACATGGACCACCGTAGTACGGAGCGCACGAGCGGCTACTGCGAGGACCAGCGGCCCGAGGCGCCGGACCCCGCCGCCTCGGCGGGCCCGCCATACGCCGACTGCGTGCAGTGCGGCGAGCCCACCGAGTACCCGGTCTCGGCCCCCGGCGTGACGCTGTGCCCCGTCTGCGAGTGGCAGGAGGCACAGCGCACGGCCTGCTCCGGCTAGCCGTCGACAGACCGACCGACCGGCCGACCGCCCAAGCGGATGCGGTGAAGTTGGCCGCTGATCCCTCGCCGTTCGGCCTGGCCGAGGGCTTGGACGCCGAGAAGGATCAGCACTTGACTTCGCCGTAACCGCTTAGTGCTGCCAGGGCCCGGTCACGGCGAAGGTCGTGCCCGGGGTGTAGCAGTTCACGTACATCGTGCGGCGGTCCGGTGCGAAGGTGACGCCCGCGAACTCGCCCCACTCGGGCTTCTCCGGGGTGCCGATGTTCTGCCGTCCGCGGGCCATCGGATAGACCTCGCCGCGCCGGGTCAGCCCGAAGACATGCTGAGCGCCGTTGCCGTCCTCGCACACCATGAGCCCGCCACTGGGGGCCAGCGTGATGTTGTCCGGGGACTCGCCGGGCAGTTGCACATCGGTGCTCGGGCCGAAGACGATCACCAGGGTGAGCCGGCGCCGGTCGGGGTCGTAGCGCCAGATCTGGCCGAAGTGGTCGGCCGCCGAGCCGTCCGCGCTCTTGGCGAAGCTGGAGACGAAGTAGACGGACGAACCGCCCCAGTAGCAGCCCTCCAGCTTCTGGGCGTGGGTGATGCCGCCGGGGCCGAAGTCCTGGAAGCGGACCGGCGTCTGCCTGGCGAGGGGATCGGGGACGGGCACCCATTCGACGTGGTCGAAGGAGACGCCCGGCTCCTGGACGGTGGACAGATCGGGTACCCCGGGTACCCGCAGCGCCTGGAGCTCCCCGCCCGCGCGCAGCGAGCCGATGCCGCCGAGCGGCTTCTCGGGCAGGAAGCGGTAGAAGAGCCCGAAGGGCTTCTCGAAGGCGTCCTCGGTCTCGTAGACGACCCCCCGGCGCGGGTCGATCGCGATGGCCTCGTGCTGGAAGCGGCCCATGGCGGTGAGCGGTACGGCGCCGGTGCGGCGGGGATCGTACGGATCGACCTCGAAGATGAAGCCGTGGTCCTTGGTGTAGCCGTTCGTACCGGCCCTGTCCTCGGTCTCCTCGCAGGTCAGCCACGTATGCCAGGGGGTGGGGCCGCCCGCGCAGTTGACGGCGGTGCCCGCGATGGCGACGCGCTCGGACAGGACGGAGTTGCGGGAGTCGAGCTCCAGGGCGGTACAGCCGCCCATGCCCATGGGGTCGTAGGTGAGGCCCTTGACGGCGGGCACGCGGATCGCCGCGTTGGCGCGGTTCTCGTGGTTGCGGACCAGATGCGTACGGCGGTGGCTGCCGCTGGACCGGCCCGGGAAGGCGGCCATGCCGTCGCAGTTGCTGGGGACCTTGCCCTCGCCGGAGCGCAGGTCCTCGCCCTCGCGGGAGAGAACCCGGTAGCGGAACCCCTCGGGGAGGTCGAGCAGCCCGTCGGGGTCGGGGACGAGCGGGCCGTAGCCGGCGCGTCCGGCGGTCCGTCGCTCCTGGTCCCGGCCCGGCTCGGCGGCCGAGGCCGTACCGGCGAAGAGCTCGGGGATGCTGCCGGTGAAGGCGATCGAGGCGCCCAGCGCACCGCTGCGGCCCAGGACCTGACGTCGTGTCGCTGACATGCGGTAACTCCCTGCTGGCGGACAGGAAATATGACCGCACGTGTGTATCACGGGCGCGGGCGCGCGGGAACCATTTCGATCGACGCCGCCCAGGTCATGTCCGGCCGGTCTTGCGCGGATCAGCCCGTGGCGTCCGGCGCGGGGCACCTCGGAGCGGCGGGCCGGGGCGGATCGCATGGCGGAGAGGGTCCTCCTGCCGGGCGTACTCGCATGGCGGAGAGGGTCCTCCTGCCGGGCGTACTCGCATGGCGGAGAGGGTCCTCCTGCCGGGCGTACTCGGACGGCCGCGACAAGGCGGCGAGCCGCGGCTGCGGGTTGCCGCTGTGCCCGCGGCTGCGTTGCCCGTGACACGGGCGGCCCCGCCGCGGGCACAGCGGCAGAGTCGGCCGTGAAGAACGCCCGGAGGGCCTACGCCTCGGCCAGCCGCTTGGCGTCCCGCGCGAGCGCCGTGAGGCGGGAGATGGCTCGGAAGTACTTCTTCCGGTAGCCCCCGTTGAGCATCTCCTCGCTGAACAGCTGGTCGAATGGCACCCCGGAGGCCAGCACCGGCACCTCACGGTCGTAGAGCCGGTCCGCCAGCACCACCAGACGCAGCGCGGTCGACTGGTCGGGCACGGGACCGACGCCGGTCACACACACCGCCTGGATGCCGTCGCACATCGCCCCGTAGCGGCTCGGGTGCACCCGGGAGAGATGGTCCAGCAGGGAGGGGAAGTCATCCAGCGAGGCGCCGGGCGTCCCGTGCGCCGCGCGGGTGACCGCGTCGTCGGAGAGCGGGGCCGGGGCCTCGGGCAGACCGCGGTGGCGGTAGTCCTCGCCGTCGATGCGCAGCGTCCGGAAGTGCGCCGAGAGGCCCTGGATCTCGCGCAGGAAGTCGGCCGCGGCGAAGCGGCCCTCACCGAGCTTGCCGGGGAGGGTGTTGGACGTCGCGGCGAGCGCCACGCCCGCCTCGACCAGCTTGCCGAGGAGCGAGGAGACGAGCACGGTGTCGCCCGGGTCGTCGAGCTCGAACTCGTCGATGCACAGCAGCCGGTGGCCGCTCAGGGTCCGGACGGTCTGCTGGAAGCCGAGCGCGCCGACGAGGTTGGTGAGCTCGACGAAGGTGCCGAACGCCTTCTGCTCGGGGGCGGCCGGGGTGGCATGCCACAGGGAGGCCAGGAGGTGGGTCTTGCCGACGCCGTAGCCACCGTCGAGGTAGATCCCGCGCGGGCCACTCAGGACCGCGGGCTTGGCCTCCCGGCGGAACCACTGTCTGCGGCGGCCGCCCTTGTCACCCGCGCCGCTGCCGAGCCGGGCGGCGAAGCCGCCCAGCGCCTCGACGGCCTCGGCCTGGCTGGGCTGGCTACGGTCCGGGATGTAGTTGTCGAAGCTCACGGTGGCGAAGCGGGGCGGCGGCACCATCTCGGCCACCAGGCGCTCGGCGGGAACCTGCGGCGCACGGGCGGTGAGGGCGACTGGGGCTTCGGCGGCTATTGAGCCTGCCGAGCCGGAAGCGGTAGTTGGTGCAGACACAGGTGTCGAGGGTAGTCGCTTTTCCATGGAGGACCGTCCGGGAGGGAGGCATGTCACACTGCCGCCTATGCGACGCCTGTTCCCGTTTTCCGCCGAACCGACCGCCGAAGACCGCGAATGGGGGCTCGACGAGCTGGCCGACGCGTATGCCTATCCCGAGCGGCCACCGGGGCCGCACGGCGCCTTTCTGCGGGCCAACATGGTCTCCTCGCTGGACGGGGCCGCCCATCACGACGGCCGGTCGCAGCCGCTGTCCTCCGCCACCGATATGCGGATCTTCGGGGTGCTGCGGGGCCTCGCCGACGCCGTGGTGGTGGGCGCCGAGACCGTACGCCGGGAGGGGTACCGCCCGGCCCGGGCGCGTGAGGCGTTCGCCGAGCGCCGGGCGGCGCTCGGCCAGCCGCCCGCGCCCGCGATCGCCGTGATCAGCGCGAGCCTGGACCTGGACTTCTCGCTTCCGCTGTTCACCGAGCCGCCGGTGCCGACGCTGGTGGTCACGGGCGGGCGGGCCCCGGCGGACCGTGTCGCCGCGGCCCGTAAGGCGGGCGCCGAGGTGGTGCTGACCGGGGTGCGGGACTCGGGGCTGGTCGACGCGGCGCCCATCATGACCGCCCTTGCCGAGCGCGGCTACACCCGGTTGCTGACGGAGGGCGGCCCCAAGCTGCTGGGGCAGTTCGCGACGGCCGGGGTACTGGACGAGCTGTGTCTGTCGCTGGCCCCGCTGATCGCCGCGGGGGATGCGGCGCGGATCGTGAACGGGCCCGCGCTGATGGAACCGGAGCGGTTCGCTCTCGCTTCCGTTCTGGAGGAAGCCGGCTTCCTTTTCACCCGCTACCGTCGGGTTTACCCATAATTTGTCATGCAGCGATTGTCACTGTAAAGGAGAAGGGCGTCCGCCGTGTTCACGAGCATTTTGATGATCGAGAAGCCCCTGACCCCTGCCGACGTGGACTTCGTCACCACCCTGCACGGCGACGATCCGGTCTCCTTCGTCGTGCTGATGCAGCCCCGGGGCAGCAAGGACCGGCTGCTCCGCGCGATCGACGACATCGCGCTGGGCGAGCTGGAGCAGGCCGCGCAGGAGCGCGAGGAGCCCGAGGGCGAGGAGGCGCTGGAGCCCGCCGAGCGCGCCCTGAACCACTCGGTGGACGCGCTGCGGGCGGCCGGGAGCGAGGCCCGGGGGGACGTGGTCCAGCGCCAGCCGCTGGAGGTGCTGCGCGGGGTCGTCGAGGAGACCCATGCGGACGAGGTGATCGTGCTCACCGCGCCGCACTTCGTGGAGGAGTTCTTCCACCGGGACTGGGCCTCCCGGGCGCGCCACAAGGTGGGGGTCCCGGTGCTCAAACTCTTCTCGCACGCGGACGAGGAGGACCAGACGCCCACGGTCGGCTGAACCCGGCCGCACGGGGCCCGGCCCGCCCGTACGGGGGGCGAGACAGCCCGCACGGGGTTGCGAGACCGCCCGCACGGGGTGCGAGACCGCCCGCACGGGGTGCGAGAATCAGGCGGACACCGAGAGAACGCGAACCAGGGGAGACCCGTACATGGCACCGGCCGGCACTGCCTCCGACGCGCTGGATCGACCGCATTTCATCGGCATCGGCGGCGCCGGGATGTCGGGCGTCGCGAAGGTCCTCGCCATGCGTGGCGCACAGGTCGCGGGCAGTGACACCAAGGACTCCCCGATCGTCGAGGCGCTGCGCGCGCTCGGCGCGACCGTGCACATCGGCCACGCCGCCGAGCACCTCGCCGCCGACGCCACCAGCGTCGTCGTCTCCAGCGCCATCCGCGCCGACAACCTCGAACTGGTCACGGCGATCGAGCGCGGCATCCCGGTCGTGCACCGCTCCGACGCGCTCGCCGCACTGATGGACGGCGCCCGCCCGATCGCCGTCGCGGGCACCCACGGCAAGACCACCACGACCTCGATGCTCGCCGTCTCCCTGCGCACCCTGGGCCTCGACCCGACGTATGTCATCGGCGGCGACCTGGACGCACCCGGCTCCAGCGCGCACCACGGCACCGGCGAGATCTTCGTCGCCGAGGCCGACGAGAGCGACCGCAGCTTCCACAAGTACGCGCCCGAGGTCGCCATCGTCCTCAATGTGGAGCTCGACCACCACGCCAACTACGCGTCGATGGACGAGATCTACGAGTCGTTCGAGACCTTCGTGGGCCGGATCCGGCCGGGCGGCGCGCTCGTGATCTGCGCCGACCACCCCGGGGCCCGTGAGCTGACCGAGCGGGTCAAGGGGCGCGAGGGGCTGCGCGTGCTCACCTACGGTGAGGACGAGAGCGCGGACGTGCGCGTGCCGGCCGTCGTCCCGCACGGGCTGACCAGCGAGGTCACCGTGCGGCTGGCGGAGTCCCTGGGCGGCGAGGAGATCACCTTCACCGTCTCCGTCCCCGGCCGCCACTACGCGCACAACGCCGTCGCCGCCCTCACCGCGGGCGCCGCCCTGGGCGTCCCGGCCCGCGAGCTGGCCCCCGCCCTCGGCTCGTACACCGGCGTCAAGCGCCGCCTCCAGCTCAAGGGCACCGCGGCCGGGGTGCAGGTCATCGACTCCTACGCGCACCACCCCACCGAGATCTCCGCCGACCTGGAGGCGATCCGCGGCGGCGCCGGGGAGGGCCGGGTCCTGGTGGTCTTCCAGCCGCACCTCTTCAGCCGGACCCAGGAGCTGGGCACCGAGATGGGCGAGGCGCTCGCGCTCGCCGACGCCTCCGTCGTCCTCGACATCTACCCCGCCCGCGAGGACCCGGTCCCCGGGATCACCAGCGCCCTGGTCATCGACGCCGCCGCGCGCAGCGGGGCCGATGTGGCCGCCGGACACGACCGGGCCGCGGTCCCCGAACGGATCGCCGGAATGGCCAAGCCCGGTGACCTTGTTCTCACCATGGGCGCCGGCGATGTGACCGACCTCGGTCCGGAGATCCTCGCCCGCCTGCAGAGCCCGGAGAGCTGAGGAGGGTCCGTCCCCATGGCGTATGAGATCGACAAGCCGGAGGAGCAGTGGCGCGCGGAGCTGAGCCCGCAGGAGTACCACGTCCTGCGCGAGGCCGGCACCGAGCGCGCCTTCACCGGTGAGTACACCGACACCAAGACGACCGGCGTCTACTCGTGCCGGGCGTGCGGTGCGGAGCTCTTCCGCTCCGACACGAAGTTCGAGAGCCACTGTGGCTGGCCGTCCTTCTACGACCCGGCGGACTCCTCCGCCGTCGAGCTGATCGAGGACCGCTCGCACGGCATGGTCCGCACCGAGGTGCGGTGCGCCCGCTGCGGCTCCCATCTGGGGCATGTCTTCGCGGGCGAGGGCTATCCGACCCCGACCGACCAGCGGTACTGCATCAACTCCATCTCGCTGCGGCTGGCCCCCGAGGAGGGGTGAGCGTACGCGGCGGCCCGGGTCAGCCCGGACCGCCGCCGCAGCGCAGCACGGCGGCGCTCTCGGGCGGCAGCCGCAGCCTGCCGTCCGCGCCCGGGAGCTCCACCCGCCGCCAGGCGGCGACCACCTCGGTGATCTCGCCGGCGCGGGGGCCCGGCCAGGCGTCGGCCGGGCGGTCGCCCGGGTTGACGATCACCCGTAGCGGACCGCGCTGAAAGCTGAAGCAGCCGTCCGAACCGGAGGACAGGCCCGTATAGGACCAGGCGGGGTCGGTGAGCGCCGGTTCGGCGCGGCGCAGCGCGATCAGCCGGCGGTGCCAGTCGAGCAGCGCCCGGTGCGGCTCCCGGTCCGGCTCCCGCCAGTCCAGGCAGGAGCGCAGCCGGGTGGCCGGGTCCTGGGGGTCGGGGATGTCGCCCGCCGCCCAGCCGTGGGCGGCGAACTCCCGCCGGCGGCCGTTGCGTACCGCCTCGGCCAGCTCCGGATCCTGGTGGTCGGTGAAGTACTGCCAGGGTGTACGGGCGCCCCACTCCTCGCCCATGAAGAGCATGGGGGTGAAGGGCGAGCACAGGACGATCGTCGCCGCGCAGGCCAGCAGCCCGGGGGAGAGGGTGGCCGAGAGCCGGTCGCCGACCGCCCGATTGCCGATCTGATCGTGCGTCTGGGCATAGCCGAGCAGCCGGTACGCGGGGGTGGTGTGGGTGTTCAGCGGACTGCCGTGCCGGCGGCCGCGGAAGCCCGAATGGCTGCCGTCGTGGAAGAAGCCGCTCATCAGCGTCTTGACGAGGGCCCCGGGTCCCTCGGCGGCGAAGTCGGCGTAATAGCCCTGCCGCTCACCGGTGAGAAAGGTGTGCAGGGCGTGATGGAAGTCGTCGTTCCACTGCCCGTGCAGCCCATGGCCGCCCGCCTCGCGCGGCGCGGTGGTGCGCGGGTCGTTCAGATCCGACTCGCCGATGAGGAAGAGCGGCCGCCCGGTCCGGGCGGCCAGTCCGTCCACGGCCGCGGACAGCTCGGCGAGGAAATGGCGCGCCCGGGTGTCGCGCAGCGCGTGCACCGCGTCCAGGCGCAGCCCGTCGAGCCGGTAGTCGCGCAGCCAGGCGAGCGCGCTGCCGATGAAGTACGCGCGGACCTCGTCCGAGCCGGGGGCGTCCAGATTGACGGCGGCGCCCCAGGGGGTGTGATGGGTCTCGGTGAAGTACGGGCCGAACGCCGGGAGATGGTTGCCGGAGGGGCCCAGATGGTTGTGGACCACATCGAGGACGACGCCGAGACCGTGCCCGTGCGCGGCGTCCACGAAGCGCGCCAGGCCCTCCGGCCCGCCGTACGGCTCGTGCACGGCCCAGGGCGCGACGGCGTCGTACCCCCAGCCATGCGTCCCGGGGAACGGGCAGACCGGCATCAGCTCCACGTGCGTGATGCCCAACTCGGCCAGATGCGGCAGTTGTTCGGCGGCCGCGTCGAACGTGCCTTCATGGGTGAAGGTGCCGATGTGCAGCTCGTACAGCACCGCCCCCGGCAGCGGCCGCCCGAACCACTCCCGCTCCCAGCGGAAGCGGGAGTGGTCGACGACCGCGCTCAGGCCCTCCGGGCCGTCCGGCTGGCGGCGGGAGCGCGGATCGGGGAGCGGCGGGCCCTCGTCGAGCGCGAAGCCGTAGCGCGTCCCGTGCCCGGCCTCGGCCTCGGCCCGCCACCACCCCCGCCGGGCGGGATCGCGCTCCATGGACCGCGTACGGCCCTCCACATGGAGCCCGACCCGCTCGGCGTGCGGCGCCCACACCTCGAACAGCACTGGCGTCTCCTCACCTCGACCGGTCCTCCGGGTTCCCGACCATGCTGAGGGACGCGGTACGGTCCGCGCAGCGGGACGAGACGGGTCAGACGAGGTCGATGCGCTCCTGGGTGAGGGGGTATCCCGCCCTGGCGAAGTGCGCGGCCATGGGGAAGTTCCCCTGGTCGGTCGCGGCGGCGATCTTCGTGGCGCCCCGGGCCACCAGATCGTGGGTGCACTCGATGAGCAGGTCGTACGCGTAGCCGTGGCCGCGCTGCTCGGCGACGACCCCGATGAAACCGACGCACGGGCCCATCGGGTTGTGCGCGGGCACCTGGATGCCGACGACCTCCCCGGCGGGCGTCCAGGCCAGCCGCCACCACTCCCGCGGCGACGGATACCAGCGGAGGAAATCCAGGTTCTCGCGCACCGCCGCCTCGACGCCTCCCTCGGCCATGGCCTTCCGGTCGTGGGCGTCCAGGGTGCCCTGATGGACACGGCGCAGTACGCCGGCGATCACCGCGTCATCGGGCTCCGGCCGGAACTCCAGCCGCCCCGGCCGCTCCGGCAGCCCGCAGGAGGGCGTCCACTCATAGCGGTAGCGCTCGACCAGCGGTGTGAGGCCGCCCGCCACGGCGGCGTCGATACGGGCCTGTGCGGCGGCCCGCTCGTCCGGCCGGTCGCGCCACCCGGGTGGGGCCAGCAGGCTGTACTCGGCCCGCACGGGCGCAATGCGCAGCAGCTCGGCGGCGGCGTCGGCCTCGCCCTCGGCGAAGTCGAACCAGTCCAGCGCCTTGGGTGCGGTGTCATCGGTCCCGCCCCACCAGGCGGCGCGGGCCACGACCCGCCCGGCGCGCAGCGCCACCCAGGTCCACTCGGGGCGGTAGTCGCCGCCCTGGCCGACGGTGGCGTAGGTGTGGCCGAAGCGGCCCCGGCCCACGAGCGCGGAGTCGTGCAGGGTGTGGAACAGATGCGCGTCGCTCTCGGTGAGCGCACGGATGACCAGATCGGTCATGGGGTTCCTTCCGGGAAGACGATGCGCTCCCGGGTCGGATGCGTGATCAGACGCGGATACGCCCGGCGGACAGGGGGCGGGAGCGCGGGTACGCGATGGTGTCCATGGCTCTCGCCTCCTTCCTTGATCAAGGGCGTGCCCGCACTCTAAGGCGCGAACGGGCCCGCGTCCACGCGTTATCCGTCAGTGCTGGTGCAGACCGCGCCCGGCCAGCGAGAGAAAGGCCTCGCCGACCGCCTCCGACAGGGTGGGGTGCGGATGGATGTGCTGGGCGACATCGGCGGGCTCGGCGTCCCAGCCGACGACCAGCTGGCTCTCGGCGATCATCTCCGAGACATGTGGGCCGACCAGATGGACGCCGAGGACGCGCCCGCTCTGTTCGGCCACCTGTTCGGCCACGACCTTCACCATGCCGCCCTGCCCGTGCACCATGCCCTTGGCCAGGGCGGTCAGCGGCATCGTGTTGACGGTGACCCCGCCCCCACGGGCCCGCGCCGCCTCCTCCGAGAGACCGACGGAGGCGGTCTGCGGGCTGGAGTAGGTGACCCGCGGCACCGCGTCGTAGTCCACGGGCCGGGGCGAGCCGCCCGCCAGGATCTCGGCCACCAGGAGCCCCTCCGCGAACGAGGCGTGGGCCAGCCCGAGCGACGGCGGCGGCAGCACATCGCCCACCGCGTGGATGCCCGGCACCGTCGTCTCCAGCCGTGACCACTCGGCGGGGGCGAGGAAGCCGCGCGCGTCGGTGGCGAGACCGGCGGCGGCCACGTCCAGCCCGTCGGTGACCGGCGCGCGGCCGACCGCGACGAGCAGTCGCTCGACGTCCAGCCTCCGCACCTCGCCCCGCTCGGTACGGACGGTGGCGTGCACCCCGTCCTCGTGCGGGGCGGCGTCCTCCAGCCGTGCGCCCGTCAGCACCTCGATCCCGCGCTTCTTCAGACCCCGTGTCAGATGACGGCTGACGTCGGCATCCTCCAGGGGCAGCAGCCGGTCCGCCGCCTCCACGAGCACGACCTGGGCCCCCATGGAGCGGTGCAGTGAGGCGTACTCGACACCGATGGCGCCGCCGCCCAGTACCAGGACGGAGGCGGGAAGCCCCGGGGCGAAGAGGGCGTCGTCGCTGGTGACGACGCGTCGGCCGTCCGGCGCCAGGTTCGGGAGGGTGCGCGGCCGGGAACCGGTGGCCACGACGATGCCCCGGCGGGCGGTCCACTCGCCGCCCGGGGCGATCCGCACTGTACGGGGGCCGGTCAGGGCGGCGGTGCCACGCACGACCTGGACTCCGGAACGGGAGAGATGGCCCTCCACGCCGCGGTGGTTGCGGGCCACGATGTCGTCGCGGGTCGCGGTCAGCGCGGCCCAGTCCACCGCGTCCAGGGTGGCCTTCACCCCCCAGCGCTCCCGTGCCTCCGCGATGCCGTCGACCAGCTCGGCGGCGTGGAGCATCGCCTTGCTGGGGATACAGCCGCGGTGCAGGCAGGTGCCGCCGACCAGATCGCGCTCGGCGAGGACGACTTCCAGGCCCAGGGCGGCGGCGCGCAGCGCGGTGCTGTAGCCGCCGGTGCCACCCCCGATGACGATGACGTCTGTCTCATGCATGGACTCAGCCTCCGCCCGCGGTCCGGTATGAGTCCAAGGCAATGTTTTCATGGGATCCATGAGTGGGCGTCATGCCTGTGGCTGAGGGGACCGGGAGGGCGATGAGTCTGCGGCAGATGGAGTATCTGGTGACCGTGGTCGAAGAGGCGTCGTTCACCCGCGCCGCCGAGCTGCTGGGGGTCACCCAGTCCGCCCTGTCGCACCAGGTCAAGGCCCTCGAGCGGGAGGTCGGCGGTCCGCTGCTGGAGCGGCTGCCGCGCGGAGTGCGGCTGACCCCCATGGGCCGCGCCTTCCTCCCGCACGCCGAACTGGCGGTGCGCAGCGCCGGGCAGGCGCGGCGCGCGGCGCGGGCGGCGGCCGGGGCGGCGGGTGGCGAACTGCATATCGCGACCCTGCACGCGCTCGCCGTCGGCGTGCTGCCGGATGTCCTCGCGCGGTGGCGCCGCGCGCACGAGGGGGTGCGAGTGGTGCTGCACGAGTACGCCACCGGCGAGGAGTTGCGCGAGCGCATGGAGCGTGGGGTGGCGGACATCGCCGTCGGCCACCGCCCGAAGGGCTGGACGGGCCCGGTGGTGTCCCTGGGGGAGGAGGAGATCGTGCTTGTCGTATCGGCCCGGGACCCGCTGGCCGGCCGGACCTGCGTGCGGCTTTCGGAGCTGGCCGGCCGGGACTGGGTGCGCTGTGCGCTGGAGCCGGTGGTCGAGGGCCGCCGGTTTCTGGACCTCGCCTGCGAGCGGGAGGGCTTCGCGCCGCGCGACGGGGTGCACACCGAGCACTCCTCGACCGCCGTACGGATGGCGTCGGCCGGTGCGGGCGTCCTCATCACCCCCGCACATGTCGCGGCGGGGCACGGCTGCGCGGTCGTCCGTCTCGATCCGCCGTGGCACCGGGAGCTGACCGCGTTCTCCCGGGTGGAGCTCTGCGGCGCGGCGGCCGCCCTTGTCGAGCTGCTCGGCGGGGCCGGTCTGCCGCCCGCGAGGCGGGAAGGGGCGGCAAACCGGCAGACATGAGGTGCACCTGACATATCTGTCGGCGGCCGGTGTACCCCTGTGGATCACTGCGAGACGCAGGCCAGTGCACCCTGCGGATCGGCGCTGCCGCCGCGTCGTCGGCTCGCCGCCCCCAGCGGCGGCTCTGGTGGGCCGTCAGACGCTGACCAGCAGCGCCACGGGGAGCCGGTCGAGGAGGTCGCCGAGCGGGTACGCCCCCTCGGCCGTCCGCCCGGTCAGCAGATCCCGCCAGCGGCCCGGGGGCAACGGCAGCCGGGTGACGCCCCAGCCGCCCGCCTCCGCCAGCCGCCGCGACAGCCGGGTGACGACGGTGACGGCCCCGCTTTCCTCGCCGCTCCCACCGCCCTCACGGTCCCCGGCACTCCGTGCGGCCGTCCGTACGAAGGCCACGCAGTGCGCCGCCGTCGGCCCCTCGGCGGCCAGGGGCGTATACGTGCTGCCTGCACCGAACCACCCCGGACGCTCCCGCCGCAGCCGTAGCGCCGCAGCCGTGAGCAGCAGCTTCTCGGCGGAGAGCCCCACCGCCTCCCGCCCCGCGTCCAGCTCCGCCAGCAGCTCCGGGCGCAGCTCGGGCGGACGGCGATTGTCCGGGTCGACGAGCGCCATATAGGCGTGCTCGGTGCCCATATAGAGGTCGGGAACGCCCGGCATGGTCAGCTGCACCAGGGCCGCGCCCAGGGTGTTGACCCGTGCCGGGGCGTCGAGTTCGGCGCCGATCGCCGCCCACACCGACGCGCCGGCCTCGCCCGGCCCCCCGTCCGCCTCCAGGAAGGCGGCCACCGTCTCCTCGTACGACGCGTTCTGCTCCGTCCATGTGGTGCGCAGCCCCGCCTCCCGCACGCCCTTCAGCACCGCGGGCGCCAGCCGCCCGGTGCGTGCGAGGCCCAGCCCCAACGCGGTCTGCCACGCCGTCCACGCCGTGTGCGGGTCGGGGGCGGACGGGCCCGCCGACGTCAGCTCCTCCAGCAGCAGCCCCCACCACCCCGGGCATTCGGTGAGCGCCGCGATCCGCGCCCGTACGTCCGCGCTGCGCTTGGTGTCGTGCGTGGACAGCACGGTGCCGGTGGCCGGCCAGTCGCGCAGCAGCCGGGCGGCGAAGTCGTGGAAGCCGTCGGGGGAGACGGCCGGCCGCCCCGGGTCGCCGCCGACCTCCGCCGCCGAGAGCAGCGGTGCGTAACGGTAGAAGGCGGTGTCCTCGACCGACTTGGCGCGCAGCGCCGCGGCGGTCTGCGCGAAGCGCGCGCAGAAGTCGCGGTGGTCCGGTCCGTCGCCCAGTCTGCCGAGCGCCGCGTCCCGCACGGTGTCCACCACCCGCGCCTCCTCGGGGACCGTGAAGGCCGTCCGGGCGTCCTCCGCGGCCAGGGCCGGCATCCCGGCGTCCGCCGGGCTCGCCGGGGCGCCGGGGGAGACGTACGGGCGGTAGACCGGCAGCCGCACCAGCAGCTCGCGGATGGCCGCGCGCAGCGCCCAGGGCGCGTGGTCGCGCAGCCGGTGGTCGGCGGCGCAGATACGGGAGGCGGTGCGCTCCAGCCGCGCCACCTCGGCGGCCAGCTCGTGCGCGACCACCTCATGGGCGGCGCGGCGCACCGTGGCGGCCCAGTCGCCGCCCAGGTCGGCCGGGGGAGCGGCGAAGCCCCGGTAGAGGGCGGTCAGTTTCTCCAGCCCGTCCGGGTCGACGAAGAGGCCGTCGACATGGTGCAGCGCGTCGTAGCCCGTGGTGCCGGCGACCGGCCAGGAGGCGGGCAGCGGTTCGTCCCGGGCGAGGATCTTCTCGACGACGGTCCAGCGGCCGTGCCTGCCCTCTTCCGCCGCGCGCACCGCGCCGTCCAGCCGCCGCAGATACGCCTCGGGGTCGGCGAGGCCGTCCGGGTGGTCCACGCGCAGCCCGTCGATCAGCCCCTCGCGCACCAGCCTCAGCAGCGTGGCGTGGGTGGCGTCGAAGACCTCGGGGTCCTCGACCCGCACCGCGATCAGCTCGGAGATGGAGAAGAAGCGCCGGTAGTTGAGCTCGGTGCGGGCCAGCCGCCACCAGCCGAGCCGGTACCACTGGGCGTCCAGCAGCCCGGGCAGCGGCAGCGCCTCCGTACCGGGCCGCAGCGGGAAGGTGTGGTCGTAGTAGGACAGCGTCCCGTCGACGACCCGCAGCCGCTCCCACTCCTCGCCGAGCGGCCCGCCGAGCACCGGCAGCAGCACCTTGCCGCCGTGCTGCGACCAGTCGATGTCGAACCACCGCGCCCAGGGCGAGCCGGGCCCCTCCCGCAGCACCTCCCACAGCGGCTTGTTGAGCCGCGCGGGGGCGGTCGCGGCCATATGGTTCGGGACGATGTCGACGATGAGCCCGAGGCCGTGCTCGTGTGCCGTACGGGCGAGTGTCCGCAGCCCCTCCTCGCCGCCCAGTTCCGCCCGGACCGCCGAGTGATCGACCACGTCGTAGCCGTGGGTGGAGCCGGGCACCGCCTCCAGCACGGGGGACAGATGCAGATGGGAGACGCCGAGCGAGGCCAGATAGGGGATGGTCCGGCGCGCGGCCTCGAAGGGGAAGGCGGGCTGTAACTGGAGCCGGTAGGTGGCGGTCGGGGCGATGGGGAGGGGCGCGCCGGGGTCAGCCGTCATCGGGGCCTTCCTTCGTGGATACCCCGGCCTTCAGGCCGGGGAGGAAACGAAGCTCCTGCGGAGCAGGGCAGGGAAAGCCGGTTCGCCGCCAGGGCGGACCGGCGTACACCGTCCACCGACCGACACCCTGTACTCACACGGAATCTGATACGGTGTGAGGTGTGACGCAGCAGGTCAAGCGGGCGTTCAAGTACCGCTTTTACCCCACGGACGAGCAGGCAGCCGAGCTGTCTCGCACGTTCGGCTGCGTCCGCCTGGTGTACAACAAGGCGCTGGAGGACCGCACCCGGGCCTGGTACGGCGAGCAGCGCCGGGTCTCCTACGTGCAGTCCTCGGCCGCGCTCACGCAGTGGAAGAAGACCGATGAGCTGGCCTTTCTGACGCAGGTGTCCTCCGTCCCGCTCCAGCAGGCGCTCCGCCATCTTCAGACGGCGTTCGGGAACTTCTTCGCCAAGCGCGCGCAGTACCCGCGCTACAAGAGCCGGAAGAAGTCCCGAGCGTCGGCCGAGTACACCCGCAGTGCCTTCACGTGGCGCGAGGGGCGACTGACGTTGGCCAAGATGGCGGAGCCGCTGGACATCCGCTGGTCGCGTCCGCTCCCTGAAGGAGCGGAGCCGACGACTGCGACCGTCTCCCGCGACAGCGCCGGACGCTGGTTCGTCTCGATGCTCGTCGAAGACACCATCGCCCCCGCCCCCGCCCCCGCCCCCGCCACCGGCGCGGCGATCGGCCTGGACGCCGGGATCACCTCCCTGGTGACCCTGTCCACCGGGGAGAAGATCGCCAACCCCCGGCACGAGCGGGGTGACCGGGCCCGTCTGGCCCGCGCTCAGCGGGAGCTGTCGCGGAAGGCGAAGGGCTCGGCCAACCGGGAGAAAGCCCGGCGCGGGGTCGCCAGGGTCCACGCGCGGATCGCCGACCGGCGCCGCGACTTCCTGCACAAGCTGTCGACTCGGCTCGTCCGTGAGAACCAAACGGTCGTGATCGAGGACCTCACCGTCCGCAACCTGCTGAAGAACGGCAAGCTCGCGCGCGCCATCTGCGACGCGGCCTGGACGGACCTGCGCATGATGCTGGAGTACAAGTGCGCCTGGTACGGGCGCGAACTCGTCGTGATCGACCGCTGGTTCCCCTCCAGCAAGCTGTGCGGGGCCTGCGGCACGGTCGCGGCGAAGATGCCGCTGAACGTCCGGGAGTGGACGTGCGACTGCGGCACGGTGCATGACCGCGACGTGAACGCGGCCCGCAATATCCTCGCCGCCGGGCTGGCGGCGTCTGCCTGTGGAGACGGTGTAAGACCTCAACGGGAGTCCTCCCGGACGGGGCGGTCGTCGGTGAAGCAGGAACCCCAGCGGGCGACCGCTGGAACCCCCCGCCTTTAGGCGGGGGAGGAAGTCAAATGAACGTACGTACCCACAGGGCGCCCCTTATGCGAGGGGCGCGCACCCATACGGGTGCGACCGGCCGGATCAGGCCGGTCGCTGGAGCACCATCAGGCTGCGGTCCACCAGGGTCAGCCGGTCGCCCGCCGCCACCTTCGCGCCGCTGCCCGGCTCCACGCCCTCAGGGACCGCCGTGTCCACGATGACCTGCCACTGCTTGCCGTGGTCGACGGGCACGACGAAGTCGAGCGGCTCATGGTGGGCGTTGAACAGCAGCAGAAAGGAGTCGTCGGTGATGCGCTCGCCGCGCACCCCGGGCTCGGAGATCGCGTTTCCGTTGAGGAAGACGGTCAGGGACTTGGCGTGCGCCGCCTGCCAGTCACGCGGGTGCATCTCCTCGCCCTCGTGGGTGAACCAGGCGATGTCCGACAGCTCGTCATGGGTGCCCTCCACCGGCCGCCCGTGGAAGAAGCGGCGGCGCCGGAAGACCGGGTGGTCGCGGCGGAGCCACACCAGTGAGCGGGTGAAGCGCAGCAGCTCCAGGGCGGCCTTCTCCTCCTCGCCGCCGTCCTTGCCGGGATGGGGCCACCTCACCCAGGACAGCTCGCTGTCCTGGCAGTAGGCGTTGTTGTTGCCGCCCTGGGTGCGCGCGAACTCATCGCCGTGGCTGAGCATCGGCACGCCCTGGGAGAGCATCAGCGTCGCGATGAAGTTGCGCATCTGGCGCTCGCGCAGCGTCCGCACCGCCGGATCGTCGGTCTCGCCCTCGACCCCGCAGTTCCAGGAGCGGTTGTAGCTCTCGCCGTCCTGGTTGTCCTCGCCGTTGGCCTCGTTGTGCTTCTCGTCGTAGGACACCAGGTCGCGCAGGGTGAAGCCGTCGTGGCAGGTGACGAAGTTGACGGAGGCCAGCGGTCGGCGCCCGTCGCCCTGGTAGAGGTCGGAGGAGCCGGTCAGCCGGGAGGCGAACTCGGCCAGCGTGCGCGACTCACCGCGCCACAGATCGCGCACGGTGTCCCGGAACTTTCCGTTCCACTCGGTCCACAGGGGAGGGAAGTTGCCGACCTGGTAGCCGCCCTCGCCGACGTCCCACGGCTCGGCGATCAGCTTCACCTGGCTGACCACCGGATCCTGCTGCACCAGATCGAAGAACGACGACAGCCGGTCCACCTCGTGGAACTGGCGGGCCAGCGTCGCCGCCAGATCGAAGCGGAAGCCGTCCACATGCATTTCGGTCACCCAGTAGCGCAGCGAGTCCATGATCAGCTGAAGGACGTGCGGCGAGCGCATCAGCAGCGAGTTCCCGGTGCCGGTGGTGTCCGTGTAGTAGCGGCGGTCCTGGCTCAGCCGGTAGTACGAGGCGTTGTCCAGCCCCCGGAAGGAGAGGGTGGGGCCCAGATGGTTGCCCTCGGCGGTGTGGTTGTAGACCACGTCCAGGATGACCTCGATGCCCGCCTGGTGCAGCGCCCGGACGGCCGATTTGAACTCCAGGACCTGCTGGCCCCGGTCCCCCCACGAGGCGTAGGCGTTGTGCGGCGCGAAGAAGCCGATGGTGTTGTAGCCCCAGTAGTTGGCGAGCCCCGCGTCGACCAGCCGGTGGTCGTGGACGAACTGATGCACGGGCATCAGCTCCAGCGTCGTCACGCCCAGCTCCGTCAGATGTTCGATGATCGCCGGATGGGCGAGCGCCGCGTAGGTCCCGCGCAGCTCGTCCGGAAGGCCGGGATGGCGCATCGTGAGGCCCTTGACATGGGCCTCGTAGATGACCGTGCGGTGGTAGTCGGTGCGCGGGGGACGGTCGTCGCCCCAGTCGAAGTACGGATTGACCACGACCGATGCCATCGTGTGCGGGGCCGAGTCCAGGTCATTGCGCTTGTCGGGCCGGTAGAAGTGGTAGCCGTAGACCTCCTCGCCCCAGTTGATCCGCCCGCTGACCGCCTTCGCGTACGGGTCCAGCAGCAGCTTGGCGGAATTGCAGCGGTGCCCGGCCTCCGGTTCGTACGGGCCGTGCACCCGGAAGCCGTAGCGCTGCCCCGGCATGATCCCCGGCAGATAGGCGTGGCGTACGAACGCGTCGTCCTCCCGCAGCTCCACCGCCGTCTCCGAGCCGTCGTCGTGCAGAAGGCACAGCTCGATACGGGCGGCGGCCTCGGAGAAGACCGCGAAGTTGGTTCCGGCGCCGTCGTAGGTGGCGCCAAGGGGGTAAGCCTGTCCCGGCCAGACCTGCATACGTCGACTCTTCCACTTCTTCTCCGGGGGTCGCGAGCGCCCCAGGCACCGGACGGAACCGGACCGACGACGCATCCTTTCCCAACTGGCGGCGATCAACGGCCGTTTCGGCGGAACTTCCTCAATCCGCAGGCAACCTACGGCCACATCGGTTCGTCCTACCGGGTGACCTCCGCATAAGCGATATCACCTTATGCGGGCCGATGTGATGACAGGGGGGATTGGGGGAGGATGTGCGAAAGATGAACCACCGCCACCTGGGCAAAGTGGTGGCCGGAGCGGCGGTGGCGGTGACGGCCACCGCGGTGATGATCGGGGTGACGCTCCCGGACAGCGCCTCCGGCAAGGAGAGCACGGGCGGCGGACCCCAGGGGTCCGCCGCCGAGCAGGGCCAGGCGGCCAGGCAGCTGCCCGGGGTGGTCGAGGACGCGCCTGCCCAGGCCACGAAGGGCACCGGCCGCGATCCGCTCACCGACGACGAGATCAAGCGCGCCCAGACCCTCGCGGTCACCCGTGGCTTCCGCGACAGCAGCGAGGACGTCACCGGCGACAAGGGGCCCGAGCGGCTCTCCACCGACCTCGCGGAGCTGGAGCCGGCCGAGGTGGGCGCCGCCCATCCGCCGCGCCGCGCCGAGGTGACGTACTACGACTACAAGGACGACACCTACGTCACCAAGACGGTCGATCTCGGCACGGGCAAGGTCACGGACACCGACACCCAGCGCGGTGTCCAGCCGCCGCCCGGTCACGACGAGGCCGTGGAGGCCACCCGGCTGCTGCTCGCCGACAAGCTGGGCGACGGGCTGAAGAGGGACTTCAAGGACGCCACCGGCAAGGCGCTGACCAAGCCCGACCAGCTGACCGTCACCGGCTTCGTCTACCGCGCCGGCGTGGACAACCCCGGCCCGGCGTCGCTCAAGGACTGCGGCAAGCATCGCTGTGTGCGGCTGTTCACCAGGGTGGTCAACGGGCCCTGGATCGACACCCGGCAGATGGTGATCGACCTGAGCGCCCGCTCCGTCGCCAAGCTGAGCTGAGCTGAGCTGCCGCCCACCGGGCCCGGCACTCGCTCATCGCACACCCATACGTTCACACAGGAGTCCACCCATGCCTGAAAGAAGGCTCCGCCGCGCCCGTGCCCGGTTCGCGGCAGCCATCGGCGCCTCGGCGCTCCTCAGCACCGTGGCGATCGCCGCCGGGCCGGCCGGCACCGCCCAGGCCGCCCCCAAGGCTCCGGCGAAGGCCCCGGCCGCCGCGGCGGACTGCTCGGCCGCCTACAAGGTCGAGCAGAAGCTGGACGGCGGCACCACCTGGCGGATGTGCTGGCACTACGAGAGCAAGGCCGGGCTCGTGCTCGACAACGTCTCGTACCAGCCGAAGGGCGAATCCGCCCCGATCAAGGTGCTGACCTCGGCGAAGCTCGGCCAGATCCATGTGCCGTACGACGACGGCAGCAATGAGTACGACGACCTCACCGGACAGGACTTCGCCCAGGGGCTGCAGCAGCTGGACCCGGCCGAATGCCCCGGCGGCACCATCAAGACCGTCCATGTGCCGGAGGCCTGGGACCCCAGCCGGCAGAACGTGAAGGGTCTGTGTGCCACCACCCGGGCCCGCGGCCACGCCTACCGGATGGGCGAGGGGAACAAGGTCTACCAGCAGCAGGGCAAGGATCTGCTGATCTACACCGTCAACCAGGTCGGCTGGTACGAGTACATCACCGAGTGGCGGTTCGCCGGCGACGGCACCATGACCATGCAGGTCGGCGCCACCGGCACGCTCTCCCCGATGGACTACGACGCGGGCGACGGCCGCGGCTGGCCGATCGGCAAGGGCGCCAAGGACTACGCCACCAGCCACGCCCACAACGTCTTCTGGCGGCTGAACTTCGGCCTCGACGGCTCGCCCAAGAGCAAGATCGAGCAGTACGACTCCAAGACCTCCACCCCCGCCGGCCGGATCCCGACCACCAAGACCACCCGCACCCCGGTCACCAAGGAGCTGGCGGGCGACGCGGCGGCGGCGCGGTGGTGGCGCGTGGTGAGCGCGGCCGGCAAGAACAAGGACGGCCACCCGCGCAGCTACGAGATCGTGCCCGGCCACACCACCAAGTACCAGGGGCGTAGCTACACCAAGCACGACGTCTACTTCACCGAATACAACAAGTGTGAGCAGTTCGCCAGCAACAACCTGCGCGACTGCGGTGCCGGAGCGGGCAAGAGCGTCGACAAGTGGGTGAGCGGCCAGACGCTCAAACACCCGGTCGTATGGGTCAACATCGGGTTCCACCACATCGCCCGCGATGAGGACCAGGAGCCGATGCCTCTGCACTGGCAGGGCTTCCAGCTGTCGCCGCGCGACGTCACCGCTATGAATCCGCTCACGCCGCCCGCGCTGTCCGGTCACAACGGCCATACGGAGGAAGCACGTTGACGCTATAGATCCATCCCGAGTGTCGCACCGCCCCCGCCCGGGCAGTAGTCTGCGTTGATCGTTGGACAGGGGCGGAAGGCGGTGCTCAGGTGAGCTCGGGTGGGCTGGAGCTGCCCCCCGGTGACGGAGGTCCCGGGGGTGACGGCTCCACCGACGCACCTCCCGGCGCGGTGTCCCTGGTGCGGCCGATGGAGATCGGAGCGGAACTGGACTGGGGCGCCGACGCCTGGACCGAGGTGCGCACGCGCGCACGCCGGGCCGGGCGGGCGTACATCTGGCTGAACCTGGTGGAACAGCGGCTGCGGGCGGTGGTCGGCGCCGTCCTCAGACCCATCTACGAACCGGTCCACGGCGATGACTGGGTCATCGCCGCGGCCGGCCCCGCAGGGCAGGAGTGGGTGCAGCGCGCGGTTGCCGTACGCGAGGTGAGCCGCCGCAAGGGCTATCTCCTCGACCCGGCCGACGACAATGTGCTCAGCTTTCTGACCCTGCCGCAGCTGCGCGAACTCCTCGTCCAGCACTGGCCCTGCTTCGAGCCCTATCTCGACGACCGGCGCGAAGTGGAACTGGGCCTGGACGAGCTGGAGGTCGCCCGTAACGTCGTCTCCCGCAACCGCGCCCTGTCCGAGACGGTCCTCGCCCAGGCCGAGCGCGCCTCCGCCCGGCTGCTGGAGATCCTCGGCAGCGGCACCGGCACCCCCTCCGCCGACCGGCTGCCCATCGACGCGGTCGAGGACCTCGTCGGCGACCGGTACGCGGACGTCGTGGGCGTCCATCCCGACCGGGTCCGGCTCCAGCGGCAGCTGCCCGCCGAGGACCTCTTCGGCAACGCCCGCCGCCTCGACGCCGTCGGCATCGGACTCAACCTCCTCGTCCAGAACTACTCCGGCCGCCGCCTCGTCCGGCTGGCCGAATCCGGCTGCCGCGCCCGACTGCTCTTCCTCAACCCCGCAAGCAGCGCGGTGCGGCGACGCGAGCGCGAACTCGGCCTGAAGAAGGGCGAGATGAGCCGCTCGGTGGAGATGAACATCCTCCATATGCGGCGGGTGCGCGCCGCGCTGCGCGACCCGGGCGCCTTCGAGATCCATGTCTTCGACGAGACCCCCCGCTTCACCGCCTACCTGGTCAACGGCGACGGCACCGACGGCCTCGCGGTCGTCCAGTCGTATCTGCGCAAGGCCCGCGGCATCGAGGCCCCGGTCCTGGTGCTGCGCGGCGGCCGCCGCCGCGGGGTGGTGCGCGAGGGACACCCTCCGGAGGAGGGCGAGAACGGGCTCTTCGGCACGTACCGGGAGGAGTTCGAAAGCGTCTGGGCGGACTCGCGACCGGTTTCCTAGCCGTTCTCCGGGCCCGCCGGGCCGCCCGTATTGTCGTACCCAGCCGCTAAGCGGTTACGGCGAAGTCAAGTGCTGATCCTTCTCGGCGTCCAAGCCCTCGGCCAGGCCGAACGGCGAGGGATCAGCGGCGAACTTCACCGCATCCGCTTAGCAAGGCTGGGTGCGTGACCGAGGTGCCGCTCGGCCCGCCCGGCTCGCCGCCGCGCTTGCACCGCGCCGTGCCGCCGGATCTGCTGACCGAGCCGACCTTCCGCTCCGGGGCGCGGCGAGCGCCGCCTCGAGCACATGGTGGGCGGCGAGCCGACCCGCTCCCACGGTGTGCAGGGCATCTACCGGCCGGCCCCCGAGTCGGCAGCGGCCATGGCCGGGCTGGTGGCCGGCTGAGCCCGTCCCGTACGGGCCGACCAGCGGCCCTCGGTGCGGGTGATGCGGACGGGGTGGTCGAAGCACTTGCTGATCGCGTCGGTGGTGACAACGTCGTCGGCCGCCCCCGAGGCCAGGCATTGCCCCTCGCGCAGCAGCATCGCATGGGTGGTGGACGCGGGCAGCTCCTCCAGATGGTGCGTCACCAGGACCGTGGCCAGCTCGGGGTGTTCCCGGCGCAGCCCGTCAAGGCTGTCCAGCAGCTGCTCGCGGGCCGCCAGATCGAGGCCGGTGGCGGGCTCGTCGAGCAGCAGCAGCCGGGGCCGGGGCATCAGCGCCCGGGCGATCAGCACCCGGCCGCGCTGGCCCTGGGACAGCGTCGGCCAGCGCGCGTCGCGCTTGTCGGCGACACCCAGGGCGCCGAGCAGACGGTCGGCGTGCTCCCGCTGGTCTGCCGTGGGCTGCCAGCGGGGAACCGGCTCGACGCTGTTGGTCAGCCCGGTCAGGACGACATCGCGCACCCGCAGCGGTGAGCGCAGCGGATGACGCGGATTGACATGGCCCACCAGCGACCGCAACTCCCGCAGATCGACCTGGCCCAGGGTGCGCCCCAGGACCTCGACCGTGCCGCGGGTGGGGTGCGCCGTGGCGCCCAGCAGGCCGAGCAGGGTGCTCTTGCCCGCTCCGTTCGCCCCGAGCAGCGCCCAGTGCTCGCCCTGGCGGACGGTCAGCGAGACCGAGCGCAGCAGATACGTGCCATCGCGGACCACATCGACGTCCATGGCCCGCAGTACGGGAAAGCCGCTCATCGCACCTCTTCCTCGAACTCCTCGCGGACGAGGGCCATCAGGGACTCCAGGTTCTCCACGGTGGCGGCGATCGCGGCACCGGGGTCGCCGGACGCCAGCGCGTCCAGCAGCGCCGTATGGGCACAGCTGAGATCGGGCAGCGCGGTCTCATGGACGACCATCTCGACCAGCGCCTCGCGCAGCACCGGCAGGACGGAGGTGAACAGCCCGAGCAGCACCGCGTTGCCGGACAGCTCCACGACCGTCCGATGAAAGGCGAGATCGGCGTCGACGAAGGTGGACGGATCGCCCCCGGCCGCCTCCTGACGCCGCCCCAGCTCGGCCCCGAGCCGGGCCACATCCTCGGGCCGTACCCGCCGCGCCGCCAGCCGGGCGGCCTCCACTTCGAGCGCCCGGCGCACTTCGTAGACCTCCAGCAGCCGGGCACGACGCAGCAGCTGCCGCACGCCCCCCGCCCCGGCGGGGCCCGCCGGGACCTGCGCGACGTAGGTGCCCGAGCCATGCCGTACGTCCAGCAGCCCGTCATGCGCCAGCAGCCGCACGGCCTCCCGCACCGAGGAACGCCCCACGCCCAACTCGGCGGCGACCGCTACCTCATTGGGCAACCGCTCGCCGGCCCGCCACCGCCCCTCGGCGAGCATCCCGCGCAGTGCGCTCTCCACCTGCGGCACCACGCGCCCGTGCCGCAGCCGTGTTGGCTCCCCCACCCTCGCCCCCTCGGTCTGTCTCGGCGACGACGTGGAAGGTAGCACAACTCTTCAGACGTCTGAGGACTTGTCTCACCGTGAACGGGCCCGGACGGGGTCCGGGAGGAGTCGGTCAGGCGGAGGAGATGGTGACGGTGCCGTCGCCTCCGGAGGGGCGGCCCAGGGATCGAATGAGGCCGAGCATCTCCGCGCGGTGGAGTGCCGCCGGTCGTTGCATACGGGACCCGGAGGGCCGTGGATTTCGAGGGTCACCAGACCGTGCGGCGCGTCGGCGGGAGCGTACGGTCCGTGAGTCCCCGCCGTCGCGAACGGTGGAATGTCTATTTCGTCCTGCGGGCCCGTCGGTCCGGGTCAGGCCGGGGCGTTGAGGTCCTCGCAGTCCGTTGTCAGTGGCGCGTGGGAGGGTGGTGCACACCAGGGGGAAGTACGACAAAGGGAGGGCGGCCATGGGCTGGCACCGGGAGCTGCTGATCGGATTCGATCTGGAGACGACGGGCACGGATCCGCGGACGGCGCGGATCGTGACGGCGGCCGTGGTCGAGGTGAGGGGCGGGGAGCCGATCCGGCGGCGCACCTGGCTGGCCAACCCGGAAGTGGCCATTCCGGACGACGCGGTGGCCGTGCACGGGATCACCAATGAGCGGGCGGCGGCGCAGGGCCGGCCCGCGCGGGAGGTGGTCGAGGAGATAGCGGAGGCGCTGGTGGTGCACTGGCGAGCGGGTGCTCCCGTGGTGGCGTACAACGCGGCGTTCGATCTGAGCCTGCTGGCCGCCGAGTTGGACCGGCACGGGCTGCGCCCGCTGAGTGAGCGGCTGGGTGGTGCCGAGACCGGGCCGGTGGTGGATCCGTACACGATAGACCGGGCCGTCGACCGCTACCGCAAGGGCAAGCGCACGCTGGAGGCGGTCTGCGGGGAGTACGGCGTGGTGCACGAGCGGGCCCATGAGGCCGGGGCGGACGCGCTGGCGGCGGTGCGGGTCGCGTGCGCGGTCGCGGAGCGGCACCGGGAGGTGGCCGGGCTTGAGCTGTGGGAGCTGCACCGCAAGCAGGTGGGGTGGTATGCGCACTGGGCGGCCGACTTCCAGTCCTGGCTGCGCCGCCAGGGCACCCCGGACGCGACCGTGGACGGCAGCTGGCCGCTGCGCGAGGTGGGGGCGGCGGTCGGCTGATCTCCCTCGGCCGGAAGGGGGTATCCCCGGGACCGATGAGCCGGGCTGGCGGGCCTAAGCGGTTACGGCGAAGTCACGTGCTGATCCTTCTCGGCGTCCAAGCCCTCGGCCAGGCCGAACGGCGAGGGATCAGCGGCGAACTTCACCGCATCCGCTTAGGGGGCACCAGCCTCAATCCGTGGGGCATGCCCACGCGTCAAGGCGGGCGGATGAGGTCACGTGTCCGGGAGGCACGGCTTGGGAGGGGGAGCCTCCAGGAGCCCGTCGTCCTGATCGCTCCGGAGGTACGGATGCGGATCTCAGGTGGGGTGATGACCCTGGCCGGGTTCGCCATGTGCGCCTCCGGCATCGCGCTTGTGCACCTTGGTTGACGACCCCAGCGCTCAGAAGGCGTACCAGCGCACCGTCGGGTCCTCCTCCCGCAGGGAGGCGACCCGGCGGGCGAACTCGGCCCGCGCCGCCGGGTTGCCCGGGGCGTGCTGGGCGACCCACGCGCAGCTTGCCGTCTCCCGCGCGCCCCGCAGCACCGCGCAGCCGGGCCACTCGCGCACATCCCAGCCGTACGCCGCGACGAAGTCGTCGTACGCCGCCGGGTCCATGCCGTAGCGGTCCCGGGTCAGGGCCATCACCACCAGGTCGTGCTCGCGCAGATCGCCGGCGAAGGTCTCCAGGTCCACCAGCACCGGGCCGTCCGGGCCGATGTGCACATTGCGCGGCAGCGCGTCGCCATGAATCGGCCCGGGCGCACGTTGCGGCGTCAGCTCGCCGACCGCCGCCGCGAAGTCGTCCCGCCGGGACCGCAGATACGCAGCGTCCGCCGGGTCGATCGCGTCCCCGGCCAGCCGCAGCCAGCGCTCGATCCCGCCCAGCAGCTCACGGCGCGGCAGCGTAAGCGGCGGCAGATCGTGGGACGGGTCCGGCAGGGCGTGCACCAGCTGCAGCAGCTCGGCCAGATCGCGGGGGCCGGCGGGCCGTACGGGCTCAGGGAGCTGCTGCCAGTACGTGACGAGATGCCCGCCGAAGGGCAGCGGCTGCTCCGAGCCGAAGCGCCGATCGGGCCGTACCGCGGGCAGACCCTCCCGGGCCAGCCAGTCGGCGACCCTCAGCTCCCGGGCCGCCCGGTCCCACACCTCGAGGTCGCGACTGACCCGGACGACCAGGGACAGGCTGTCGAGGGCGAAGACGGCGTTGTCACCGAAAGCCAGCAGCCGGGCCTCGGCGGCACCGGCCCGGTAGGGCGGCACCGCGGCGGCGAGCACCGCCCGCGCCCGCTCCTCCGTGAACGCCACGTCCCCCACGCCGTACCTCTCCTGTTTCGTGCGCCGGTCCAGCGCCCAAGTCTCGCATCCGGTGCCGCGGGTGAAACGCTTGACTGCGCCGCCCGCCGTCCGCACGATGACGTGGGCCTCATCCCGTTCAACCGCGCCCGCCCCGTTCCGCCGTGCCGCCGCGCCCGAAGGAGCCCGTGCAGTGACCCCCGTGACCGCGATGGCGCGGTCGGACAAGACCCCGGCCGCGAGACCGCCCGGCGGCCGGGGCGGACGAGGCGAGGGCATATCCGGCCATGGCGCCTGGTTTCTGGTCCTGCCCGCGCTGATCCCGATCCTCCTCCTCAGCGTCGGCCCGCTTCTCTACGGCATCGCGCTCGCCTTCACCGACGCCCAGTCGGGCCGCACCGAGCCGACCCAGTGGGTCGGGCTGCTCAACTTCCGGGATCTGGCGCACGACACCCTCTTCTGGGAGTCCTTCCGGATCGGCCTGGTGTGGGCGGTCGCCGTATCGGTTCCGCAGTTCGTGCTCGCTGTCGGGCTGGCGCTGCTGCTCAACCAGAATCTCCGGTTCCGGTGGCTGGCGCGTGCCCTCGCGATCGTTCCGTGGGCCATGCCGGAAGTCGTGGCCGGCATCATGTGGCGGCTCGTCTACCACCCCGACGCGGGCATCCTGAACGAGGCGCTGGGCACCCACCGCGACTGGCTCGGCAGCCTCTCCACCGCCCTGCCCGCGGTCGTCGTGGTCGGCATCTGGGCACGCCTTCCGCAGGTCACGGTCACCCTCCTGGCCGGGCTGGCCAACGTCCCGCGCGAGCTGCACGAGGCGGCCGCCATGGACGGAGCGGGTGCCTGGCGCCGCTTCCGCACCGTCACCTGGCCCGCCATCAGGCCGGTCGCCCTCGCCATCAGCGCGCTCGGCTTCATCTGGAACGTCAATTCCTTCGCGCTGGTCTATGTGCTGACGGGCGGGGGGCCCGGCGGCCGCACCCGGCTGCCGATGCTGTTCGCGTACGAAGAGGCCTTCCGGTACGGGCAGTTCGGCTACGCGGCGGCCATGGGCTGCGTGCTGGTCGCCGTGGTCTCCGTCCTGCTCGCCGTCCATCTCGTCGGCCGGCTGAAGGGAGACGACGAGTGAATCGGGTCAGCCACCGGCAGGCCAAGCGGCGGGCGGCCCGGACCGGTCAGTACCTCGCCCTCCTGGGCTATCTCGTCTTCCTCGCCTTTCCTCTCCTCTGGCTGATCTCCACCGCGTTCAAGCCGCCGCGCGAGCTGGCGAGCCTTCACCCCGGCTGGATCCCGGACCGTCCCACGCTCGACAACTTCCGTCAGGCGTTCGATGAACAGCCGCTGCTACGGGCCGCCGGCAACAGCCTTACCGCCTCGCTCACCACCGCGCTCCTCACGGTCGCCATCGCGACTCCGATGGCGTATGTCATGGCCCGGCACCATCGCTCCCCGCTGTCCCGGGCGGCCACCGGCTGGGTCGTGGTCAGCCAGGCGTTTCCCTTCGTCCTGGTGATCATCCCGCTGTTCCTCGTGCTGAAGAACCTCCATCTGATCAACTCCCTCGCCGGGCTGATCCTGGTGTATGTGGTGTGGTCCCTGCCGTTCGCGCTGTGGATGCTCGCGGGGTACGTACGGGCCGTCCCGCGCGAGCTGGAGGAGGCCGCGGCGGTGGACGGCGCGGGCAGGCTGCGGGCGCTTGTCTCGATCACGATGCCGCTGCTGACGCCGGGCATCGTGGCGACCGCCCTGTTCGCCTTCATCACGGCGTGGAACGAGTTCTTCTTCGCGCTGGTGCTGCTGAAGTCTCCGGAGAAACAGACGATGCCGGTCATTCTCACCCACTTCATCGGGGCGGAGGGCGTCGCGGACCTCGGCCCGCTGGCGGCGGCGTCGCTGCTGGCGACGCTGCCCTCGCTGGCGCTGTTCGCGGTGATCCAACGGCGGATCACCAGTGGGGTGCTGGCCGGGGCGGTGAAGAGCTGATGCGGCGCCGGGTTCTGCTGGCCGGGGCGGTGGCGGCGTCCGCCACCGCGTGCGTGCCCGCGCGCCGTCGGGCCTCCGGCGGTCGGATCACCCTTCGTTTCCAGTCGCCGGCCTGGCAGAAGGAGTCCGTGGAGGCCAACAAGTCGCTGGTGAAGGAGTGGAACGCGGCTCACCCGGACATCCACGTCGAGTACGTCCAGGGCAGTTGGGACAGCGTCCACGACCAGCTGCTGACCTCCTTCGAGGGCGGCGAGGCGCCCGACATCATCCATGACGCCTCCGACGACCTCGCCGACTTCGCGTACGGCGGCTGTCTCGCCGATCTCACCGGACTGCTGCCGCGGCGCCTCAAGGACGACATCCCGCCGCACAGCTGGCGGACCGCGACCTTCGGCGACGGCGTCTTCGGTGTGCCGTTCCTCCAGGAGCCACGCGTGATCATCGCGAACCGGACCCTGCTGGAGAGGGCCCGGGTCCGCATCCCGACCGCGCGGAACCCCTGGGGCTGGGCGGAGTTCGAGGACGTGGCGAGGGAGCTGACGAGGGACGGGACGTACGGCCTGGCCTGGCCGCTCAAGGAGCCCGTCTCCGCGACCCTCAACCTCGCCCTGTCCACCGGCGGCGAGATGTTCCACCGGGGCGCGGACGGCAAGGTCACCATCCGGTTCGACGCCGCCGACCAGCGGGTTCCGCGGGTCGTCCACGACCAGGTGGTGAGGGACCGCACGGCCTCCAGGACCACCCTCGGCATGGGCGGCTCCGATGCCCTCCCCGGTTTCTTCGGCGGGAAGTACGCCATGGTGCCGCTGGGCTTCTCCTACCGGCAGCAGATCGTGCAGCAGGTACCCAAGGGGTTCGCGTGGACCGTGCTTCCCGCTCCCGCCGGGCCGGGCGGTGACCAGCGCCAGGGGGTGAGCCCGCAGACGCTGTCCATCGCCGAGGACAGCCCGTACAAGAAGGAGGCGGCTCGCTTCATCGACTTCCTGCTGCGCACGCCCCATATGGTGCGGCTCGCGCGCGGCGACTGGATGCTGCCGACCGGTACGCGCGCGCTGCGGGATCCGGCGCTGCGTACCGAGGAGCACGGCTGGGCCACCGGCGCCGCGCTGGCCGGGTGGCTGCGACCGGCGCCCGCCCAGTCGGTGCGCGGCTATCCGGAGTGGAAGGACAAGGTGGCCACCCCGGCGCTGCAGGAGTACTACAGCGGGGCGATCGGGATGGAGCGGCTCCGCGACCGGCTGGTCGAGGACGGGAATCTGGTGCTGGCCCGCTACCAGAGATAGCGCTACCAGAGATAGCCCGCTACCAGAGACAGCGCGCCCCAGCGATGGCGCCGACCGGGCGGAAGGCGGCGGCCTGTCGCTGTTATTTCGATTGAACGATACGTATCGTCTCGCCTACGGTGGGTCCCATGACCGCACCCGCACCCGCACCGGCCCCCCGGCCCGCCCATATCGCCATGTTCAGCATCGCCGCGCACGGGCACGTCAACCCGAGCCTGGAAGTGATCCGCGAGCTGGTGGCCCGTGGCCACCGCGTCACCTACGCCATCCCGGAGTCCTTCGCCGACAAGGTGGCCGCCACCGGCGCCGAGCCGAAGGTCTACACCTCGACCCTCCCCACCGACGACGAGCCGGAGAAGTGGGGCACCGAGTTGATCGACCACATCGAGCCCTTCCTCGCGGACGCCGTCCAGTCGCTGCCGCAGCACCTCAAGGCGTACGAGGGGGACCAGCCGGACCTGGTCCTCTACGACATCACCGCCTACCCGGCCCCCGCCCTCGCCCGCCGCTGGGGCGTGCCCGTCATCCAGCTCTCGCCCAACCTCGTGGCCTGGGAGGGGTACGAGGAGGAGGTGGCCGAGCCGATGATGGCCGAGCTGCGCCAGTCCGAGCGCGGCAAGGCGTACTACGCGCGCTACCGCGCCTGGCTGGATGAGAACGGCATGGCGGACATGGATCCCGACCGGCTCATCGGCCGCCCCGAGCGCTGTCTCGTTCTGATCCCCAAGGTCCTCCAGCCGCACGCCGACCGGGTGAACGCGTCCGCGTACACCTTCGTCGGCGCCTGTCAGGGCGACCGCAGCGACGAGGGGGAGTGGCGGCGCCCCGACGGACTCGCCCCCACGGACCGGGTGCTGCTGATCTCGCTCGGCTCGACCTGGACCAAGGAGCCCGCCTTCTACCGCGCCTGTGTCGAGGCGTTCGGCGGTCTGCCGGGGTGGCATGTCGTGCTGCAGATCGGCCGGCAGGTCGATCCGGCCGACCTCGGTACCGTCCCCGCCAATATCGAGGTGCACCGCTGGGTGCCGCAGCTCAGCATCCTGCGGCAGGCCGACGCCTTCATCACCCACGCGGGCGCGGGCGGCAGCCAGGAGGGGCTGGCGTGCGGGGTGCCGATGGTCGCCGTGCCGCAGGCCGTCGACCAGTTCGGGAACGCCGACATGCTCCAGGCGCTCGGCGTCGCCCGCCATCTGCCCAAGGAGGAGGCGACGGCGGAGGCGCTGCGCTCGGCGGTGCTCGCGATCGCGGACGACCCCGAGGTCACCGCCCGCTATGCGGAGGTCACAGCACGGATGGCGGACGAAGGTGGGACAAAGCAGGCGGCCGATCTGATCGAGGTGGCCCTGTCCACCTGATCGTGCCATCGACTCGGTCACACTAAGAGACGGTTAACCTCCGGCAAAGGTTGCATTCAGCAGGTCTTGTCTCTTCTCTTACCGTCTTCTTAGCTTCGGGTGAACACTTTTCAAACGCCCAGGAAGTTACCCATGCCCCGAGACATACCGCCGCTCGCCGAGGTCCGCAGGATCACCGAGAAGAAGCGAGACGCGTGGTGGACCGTCATGCTTGTGGACCCGGTGGCCACGCCGCTGGTCCGCTGGACCGCGAAATACACCCGCCTCACCCCCAACCAGCTCACCTGGGGCGCGTTTCTCGTGGGTCTCGGCTCCGCCGCCTGTTTCGCGCAGGGCGACTGGACATGGCTGCTGCTCGGTGCCGTCCTCTACCACGTGAGCTTCATCTTCGACTGCATGGACGGCAAGCTCGCCCGGCTGACCGACACCGGCTCGGTCTTCGGCGCCTGGCTGGACTTCGTCTTCGACCGGATCCGGGTGCTGGTCTGCGCGGTCGCGCTGATGGGCGGCCAGTACGCGCGGACGGACAACGTCCTGTATCTCTGGCTGGCGCTGGCCGTCGCCTCCCTGGACGCGCTGCGCTACATCGACTCGCTGGAGATCTTCAAGATCCGCCACGGCATGCGCAAGCAGATCAAGGCGCGGATGCGCGCGGCCCGCAAGGCCGAGAACCAGGTCGAGCTGGCCTTCATGGAAGACCTGCTGCGCGACAACCCCGAGGCCGACCTGGAGCAGGACCCGAACACGGTGGCGGCGCTCGATGGCACGCCTGCCCCGGATGCCACGCTCGCCATGGACACCGCGTCCGCCCTGGGCACCGCCCCCGCCCTGGAGCCCGCGTCCGCTCTGGACACCGCGTCCGCCGCGGACGCCGTGCCCGCCCTCGAGTCCGACCGGCCGGCGGCGGTGCGGCGCCGTCCCGCGGTCGTCGATCTGCACCAGGAGTTCCGGCGCCGCTTCCCGTGGTGGGTCCGGTGCCGGAACTTCCTGCTGCGCCACCGCATCCGGGCTCATCTGATCAGCGGCGTCGAGTTCCAGATGGGCGTGTTCATCATCGGGCCGGCCGTCGACGCGGTGGTGGCGACGACCGTCGTCTCGGGTGTGCTGCTGCTCGTCTTCGAGCTGGCGATCATCTACAAGCTGCTGCTGTCCACCCGGGACTTCACCCGCACCATCAACTCCTTCGAGACAGCCGCACCGGCCACCCCCCTCAGTTCCTGAGCCAGGGTCAGCCACTGCCACGGCGTCACATACGCCACTACGACGTCCTGCCCCAGCCCGGCCCGCCGGAACGCCCCGGCCAGCCGCCGCGCGGGGCAGGCCCGGCGCAGTGACGCGTACAGCGAGCCGCCGAGACCGGAGAACCCGAGCTCGACCAGATCCGTGTAGGAGCTTCGTTGGTCCGCGTCCGTCAGCAGTGGGCGCGGCCGCCGGGTCAGCCGCAGAATCCCGCCGTCCACCTTCGGCACCGGCCGGAAGGCGGCGCGGTCCACCCGCCCGCACAGCCGCCACTCCACCTCGGGCCAGGTCCGTACGGTCTGCAGGCTCCAGCGGCCGTAGTCCCCGGTGCGCTTACGGGCGTACTCCAGCTGGGTGAGGAGTGTCGCCGAGGTCAGCCGGGGCGCCCGCAGCGCCCAGGCGACGATCTCGGCGGTACGGGCGTAGGGCACATTGCCGACCAGGGCGAACGGCTCACCCGGCGGCACGGCCGTCAGAAAGTCCTGGTGCACGACGCGGACCCCCGGATACGGGGCGAGCCGGGTGCGTAGCCCCGGGATCAGATGCCGGTCGATCTCATAACCGATCAGCTCACGGCAGCGCGGAGCCAGTGCCTCCGTGAGTACGCCCTTGCCCGCGCCGACCTCCACCAGGAGGTCGCCGGGCCCGGGGCGGGCGGCACGGACGACCCGGGCGACGGCGCCCGGATCGGCCAGGAAGTTCTGCGAGAAGGTACGCCGCGCCACGTCGCGTTCGGTGCGGCGCGGGGCGGGGGAACGGTGTCGATTGCGGGCCACAGCCGGCGGTCCTTTCGGAGCCGGGCGGGCGGCAGCAGCGCGGAACGGGCCCTGCCGCCCGTCCGGAAGGAGTGATTCCTGGACTGGCGGGGGCCCTGGCCGAGGGCATGCGGAAGCGAGAGGTCACAGCTCACAACGAGCTGAGCGAGGACCAGCGAAGAGCGGTCGGACGCTCGGTCAGACGCTCGGGGAGATGCTGGGCGCGTCCGGGCCGGCCAGGGCACCGGGGCCGCGCCGCGGGCGGCGGGTGAGCGGGGCAAGGGCGCACACGCACGCCACCCCGGCACAGCCGCGGGTGATGACGCGGGTGAACACGCCGATGCCGGGACTTCCGCCCATCGGTGTACTCCTCCCGTGCGCGCCTACGCGAGCGTGCGTATGCGGATCTCCGCCGTTTCGCTCACACCGTACTGACGAGACGGAACGTATCGCAATGGCTTTTCCGAGCCGCTGACGTCCGCACTCCGCCTTAGGGTGAGCGTATGGCCGGGCGAGCAGGGTGGCGCCTGGACGGAGTGCGAAGGAGCCCTTGATGATCTCGTCCGTCACCCCGCCCCCGCCCGGCACCCACTTCCCGCCGCCGACCGGCGGCCTGGTCCGGCGCGGGGGCGACGGCTACCGCCTGGAGCCGCGTTCGGCGACAGCGTGAACCGGCCACCCCACAGACCGGCCACACGACGAACCGGCCGCGTGGCCCCAAGACCACGCGACCGGTTGACGGACGGAACGGACGGAACGTGACGAGCGGGAGCGGTCAGACCCTGGCGTGCCGGGGCCGGTCGTCCGCGTCCGGCCGGCGGGCCGGCCCCGCCGGAACGGCCGTCGGCTGTCCGGGGTCCGCATCGTCATGCGTCAGATCGGGCAGCCACCGCAGCCACGCCGGCAGATACCAGTTGCGCTCCCCGAGCAGCGACATCACGGCCGGGAGCAGTACCCCGCGAATGATCGTGGCGTCGATGAGCACCGCTGCCGCGAGCCCCACCCCCATCTGCTTCATGGACTGCATCGACAGCGTTCCGAAGATCGCGAAGACCGCGACCATGATGACGGCGGCGCTGGTCACCACGCCCGCCGTGGTGACGACGCCGTGCACCACCGCGTCCTTGGTGGTACGCCCGGCCAGCCGCGCCTCCCGGATCCGGGAGACCACGAAGACGTGGTAGTCCATGCTCAGCCCGAACAGGATCACGAAGAGGAACAGCGGCAGCCAGGACACGATCGCGCCCACGCCCTCCGCGCCGACCAGTCCCGCGCCCCAGCCGTGCTGGAAGACCGCGGTGAGGATGCCGTACGCGGCGCCCACGGACAGCAGGTTGAGCACGATCGAGGTCACGGCGATGGTCAGTGACCGGAAGGACATCAGCATCAGCAGGAAGGCGAAGACGACGACGAAGGCGAAGACCGGTGTGACCGCCGAGCCGAGCTTGTCGTTGAAGTCCTTGGAGGAGGCGGTGGAGCCGCCGATGGGCGCGTCCACGCCGTCCACCGTGCCGAGCGTCGCCGGGCGCACCTCGTCCCGCAGGACGTTCAGGCTCTTCTCGGCCTTGGCCTCGTCGGAGCCGCCGGTCAGCGGGACCTCGATGACGGCCAGGTTCTGCCTCTCGTGGAAGGCCACCTTCACCGGGCCCTTGGAGGCGCCCTTCGCCACGGCCTCGGTACGGAAGCGGGCGATGGCGTCGCGTACCGGCGCGGCGTCGATGTCATCGGCCCTCACCACGACCCTGGCCGGGTCGGGCCCGCCGGGGAACGCGTCGTCCATGTGCTGGTACGCCGCCACGATCGGCAGCCGGTCGCCGAACTCCTGGTCCAGGGTGAGGTTCGCGGTGTTCATCCCCACGGCGGGGACAGCGATCGCGATCAGCGCACCGCCCGCGAGCGCCACCGAGAGCTTGGGCCGGCGCAGCACCGTGCCGAGCACCGCGCGCCAGATCCGGCTCTCGCCACCTCCCTCGCGCTTGGCCCGTGCCAGGAACGGCACCCGCCCCTTCTCGACCCGCTCGCCGAGCAGCGAGAGCAGCGCGGGCAGTACCGTCACCGAGCCGACCATGGCGATGGCCACCACCATCAGGGTGGCGAGCCCCATCGCCTTGAACTCCGCGATCCCCGTGAAGAGCATGCCCGCCATCGCCACGATCACCGTGACGCCCGAGACCAGGATGGCCCGGCCGGAGGTGGCCGCCGCGATCCGCAGCGCCGTCTGCGCGTCCCGCCCCGCGGCGCGCTCCTCGCGCTCCCGGCGCAGATAGAACAGGCAGTAGTCGACGCCGACGGCCAGACCCACCAGCAGCATCACGGAGTTGGCGGTGTCGCTCATGTGCACCCAGTGGCTGACCACCGCCACCAGGCCGGTGGTGGCCAGGAAGGCGGTCATCGCGAGCGCCACCGGCAGCAGCGCGGCGACCAGCGCGCCGAAGGCGATCAGCAGAATGCCGAGGGCGACCGGCAGCGCCGAGTACTCGGCCTGCGCGAAGTCGTCACCGAACGCGTCGTCGAACGCCTTCTGGCCGCTCGCGTCGCCGAACTCCTCGATCCGCAGACCCGTGTGACGGTCCTGCGCCTTGCCGACCGCGTCCAGCACCGGCTGGATATGGTCCGACGCCTTCTCGGCGTCGCCGCGCATCTCGAACTGCACCAGCGCGGACCGCTTGTCGGCGGAGATCGTCTTCGTGTCGTAAGGGGAGGTCACCTTGGTGACCTGGCCGGTGCCGCGCACCGCGCCGATCACCGTCTCCACCGCCTGGCGGAAGGCCGGGTCATCCACCGTGGCCCCGGCGCCCTTTGCCTGAACCAGCACGGTCTCCCCGGCCGGCTGGTCGATGCCCGCCTCGTCGAGAATCTTCGAGACGCGCCCGGCCTCGCCGGGAACCTGCTCGCTGTCCGCCACATCCACCCGGCCCGCCATCGACCCGACGGCCAGCGCGAGGATGACCAGCAGCACCCAGCCCCCGACCGCCGTCCACCGGTGCCGTGCGCTCCAACTGCCCGCGCGGGCGGCTATCCCGCGCGGCCTCTCCAAGTGGCCCGTGTCCGCCACGACATCCCCTTTTCCCGTGGCGGCGGACCCTCTCCACCACCCCCGGGACGACGCTAGGCCGCGGGGGTGCGGTGCCCCATCCTGCTGACCGGTGAACAGGCCGGAGGGTCTCTCCAACCCAGGGAGGGGGGACATCCCTACCCCGGCCGATTCAGGCCCCTTACAAGTAACGCGACTTGGCTTGATCACCGTTGCGAAGAACGTTGCCTGTGTCACACATGGGCGAGGATCTTGAATTGACCGTTGCGCATCCGACAGGGGTTTCGTCACAGCCCCGAGTGATCCCCCAATAATCCTCCGTGCTTTCGCACTTGGTGCGATTACCCCCCACAACCGCACGAGGAGGATCTCTCGTAATGGCACGCCAGGTCGCCGAGCAGCGCGCCACCATCCAGGTCGACGGCGAACTCCCCGGCCACGTGGACGGACTTCATGCCCGTGACCGTGGCAAGCTCGCGGTAGGTGTCTCCCTCCGGATGTGGGACCAGCCAACCGGCACGAGGACCACAAGCACCAAGCCGGCGAACCTCCCGGTCACAGCACTAGCCGGAAGTGGCCCAGGCTGTAGAGGGCGAAGCGGCCCCCGGCTCCGGGCCAGTGGGTGATTAGGCTCATCGTCATGACGATGCATGACACCACTGCCACGACCAAAGTCGACTTCTACTTCGATCCCGTCTGTCCGTTCGCCTGGATCTCCTCGCGCTGGATCCTGGAGGTCGAGCGCCACCGGGACATCGATCTGCGCTTCCGGGTGATGAGCCTGTCGGTCCTCAACGAGAACCGAGAGGACCTGCCCGAGCGGTACCGGGACCTGATCTCCAAGGGCTGGGGCCCGGTCCGCGTCTGCATCGCCGCCGCCCAGCACCACGGCGAGGAAGTGCTGCGCGATCTGTACACGGCCATGGGAACGCGCCTCCACAACGAGGGCAACAAGGACCGCGAGGCCGTCATCGCTGAGGCGCTGGCCGAGGTCGGCCTCCCCGCCGAGCTCGCCTCGGCGGCGACCTCCACCGAGTACGACGACGCCCTGCGCAAGAGCCACCACGAGGGCATGGACCCGGTCGGTGAGGACGTGGGCACTCCCACCCTCCATGTCGACGGTGTCGCCTTCTTCGGCCCGGTGCTCTCCTCGATCCCCCGCGGCGAGGACGCCGTCCGCATCTTCGACGGCGCCCGGCTGCTTGCCGGATATCCGGACTTCTTCGAGCTGAAGCGCACTCGCACCGGCGACCTCGACTTCAGCTGACCCCGTCGTACGGCCGGTGGCGCGGCCCGGGCGATCGCGCGGCTACGGCAGCACCTGCACCGTGTCGCCCACCGCGCGTTCGCCCGTCGCGTCCGAGGGGGTGGTGGCGAGCCTGCCCCGTACGGCCATGGCGCTGGAGCCGCCGCCGTCCAGGTTGAGGGCCTGGACCGCGCCCAGGGAGCGTATGAAGCGGGCGGCTTCCTCCAGGGTGAAGCCCTCGCTGACGCCCGGGCGGCGGCCGTCCACGGTGGCCAGGATCAGTCGGCCCTGCTTGTCGAGGCCGGCCATGGTGCGGGGCTGGCGTACGTTCGACCAGGCGTAGCCGAAGGAGAGGTCCCGGGGGTCGAGGGTGCCCTCGGTGGCGGCGTCGATAGCGATACGGCCGTCCTTCACCAGGGTCGGGGCGGCGCTGACGATGCCGTCGTCGGAGTCGAGCCGGACCTGGCGGCCTGCGGTGTCGCGGACGGTCTCCTTCAGCGTGATGCGCTCGCCCTTCCGGCCGTGGGCCGTCAGCCAGTCGGATGCCGTGCCGATGCCCTGGAGCACCGAACCGCCGGCCGGGACCGTGCCGCCGCGCGGGCCGGTGGCGACCACTCGTCCGGCCGCGTCGAGCACGACCTGGGTGCCGGGCCCGGTGGGCAGCTCCGCACGGAACCTCGGGGTGAACTTCACCAGGTCGTCGGTCTCGGCGCAGGTCACATCCTGACGGGGCCGCTCGGTCGGAGTCCCGCCGGGGCGGCCGCAGTTGCGCACCTTGCCGGGCACCCGGTTGACCCCCTGCACCGCGTACGTGGACGATCCGGCCCGCGCGGTGACCGCGCTGGTCAGATCGGCGATCCGGGCGTGCCGGCCGCCGTCCGCGAGGATCAGCGCGGCGCGCGAACCGGCGGCCATCGACTCCAACTCGCCCTTGTACGCGGCGATTCCGGCCATCGTGCCCTGGACGCCGTCCGCGTCCGAGGTGACGAAGAAGCCGCCGTTGACCGCCACCAGGGCGCGGAGCTTCGCGGCGACCGAGGAGGTCTTCTCGCGGTCCGCGACGCTCGCGTCATGGGTGCCCTCGACCGTGCCGGTGAACCGGGCCGGGTCGATCACGGCCACATGGACGCTCTCGCGGTCGGCCGGCTGCTGGGCGTCGTAACCGGTCCACTCCGCCGCGGCCTTGAACCCCTTGGCGCTGATCTTCTGACGCGCGCTCTGCGCCTCCTCCGAGGAGCCGTAGGAGCCCACCCGCACCCGCCACCCCATCGTGCCGCGCGGCGTATCCGCGTAATCCGGCCACACCACGCGCTCGACCCGGGGCGTGAACCCCGCGTCGCGCAACCGCCCCGCCATGGTGTCCGCCCACGGCCGGTCGCCCAGGGGCGCCGAGCCGGGGCCCTGCGCCGTGACCGTCCAGCTCGGCCTGGCGTCCGCGTCCCCCAGCACGCCGGTCCGCACCTGCACCCCGGGCGCCACCGTCTCCGTCGTCCAGGAGCGGCCATCCGGCGCCGCCTGCGCCAGCGGATTGACGACCGTCAGGACGGCGGCGGCCACCGGGATGATCCCCCTCCGGACGCGGACGCCCCGGCGGGCGGTGCTCCGTTCATTGCGGCTCCGTTCGTTGCGCATGAGACGCAGTTCAGCGCCCCCGCGCGTCCGCACCGGCACAGATGCGGGACGCCCGGCGGAAGGTGCGGTGAACTGCCGGGGGGATACCTGTGCGAGCCGACTAGGGTCATCGGTCATGACATACGACAGGCTCCGCGAACTCCTCGGCGCCGGACTGATCGACCGCCTCGACGCCCGCGACCGGAAGGTGCTGGAGCGCCGCGCGCGGATCAAGGCCATTGGCGAGGAGCCCTTTCCGCTCGATTGCCGCGGCTGGTGGTACGCGGTGCCCGGCGCGGGGTACGAGGGGGTCTTCGAGGCGCTCGGGTTGCACGACCGGTTTCCGGCCACGTTGGAGGAGGGCGCCGATGTGGAGGACCTTCCGTGGCGCCGGGACGCGTTGCCCGTCTTCATCACGCCCGAGCTGGACGGCTGGCGGCTGGTCTTCGGCAACCTCGTCGATGTGGTCGGTGAGGACTGGGACGAGTGGATGGGAGCGGTCGAGCGGCTGAGCGAGCACTGCGGCGAGGCGCAGATGTTTTTCCAGGACCCGGCGGCCGGGGCGGACATATGGGTCGTGGCCGAGAAGGGGCGCATCCGGCGGCGTTACGCGGCGGAGGGCTCACCCGAGTGGGTCGGCGAGCCGCTGCCGTGGGAGGACCTGCGCGTCGACGACGAGGACTTCGACCCGGGGTACGACGAGGCCGAGCCGAACGAGGGCACGGCGCGTGCGGCCTACGCGTGCGGCCGGCTGTCCGTCGATCCCACGGAGCTCGGTTCCGGTACGCGGATGCGCGGCTACGGCTGGCTGGCGCTCAACGCGCCGGGCATCGGCCACAAGGGCCTGGACACCCTGGTGTAGCCCTTCTCCGTGAGGCGGTACGTCCACCGCGGGCCGGAGCGGGGCGAACGGCGGGGAGAACGGCGGTGCGCTCAGGCGCTCAGCGGCACCGGCTCCGCCACCCGCGCCTCGTCGTAGCGGTCCAGTAGCAGCCGGGCCAGTTCCGGGGCCGGGCCCAGGACGTCGGCCAGTATGTGCGCGCCGCCCGCCCGGGCCCCGGCCGCGATGCGGTCGGGGAGGCGGCCGGGGGCGAGGACGTACGGGGCCACGGCCACGTGGGCGACGCCTTCCGCGCGCAGGGCGCGGACGGCGTCCTCGGTGCGGGGGAGGGAGGCGGAGGCGAACGCGGGTCGCACGGCGCACCATCCGGTGTGCCGCCACTCCCGCGCGATTTCAGCGATCACCGCGATCGCCTCCGGGTCGGTGGAGCCCGCCGAGGCCAGGACCACCCCGGTCGAGCGTCGGTCGGCGGGGCGCAGCCCGGCCTCGTACAGGCGGCGTTCGAGGGCCTGGGTCAGCAGTGGGGACGGGCCCAGGACCTCCGCCTGGCGGAGGGCCAGTCGGGGGTGGCGGGCCCTCGCCTCGCCGAGGACCGCCGGGATGTCGGCCTTCGCGTGGAAGGCGCGGGTCAGCAGGAGGGGGAGGGCGATGACGTCGGTCGCGCCCTCGTCTGCGAGACGGTTGAGGATCCGGCCCACGCGCGGCGCGTTGAAGTCCAGGAAGGACGGCTCGACCCGCAGCTCCGGCCGCAGCGACCGCACCCGCGCACAGAGCGCGTCGACGGTCGCCGCGTGGCGGGGGTCGCGGCTGCCGTGAGCGATGATCAGCAGGGTCGGGGCAGTCGGGTCAGACATGGGTCTATCCGTTCAGCGGGCGCTTGCCAGCAGGCCGCGGCTGCGCAGCACCCGCCGCTCGATGGGGGCGAAGATCAGCAGCTCGATGGCGATGCCGACGACGAGGATGAGGACGATGCCGAGCAGCACGCCGGCCATGTCGGAGTTGTTGCGCTGGTTCTCCAGGTACTGGCCGAGTCCGAGCCCGAGGTCGGGGGACTTGGCGATGATCTCGGCGGCCATCAGCGAGCGCCAGGAGAACGCCCAGCCCTGCTTGAGCCCGGCGACGTAGCCGGGCAGCGCGGCGGGCAGCAGGATGTGCCGTGCGCTGACGAGGCCCCGGGCGCCGAGGGTGCGGCCGGCCCGCAGGAAGAGCGGGGGGACCTGGTCGATGCCGGCGACCAGCCCGTTGGCGATGGAGGGGACCGCGCCGAGCAGGATGACGGTGTACATCATCTGGTCGTTGAGACCCAGCCAGATGACCGCGGGCGGGACCCAGGCGACCGAGGGCAGCGACTGGAGGCCGGAGAGGATCGGGCCGAGGGCGGCGCGGATGAACTGCACCCGCGCCACGATCAGACCCAGCGGGGTCGCGATCGCCAGCGCGATGAGGAAGCCGAGCAGCCCGCGCGAGACGCTCGTCCAGATGATGTCGAGCAGTTCGCCCTGGAGCCACAGCTGACGCAGCGAGTCCCAGACCAGGCTCGGGTCGGGGAGCTTGTAGTCGTCGGTGACCTGCGCCCAGACCAGCACCTTCCAGACAACCACCACCACCGCGACGGCCACGATGGGCGGCAGCACCTTGTGAATCAGCACCTCGGCCGGGGAGGTGCGCTTGATCTGCACCGTCTCCAGGGCGTCGAGGCCCGCCTCCAGGCCCTCGAGGTCCTGTGCGGCGGTGGTCCTCCTCCCGCCGTCGGTATCCCTGTCGGCCGTGGCGCCGGTGGTCTTACTGCTGGCCATGACGGCGGATCTCCCCACGCAGTTCTTCGGTGATCTCTATGGACAGGTCGGCGACGGCCGCGTCCTCGATCCGGCGCGGCTGCGGGATGTCCACCACCCACTCGCGGACGACCCGCCCCGGGCGGGAGGAGAGCAGCACCACGCGCTGGGCCAGCCGGACGGCCTCGCGCACGTTGTGCGTCACGAACAGGACGGAGACACCCGTCTCGCTCCAGATCCGGGTCAGCTCGCCGTGCAGCACATCGCGGGTGATGGCGTCGAGCGCGGCGAACGGCTCGTCCATCAGCAGCACACTGGAGTCCTGCGCGAGCGCGCGGGCGAGCGCCACGCGCTGCCGCATACCGCCGGAGAGCTCGTGCACCCGCTTGCCGTGGGAGCCACCGAGCCGCACCAGCTCCAGCAGCCGCTCCGCCTCGGGGCGGCGCTCGGCGCGCGGTACGCCCCGCAGCCGCAGCGCCAGCTCGATGTTCTTGCCCGCGGTCAGCCACGGGAACAGCGCGTGCTCCTGGAACATCAGGGCCGGTCGGCTGCCGGGGACCTCGATGGCCCCGGCGGACGGTTTGTCCAGTCCGGCGATCAGATTGAGCAGCGTCGACTTGCCGCAGCCGGAGGCCCCGAGCAGGCAGACGAACTCCCCGGGCCGCACGTCGAGATTGATGTCGTCGAGGACGGGCTGGGCGGCTCCGGGCCGGCCGAACGCCTTGTGGACGTGGTCGATCCGGACCGCTCCGGATGACGGGTCTGCCGCGTCTGCCGCGACGGTGCCCGCCCTGTCGGCTTTCTCGGTGGTCAGTGCCGGGGACATCCGGTCACCTCCTGATGGGTGCGTACGTGCGAACCATGCATGCCGTTGCGTACGGAAGAGCGTGCGGAAGCGGGCGGGCGGCTACTGCTTGCCGAGGCCGGCGGCCGGGACGGGCGGCTTGCCCTCGGCCTTGAGGACCTTGTTGAGCAGGCTCAGGTCGTAGATGCCCTTGAGGTCGGGCTTCTCCAGCAGCCCCGCCTTGACCGCGTGGTCCGCCTCGGTGTTCAGCGTCGAGGCCAGCGGGTCGTCGGTGACCTGGATGGACTTCCATGCCGGGTCGATCACCTCGGGCGGGAGCGCCTTGCCGGTCTCCGCCTTGAGCGCGGCGTTGGCCGATTCCTTCGCCTGGTCGGGGTGGGCCTTGATCCAGGCATTGGTCTTCACTGAGCCGCGCAGCACGGCCTCGACGACCTTCGGGTGCTCCTTCAGGAACGACTGCTTGACGATCAGGTTGGTGATCACGAACTTCTTGTCCGGCCACAGGGAGGACTCGTCCAGCAGCGTCTTGCCGCCCTCGGCGACCAGCTTGGACGCGGTGGGCTCGGGCACCCACGCACCGTCGATGGCGCCGGACTTGTAGGCGTCGGGCGTCACCTTGTTGTCGCTGCGGACCACCGAGACATCGCCCTTGCCGCTCTGGGCGTCGACCTTCCAGCCCTTGCTCGCGATCCAGTTGAGGAACGCCACGTCCTGGGTGTTGCCCAGCTGCGGGGTGGCGATCTTCTTGCCCTTGACGTCGTCCAGCGTCTTGATCTTCTTCGGGTTGACGACGAGCTTGACACCGCCGGAGACCGACCCGGAAATGATCTTGAGGTTCTCGCCGTGCGACTTCACATAGCCGTTGATCGACGGCGACGGGCCGATCCAGCCGATGTCGATGGAGCCCGCGTTGAGCGCCTCGATCTCCGAGGGGCCGGCGTTGAAGACGAACGGCTGGACCTTCGTCCCGCCCAGCGCCTGCTGGACCTGACCGCCTTTGCGCAGCCCCACCAGGGCGGTGGCGTGCGTGAGGTTGGCGAAGTAGCCGATCTTCACCTTGTCGAGGCCGTCGATCTTCTTGCCGCCGGCGGCGGGAAGGGCGGACGCGCCCTGGTCGTCATTCTTCTTGTGCGAGCCGTAACCGCAGGCGCCCAGCGCGCCGATGAGCAGCGGGAGGACGGCGGCGGCCGCTATCAGACGGGTACGGCGGCGCGGGTGGGCGGCTGGTCGGGCGGCGGCCGCGGGAGCGGCGGTGAGGCGGTCGGCAGACGACACGGGAGGTGTTCCTCTCGGAGGGCCGGGACAGCCTTGGGGCGCCCGGCGGTTCAGTCGGATCTTCGGCTACGGCAAGCGGCAGGAGCAGGGACGGACCGCGGCATCAGCACACACATCGCCCGACCCCTCCCTGGCCGCTGCCCCGGGCGCCGCTGCCCACGCGGCCGCCCTCCTTCGCGAAGGTCGAGAACACCTCACCGGCCATGATCAGAAATCCCATCCCTCGTCGTCCTGCCCGGCCTCCTCGACCGCGGCGGGTGCCGCGAAGGAGTCGCCCGCCATGCCCGCCGTCAGCGTGGTGCCGTCGGTCGGGTCGATCAGCAGGAAGGACCCGGTGCGGCGCGACGCGTCGTACGCGTCCAGCGCCAGCGGCTCGGACGTCCGGACGACGACCCGGCCGATCTCGTTGGCGGCCAGCTCACCCGGCGTGGGGTGGTGCGACAGATCGGCCAGCGTCAGCCGGGACGGGATGTCCTTGACGATGGCCTTCACCGTGCGGGTGGTGTGCTTGAGCAGCACCCGGTCTCCGACCCGAAGCGGACGGTCGTGCAGATGGCAGACGGTCGCCTCGATGTCCTGGGTGGTGGCCGGGGCATGTGCGCTCGGGGCGATCAGATCGCCGCGCGAGATGTCCAGGTCGTCGGCGAGCGTGACGGTCACCGACTGCGGAGCCCACGCCACATCCACCGGCGCGCCCAGCGCGTCGATCCCGGCGATGGTGCTCGTACGGCCGGACGGCAGCACCGTGACGGCGTCCCCGACGCGCAGCACACCGGAGGCGATCTGGCCGGCGTAGCCACGGTAGTCGGGGTGCTCGGCGGTCTGCGGACGGATCACGTACTGCACCGGGAAGCGCGCCGGGTCCTGGGACGGATCGGTGCCGACCGGCACGGTCTCCAAGTGCTCCAGGACGGTCGGGCCGCCGTACCAGTCCATGTTGGACGACGGGGTCACCACGTTGTCCCCGGCGAGTGCCGAGATCGGGATCGCGGTGATCTCGGGAACGCCCAGCGAGGCCGCGTAGGTCGTGAACTCCTCGGCGATCGCGGCGAAGACGGGCTCCGCGTAGTCGACCAGGTCCATCTTGTTGACGGCGAGCACGACATGCGGGACCCGCAGCAGCGCGGCGACCGCCGCATGGCGCCGGGTCTGCTCCACCACGCCGTTGCGCGCGTCCACCAGGACGACCGCGAGCTCGGCGGTGGAGGCGCCGGTCACCATGTTGCGGGTGTACTGCACATGGCCGGGCGTGTCGGCGAGGATGAACCGCCGCCGCGGGGTGGCGAAGTAGCGGTAGGCGACATCGATGGTGATGCCCTGCTCGCGCTCCGCGCGCAGCCCGTCCGTCAGCAGCGCCAGATCCGGGGCCTCCTGGCCACGGCTGCGCGAGGCGTGCTCCACCGCCTCCAGCTGATCGGCCAGGACCGACTTGGAGTCATGCAGCAGCCGCCCCACCAGGGTGGACTTGCCGTCGTCGACCGAGCCCGCGGTGGCGAAACGCAGCTGCGAGGTGGCAGCCGACTGCTCGACGGCGGCCGCGGCGGCCTGGACCTCGGCACTGATGTTGCTTGTCATGGCTAGAAGTACCCCTCGCGCTTACGGTCCTCCATCGCGGCCTCCGACAGCTTGTCGTCGGCGCGCGTCGCGCCCCGCTCGGTCAGCCGGGAGGCGGCGATCTCATCGATGACCTGCTCGATCGTCACCGCGTCCGACTCGACGGCACCGGTGCAGGACATGTCGCCGACCGTGCGGTAGCGCACCAGGCGCCGCTCCACGGTCTCGCCGTCCTTCGGGCCGCCCCACTCACCGGGCGCCAGCCACATGCCGCCGCGCCGGAAGACCTCGCGCTCATGCGCGTAGTAGATCTGCGGAAGCTCGATCTTCTCGCGGGCTATGTACTGCCAGACGTCCAGCTCGGTCCAGTTGGAGAGCGGGAAGACGCGGACGTGCTCACCGGGGGAGTGGCGGCCGTTGTAGAGCTGCCACAGCTCGGGGCGCTGCCGGCGCGGGTCCCAGCCGCCGAACTCGTCGCGCAGGGAGAACACCCGCTCCTTGGCCCGGGCCTTCTCCTCATCCCGGCGGCCACCGCCGAAGACCGCGTCGAAGCGGTTCTTCTCGATGGCGTCCAGCAGCGGAACGGTCTGCAGCGGATTGCGGGTGCCGTCCGGGCGCTCGCGCAGCCGGCCGTTGTCGATGAACTCCTGGACGGAGGCGACATGCAGCCGCAGCCCGTGCTCGGCGACCGTGCGGTCCCGGTACTCGATGACCTCGGGGAAGTTGTGCCCGGTGTCCACGTGCAGCAGGGAGAAGGGCACCGCCGCCGGGGCGAACGCCTTGAGCGCCAGATGCAGCATGACGATGGAGTCCTTGCCGCCGGAGAACAGGATCACCGGCCGCTCGAACTCGCCCGCCACCTCGCGGAAGATGTGCACCGCCTCGGACTCCAGCGCGTCCAGGTGCGAGAGTGCGTAGAGGCTGTCGCTCTCGTCCGCGTTGGACCCGGGGCCGTTGCCGTTGATCGCGGTCGCGGTTGTCACGCCAGTCCCCTCTCACTCAGCAGCGCCCGCAACGCGGCCGCCGATTCCTGTACGCCCTGCTCATGGGCCTCGATGCGCAGATCGGGATCGGCCGGCGCCTCGTACGGGTCGTCGACCCCGGTGAGCCCGGAGATTTTACCGGCCGCCTGCTTGGCGTAGAGCCCCTTCACATCCCGCTGCGAGCACACCTCGACCGGAGTGGCGACATGCACCTCCAGATACGGGGTGCCCTCCTTCTGGTGGCGCTTGCGCACCGCCTCGCGGCTGTCCGCGTACGGGGCGATGACCGGCACCAGGACCTTGACGCCGTTGGAGGCGAGCAGCTCGGCGACGAAGCCGATCCGCTGGACGTTGGTGTGCCGGTCCTCGCGGGAGAAGCCGAGCCCCGAGGAGAGGAACTCGCGGATCTCGTCCCCGTCGAGCACCTCCACCCGGTGCCCCTCGCCGCGCAGCCGCTCGGCCAGTGCGTAGGCGATCGTCGTCTTCCCCGCGCTCGGAAGGCCGGTCAGCCACACCGTGGCACCGGTGGTCGTGGGCGCGCTCATCTCGTTCTCCTGGTCGACAGCCATCAGCCGTGCAGCCCGCATTCGGTCTTGTTGCTTCCCGCCCAGCGTCCGGACCGGACGTCCTCGCCCTCCAGCACCCGGCGGGTGCAGGGGGCACAGCCGACCGACGGGTAGCCGTCCATCAGCAGGGGGTTGGTGAGCACACCGTGTTCGCTGATGTAGGCGTCCACGTCCGCCTGCGTCCAGCGGGCGATCGGCGAGACCTTCACCTTCCGCCGCTTGGCGTCCCAGCCGACGACCGGGGTGTTCGCCCGGGTCGGGGACTCGTCGCGGCGCAGCCCGGTCGCCCAGGCGTCGTACGCCCGCAGCCCCTCCTCGAGGGGCTGGACCTTGCGCAGCGCGCAGCACAGATCGGGGTCGCGGTCGTGCAGCCTGGGGCCGTACTCGGCGTCCTGCTCGGCCACGGTCTGGCGGGGGGTGAGGGTGATGACGTTGACGTCCATCACGGCCGCCACCGCGTCCCGGGTGCCGATGGTCTCGGGGAAGTGGTAGCCGGTGTCGAGGAAGACCACATCGACGCCGGGGAAGGCGCGGGAGGCGAGATGGGCCACCACCGCGTCCTCCATCGAGGAGGTGACGCAGAACCGCGGCCCGAAGGTGTCGGCCGCCCAGCGCAGGATGTCCAGCGCCGAGGCGTCCTCCAGATCGCGGCCCGCCTGCTCGGCGAGCGCTTCCAGGGCCGTTTGCCCGTCTGTCTGCTGAAGCTGGGTCATATCTCTGTGCCCCCTTCTCCGGCTTGGTCGCGCCGCAGGCCGTTGGCCAGCAGCCCGAGGAACGACAGGCGGAACGCGCGATTGCAGGACGCGCATTCCCACGCTGCGCCGTGCCCGCGGAGCCCCTCCTCCTCGGAGGGCCGCAGGTCCTCGTCCCCGCAGTAGGGGCAGTAGAACGGCGCCGCTCGCTCGCTCATCGCGCCTCCTTGTTCGCCCCGCCGCGGCAGCGGCTGATGTCACTTCCGCCCGCGCGGCGCAGAGGTGTGGCTGTCGGGGTCGTCCGCGACCCGGCGGCCGCGCGTGCGTCGCTCACTGAAGAGCCCCCTCATCCGCCCGTGCGGCCCAGGTGGCGAACTGCTCGCCGTCCTCGCGCTCCTTCTGGAAGCGGCGCAGCACTCGCTCGATGTAGTCGGGGAGCTCGGCGGCGGTGACCTTCAGGCCGCGCACCTTGCGGCCGAAGGAGGGCTTCAGGCCCAGCGTGCCGCCCAGGTGCACCTGGTAGCCCTCGACCTGGTTGCCGTCGTCGTCCCTGACCAGCTGGCCCTTGAGACCGATGTCCGCCACCTGGATACGGGCGCAGGCGTTCGGGCAGCCGTTGATGTTGATGGTGATCGGCTGGTCGAACTCGGGCAGCCGGCGCTCCAGCTCATCGATGAGCGAGGAGCCGCGCGCCTTGGTCTCGACGATGGCGAGCTTGCAGAACTCGATGCCCGTGCAGGCCATCGTGCCGCGCCGGAACGGGGACGGCTTGACCTGGAGGTCCAGCGCCTCAAGCCCCGCGACCAGCGAGTCCACCCGGTCCTGCTCGACATCGAGCACGATCATCTTCTGCTCGACGGTGGTCCGCAGCCGCCCGGAGCCATGGGCCTCGGCCAGCTCGGCGATCTTGGTGATGGTCGCCCCGTCCACCCGGCCGACGCGCGGGGCGAAGCCGATGTAGAAGCGGCCGTCGCGCTGGCGGTGGACGCCGATGTGGTCGCGCCACTGCTCGACGGGCTGCTCGGGCGCCGGGCCGTCGGTCAGCTCGCGCCTCAGGTACTCGTCCTCCAGCACCTGACGGAACTTCTCCGCGCCCCAGTCGGCGACCAGGAACTTCAGCCGGGCGCGGTTGCGCAGCCGCCGGTAGCCGTAGTCGCGGAAGATGCCGATGACCCCGGCCCAGACCTCGGGGACCTCGTCCAGCGGGACCCAGGCGCCGAGCCGGACACCGATCTTCGGGTTGGTGGCGAGCCCGCCGCCGACCCACAGGTCGAAGCCGGGGCCGTGCTCGGGGTGGTTGACGCCGACGAACGCGACGTCGTTGATCTCATGGGCGACATCGAGCAGCGGGGAGCCGGAGACCGCCGTCTTGAACTTGCGCGGCAGGTTGGAGAACTCCTTGCTGCCGATGAAGCGGCGATGGATCTCCTCAATGGCGGACGTGCCGTCGATGATCTCGTCCTCGGCGATCCCGGCGACCGGGGAGCCGAGGATCACCCGGGGGGTGTCACCGCACGCCTCGGTGGTGGACAGCCCGACGGCCTCCAGACGCTTCCAGATCTCGGGCACGTCCTCGATCCGGATCCAGTGGTACTGGATGTTCTGCCGGTCGGTGATGTCCGCCGTACCGCGCGCGAACTCCTGGGAGACCTCGCCGATGACGCGCAGCTGCTCGGTGGTCAGCCGTCCGCCGTCCACCCGCACGCGCATCATGAAGTGGTCGTCGTCCAGCTCCTCCGGCTCCAGGATGGCGGTCTTGCCGCCGTCGATCCCGGCCTTGCGCTGGGTGTAGAGGCCCCACCAGCGCATCCGGCCGCGCAGGTCGGCGCCGTCGATGGAGTCGAATCCGCGCTGGGCGTAGATCGTCTCAATGCGTGTCCGCACATTGAGACCGTCATCGTCCTTCTTGAACTGCTCGTTGCCGTTGAGGGGGGTGAAGTGCCCCGCGGCCCACTGGCCTTCGCCGCGGTGGCGTCCGGCCTTACGGCGGGGCGTTGCTGCTGCGCGTTCCGGGGTGGCGGCCATGGCGGTGTGTGTCCTTCTGAGCGGCTCTGGTGCGGCGGGTGGTGCTCGCGCGCCCCCTCTGAACTGCGTATATGCAGGCGGGCACGGCGCTGCGGCGGATACCGGTGCGGTGGTGCGGCGGGGGAGGCGTCAAGGCGTGCGCGCTCGCCCACGTCGTCGGGGGCGGCGGGAGATTGCGGTGGTGCTGCTGCCCGGGGCCCTCGGGGCCCTTGAGTTGCGGGTCAGCCCACCGGACAGATCGCGCTGGACATGCGGCCGAGGTCGACGTGGCGTCGACTCACCAAGGCAATTCCAGCTCGAGACATGAGGGAAGCGTGGCATGGTGGTCTCCGGAGAGTCCACCACTATCCACTATCCGGACGACTTCGTCTCGCATGACGAGACACTGTGGCGTCGGTCACGCCTCCGTCTCGGTCTTGACGTCAAAGACCCGAAATCCCCGGCGGCGGTAGTTGTCCAGGGCATACGGCCCGTCCTTGCTGCAGGTGTGCACCCACACCCGCTTGGTCGGGGGCAGGGCGGGCCGGCGCTCGGCCAGATCCCAGGCCCGGCGGATACCCCAGGTCAGCAGGTGCCCGCCGATGCGACGGCCGCGGAAGGCCGGCAGCAGCCCGAAATAGACGATCTCGACCACGCCCTCGGCCTGGCTCTCCAGCTCGATGTACCCGGCCGGGGTACCGCGCTCGTACGCGACCCAGGTCTCCACGCCCGGCCGCGCCAGATACCCCTCCCACTGCTTACGTGACCACTCGAGCCGATCCGTCCACGAGACGTCGGAGCCCACCGCCGTGTAGAGGAAGCGACTGAACTCGGGGCTCGGCACCTCGGCCCGTACGACCGTCACCCCTGCTGCGGCGTCCGGCTCCCGGGCCGGCCCGAGGTCCGAGGACGAAGTCTGCTCCAAGGACCAGGTGGTCACTGTGATGCTCATGTGGACAGATAACCACGGGCCATCGTTCACTGGCTGCTGTCGGTAGCGCTCACGGCGGGGAGAGCGGGGTCGGGGTGGCCGGGACCGGGGATGTGCACGAGTTCGCGGAACTGCTGCGCGAGCTCGAACGGAGGACGGGCCGCAGCCGCGCGGCGCTGGCGGCCCGCAGCGGGGTGAGCGGCTCGGCGCTGCACCGCTACTGCTCGGGGCGAGCGTTCCCGGCGAGCACGAGGTGATCGTGCGGTTCGGGAAGGTGTGCGAGGCCGGCAGCGAGGAACTGCTGGAGCCGCACCGGCGGTGGGTCCTGGCCGACGCGGAGCGCAAGCGGAGCCCGGGTCCGCCGGGCGGGCCGGGGACCGTGCCCGCCCTGCCGCCCGCGGAGCCGGAGCCGTCCTCCGGTCCGGGAGCCGGACCGGAGTCTTCGCCCCGCCAGGAACCGGAGCCGTCGGCCGGGCCGCGGCCCGCGCCCGTCCCCGCGCCCGGCCCCTCGTCGGGCCCTGCGCCCGTCCCTGCGCCCGGCCCCTCGTCCGGTGCTGCGTCCGGTGCTGCGTCCGGTGCTGCGTCGGGTCCTGCGCCCGGTGCTGCGCCCGGTGCCGCGCCCGTCCCTGCGTCGGGCCCTGCGCCCGGTCGCGCGCCCGTCCCTGCGCCTGGCCCTGCGCCCGTCCCTGCGCCTGGTCCTCGCCCGGTGCTGCGCCCGGTCGTGCGCCCGTCCCTGCGCCCGGCCCCTCGTCCGGTCCTGCGTCCGGTGCCGCGCCCGTCCCTGCGTCCGGTCCTGCGTCCGGTCCTGCGCCTGGCCCTGCGTCGGGTCCTGCGTCCGGTCCTGCGCCTGGCCCTGCGTCGGGTCCCGCGTCGGGCCCTGCGCCCGGTCGCGCGCCCGTCCCTGCGCCTGGCCCTGCGCCCGTCCCTGCGCCTGGTCCTCGCCCGGTGCGCCCGGTCGTGCGCCCGTCCCTGCGCCCGGCCCCTCGTCCGGTCCTGCGTCCGGTGCCGCGCCCGTCCCTGCGTCCGGTCCTGCGTCCGGTCCTGCGCCTGGCCCTGCGTCGGGTCCTGCGCCCGGTGCTGCGTCGGGCCCTGGGCCCGTCCCCTCGCCCCTCCCCGCGCCCGGCCCTGCGCCCGGTCCCGACCCGGCAGCCGAGCGACCAACCTAAGCGGACCACCCGAAGAAGATGCGCGATGCCGATGCTCGAAGACCTGCGAAGACGAAGGAGACCATGGCTGTGACCAGCATCAGGACCACGCTCGGCGCCCTGCTCGGCAGTGCGGTGCTCGCGACCACCGGTGTCGTGACCGCCCAGACGGCGACGGCGGCCCCCGCCGCCCCGACGGCCGCCCCCGCCGCCCCGACGGCCGCCCCCGCCGCCCCGACGGCCGCAACGGCGCCCTCCGTGGCCGCCGTGACCAAGCTCAGCCACTCCGACGCGGCGAACCGGTTCCGCTCCGCCGGGATCGGCTGGACCTCCAGCGGTGGCTGTTCGGACCGGAACAACCCCACCTGCACCTCGTTCGAGCAGATCAATCTGTCCACCGTGCAGGGCGCGATCACCCTGAAGCAGGCCAGCGGCTGCGCCCTGACCATCACCGGCGGCACGGAGACCGGGCACGCGTCCGGTACGTATAGCCACTGGAACGGTTACAAGCTCGACTTCAGTCCCACCAGCTGCCTCAGCAACTACGTCACCCGCACCTTCACCAACATCGGCCCCCGCCCCGGCGACGGCGCGCAGCAGTACAAGTCCGGCTCGGGCAACATCTACGCGCGCGAGAGCAACCACTGGGACGTGCTCTACTACAACTGCGGAGGCTGCTGACCCCCATCACCCGTCCGGGGCCGGTTGCAACGCGGCGCAACCTTTGCGCATGGCTGTATCCGGCATCGACGGTGGGCCCAGTGGGCGGAGGGCGGTGCCGAGTCGGCGCGGTATCCCCTCCGCCAACGCCCTCTGCGGTGATTCGGGCTGTTCCTCGCCGGTCATCGCTGGTCACCGGGTGTGCCACGGTGAAACCGCCCGATACGGTGAGAAGGTGCAGCCAGCAAAAGATCCGTCGAAGCCGTCCGGCCGGCTCCACAAGGCCCGCGCCCTGTACCGCAATGTGTCCAAGCGCAGGATGGTCTGGCTGCTACTGAAGGACACCGTTCACTCCTGCATGGAGTACCGGGTCACCGGTCTCGCCGCCGAGGCGGCCTTCTTCACCCTGCTGTCGCTGCCCCCGCTGCTGCTGGCCCTGATCGGTCTGCTCGGCTACTTCGACGCCTGGACCAGCACCGAGACCGTCGCCACCATCCGGCAGAACATCCTCGACGCCTCCGGGACCGTGCTGTCCGACCAGGGTGTCAAGGAGATCGCCCGGCCCCTGCTCGACGACGTCATCGAGGGCGGCCGGCCCGATGTCATCTCGCTCGGCTTCGCCATCGCCCTGTGGTCCGGATCGCGCGCGGTGAACGTGTTCGTCGACACCATCACCATCATGTACGGGCTGGAGGGGCGGCGCGGGATCGTCCGGACCCGGCTGCTCTCCTTCCTCCTCTACCTGGTCGCGCTCGTCATCGGCGCGGTGGCGCTGCCGCTGATGGTCATCGGCCCCGAGGCGGTCGTGGAGATCCTGCCGGCCAGTGGCGATCTGGTCCCGGTGCTGTACTGGCCCGTGGTGCTCATCCTGTCCGTCGCCTTCCTCACCACGCTCTACCACGTGTCGGTGCCGGTGCGCTCGCCCTGGCGGGAGGACATCCCCGGGGCGCTGGTGGCCCTCGCCATGTGGGTGCTCGGCAGCTTCCTGCTGCGCATCTACCTGGTCCACACGGTGGAGGGACCGACCATCTACGGATCGCTGGCCGCCCCCGTCGCCGTACTGCTGTGGATCGGGGTCTCCGCCTTCGCGGTGCTGGTCGGAGCGGCGGTCAACGCCGCGATCGACCGGGTCTGGCCGTCGGTGGCCACGGCCGCCGCCCGCGCGGAGCGCGCCGCCCGCGCCCGGGGTGAGTCGGCACGGGCGCGGGCCAGGGAGCAGCGCACCTCCGACGACGGCGCTGCGGAGATCACCCCGCCCTCGGAGTTCCCGGAGCGCTGGGCCCAGTTCCTCCCGCACGCGGACATACGCTCCCGGCTGCACGGAAAGCGCGACACGGGCGAGAAGACCGCCGAAAAGGCCGCGGCGGACGCCCCCGCGAAACCCGGGGACAAGACCCTCGCGAAGCCCGGCGCGCAGCCCGGCGAGAAGCCCTCGGGCAAGCCGTCCGGCGAGCCCCGGGCGCCCCGGCAGGGGCCGCGGCGCCCCGAGGTCAGGGCCGCCGAGGACGGGGCGACGGAGGACAGCGCGGCGAGCGACGACCGCCCGGTCCGCTAGCGCGCGCTTCCCTTCGGGCGCGCGTAAATCGGTGGCGCCACGGCGCGGGCCCGGGCCACGGTCTACCCCGTTCCGTGTCGGCGAGGTCAAGCAGGCGGAGGGCAAGGCGCAGCAGGACCGGGACGCCCTGCAGAAGCGGACGTCTGATGAACGGCAGCGACTCACTGCCGAGCGTCAGCAGCTCAGCGTGGAGTCCCAGCGCAAGCGGGCCGAGCTACTACAACGCCAGAAGCAGTTGACCGCTGCCGAAGCGGAACGGGTCCGGGTGGCCGGTGAGCTCGCTACCACCCGGGCGGAGGCCCGGCGCACGCTCGGCATCGGGAGATACGTCAAGTTCGTGGTGACGGGACGCTGAAGCCTCCTACCACTGGACGACGCTGGTCTACAGATGGCCCATACGCACTGGTCAAATCTGGGATATGAGCGAGTCCGGGTGAGACAGGGTGTACGCAGAAGTTCTGCGAGGCGTGGGGCAGCAAGTACCCCGCGATCGTGAAGCTGCGGGAAGAACGCCTGGGCCGAGTGTCTGGGGCTGCGCTGAGCGGCAGCGAGCCGGAGGTCGAGGCTGGCCGGGCACCGTACTGCGTCAGATCTTGATGACGTGGACTCTCGGTCCGCACAGCATGTGGAGGTCTTCGGGGTCGGACGTCAGGATAGTCACGGGAGCGGGTGAAGCGAGTGCAGTGGCGGCGACGATGGCGTCGAGGGCGTACTTGTGGCCGTGCAGGCCTGCTGCGGCGAGGAGTTTGCTGGCGTGGCGGGCGATAGCTTCGGTGGGCGGGGCGATGTTGACGCGGGAGACGGCGTAGTCGAAGCGGGCCTGGTTGGTTTTGGGGTTGCGGGCTTCGACGAGGGTGACAGAGCTGGTGATGACGCGGATGTCCTCGGCCTCGGCGGCGGCCAGCCATTCGGTGAGCTCGGGGGTGCGGTGCACGAGCTTGGACAGGCCTTCGCAGTCCAGTACGAGTGTGCCGCTCACGCGGCGTCCGCCGAGTCGGCCGTGTCACCGCGCAGGAGGGTCCGCTTGGCCTCGACCGCTGCCTGGTCCAGTGGCCCGTGCTCGGTCTCCGCGTCTTCGATGAGTTCGCGCAGCCGGTCGCGTTCGAGTTGGCGCTGAATGAGGGCTTCGACGTAGGCGGAAATGCCGCGCTTGCCGGTGCGTGCCTTGAGGGCGGCGATGGTGCCTTCGTGGAGGGAGACGGAGACCGGGCGGACGGGGCCTTCGCCGGGAGCGGGGTCGGGAGTGGTGGCCATGAAGCCACTTTAACAAATCTCTTGTTATTCGAATGGGCGATTCGTTGTGGCTTGACGGGGATGCATGCGGCGTATCGCCTTGCGGGATACAGATTCTCTGTGATCACCAAGCCCGACGATGCGTCCCGTGGGCTGACACGTGAGGAACTGCTCGCGCTGCCTGCGGCCGCGGACCTGGAGACGGCGAACCGCGCGCTGTCCCTCAGCCGGACTACGGGGTACGACCTCGCCGGCCGGCTGCTGGCAGGCCGAGCGGGAACAGACGCTTGTGCTGCTGCGCGCTGACACCGTGCAGCGGCAGCCGTCCTGGTACGGCGGCCCGATCCTGGTCGATGCCTTGCTCGACGACGGGTCGACGCCGCCTGGCGGGCCGCGGCCGAAACGCGTGCGCATGACCGGCAGCGGCTCGCCCTCGCGGGACCAGGCACGCGCCGCCCGTCCTGCCGACGCGCTCGGGGTCTACCTGCGGCTGGCCGGACCGCTCATGAAACAGACGGGCAACGCCGTCTACGTGCAGCTGACGGTCTGCTGCTGAGCATGCGCGAGTGCCATGGCCGCCTAGGCACCGAAGACAAGTTCACCACGTACATCGCCGCTCTGCGCGTCGGCCAGAAGCGCAGGCGGAACCTGATGTGGCTCCTCGACCAGCACGGCCTGTGACCCTGTCGGGAAATCGGTGGCGCCCGAGTGCGCGCGCATCTAGGGTTGTGCCCGCTTCGTGCAGTGGCTGTTAGCCGCTGCTGTCGGTCGAGTGAGGAACGGGAGGTGTGACCGATGGTTGTCTCTGTGATGGGCGCTGCCCGCATCCGGAAGTTCATTCAGTCCACCTCCGTGGCCTCCGGCTGACCTCACTCTTCTCCCGCGCCCGTGAGCGCGGTGCCGGGGCCACCCTTGTGAAGGGTCCCCCCTTGTCTTTCTCTTCTCTCGCGGGTTCGTCCTCGTCCTCCTCGCATCCTCTCGCCCCGTACGGCTGGGACGAGGGCTGGGAAGCCGAGTTCGCTCCCTACGCCGAGCAGGGCTTCCTGCCCGGTCGTGTGGTACGGGTCGACCGTGGCCAGTGCGACGTCGTCACGCCTACCGGTGTTGTCCGTGCCGATACCGAGTTCGTCGTTCCCCGCGACCCGATGAAGGTCGTGTGCACCGGGGACTGGGTCGCTGTCGATCCTGAAGGGAGCGATCCGCAGTATGTGCGGACGCTGCTGCCCCGCCGCACCGCCTTCGTGCGGTCGACGTCGTCGAAGCGTTCCGAGGGCCAGGTGCTGGCCACTAACATCGATTACGTCGTCATCTGTGTGTCGCTCGCGGCCGAACTGGACCTCGGGCGGATCGAGCGGTTCCTGGCGCTCGCCATGTCTTGCTCGAGTGGTGAGGCACTGCTGCATAAGTCAGCACTCTCCTGGGAGAGCGGTGCCCAGCCGGTGGTCGTCCTCACCAAGGCCGACCTGGTGCCAGATCCGGGCACCCTGGGCCATCTCGTCTCCGACGTCGAGACGGCCGCGCCCGGAGTGCGGGTGCTGCCCGTCAGCTCCGCGGCGGGGGAGGGGGTGGACGTGCTCGCCGCCGTGCTCGGTTCGGGCACCTCCGTCCTCCTCGGCCAGTCCGGCGCGGGCAAGTCGACGCTGGCCAACGTCCTGGTGGGCGAGGCCGTCCAGGACGTCCACGGGATCCGCGACAGCGACGGCAAGGGGCGGCACACCACGACCACCCGCGATCTGCTGACCCTGCCCTCGGGCGGGATGCTCATCGACACCCCCGGGCTGCGGGGGGTCGGGCTGTGGGACGCCGAGGACGGCGTCGCGCAGACGTTCGCCGAACTGGAGGCGCTCGCCGAGCACTGCCGCTTCCACGACTGCGCGCACCAGGCGGAGCCGGGGTGCGCGGTGCTCGCCGCGATCGACGACGGCTCGCTGCCGCAGCGACGGCTGGAGAGCTACCGCAAGCTGCTGCGCGAGAACGAACGGCTCGCGGCCCGTACGGACGCCCGGCTGCGGTCCGAGATGCGGCGCGACTGGAAGCAGCGCCAGGCGCTCGGGCGCCACCTGATGGAGCGCAAGCGCGGGCCGCAGCGCAAGCCGTAGCAGCCGTAGTACGGCCGTCACCGGCTGGCCGGTCGCGGCGGACCGACCTGGTCCGGCCGGCCGGTCAGCTCACGGTGCGGCTGGCGGGCTCGGGCGCGTCCTCCAGTCCCCAGCTGTACACCCAGCGCGGATGAATGCGGATGACCTCGTCGCTCATATGGGCGCCGAGGTCGTGCGGGCCCGTGCGCCGCTCCGCCTCACCGCGGATCTCGATCCCGCACACCATCCACGGCCGCTCGCTCACGATGCTGTCGACCACCAGCGCCACCTTCGGGTTCTGCCCCGCGTTGCGCCACTTCTTCGTCTTGCCCATGGCGAGGCCGCCGATGTCGAGGGTGCCGTCCTCGTTGAGGGAGAAGCCCACCGGGTTCGCCTGCGGCTGGCCGTGCGCGTCCACGGTGGCCAGCCGGCCGATCCGCTGCGTCGCGAGATAGCCGCGCTCGGGTTCGGTGAAAACACTCATGGCATCACTGTCGCGCGCGGGGCCGCCGCCCGCATCGGGCGCAGGACCGGCACGCCGCTCCGGTGGCCGCAATGCCGATTCGGGTGGCTCCTGGCGGTGACTCGGCGCGAGGATGGCCCAAGGCGCCCCGAACCGATCACACCGCCGGAGTCGGCAGAGAGCGGGTTGCGATGAGCGACGCCAAGGATGAGTACGACGTCATCGTCCTGGGCGCCGGCCCGGTCGGCGAGAACCTGGCCGACCGGACCCGCGCGGCCGGGCTCTCCACGGTGATCGTCGAGAGCGAGCTGGTCGGCGGCGAGTGTTCGTACTGGGCCTGCGTTCCCAGTAAGGCGCTGCTGCGCCCGGTCCTCGCACGCGCCGAGGCGCGCCGCGTCCCCGGGCTGCGGGCGTCGGTCGGCGGGGCCCTGGACGCCGCCGAGGTCTTCGCTCACCGTGACGCCTTGGTCTCGCACTGGAAGGACGACGGCCAGATCGCCTGGCTGGAATCGGCCGGTATCGACTTCGTCCGCGGTCACGGCCGGCTGGTCGAGCCGCGCCGGGTCGCCGTGGCGGGGCCGAACGGCTCCGACGGCGACGAGCGCTTCCTCACCGCCCGGCACGCCGTGGCGATCTGCACCGGCAGCCGGGCCCGGCTTCCCGATCTGCCCGGCCTCATCGAGGCCCGCCCCTGGACCAGCCGCGAGGCCACCAGCTCCTCGACGGTGCCGGGGCGGCTGATCGTGGTGGGCGGTGGCGTCGTGGCCGCCGAGATGGCGACTGCCTACAACGGCCTCGGGGCGCGCGTCACCATGCTGGTGCGCGGCTCCGGGCTGCTGGACCGCATCGAGCCCTTCGCGGGCGAACTCGTCGCCGAGACGCTGACCGAGGCCGGGGTCGACCTCCGTACCGGTACGTCCGTGACCGCCATCGCCCGGCGGGACGGGGACAAGGGGACGGTCACCGTGACCCTCGACACCGGGGAGGAACTGGAGGCCGACGAAGTGCTCTTCGCCACCGGGCGCGCCCCGCGCACCGACGACGTGGGCCTGGAGACGGTCGGGCTCAAACCGGGGCGCTGGCTGAACGTCGACGACACCTGCCGGGTGGAGGGCGTCCCGGACGGCTGGCTCTACGCGGCGGGCGATGTCAACCACCGGGCGCTCCTCACCCACCAGGGCAAATACCAGGCACGGATCGCGGGCGCGGCGATCGGGGCGCGGGCGCGAGGCGTCCCCCTGCTGGACACCGACCGCTGGGGCGCCCACGCGGCCACCGCCGACAAGGTGGCCGTGCCCCAGGTCATCTTCACCGACCCGGAAGTCGCGGCGGTCGGCCTGACCGCGGACCAGGCCAAGGCCGCGGGCCGCAGCGTCCGGGTCGTCGACTACGACATCGGCCGGGTCTCGGGCGCCGCGCTCTACGGGGACGGCTACCGGGGCCGGGCCCGCATGGTCGTCGACCTGGACCGGGGCCATCTGATCGGGGTGACGTTCGTGGGCCCGGGGGTCGGGGAGCTGCTGCACTCGGCGACGGTGGCGGTGGCGGGAGAGGTGCCGGTGGAGCGGCTGTGGCATGCGGTGCCGTCGTTCCCGACGGTGAGCGAGGTGTGGCTGCGGCTGCTGGAGGAGTATCGGGGGTAGGGCGTCCCCGGGCCCGGACCTATGCCCGAACCCTCGCGTGGTGTTGCCGCGAAGCCTCCATGTGGACAATGTGGGGATGAGCCAGCAGGGGGAGCGACGCGGTCACGAGGACGACTGGTGGGGCGAGTTGTACGATCCGCGGCGGGCCGATGCGGGGCCCGCCGCGGTGGCGGACTCCGTCGACGACCGCTTCGACTCGGCGTCCCGCACGCTCGCCGGCGCCGAAGACGGCACCGACAGCGACGCGGGCGGCCGGCGGCCCGCCGCGGGCGCCCCCTGGGGCCCGCGACCCGGTGGTGAGCCGGGCGGTGCCGCACCGGGCTCGGACGCCGTCGCGGGAGGTGGCCCGCAGGGGTGGCGATCTCCCGACGGCGGCGAGGGGCCCGGTGTCGCACCGCCCTCCCCCTCCCCGGCGGGCACCCCGCCCCCGCCCCCTGACCCCGCCCGTCCCTGGCGGGCCGCCACGGCCGGATTCGTCGGAGAGGGCCCGCCCGCGTACGAGGCCGAGCCGACCACCCTCCCCGTCGCCGACCCCGAGGGGCTCGCGGATCTGGTCCCCGACACCGTGCTCGACGGCGCCCGCTACGGCACGCTCACGCTCCGCGCCGCCTCCCTGCGGGGCGACGCGGCCCGCTCCTGTGGCGAGCCGCGACGCGACGCGCTGCTCACGGCCCGGTTCGGGACCGGGGACAGCGCGCTGCTCCTGGTGGCGGTGGCCAGCGGGGTACGGGCGGTCCCGGGGGCGCACCGGGCGGCGCGCGAGATGTGCGAGTGGATCGGCAAGGCGATCGGCCGCAGCCGGGTCCGGCTGGCGGAGGACATCCACACCGCCAACCGTGGCGCGCTCAAGTCAGGGCTGCACCGGCTCACCGACCGCGGCTACGGCCGGCTGCGCGCCCGCGCGGCCGAACGGGGCCTCGACCCGGCCGAGTACAGCGCGTCGGTGCGCTGTCTGCTGCTCCCGGCCCATCCCGCCTGCCGCACCCGGGTGTTCTTCGGGGTGGGCGGGGGCGGTCTGTTCCGGCTGCGCGAGGGCGCCTGGCAGGACCTGGAGCCCGCCGAACGGGAGGGGGACACCGTGGGCGGGCCCGTGCTCGGCTACGGTGGCGGCTCACCCGCCCCGCCGGCCGGCCGCGAGCCGTCGCCGCCCGGCCGCGAGCCGTCGCCGCCCGGCCGCGAGCCGTCGCCGACGGCCCCGTCCACGGCCCCGGACGCCGAGCCGTCCCCCGCGCGGCCGAATGCCACTCCCGGCCCCTTCCTCTTCCGGACCTCCGTCGCCCGACCGGGCGACACCCTGCTGCTGTGCGGCGCGGGGTTCGCGGAGCCGCTGCGCGAGGCGACGGGCCTGGCCGGTCACTTGGCCGGACGCTGGGCCGCGGCGGAGCCGCCGGGCTTGGCCGCCTTCCTTGCGGATGCCCAGACCCGGGTGAAGGGATACGCCGACGACCGTACAGCGGCGGCCGTCTGGGAGGCGTGAGCGCGTCGTCCATGGGTTGATGGACAGGGGTGACAGACCTGACGACCCGGGCGACAAGGAACGAGGGCGCGAGATGGCCAAGCAGACCGTGGCGGAGCAATGCGTGGACATCCTGGTGCGCACCGGGGTCCGGCGGCTGTACGGAGTGGTCGGCGACAGCCTCAACCCCGTGGTGGACGCGGTCCGCCGTAGCGCCGCCATCGAGTGGATCCAGGTCCGGCACGAGGAGGTCGCCGCCTTCGCCGCCGGCGCCGAGGCCCAGCTGACCGGCACCCTCGCCGCCTGCGCGGGCTCCTGCGGCCCCGGAAATCTGCATCTGATCAACGGCCTCTACGACGCCCATCGCTCCTTCGCCCCGGTCCTCGCCATCGCCGCGCAGATCCCCAGCAGCGAGATCGGCACCGGCTACTTCCAGGAGACCCACCCCGACCAGCTGTTCCAGGAGTGCAGCCACTACTGCGAACTGATCTCCAGCCCCCAGCAGATGCCGCGGGTCCTGCAGACCGCCATCCAGCACGCCATCGGCCGCGGCGGGGTCAGCGTCGTCTCGATGCCCGGCGACATCGCCGCCCGCCCGGCGCCCGAGCGCGCCGAGGAGCACGCCCTGGTGACCTCGCGCCCCACGGTGCGCCCGAGCGACGCCGACGTCGACGCGCTCGCGCGCATGGTCGACGAGGCCGCACGGGTGACCCTCTTCTGCGGCAGCGGCTGCGCCGGGGCGCACGACGAGGTGATGGCCTTCGCCGAGCGGGTGAAGGCGCCGGTGGGGCACGCGCTGCGCGGCAAGGAGTGGATCCAGTACGACAATCCGTACGACGTCGGCATGAGCGGACTGCTCGGCTACGGCGCGGCCTACGAGGCCACCCACGAATGCGATCTGCTGCTCCTGCTGGGCACCGACTTCCCGTACGGCGCCTTCCTCCCCCAGGACGTGAGGACCGTCCAGGTCGACATCCGCCCCGAACATCTGGGACGCCGCTCCAAGCTCGACCTCGCCGTCTGGGGTGACGTCCGCGAGACGCTGCGCTGTCTGACGCCCAAGGTGCGCGACAAGACCGACCGCCGCTTCCTCGACCGGATGCTGAAGAAGCACGCGGACCATCTGGAGGGCGTGGTCAAGGCGTACACCCGCAAGGTCGAGAAGCACATCCCGATCCACCCGGAGTACGTCGCCTCGGTGCTGGACGAGGAGGCGGCGGCCAACGCCGTCTTCACCGTCGACACCGGCATGTGCAACGTCTGGGCCTCCCGCTACATCACCCCCAACGGCCGCCGCCGGGTCATCGGCTCCTTCACCCACGGCTCCATGGCCAACGCCCTGCCGCAGGCCATCGGCGCCCAGTTCCTGGACCGCCGCCGCCAGGTCATCGCCATGTGCGGCGACGGCGGATTCACCATGCTGATGGGCGACTTCCTCACCCTCGTCCAGTACGACCTGCCGGTCAAGGTGATCATCTTCAACAACTCCTCGCTGAGCATGGTCGAGCTGGAGATGCTGGTATCGGGCCTGCCCGCGCACGGCACGGCCAACCACAACCCCGACTTCGCCAAGATGGCCATCGCCGCCGGGGTGTACGCCGAGCGCGTGGAGAAGCCGAAGCATCTGCACTCCGCGCTGCGGGCCGCCCTGCACCACAAGGGACCCGCGCTCCTGGACATCGTCACCGACCCCAACGCGCTGTCCATCCCGCCGAAGATCAAGGCGGAGATGGTGACGGGATTCGCGCTGTCGGCGAGCAAGATGGTGCTGGAGGGCGGCGTCGGCCGGATGGCCCAGATGGCCCGCTCCAACCTCCGTAACATCCCGCGCCCTTAGGGGCCCTCGGTGGAGCCCCACTGCGGGATCGGCGGCTGTGTCGTGGGCTTGGTGATGGGCTTGCCCTTCGCCCGGTCCCGATAGCCCCGGCCGCCGCGTTCTGCGCCGCGACCGCGACCGCGACCGCGACCGCGGCCACCGGCGCGACCGGCCTCGGCCGGATCGTGATCGGCGCGGTGGTCGCCGTCGTGGTGGGGCTGGTGCTCCGGCTCGCGCCGGAGCTGCCACGGCTGTACTGGATGACCCACTACACACGCCTGGTCAAGAAAGGCGTCGCGCCGGCCACCAGCGCCGCCGAGATCGAGCGGCTCATCGCCGTCCTCGGCGCCGCGCAGCGGAGTGTCGACGACGAGGAACATACCGGTTGATGAGACAGCAAGACAGTAATTCAGCCGATTTGGGGGTGATCGCCGACTCGGACGGCTCCCCCTACCCGGACACCGGCCGCAGCCGGAGGGTGAGGATCTGGTGCGGGCGCAGGGTGAGGGTCAGGCCGGCCGGGCCGGTGGCCGCCGGGTGGAGGGGGCGTTCCAGAAGGTCGGTCACCTCCGCTTGGACAACCGGGAAGCCGGTGACGAGGGTGCCGGCCGCCCGGCCGCCGTGGGACTCGTACAGCCGCACCACCACATCGCCGCTGCGGTCCTCGGCCGGCTTGACCGACTCGATGGTGATCGCGGGGTTGTCCACGGAGACCAGGGGCGCGGGCTCCGAAGGGCCTGTGGGGAGGGTGCGCAGCGGCAGGTTCAGGGCGAGGCCGCCTTCGACCGCGTCGCCGACGCTCGCGCCCGGCAGCAGCGCGTAGCGGAAGCGGTGGGTGCCGAGGTCGGTCTCGGGGTCGGGGCTGTGCGGGGCGCGCAGCAGGGTCAGCCGGACGGTGGTGCCCAGCACCTCGCCCTCGGCCGTCCCGTGCGCGGTGCGGGTCACATCGTGGCCGTACGTCGAGTCGTTGAGCAGCGCGGCCCCGTACCCGGGTTCGGCGACGCGCAGCCAGCGGTGGGCGCAGATCTCGAACCGGGCCGCGTCCCAGCTGGTGTTGGTGTGCGTGGCACGGTCCACATGGCCGAACTGGATCTCCGCGGTGGACACCCGGGCGTGGACGTCCAGCGGGAACGCTGCCTTGAGGACCTTCTCCGACTCCTGCCAGTCCACCTCCGTGGCGATGTCCACCTGGCGGCTGCCCGCGGCCAGGGTGATGTCCTGGACGACGCGGGAGGCGCCGAAGGACCGTACGACCCGGACCGTGGCGCGCAGCGGCCCCGACTCGGTTAGCTCGACGGACTCGGCGGCGGTGAGGTCGGTGTGGGCGCGCAGATAGTGCCGGTCGATGTCCCAGGCGTCCCAGTGGTTGGGGTGGTCGGGGTGGAGCTGGAGGAGATTGCCGCGCGCGCCGGGGGCCAGCGCCTCGCGGCCCGCGTCCAGGTCCAGCACCGAGGTGAGCAGCCCGTCGGCGTCGATGGCCACCCGCAGCCGGTCGTTGTCGAGGACGATGGAGTGGCCGTCGCTCAGCGCGGTCACCGGGGCCCGGGACGGCTCGGCGGCGAGGGCCCGCTCGGCGGCCAGCGGCGCCGCGCCCAGCCCGGCCACCCGCACCGCGACCGCCGCGCGCCCGTCGGCCAGCGGCTGGACCGGGGCCTTTGGCGGCAGCGCGGCGGCGGTCTCCGCGTCGACCACGGTGACCTCCTCGCGCTCGTACGGCGAGGCGTTGAGCACGGCGGGCCCGGTGCCGCCCAGCGCCGCCACCGCCGTCGCGATGATCTCCTCCAGCTCCGCGCGCACCCGCTCATAGGTCTCGCGCGCCTCGCGGTGCACCCAGGCGATCGAGGAGCCCGGCAGGATGTCATGGAACTGGTGCAGCAGCACGGTCTTCCAGATCCGGTCCAGGGCGTCGTACGGATAGACGTAGCCGTCGGCGTGGAGCGTGGCCGCCGTGGCCCACAACTCCGCCTCCCGCAGCAGATGTTCGCTGCGCCGGTTGCCCTGCTTGGTCTTGGCCTGCGTGGTGTACGTGGCCCGGTGCAGCTCCAGATACAGCTCGCCCGACCACACCGGCGCCTTGGCCCCGTACTCGCGCTCCGCCTCCGTGAAGAACACGGAGGGCTTGTGGATCTCGACGCGCGGCGAGCCCTCCAGATCGGTGAGCCGCCGCGCCTTCTCCAGCATCTCGCGGGTCGGGCCGCCCCCGCCGTCGCCATGGCCGAACGGCACCAGGGAGCGGGTCGCGAGCCCCTTGTCGGCGAAGTTCCTCTCCGCATGGGCCAGTTCACTCGCATGAAACTGGGCGTTGTAGGTGTCCACGGGCGGGAAGTGGGTGAAGACACGGGTGCCGTCGATGCCCTCCCACCAGAAGGTGTGGTGCGGCATCTTGTTGGACTGGTTCCACGACAGCTTCTGGGTGAGGAACCACTTCACCCCGGCCAGTTTGGCCAGCTGCGGGAAGGCGGCCGTGTAGCCGAAGGAGTCCGGCAGCCAGATCTCCTCGGTGTCCACCCCCAGCTCCTCCAGGAAGAACCGCTTGCCGTGCACGATCTGCCGGGCCAGCGCCTCGCCGCCGGGCATATTGGCGTCCGACTCGACCCACATCGAGCCCACCGGCGCCCAGTTGCCCTCCGCCACCGCCTTCTTGATCCGCTCCCAGATGTGCGGCTGATGCTCCTTGACCCAGGCGTACTGCTGCGCCTGTGAGCACGCGAAGACCAGCTCCGGGTAGTCCTCCGCGAGCGCGGTGACATTGGCGAAGGTGCGGGACGCCTTGCGCACGGTCTCGCGCAGCGGCCACAGCCAGGCAGAGTCGATATGGGCGTGCCCGGCGGCCGAGACCCGGTGCGCGCTGGCGTGCGCGGGGCGGCTGAGCGCCTCGGCCAGCTCGGCGCGGGCGGCGGCCGCGGTGCCGGACACATCGTGCAGGTCGAGCGCGTCCAGCGCGTTCTCCAGGGCGCGCAGGATCTCATGGCGGCGCGGCCGGTCCTCGGGCAGCTCGCGCATCAGCTCCGACAGCACCTCGATGTCCAGGACCAAATGCCAGACGTCCTCGTCGAGGACGGCGAGATCCGCCGAGGCGAAGCGGTACAGCGGCCGGTCCCCGGCGGTCAGCACGTCGCCCAGCGGGGTCGGGGTGAAACCGTCGCGCAGCACGGCCGGGTTGGCGGCCGCCTCCAGCAGCAGCCGCACCGGTTCACCGCCGGCCGCCGGGGACGCGATCGGCACATGGCGGTTGCGCGGATGGACGCCCTTGAGCGGCACCCCGTGCGCGTCGTACACCAGGCCCTCGGCCTGGAAGCCCGGCGCGTCGCCGGTGAACCCCGGGTCGATGACGGCCTCGACCCGCCGCCCCGCCCACTCCGCGGGCACCGCGCCCTCCAGCCGGAACCACCACGTCGACCAGGGACTGCCCCAGTCCGTGCCGGGCTCGAACGCCTCGTACGTCCCCGCGAGCGCCTCCGCGACCGGCACCGGCTCCCCGGGGGTGCGCCACGCGGACAGCGCGAGCGGCCTGTGCTCCGCGTACTGGGCGGGCCTGATGAACTGGCTCAGCGCCCGGTCCAGGCGCCCCTCCACCAGCGGTCGGTCGTCGTGCATCACGGCTCCTCGGGCTCGGCGCGTTCCGGCTCAGCGGCTCAGCGGATCACTCCCAGCATTTCCCGCGGTGTGTGGATGGCAACACGCGGGCATGCATTCCGTGAGCGTGTTCTACGACATTCGACGCTGGCCGCGCCAAGAGCGGCCGGAGCGGGGGAGGATGAAGCGTCAGCCTGTACCTGTACGGCGGGGCCGGTCGCCCGGTCGTCCGGATCCGAGGGCGAAGGCTGCGGAGGCTGTCCAGGTGGAGCGGGGCCCGGTCCTCAGCAAGCCATTGGCGCGTGACGACCTCTCCGCGGTCGCGGAGGTCCGCGCGGAGCTGCGCGAGCTGCTGCGGCACTGGGGCGGGCCGGGCCGGGCCGATCTAGCCGAGCTGCTCACCAGCGAGCTGGTGACCAACGCGCTGGTGCACACCGGCCGCGGCGCCCATGTCACGGCCACGCTCGGGGACGGGCCGGGCGCGCGCGTCGCCGGCCGATTACGGGTCGAGGTGCGGGACTTCGTGTCCCGGCACCCGACGCTGCGCGCCCACCCGTCGCAGGCCGACACCTCCGGGCGCGGACTGCTGCTGGTGCATACGCTCGCCGACGCATGGGGCGTCCGGGCACACGGGGTGGGCAAGGTCCTGTGGTTCGAGCTGCGAGCGGACGGGGAGCCGTAGCGCCGTCCGCGCGTGGGCGCGGACACCCCCTGAGCGGGCGGCGGACACCCCCTGAGCGGGCGGCGGGCGAGGACCGGTGTCCAGGACCGATGTCCTCGCCCCGTCCCGTCCGCTCAGCCGAAGGCGCGCTCGATCTGCGCGAGCTTCGCCTCCAGGGAGTCCAGCCGCGGAATCGTGAGGGTGTCGTCCTCGGCGGTGAGGTCGATGGTGCGGGGATTGTCGGCCTCGGCGTCCTTGCCCTTGTCACCGAAGCCGAAGCTGAAATCCCGATCGCGGTCCCAGTCGCTGTCGCGGTCCCGGCTGTCGGACTCACCGATGCCCGCGGACTGCAGGGCGGGCCGGGCGGAGGACGCGGACAACCGCCCCGGCTCCGCGGCTCCGGCGCTCTCCAGCACCTTCTCCTCCAGAGCGGGCTCCGAACCGAGCTGCGCCGGCTGCCCGGTGGGGCCGGAGACCTCCACCTGACGGCCGCCTCGCCGCCCCCACGCCCGGTGCTGCCGGTTCAGCGCCCGGATCCGGGCCCGGTCCAGCTTCTCCTGCTCCCGCCGGCGGTTGCGGTTGTGCTCGTTCTGGCGCCGGTCCTCCCGGACCTCTTCGACCGCCTCGTCCAGCGTCCGCACACCCTCCAGCAGCATCAGCGACCACGCGGCGAAGGTCTCCCGGGGCGCGCGCAGCCAGCGGACGATACGGATCTGCGGCAGCGGCCGCGGCACCAGGCCCTGCTCGCGCAGCGCCGAGCGGCGGGTCTGCTTGAGCGCGCGGTCGAAGAGGACCGCGGCCGACAGCGACATGCCCGCGAAGAACTGCGGGGCGCCCGCGTGGCCGAAGCCGCGCGGCGCGTGCACCCAGTTGAACCAGGCCGCCGCGCCCGCGAACAGCCACACCAGCAGCCGTGAACCGAGCGCCGCGTCGCCGTGGCTGGCCTCGCGCACCGCCAGCACCGAGCAGAACATCGCCGCGCCGTCGAGCCCGAACGGCACCAGGTACTCCCAGCCGTTCGTCAGCGCCAGGTTCTCCCGGCCGAAGCCCACCAGGCCCTGGAAGGAGAGGGCGGCGGCCACTCCGGCGCAGCAGAACAGCAGCACATAGGAGGCCATACCGTAGATGGCCTCCTTACGGCGGCGGCGCTCCTCGCTGCGCTCCCAGGAGTCCGTGATGGCGTCGTCCTTCTTGCCGTTGCGGCCGCGCGCGAGGACCACCGCCGCCCCCACGACGCCGGCGAGTGCCACGACGACTGGCAGGGCCCAGCCCAGCGATATGTCGGAAAGTCTCATCCGGTGTCCTTGTCTCGCTTCCGTGAAGTTCTGGCCGCGGTACGGCCCTACTCGCGCGACATCCTGGCGGAATCCTGCCGGGCCTCGAGTGGTTTCTGGCCAAGAGGCCGCCAAGTGGGCGGGGGGACACGCGGATAGGTGCGATACGGTTCGAACGCTCGCTCTGTGCAAGCGGCTTGATTCTATTCACGGAAGGCCATCGCGGGTAATCCGAGTGATCGCCTGGGACCCGGTGTCCGGCGCGGTGCCGGGTCGGCTCCGCCTTGATTGTGTACATGGGCTTTGACCTCGGGCGGCGTCCGCATATCGTTTCGCTCGGACGTCAGGAGGACCCGAGTGGAGCAGGTCGAAGCCGGAGCGGCAGCGGAGCCGTGGCAGCCGTCCGGCCTGCCCGCCGCGCGCAGGTCCCCCCGCCGCCACTCCGTGCGCGGGCAGATCCTGGACGCCCTGCGGGACGCCCTGGCCGGTGGCGAGCTCGCCCCGGGCGAGGTGTACTCCGCTCCGGTCCTCGCCGAGCGCTTCGGCGTCTCGCCCACCCCGGTACGGGAGGCCATGCAGCAGCTCGCGGGTGAGGGAGCCGTCGAGGTGGTGCCGAACCGGGGCTTCCGGGTGGCCCGGCGCAGCGCGCGCGAGCTGGCCGAGCTCGCCGAGGTGCGTGCCCTGCTGGAGGTCCCCGTGATGCTCAGCCTGGCGCGGGTGATCGCCCCCGAGCGCTGGGCGGCCCTGCGTCCCTTCGCCGAGGCGACGGCGGCGGCCGCCGCGAAGGGCGACCGTGCCGCGTATCTGGAAGCGGACCGTACGTTCCACCAGACTGTGCTCGGCATCGCCGGGAACCAGCAGCTCGTCATCGTCGCCGACGAGCTGCACCGCCGGGCCCAGTGGCCCCTGGCCTGCGGCCGCGCGGTCCGCACCGCCGACCTCGTCGCCGACGCGGCCGAGCACATGGCCCTGCTCGACGCCCTCTCCGCCGGCGACCTCGGCACCGTCGAGTCACTGGTCCGCGACCACTTCACCTGACGGGCCGGCCTGAGGTCGGCCCGTCAGGTGAAGGGCCGGCCTCAGGCCGGGATGACCGGTTCGCGCCGCGGCGCCTCGGGCGTCTGTCGGGTGCGGCCTCGTCCGGGTTTGTGTGCGGTGAGCATCGGCGACGGCGCTGCCCGCCCCGTTGCTCACCGCACCTCAGCCCGGAACAAGCCCGCACCCGGCGTCGCCGCGCGCATGCCACGATCGGGTCCGGGCGTCGCTGTGTGGGCCGGTCACGGGCCGTCCGGAGCGGGTGTGTCGGATGCGGCGGCGGGTTCCCGGTGTCCTAACTGGTCCGCGAGCCAGACCGGGACGCCGCCCAGGAGGCGGACCAGGCGGCGTGCCTCCGTACGGAGGCGGCCGGCTTCCTCCGGTTCCGGTTCCACATCGGCCAGGGCGGCCAGGGCCGGGGCGATGCCGACCAGGTAGCCCAGCTCTTCGCGGATGCGCAGCGACTCGGCGAAGCCGTGCCGGGCCGCGGCGAGGTCGCCCTCCTCTTCCGCCATGGCGGCCAGATACCGCCAGGTGAAGGAGCGCAGAAGGTCGTCGCCGTGGGTGGCCGCGCCCGCGTGGGCGCGCTGGAAGGCGGCCTGGGCTCCGGTCGGGTTGTGGGCGAGATGCTGGGAGATCAGGCCGCGCCGGAAGTCCAGCACCGGGCGGACCGGGGAGCCGGGCGAGAGCAGCGCGGCGGCGCGGCCGAGGGCGGTCCGTGCCTCGTCGGCCCGGTCGCGGACGCCGAGCAGCGTGGACGCGTAGGCCAGATAACCCCGCTCGCACGCCGTGGCGCCCCGCTGGGAGTCGGTGAGCGCGAGCGCCTCGGCCGCCCGGAGCGCGTCCTCGGCGGCGTCCCACCCCTGAGAGGTGTACATGCACCGTTCGATCAGGACGACGCTGCGCCGGAGCGCCGCCGTGGCGTCGGCCGCGGCGTACGGGGTGAGCAGCTCGGCGGCGTCCTTCCAGCAGCCGCGTGAGCGCAGCCGCCAGACCGCCGTGTCGAGCGGGTCGTCCACGCGCTCCGCTGGTACCTCTGGTACCTCGGAGCCGGAGTTTGACGATCCAGGTGGTGACATGGCGGTGTCCGCCACATTGCCCTCCCCAAGCGCACCATCGAGCCGGAAGCCGTGAGCCGAATCTCAGCATGAATGCGCGGGCGGGGCCAAGGGGTTGGTGTGAATGAATTCACAAACCGGCCGTGAAAGAGGTGGCTCCTTGAGGCGCGCGTGGGGCGCGGGGGCGTGTACGGGGCTTGTGGGAGCTCGTTGGCTCCTGCGTCGGATCCTGCGTCGGCCCGCTCGTCGGCTCCTGCGTCGGATCCTGCGTCGGCCCGCTCGTCGGCTCCTGCGTCGGATCCCGCGTCGGCCCGTCCGGCGGCTCCCGCGTCGGCTCCCGTCAGCTCTGCGGGTTCATCCGCAGCGCGAGGAAGAAGTCCAGCTTGTCCTCCAGCCGGGACAGTTCACGCCCGGTCAGCTGCTCGATCCGGCCCACCCGGTAGCGCAACGTGTTGACGTGCAGATGCAGTCGCGCCGCACACCGCGTCCAGGAGCCGTCGCACTCCAGGAATGCCTCCAGGGTCGGGATCAGTTCGGCGCGATGACGGCGGTCGTACGCGCGCAGCGGGTCGAGCAGCCGGGCGGTGAAGGCGCGCCGTACGTCGTCCGGGACGAAGGGGAGCAGCAGGACGTGCGAGGCCAGCTCCTGGTGGCCGGCCGCGCAGACCAGGCCGGGCCGCGCGGCGGCGACACGGCGGGCGTGCCGGGCCTCCTCCAGGGCGCCGCGCAGCCCGTCGGCGGAGTGCACGGCGGCGCTGACGCCGAGGGTCAGCCGGCCGTCGCCCTCCAGACCGCGGGAGAGCGGTTCGCGGACGGCGGCGAGCAGCGTGTCCGCGTGCAGCCCCTCGTCATGGGCGGGCGCGCTGTCGGGGGAGCCCCCCGCGGGGGCGTCGGAGAGCGCCGGGAGCGGCACGAGCGCAACGGCCTCCTCGCCGGTGTGCGCGACGGCGATCCGGTCCGAGGGCTCGGGCCCGGACGCCCCCGGGTCGACCAGGACCTCCTCCAGCAGCGCCTGGGCGACCGGGCCGCCGGGGATGCCGGCGCCGGGAGCACCGCCACCCTGAGCATCGCCGTTCTCCCACTCCACGCGCGCCACCACCACCTGCCAGTGCGGCGCGGCGCCCAGCCCGGGCAGCAGCACCGGGGCCGCCACCCGCAGCCGGGCCGCGATCTCGGCGGGCGGCGCCCCCGTCTGGACCAGCTCCAGCACCTCCTGGGCCAGCCGCCGCCGCACGGTGCGGGCCGCGTCGCGCCGGTCGCGCTCGACCGCGATCAGCTGGGTGACGCCGTGCAGCAGATCCAGCCGTTCCTCCGGCCAGTCGGCGGCTTCCGCCCCGACGACCAGCAGCCAGTCGGAGAGCACGGTCTCGCGTACGTCGGCGGAGTCGTCGCTGGGGATGGGGAAGACGGAGTACGGCACGCCGTTCGCGGCGGTGAGCCGGAGCGGGCCCCGGCGCCCGGTGCGCCGCGCCGCCAGATGCTCGCCCGCGAGCTGCGCGCGGACCGCGGGCGGCAGCTGCGTGGCCGGCCCCTCGGCGGTCGGGCCCGCGATCCTGCGGCCGGTGGGGGAGAGCACCCAGGCGGGCAGGTCGAGGTCAGAGCCGAGCAGATCCAGCACCACCTCCGGGCCGCCGCCCGCGGGCCCCGAGGTCATCAGCCGCCGGTGCCGCTCCACCACGGCCGCCAGATCGCCGGCCCGCTCCCCGGAGACCTGGCGCACCACATGCTCGGTGATCGACGCGAACGAGACGTCCTCGACAACGGAGAACAGCGGCAGCCGGTGCCGCCCGCAGGCCAGCACCAGATCCTCGGGGACGGCACCGAGCTCCGCCTCGCCCGCCGCGAGCCCGGCCACCCCGGCGGCCGTGAGGATCCGTACGAACCGTTCGGAGTCCTCCGGCTCACGCCGCCAGGCGAGCCCCGTCAGCACGAGCTCACCGCCCGACAGATAGCGGCTGGGGTCACGCAGATCGGTGGTCATCACGCCGCGCACGGTGCGGTCCAGCTCGTCCCCGCCGCTGAGCAGGCGCAGGCCCAGGGCGTCGGTGTCCAACAGTGCGCGCAGCCGCATGGTGATGCCAGCCGATCTTCTCTGTGTTGCCGGTGGTCTGTGGTGTCCTGGAAGGGCGCGAGGTTTTGGGGTCTCGTCGTTCGTTCGAATCTACAAGACCGGCCCGCTGGCCAGCCAACTGCTTCATGGCTTCGGTGACTGCACCGGGTGGCCCACACCTTGGTCTACTGGCGGGAAGCCGTGTGCACAGTTCCTGGGGGACCGCGCCCGCCGACTCGCGACTCGAGAAGAGAGAGCCATGGACTTCCTGCGCCCCGCCGGCTGGGAGGATGCGCTCGCCGCCAAGGCCGAGCACCCCACCGCCGTGCCCATCGCGGGCGGCACCGATGTGATGGTCGAGATCAACTTTGACCATCGGCGGCCCGAGTACCTGCTGGATCTGAACCGCGTCGGCGAGCTGGCCGAGTGGGAGGTGGGGGAGCGTACGGTCCGGCTGGGGGCGGGGGTCCCGTACACCCGGATCATCGAGGAGTTGCGCGCCGAGCTGCCGGGGCTGGCGCTCGCCGCGCACACGGTGGGCTCGCCGCAGATCCGCAACCGCGGCACCGTGGGCGGCAACCTCGGCGCCGCCTCGCCCGCGGGGGACGCCCACCCCGCGCTGCTGGCGGCCGGGGCCGAGGTCGAGGTGGCGTCGGTGCGCGGGACCCGGCTCATCCCGGCCGAGGAGTTCTTCACGGGGGTCAAGCGCAACGCCCTGGAGCCCGACGAGCTGATCAGGGCCGTCCACATCGAGAGGGCCGACGGACCGCAGCAGTTCTCCAAGGTCGGCACCCGCAACGCCATGGTCATCGCGGTGTGCGCGTTCGCCGTGGCGCTCCATCCACGGACCCGCACGGTGCGCACCGGCATCGGCTCGGCCGCGCCCACGCCCGTACGGGCCCGCGAGGCCGAGGAGTTTTTGACCGCCGCGCTCGCGGAGGGCGGCTTCTGGGAGAGCGGCGAGCGCATCACCCCGTCCGTGGGCCGGCGGTTCGCCGAGCTGTGCGCGGGCGCCTGCGATCCGATCGACGACGTGCGCGGCAGCGCGGCGTACCGCCGCCACGCGGTGACGGTGATGGCCCGCCGGACGCTCGGCTGGACCTGGGAGGCGTACCGCGAGGGACGCGAGGGACCCGAGGGAAACGAGAGGACCGCACAGTGCGCGTGAACTTCACGGTCAACGGCCGGCCGCGGCAGGCCGACGACGTCTGGGAGGGCGAGTCCCTGCTTTATGTGCTGCGTGAGCGGCTGGGGCTGCCGGGCTCGAAGAACGCCTGTGAACAGGGCGAATGCGGGTCGTGCACGGTCCGGCTCGACGGGGTGCCGGTGTGCGCGTGCCTGGTGGCGGCGGGGCAGGCCGAGGGCCGCGAGGTGGTCACCGTCGAGGGGCTCGCGGACTTCGCCGAGCAGCGCGCGGCGGGCCGCCCGGGTACGGAGACCGGGGGCGTCCCGCTCGCCCCCGTCCAGCAGGCGTTCATCGACGCCGGCGCCGTCCAGTGCGGCTTCTGCACCCCCGGGCTGCTCATCGCCGCCGATGAGCTGCTGGAGCGCGACCCCGACCCCTCCGACGCCGACATCCGCGAGGCACTGTCGGGCAACCTCTGCCGCTGCACCGGCTACGAGAAGATCCTCGACGCGGTCCGGCTCGCGGCCGCCCGCACCACCGGGGAGGCGGTGTGACCATGGCAGCCGGCCGCACCCCCGCCACGATCACCCAGTCCAGCAGCGCCACCAAGGGCACCATCGGCGAGTCCACGCCGCGCCCCGACGGAACGCTCAAGGTGACCGGCGAGTTCGCGTACTCGTCCGATCTGTGGCACGAGGACATGCTGTGGGGCTGCACCCTCCGCAGCCCGTACGCGCACGCCGAGATCAGGTCCATCGACATCGCCGAGGCCGTTGCCCTGCCGGGGGTGTACGCCGTGATGACCCACGACGATCTGCCGGCCGCGACCCACTACGGCCTGGAGATCCGCGACCAGCCCGTGCTCGCCGGGGACCGGGTCCGCTACCACGGCGAGGCGGTCGCGATCGTCGCCGCCGACCACCCCGAGACCGCCCGCCGCGCCGCCGCCAAGATCAAGGTCGAGTACGCGGAGCTGCCGCTGGTCACCGACGAGGCCACGGCCACCGCGCCGGACGCGCCGCTGCTCCACCCCGGCCGGGACGACCGCCACGCCGCCCATGTCCCGCACCCCAACATCGTGCACCGCCAGCCCGTCAAGCGCGGCGATGTCGCCGCCGCCAGGGCCCGCGCCGATGTGGTCGTCCGCCGGGACTACGAGGTCGGCATGCAGGACCAGGCGTTCCTCGGCCCCGAGTCTGGGCTCGCGGTGCCCACCGAGGACGGTGGCCTCGACCTCTACATCGCCACCCAGTGGCTGCACGTCGACCGCGATCAACTCGCCCCGGTGCTGGGGCTGCCGCCCGACAAGGTGCGGTTGACGCTGTCGGGGGTGGGCGGGGCGTTCGGCGCGCGCGAGGACCTGTCCATGCAGGCGCACGCCTGTCTGCTGGCGCTGCGCACCGGCAAGCCAGTCAAGATCGTCTACAACCGGTACGAGTCGTTCTTCGGCCATGTCCACCGGCACCCCGCCAAGCTCACCTATGAACACGGCGCCACGCGCGACGGACAGTTGCTCTACGTCCAGTGCCGCATCGTCCTGGACGGCGGTGCGTACGCCTCCTCCTCGCCGGCCGTGGTCGGCAACGCCGCCTCCCTGGCCATCGGCCCCTACGTCGTCGAGAACGTCGACGTCGAGGCCATCGCCCTCTACTCCAACAACCCGCCCTGCGGCGCGATGCGCGGCTTCGGCGCGGTCCAGGCGTGCTTCGCGTACGAGGCGCAGATGGACGCGGTGGCAGCGGAACTCGGCCTGGACCCGGTCGAGTTCCGGCAGCGCAACGCCATGGCGCAGGGCGCGACCATGCCCACGGGACAGGTCGTCGACTCCCCGGCCCCCGTCGCCGAGCTGCTGCGCCGCGTCAAGGCGCTGCCGATGCCGCCGGAGCGGAACTGGGAGGCGCTCGGCTCGCCGGACGTACGTGCCCTGCCGGGCGGGCTGTCCAACACCACCCACGGCGAGGGCGTGGTGCGCGGCATCGGCTACGCGGTCGGCATCAAGAACGTCGGCTTCTCCGAGGGCTTCGACGACTACTCCACGGCCCGCGTCCGGCTCGACGTCATCAACGGCGAGCCGGCCGCCCTGGTGCACACCGCGATGGCCGAGGTCGGCCAGGGCGGCGTCACCGTCCACGCCCAGATCGCCCGTACCGAGCTCGGCGTCAGCCAGGTCACCATCCATCCCGCCGACACCCAGGTCGGCTCGGCGGGCTCCACTTCCGCCTCCCGCCAGACGTACATGACCGGCGGCGCGATCAAGCACACCTGCGAGGCCGTACGGGAGGAGGTGCTGCGGCGCGGCCGGGAGCGCTTCGGCGCCCACCACCCCGCGTGGGCGACCGGCGAACTCCTGCTGGACGGCGGCAAGGTGGTCACCGCCGACGGCGAGGTGATCGGCGACCTCGCCGAGATCGTCGGCGATGAGGCGATCGACATCGAGAGGGAGTTCCGGCACCGCCCGACCGAGCCGTTCGATCTGCGCACCGGGCAGGGCTTCGGCCATGTCCAGTACTCCTTCTGCGCCCATCGCGCGGTCGTGGAGGTCGACACGGAACTGGGGCTGGTCAAGGTGGTGGAGCTGGCGGCGGCCCAGGACGTCGGCAAGGCGCTCAATCCGCTGTCGGTGGTGGGCCAGATCCAGGGCGGTTCCACGCAGGGGCTGGGGCTCGCGGTGATGGAGGAGATCGTCGTCTCGGCGGACGGGGCGCGGGTCCGCAACCCGTCCTTCACGGACTATCTGATCCCCACCATCCTGGACACCCCGACAATGCCCGTGGACGTGCTGGAACTGGCCGACGACAACGCGCCGTACGGGCTGCGCGGGGTCGGTGAGGCGCCCACGCTGTCCTCGACCCCGGCCGTGGTCGCCGCCATCCGCGCGGCGACGGGCCTCCCCCTGAAACGGGTCCCGGTCCGTCCCGAGCATCTGACGGGCATGTGACGATCCGGCCCCGGGGCTCCGCCCCTGGCCCGGCGGGGCTCCGCCCTCTCGACCCCGGCCGGGCTTCGCCCCGGCGGCGGCGACCCGGTGGGGCGGGCCCGGCTCTCGGCTGCCCGGGGAGGCGCCTGCGGCGGGGAGGCCCCTACCCCCTTGCTGGGGATCCGCCCCTTGGGCCCTCTGGGCCCCGCCCTGGGAGGCGCGTGTCCTGGGCCCCGCCCTGGGAGGCGCGTGGGGACGGTCTGGTGGGGGCACCCGGCTCTCGGGTGCCGGGGGAGGTGCCTGCGGCGGGGGAGCCCGGGGGAGGTGCCTGCGGCGGGGGAGCCCGGGGAGGTCCCCCGGCTGGGGCTCGGTTTCGGGAGGCGGCGGCCAGTCGCGGGGCGGGGCAGATTTCGGGAGCCCGGAGCGTTCCCAGAGACAGGCAACCGGCGGTGGCACAAGGAGCTGATCATCATGCTGGACATCGCTGCCGAGCTGCACCGCTGGTGCGAGGAGGGGCGTGACTTCGCCGTCGCCTCGGTGGTGTCCGTGGGCGGCAGCGCGCCCCGCCAGGCGGGCGCGGCCCTCGCGGTCGACGCCGACGGGACGGCGGTCGGCAGCGTGTCCGGCGGCTGTGTCGAGGGCGCGGTGTACGAGCTGTGCCAGGACGCGCTGCGGACCGGCGAGACGCAGCGCGAGACCTTCGGCTACTCCGACGAGGACGCCTTCGCGGTGGGCCTGACCTGCGGCGGGATCATCGATGTCCTGGTCACGCCGGTCCCGGCCGCCGACCGTCCGCTGCGCCCTGTCCTCGCCGCCGCGCTGTCCGCCGCCGCCGCCGGCCGGACGACGGCGCTGGTGCGCGTCGTGGACGGCCCGCGCGGCCTGCTGGGCCGCGCTCTCCTGGTCCGTCCGGACGGAACGTACGACGGCTCCCTCGGCGGCCACCCCGCGCTGGACGGTACGGCGGCGGGGGAGACCCGGGCGCTGCTGGACGCGGGGCACACCGGGACCGTCGTCGTCGGGGCCGAGGGGAGCCGGTGCGGGCAGGCGGTGACGTTGCTGGTGGAGTCCAGCGTGCCGGCGCCGCGCATGATCGTCTTCGGGGCGATCGACTTCGCGAGCGCGCTGGTGCGGATCGGGAAGTTCCTCAATTACCACGTGACGGTCTGCGACGCCCGCCCGGTCTTCGCGACCGCACGCCGTTTCCCCGACGCCGACGAGGTGGTCGTCGACTGGCCGCACCGCTATCTCGACACGATCGCGGTGGACGCCCGGACGGTGCTGTGCGTGCTCACTCACGACCCGAAGTTCGACATCCCGCTGCTGGAACGGGCGCTGCGGTTGCCCGTCGCGTACGTCGGGGCGATGGGCTCGCGCCGTACCCATCTGGACCGGCTGCGGCGGCTGCGCGATGTCGGCGTGGGCGAGCCGGCGCTGGCGCGGCTGCGCTCGCCGATCGGTCTCGACCTCGGCGCCCGCACCCCGGAGGAGACGGCGCTGTCCATCGCGAGCGAGATCGTCGCAAGTCGGCGGGGCGGCAGCGGGACGCCGCTGACGGGGGCGCGCACCCCGATCCACCACGACGTCCAGGCGCCCGCGGGCCGGATCGGGTCCGTCGCTTGACGATCATCTGATCTAACGCCACTCCTGGGAGGGAAGTCCGGTCCGCCACCCGGCGGAAGGTGCGTTGCCGGGGGCCGGTTTCTGAGTGACAGTCAGAAAACCGACTGTGGACCGCCGCCCCCTGGAGTACGCCTGTGCGAAAGAGACGGAAAACCTTCATCGTGCCGCTGGCCGTTCTGGCCGTGACCGCCCTGCCTCTGCTGTTGACCCCAGCCGTGAACGCGGCCGCGGACAAGGGCGGCGCCGAGCCCTTGCGCGGGGCCCGCCTCTATGTGCCGCCGTCCGAACGGGACTCCTACCGCCAGGTGACCCGGCTCGCCTGGCGGGGCGCCTACCGCGACTCCGCCGGGCTCCTTTCCATGGTGCGCACGCCGCAGGCGGTCTGGTACGGGGACGAGAGCCCCAAGCAGGTCGAGCGGAGGGTCCGCACGACCGCCCGCCGCGCCCACTGGCAGGGGACGCTGCCGGTCCTCGCCCTCTATGACGTCCCCGGCCGTGACTGCGGCAGCTACTCCAGCGGCGGAGCCCAGAGCATCGCCGAGTACCAGGCGTGGATCGACGCCGTCGCCCAGGGCATCGGCGACCGTGAAGCGCTCATCATCCTCGAACCCGACTCGCTGGCGCTGCTGCCGTCCGACTGCCTGGCGGAGGAGAACACGGACGCCGCCGAGGAGCAGGGCGGCACGGATGCGCAGTCGGACGCGGGGCCCGGCGGTGCCGTGGCCGATGCGGCCGCCCCCGCGGAGGGTGCACAGCAGACCATGGCGCCCGCCGGAACCGATGGCACCGCCGCGGACGCCCCCACGCCCGAGCCCACCCTCACCGAGCTGCCCCCGCTGCCCGACCCGAACGGCCCGTCGGCTTCGGCGCAGACCGCCCCCACGGCTCAAGCTCCCACCCCCCAGTCCCCGCCCTCCTTGACTCCCGCGGCCCAAGCCGCCGAGCCCCAGGCCCCCGCGGCCGACCCGACCCCGATCCGCTTGCCCAGCCCCGACCCCGACCCCGCGATTCCCCCGCTCGAGGACCAGTCCGCCGCCGGAGGCATCGAGGAGCCCGGCGACTCCACCGCCGAGGACGATGCGCAGACCAATGCCCGCTACGACGCGATCAACTACGCCGTCGACGTCCTCTCCGCGCTCGGCAACACCATGGTCTACCTGGACGCGGGCCATGCCGGCTGGCACGCCGTCAGCAGCATCGTGCCCCGCCTCGTCCAGGCCGGAATCGACGAGGCCACCGGCTTCGCCCTCAACGTCTCCCACTACCAGACGGACGAGGCCAACGCCTGGTACGGGCACCTCATCTCCGCCTGCCTCGCCTACGTGGACGACGGCGGGGACCCCGAGGACTGCGCCGAGCAGACCTGGTCGCGGCGGCACGCCCGCGCCTGGCTGCGCGCCCACGCACCGGCAGATCCCTCCCGTATGAAGCACTTCGTCACCGACACCAGCCGCAACGGCCGCGGCCCGTGGACGCCGCGGCACGGTGAGCACCTGGACCCCCAGTCGTGGTGCAACCCGCCCGGCCGCGGCCTGGGCGCCCGGCCCACCACCCGTACGGGCGATCCGCTGCAGGACGCCGCGCTGTGGGTGAAGAACCCCGGGGAATCGGACGGACGGTGTCTGCGCGGCACGGACGGGCCCCAGGATCCGGCGCGGGGAACGGTGAGCCCCGACGCGGGGCGGTGGTTCCCGGAACAGGCCCTGGAGCTCGTACGCTACGCACACCCGACGGTCAGGGTCCGCCGCTGACCCTCCGTCCCCTCTCCCTCCCCGCTCCTCGTCAGGCCGTCGGGTTGTGCCGGATCAGGGCGTCGACCAGGCCGGATGTGGCGTTCGGGAAGTCCATCGGGACGATGCCGAGCCCCGTCCAGCCCTGGGCCTCGGAGCCCTCCAGGAAGGACTTGACCCGGGGGTTGAGACGGTCCGCGTTGGAGCGGGGCGGGAGGAGGGCGGCGGTGCTGACGTAGTTCATGAAGAGCTTGCCGGGCTGGGCCGCCGCCTTGCGGAACTGGGCCTCGATCTTGGGGTACTTGGCGAACGGCTCCGCCATGTAGTCGTCCTGGATGTCGAAGAGCTGCCCGTCGGCGTACCGCACTCCCGGCATGTTGTCGGAGTCGGCGAGCAGCACGACCCTGCCGCGGGCCTGGCCCAGGGTGGGCAGGGTGGAGTCGAGGCGGAAAAGCGAGCGCCAGCCCTTGCCGTCGAGGTAGGTGTCGAAGATCCGGCGGAACTCGGCGGCGCTCTCCTCCGAGTACTCCTGCTTGACCCGCATCAGCACCGTCTCCGACGGATGCGCGGAGAGGAACGACCGGCAGGCGCTCAGCACATCGTCGAAGTTCAGATGCTGGTAGAACGGGCCGTGATGGATGGGGAAGGCGTTGTCGAAGGCACGGCAGCGGATGTCCAGGAACCGGATGCCGCTGTTCAGCTGGTCGGCCACGGTGGTGTTCTGACACTCCGTCCACGGACCGCCGTGGCGCGCGCCCGAGTCATGGGTCCCCGGCAGCGTCAGCCGCTGGACCGGCGTGGCGTCGGCGATGGCGGACAGCCAGTCCTGGACGCCCAGCGTCCGGGGCGGCGCGGCGATGGCCGTGGCCGCACCGCCCGCGGCGGAGATCAGCCCCGCGGTGGAGAGGGCGGCCGCGCCCCTGAGAAACCCTCGCCGGTCCATACGCATACTCCTGTCGCTCGCCTGTTCGTACCGTGCCGCAGGGCATCGAACCACAACAGGCGGCGCAGAGTGGTGAGTTGTGTGGCGAGGGGCAGAATCCGACCGCTGACGGAATCGTCAGCGGTCGGTCTTCTCAGGCAGGCGGAAGGGGCTTGTCAGAGCCAGCCGCGGCGCTTGAAGACGAGGTAGAGGCTTACGCACACCACCGCCATCAGCAGAATCGCGAAGGGATAGCCCAACACCCAGTCCAGCTCCGGCATATGGGTGAAGTTCATGCCGTAGATGGTGCCGACGAGGGTCGGGGCGAAGAGGATCGCCGCCCAGGCGGAGATCTTCTTGACCTCTTCGTTCTGCTCGAACCCGGCCTCCGCCAGCGCCCTCATCTCCGCGTTCTGCTGCTGGGTCACCAGGGTGGCGTTCACCGCGAGAATGTCGGTGAGGGCCGAGCGGAAGCCGTCCACGCGCTCGCTGGTGTGGGTGACGTGGTCGGCGACATCGCGCAGATAGCGCTGCAGCTCCTCGTCGGTGCCGTACTTGTCGAAGCCCGCCATCAGGCCGTGCAGCATTCCGACGAGCGGCCGGGTCGCCCGCTGGAACTCGACCATCTCCCGGGAGAGTTCATAGATGCGGCGCGACACCTCGGGGTCGCCGCGGAAGACCTCGGTCTCGATCTCGTCGATGTCGTTCTGCACCCCGGCGACCACAGGGGCATAGCCGTCCACCACCGCGTCCAGGATCGCGTACAGCACGGCCTCGGGGCCCAGCGCCAGCAGCTCGGGCGTCGACTCCATCCGGCCGCGCACCGCCGACAGATCCGGGGCGGCACCATGCCGGACGGTGATGACGAAGTCGGGGCCCACGAAGACATGCATCTCGCCGAAGTCGACCTCCTCGGGCGCGTCGAGATAACGGGCGGCGCGCAACACCACGAACAGCGTCTCGCCGTAACGCTCCAGCTTGGGCCGCTGATGGGCCTCCAGCGCGTCCTCGATGGCCAGCTTGTGCAGATCGAACTCCTCGGCGAGCGAAAGCAGCTCCGCCTCGCTCGGCCGGTAGAGCCCGATCCACGCCATGGCGCCGGTCTCCTCCCGCAGCCGCCGGTACGTCGCGGCGAGGGTGTCGGGCGTGCCGACTCTGCGGCCGTCGCGGTACACCGCCGCGTCCACCACGCTGCGCTCCTCGGCCGCGGTGGCGGAGTCGGCGGAGGCATCGGGCCCGGACTCGCCGCGCTGCGGCCCCGGGGGCGCGGGGGAGGGCCGCGGCGTGGAATTGGCCCGGCCCGCCCCGGCGGCGCGCAGCCAGGGGTACCGCTTGGTGGGGCGCGGGGTGCGGGAGCGGCGCTCGGGCATGAGGGGTCCTTTACGGGTCGCGGACGCTGGGGCGGGGCATCGGGGCACACCACAAAGCCGCCACCGGGCCGGGGCCGAGCTGGGCCTCGCGCTGAGCGGGGCCGGGGCCGAGCTGGGCCTCGCGCTGAGCGGGGCCGGGGCCGAGCCGGTCCTCGCGCTGAGCGGGGCCGGGGCCGAGCTGGGCCTCGCGCTGAGCGGGGCCGGGGCCGGGCTGGGCCTCGCGCTGAGCGCCGCGCTCAGACTCGGACTCCTCGGGCCGGGGTGGCGCCTCGCGGCATGCGACTGGGAGGTTCACTGTTCATCGCGGACCTCACCTCCTTGTCGCGGGCGCGGTGGGCGCAGCGGGTGCTGAGCACTGGCCTCAATGCAGGATATCCCCGCAAATGACCACGTGACGGCTCGGGGCCCCGGCGGGCCCCGGATGCGTCCAGTCGGCCAACACCACGACGCCCCGGATGGCCGCTGCGATGGTCGTGGTAGCGGGACGGCACGACGGCGACCGGGCCCGCCACGGCGTGGAGCGGCCCGGTTCCCGCGGCGCGGGGCCTTGCGTGTCGGGGTCCGCGCCGCCGTAGCGCGCCGGGGCGCGGGGCCTTGCGTGTCGGGGTCCGCGCCGCCGTAGCGCGCCGGGGCGCGGGGCCTTGCGTGTCGGGGTCCGTGCTGCCGTAACGGGCCGGGGCGCGGGGCCGTGCGTGTCGGGGTCCGTGCCGCTGTACCGCGCGGCACCCCGTGGCGCGCCGTACGAGGGCGGGCGCGGGTGCGGTGCCCCGGGCCCGGGGCGTCATGCGGGGCGGCGCCTCCGGGTCCGCCCCGTACCCCGGCCTGCGGCACTCCGAGCGCCGGGGGTCGGGGGTGACGGGCCCCTTGCGTCGTGGAGCGGCGCGGCCTGCGCGCGGGCCGGTTTCTGGCGCGCGGGGCTGTGCGTGTCGGGGTCCGCGCCGCCGTAACGCGCGGCGTCCCGTGGCGGCCTGTACGAACGCGGGCGCGGTGTCCCGGGCCCGGGGCGTCCCGCGGTGCCCCGGGCTCGGGGCGTCATGCGGGGCGGCGCTTCGGGGGTCCGCCCCGTGCCCCGGCCTGCGGCACTCCGAGCGCCGGGGGTCGAGGGTGAACGGGCCCCTTGCGTCCTGGTCCGGCGCGGCCTCCGCGCGGCCCGGTTTCTGGCGCGCGGGGCCCTGCGTGTCGGGGTCCGTACCGCCGTAACGCGCGGCACCCTGTGGCGGCCCGTACGAGGGCGGGCGCGGTGTCCCGGGCCCGGGGCGTCCCGCGGTGCCCCGGGCTCGGGCCCGGGGCGTCATGCGGGGCGGCGCCTCCGGGTCCGCCCGGGGCCCCGCCGGGCGGGGCGCCGCCTACGGCAGCAGCCCCGCCCGGCGGGCCTCCACCACCGCGTGCAGGCGGGTATGCGCCCCCAACTTGCGCATGCAGGAGCGCAGATAGCTCTTCACGGTCTCCGGCCGCAGCCCCAGCCGGTCCGCCGCCGCCGAGTTCGTGGCGCCCGAGGCCACGCAGGCCAGGACGTCGACCTCGCGCGGTGACAGCTCCACCACCTGCCGGGCGGACGGCTCGCGGCCGGTGCCCGATGAGGCCCGGGCCAGGCGGCCGCAGGCGGTGAGGATCTCCGCTCGTAGCTGCGGGTCCGCGACCCGGTGGGCGAGCGCGCGGAGGTCGCCATGGGCCTCGCGTACCTCCTCCCAGGCCGCCGGGTCGGCCTGCGCGGCGGAAGGCGGCGGCTGCTGTGTCGCGGCCATCAGCCGCTGTGCCTCCTCCTGCACCGCCAGCGACTGCTCCAGTTCGCGCACCGCCTCCACCGCCGCGCTCAGGGCACGGTCGCCGAGCAGCAGCGGCTGCCGGAGCGCGCCGTACAGCACGCCGCGCACCCGACCCCGTACGACGACCGGCACGGCCAGCATCGAGCGCAGTCCTTCGGCGCTCACCGCCGCGTCGTACTCATGGCTGATCGCCCGCGAGGTGGGGTAGTCCGCCACGGAGATGGGGCGGGACATGGTGAGCACCTTGCCGCCCAGCCCATTGCCGGGCGTGATGGCGAGGCCGTGCAGGGAGTTGGTGGTGGTCCCGGCGAATTCGGAGATACGGAACTGTCGCGAACCGGTACATAGCCCGCCGAATGCGACGGGCAGTCCGCCGCGCCGGCGCATCCGCTGCAGCGTGGTCCGTACGTCGACGGCCCGGTCCGTTCCCACCACGGTCACCTCCCGGAAATGCCACCACCCCCGTCCGGGGGTGGTGAGACTCAGATCACCCGTCGCACGATGCTAGCGAGCGGTACGGCAATCAGGAGGACAAGTGACAGCAATGAGTCCGTCTCACGATTTCCGCGTGGCACGCGACTTCCTTCTCGGCCACCGGGACGACTACACCGCGGCGTACGAGGGTTTCCGCTGGCCACGCCCCACCCACTTCAACTGGGCCCTGGACTGGTTCGACCCGATCGCCGGCAGGAGCGGGGACCGTACCGCGCTGCACATCGTCGAGGAAGACGGCACCGAGATTCGAGTGAGCTTCGACGAGATGCGCCGCCGCTCCGACCGGGCCGCCCACTGGCTGCGCGCCCAGGGCGTGCGGGCAGGGGATCGCATCGTGGTCATGCTGGGCAACCAGACCGAGCTGTGGGAGACGGCGCTGGCGGCGATGAAGCTGCGTGCCGTCGTCATCCCCGCGACCCCTCTGCTCGGCCCGCTCGACCTCGCGGATCGCATCGACCGCGGCAAGGCGAAGCATGTGATCGCGCGGGCCGCGGACACCGGGAAGTTCGCCGAGGTGGCGGGAGCGTACACGCGGATCGCCGTCGGCGGCGCACCGGCCGGCTGGCTGGCCTACGAGGACGCCCGTACGGCCGAGGTCACGCCGGGCGGCACCGAGGGCGACGAGCCCTTCGTCGCCGATGGGCCCACCCTCGCCGACGACCCCCTGATGCTGTACTTCACCTCCGGTACGACGGCCCGCCCCAAGCTGGTCGGGCACACCCATATCTCGTACCCCATCGGCCACCTGGCGACGATGTACTGGGTCGGGCTGAAACCGGGCGATGTGCATCTCAATATCTCCTCGCCCGGCTGGGCCAAGCACGCCTGGTCCAACCTCTTCGCCCCCTGGAACGCCGAGGCGACCGTCTTCGTCCACAACTACACGCGCTTCGACCCCGCCCGGCTGATGGCCGAGATGGACCGCTGCGGGATCACCACCTTCTGCGCCCCGCCCACCGTGTGGCGCATGCTGATCCAGGCCGATCTCACCCAGTTGCGTACCCCGCCCCGCGAGGCGGTCGCCGCGGGCGAGCCGCTCAACCCCGAGGTCATCGAGCATGTGCGGCGCGCCTGGGGCGTGACCATCCGGGACGGTTTCGGCCAGACCGAGACCGCCGTCCAGGTGGCCAACACCCCCGGTCAGCCGCTCAAGACCGGTTCGATGGGCCGGCCGACCCCCGGGTTCAGGGTCGCCCTGCTCGATCCGGTCACCGGCCGGCCCGGCGAGGAGGGCGAGATCTGCCTCGATCTGACGGGCCCCGATGGCCGCCCCGTCGGCCTGATGACCGGCTACGAGGGCGACGAGGAGCGCACCGCCGAGGTCACCGCCGACGGCTACTACCGCACCGGCGACATCGGTTCGCGCGACGCCGACGGCTACATCACGTACATCGGCCGCAGTGACGACGTCTTCAAGAGCTCCGATTACAAGGTCTCGCCCTTCGAGCTGGAGAGCGCCCTGCTGGAGCACGAGGCCGTCGCCGAGGCCGCCGTCGTCCCGGCGCCCGACCCGCTGCGGCTGTCCGTGCCGAAGGCGTACATCGTGCTGGCGGAGGGGTGGGAGCCCGGCCCCGACACGGCGAAGGCGATCTTCGCCCACTCACGTGCGGTGCTGGCTCCCTACAAGCGGCTCCGCCGTCTGGAGTTCGCGGAGCTGCCCAAGACCGTCTCCGGCAAGATCCGCCGGATCGAACTTCGGGAACGCACCGCGCGCGGCGACGGTGTCGAGTTTCATGAGGAGAGCTGATGAGCCTCCGAGCCCGTGATCCCGTGAACCGCATACCGCAGGGGGGCACATGACGCGCATTGGGCGCATGAAGTGCAAGAGCCGCTTGAGACGTAGGAACCGCGTGGAACGCATGAGCCGTATGGCCCCCATGAGCCGTATGGCCTCATGACCGCACGACCCTCATGACCGACTCTCACTCCGCATGTGATCACCAGGAGACGCCATGACCGACCTGCCGTCCGACCCACCGGCCCCCGCGGCCCCAACGGTCCCTTCCTACGCCAGCGGAGCCAGTGATGTGCCGCTGCTCGGTGACACCATCGGCGCCAATCTGGCCCGTGTGGTCGAGCGGTTCGGCGAGCGCGAGGCGCTGGTCGACATCGCCTCAGGCCGCCGCTGGACGTACACCCAATTCGGCCGTTCGGTCGATGAGGTCGCGCTCGGGTTGCTGGCCAAGGGGGTCGGCAAGGGCGACCGGGTCGGCATCTGGGCCGTCAACTGCCCCGAATGGGTGCTGATGCAGTACGCGACCGCCCGCATCGGCGCCATCATGGTCAATATCAACCCCGCCTACCGCGTACATGAGCTGCGGTATGTGCTGCGGCAGGCCGGCATCTCCGTCCTGGTCTCCTCCATCGAGCACAAGACCAGCGACTACCGCCGGATGGTCGAGCAGGTGCGCTCCGACTGCCCCGCCCTGCGCGATGTCATCTACATCGGCGACCGCACCTGGGACGGACTGGTGCGCGCGGGCGCCGAGGTGGCACCCGAGCGGCTGGCCGAGCGCGAGGCCCGGCTCTCCTGCGACGACCCGGTCAATATCCAGTACACCTCGGGGACCACGGGCTTCCCCAAGGGCGCCACGCTCTCCCACCACAACGTCCTCAACAACGGCTTCTTCGTGGGCGAGATGGTCGGCTACACCGAGCGGGACCGGGTCTGTCTCCCGGTGCCCTTCTACCACTGCTTCGGCATGGTGATGGGCAACCTGGGCGCCACCACCCACGGCGCCTGCATCGTCATCCCCGCCCCCACCTTCGATCCGGCCGCCACCCTCGCCGCCGTCGAACGGGAGCGCTGCACCTCGCTCTACGGCGTCCCGACCATGTTCATCGCGGAGCTGGCGCTGCCCGACTTCGCGACCTTCGAGCTCTCCTCCCTGCGCACCGGGATCATGGCCGGTTCGCCCTGCCCGGTGGAGGTGATGCGGCGGGTGGTCGCCGAGATGCACATGGCCGAGGTGTCCATCTGCTACGGCATGACCGAGACCTCACCGGTCTCCACCCAGACCCGGCGCGATGACGATCTCACCCGCCGGACCGCCACGGTCGGCCGGGTGATGCCCCATGTCGAGATCAAGGTCGTGGACCCGGTCACCGGTGTGACCGTCCCCCGCGGCACCCGCGGCGAGCTGTGCACCCGCGGCTATTCGGTGATGCTCGGCTACTGGGAGGAGCCGGAGCGGACGGCCGAGGCGATCGACCCGGCGCGCTGGATGCACACCGGCGATCTCGCGGTGATGGGCGAGGACGGCTATGTCAAGATCGTCGGCCGGATCAAGGACATGATCGTCCGCGGTGGCGAGAACGTCTATCCGCGGGAGATCGAGGAGTTTCTGCACACCCACCCCAAGGTCGCGGATGTGCAGGTCGTCGGCGTACCGGACGAGAAGTACGGGGAGGAGATCCTGGCCTGCGTCATCCTGCGCGAGGGCGCCAGGACCCTCACCCGCGACGAGCTCGCCCGCTTCTGCCGCGGCCGCCTCGCCCACTACAAGGTGCCCCGCTATCTGCGCGTCATGGACGCCTTCCCGATGACGGTCAGCGGCAAGGTCCGGAAGGTCGAGCTGCGTGAGGCGGGCGCCCGCGACCTGACGCCCCTCCCGGAGTCGCCCCCCACCGCCGAACGGCGAACCGAGCCCGCCGAACGGCAACCCGAGCCCGAGACGGCGCCGAGCTGACGCGCCCCTGACGCCCCCTGACCCCTTCGGGGTGAGCCCGACCCGAGCGGGGCCGTGTACCGCCGCGGCTCGGCCTGATGGCCGAGCCACGCCTCACTGCCCCGCGTTCGGAAGGCAGCCCTTCACTCCGCTCTGCGCTCCCTTGCTGAAGGACGAGACGCGCTGGGACGCGTCGCCGTGGTCGGAGGTGTTGGTCCAGGGCGTCTGATCGGCGAGGGCGGTCAGGGCGTCGGCCAGTTCGTTGGTGTCGCCGTCCTCGAAGGTGAGGGTGTTGTCCTTCGCGGCGCCGAAGAGGACCGCCCCGGCGAGGCAGTCGGCCTGCAGCTCCCGGGCGAGGTCGACCAGGCCCGCGTCCAGACGGCTCTGGACGGCGTGGCCCCATTCATGGGCGATCACCAGATAGACCCACGCGTCGCCCCGCTGATGGCCCCATCTCATCAGGTCCATGTCCCAGGCCACGAAGTCGCCGTCGGGGCAGTAGACCGCGTTGTCGTTGGGTATCGGCGTGCCGCCGCACGTGGGGGCGCCGGCGGCGGCGCCGTCGTACGCGCCCAGGACCTGCGGCGGGTTGTAGGTGCCGGTGAAGAGCTCCGACCAGTGGGTCTGCCAGTAGGCGTTGGTCACGGACACCGCCGCGTCGATGTCCCCTTCCACGCTGTCGCCGGCGCTGCCCCCTCCGCCGGCGCTGCCCCCTCCGCCGGTGGTGCCGCCGGCCCCGGACGGGGTGCCGGGCGGGGCGCCGGTCGGCGTGCCGGGCGGGGGCGTCGCACCGGTCGCGGATGTCTCGGCTGTGCGTGGCGGCAGTGGGTCGCTGCCGCCGCAGCCGGCGACCAGGAGCAGGGTGGTGAGGAGCGGCGCCGACAACCTCAGGTACCACGGAACAGCCATCGTTCGGCCTCCGGCCGGTTGAGCGGATGGGTCGGGTGAGCCGCTGAACGGTGGGGGTGGTGACTCAACGGAAACGGTCGCGCGTCATGAGCGCAAGTGACCGTGCGGACCGTGATGGGGACGATGGACGGGGGCGGACGGGGTCAGCCGTCCGGCGGCCCCCTCCGGATCAGCACATCGGCCGGATCGTTGACCGGCTGCGGTGTGCCCGTCAGGTCCATGATGAAGAGCGGAATGTGCAGCGCGTCGGCGCGCGCCCGCGCCTCCCGGGCATAGCCCGCGAGCGAGAAGAAGACGCTCATGGCCGATTCATGGAGCCCGTTCAGCCACAGGCATTCGATGTCCCGCGGCCCGGTGGGGCGGGTGGTCGGATCGACCTGGGCGACGACACCCGATCCGTAGAGGTCCACCCCGGACGCCGCCCGGTCCTCCCGCTGCCGCAGGCTGCGGAAGCCGAGCCACTTCAGATACTGGGCGGCGGCGGTGACCGCGTCCCGGGCAGTGCGGATCGTCACCGGCCGGAAGGCGGGGCGCAGCACGGCCGGACCACCGCCCGTGGCCGCCGCATCACGGTCCGGGGGGCCCGGTACAGGCGCGACGGGGACGCGCACCACGGCGCCGCATCCACAGCCGAACTCCGGCTGTGGCCAGTGGTCCTGGCGGCCGCAGGACGGGCAGTTCACCGCCACCCAGAGCTCCTGCCAGGTGCGGTGCTCGAGTTCCTCGGGGGAGCCGTCGCGCAGGACGGGGAGGGTGAGCGGCGCGCCGCACGAGCACGGGAAGGTGGGCGGCGTGAACGACTGCTCGCGACGGCACGCGGGGCAGCGCACCGGCACGCTGTCTGTCATCGGGGCGCTCCGAAACGGGTCTGTGGGTGAGACGGACGCGGTATCCGCCCATGCTCCCCGAAACGGGCCACCGGGGGGAGAGACTTGGAGGTTCCGTCCCCCGTAGTGGGGGCGGCGTGTTAGGGCCTGACGACCCGGTCTCCGCTCACGCTCGCACCCAACAGCGTTCGGTGCCGTGGGGCGGCGCCGAGAGGGGCTGCCCGGGGCGCCCGCGGGGGCAGTAGGTTGGCGGCGTGAGATTGAGGGTTGAGTTCACCACCGAGCCGTTCGACCTTGACGAGGTGCCGCGCCACGCCGTGGTGGCCCGGGAGACCGTTCAGGCCGCCCCGCTGGACTCCGTTGACGTCGGCCCTTTCGGCAACACCGCCGAGGGCCGGGCGGACGCGGTGCTCGCCGCCGTGGACCAGCTGCTGCGCACCTCCCTGGAGGCGGGCGCCACCCGGGTCTCGCTCCAGGTCAACGTCATCGGGGAGGCCGAGGCGTGAGCGGTCCGGGGGACCACCCCTTCGTCGAGGCGGTCAAGCCGCTCGTCGACGCCATGGGCGGCGAGCTGATCGCCCCCGACCGGGCCCAGGGCGACGATGTGGTGCTCTCCTGGGAGGGCCGCGCGCTGGTCGCCGTGCGGCTGCCCCATCTCTCCGACTCGCTCGACCGCATCCTCGCCGACCTCCAGCGCCGCCATGGCGCCCCGCTCCCGGACCTCGACCGCAAGACCAAGCAGTCGATCGTCCGCAAGCTGGAGCAGCGCGGCGCCTTCTCGGTACGCCACGGCGTGGAAACGGTCGCGAGCGCGCTCGGCGTCAGCCGCTTCACCGTCTACAACTACCTCAACCGCGAGAAGGGCGGGCAGTGACCCGCTTGACGCCGACCAGCCTCCGATAGCGCGGCCGGTCCGCGAAGGCCGCCATGGGCCACACGGCCGGGCGCCCCACCTCGGCGCAGAGGTGGAGCACCTGATCGGGACCCGCCCAGACGCCGACATGGGCGCCGAAGGCGGCGTCGTCTGCGTTGAAGAGCAGCAGATCCAGCGGGCGGGCTGCGCTGACGCGTGCCGTGGACTCCCGGTCGTCCCACAGCTCGCTCGACCGCAGTGCGGGCGGCTCGAGCCCGAAGTGGCGCAGCACCGCGTAGGCGAACAGCTGGCAGTTGGCGCCCTCGGCGAGGCCCGGGCGGTGCGCCACGGCGGCCGAGCCGGGGAAGCGGGCACCGGCGTAGGGGACGGACCAGAAGTGGCCAGGCAGCCGGGTGAGCAGCGGGCTCGGGTCGTTCATGGGTACAGCGTGCCGGGGCGTCCGGCCGGGTGGTGGCCCGCGGTGCT
>NZ_JBEXHC010000008.1:181056-280211 GCF_040607655.1 Streptomyces sp. NPDC005266
GCTGATATGGCGCGTGAGCAGCGGGCTCGGGTCGTTCATGGGTACAGCGTGCCGGGGCGTCCGGCCGGGTGGTGGCCCGCGGTGCTGATATGGCGCGTGAGCAGCGGGCTCGGGTCGTTCATGGGTACAGCGTGCCGGGGCGTCCGGCCGGGTGGTGGCCCGCGGTGCTGATATGGCGCGAAGTTTTCAACAAAGTGTTGACGGTCGCCCGGGCAGGCTCCTAGCTTGCGGGGGTGACTTCCAGCGCTCCGCCGGGCCTGACCCGGTTCAACGCAGCGGACGAGCAGGACGTGGCCCGGCTGCTGCACGAGGTGTGCGCCAGCCGGGCCTGGGGTGCCGTGATGGCCGCCGGGCGGCCGTACGGCAGGGCCGGCGAGCTGCTCGACGCCGCTGACGCGGCCATGGCCGGGCTGACCGCCGACGATCTCGCCGAGGCGACGGCCGGGCACCCGCCCATCGGCCGGCCGGCACCGGGCGACGCCACCTCGGCCCGGGAGCAGAGCGGGGTGCGGGACGAGCTGCGCGAGGAGCTGCTGGAGCTGAACCTCGCCTACCAGCAGCGCCACGGCCATGTCTTTCTGATCTGCGCCACCGGCCGGACAGGCGAGGAGATGCTCGCCGCTCTCCGGGAACGGATCGAGAACGACGCGGAGACCGAGCGCGAGATCGTCCGCACCGAATTGGGGAAGATCAACCGCATCCGGCTGTCCCGGCTGATCGATCCCCCGGCGGAAGGAGAGCGGTGATGGCGTCCGCCACCTCCGTGTCCACCCACATCCTCGACACCAGTCTCGGCCGGCCGGCGGCGGGAGTGGGCGTCGAGCTGTCCGTCCGTCCGGGGCACGACACCCCGTGGGCCGCTCACGCCGGCTCCGTCACCGACGCCGACGGCCGCTGCATGGATCTGCCCGCCCTCCCCGAGTCCACCACCGAGGTACGGCTGCGCTTCGAGACCGGGCCGTACCTCTCCGGTGCGAAGGGCCGGCCCCCCGCCTTCTTCCCCGAGGTCTCCGTCGTCTTCGCCGTCGAGCCGGGTGAGCACTACCACGTGCCGCTGCTCCTCACCCCGTTCGGCTACTCCGTCTACCGAGGGAGCTAGCACCGATGCCCAAGCTCGCCCAGAACCAGTACGGCAAAGCGGAAACCCGCGTCGTGCGGATGGTGCGCGACGGCGCCGTCCACCACATCAAGGACCTCAACGTCTCGGTGGCACTGTCGGGCGACCTGGACGACGTCCACCTCTCCGGCAGCAACGCCAACGTCCTGCCGACCGACACCACCAAGAACACCGTGTACGCCTTCGCCAAGGAGCACGGCATCGAGTCGGCCGAGCAGTTCGGCATCCACCTCGCCCGCCACTTCGTCACCAGCCAGGAGCCGATCCACGCGGCCCGCATCCGCATCGAGGAGTACGCCTGGGAGCGGATCGAGACGCCCGGGGCGGCCCGGCACTCCTTCGTCCGCGCGGGCCAGGAGGTCCGTACCGCGCAGATCTCCTACGACGGTGAGCGATGGGAGGTGCTCGCCGGGCTCAAGGACCTCACCGTCATGAACTCGACGGACTCCGAGTTCTGGGGGTACGTCAAGGACAAGTACACCACCCTCAAGGAGGCGCGCGACCGCATCCTCGCCACGGACGTGCACGCCCGCTGGCGCTACGGCTGGAGCGGCGACGCGCAGCCGATGCCCGACTGGGACCACGGCTACGCGGAGGCGCGCGGCCATCTGCTGAGCGCCTTCGCCGAGACGTACTCGCTCTCGCTCCAGCAGACGCTGTACCAGATGGGGGCGCGGGTGATCGAGCGCCGGCCCGAGATCGACGAGATACGGCTCTCGCTGCCCAACAAACACCACTTCCTGGTCGATCTGGCGCCCTTCGGGCTCACCAACGACAACGAGGTGTACTTCGCCGCCGACCGGCCATACGGGCTCATCGAGGCCACCGTCGTGCGGGACGGCGCCGAGGCCGCGATCCCCACCGACTGAAGGGCCCCGCCCCGTGAACCGCATCGTCATCGAGAACTGCGCCGTCGCGACCGTGGACGCACACGACACCGCATACGCCTCCGGGCATGTCGTCGTCGCGGGCAACCGCATCGAGTCGGTGGGCTCGGGGCGCGCCCCCGAGGACCTGGAGGATGTCGTACGCCGGGTCGACGGCACCGGGCATCTGGTCACCCCGGGCCTGGTCAACACCCATCACCACTTCTACCAGTGGCTCACCCGCGGCCTCGCCCAGGACTGCAACCTCTTCGACTGGCTGGTCGCGCTCTACCCCGTCTGGGCCCGGATCGATGAGCGGATGGTCCACGCTGCGGCGCGCGGCTCGCTCGCGATGATGGTCCGCGGCGGTGTCACCACCGCCATGGACCACCACTACGTGTTCCCGCGCGGCGCCGGGGATCTGCTCGGCGCCGAGATCCGGGCGGCGCACGAGATGGGCGTGCGGTTCACCGCTGCCCGCGGCTCCATGGACCTCGGCGCCTCGGACGGCGGGCTGCCGCCGGACTTCGCCGTCGAGACCACCGAGGACGCGCTGGCCGCCACCGAGCAGGCCATCGACACCCACCACGACGGCTCCTTCGACGCGATGCTCCAGATCGCGGTCGCGCCCTGCTCGCCCTTCTCCGTCTCCACCGAACTGCTCCGCGAAGCCGCCGCGCTGGCCCGCCGCAAGGGTGTCCGGCTGCATACGCACGGCTCGGAGACGGTCGAGGAGGAGAAGTTCTGCCATGAGCGGTTCGGGATCGGGCCGACGGACTACTTCGAGTCGACCGGCTGGCTGGGCGAGGACGTCTGGATGGCCCACTGCGTCCATATGAACGACGCCGACATCCGGGCGTTCGCACGGACCGGGACGGGCGTGGCCCACTGCCCGTCGTCCAACGCCCGGCTCGCGGCCGGGATCGCCCGGGTCCCGGACATGCTCGCCGAGGGCCTACCGGTGGGCCTCGGAGTGGACGGCACCGCCTCGAACGAATCCGGTGAGCTCCACACCGAGCTGCGCAACGCACTGCTGATCAACCGGCTCGGCCCCCACCGCGAAAAGGCACTGACCACCCGTCAGGCACTGCGCCTGGCCACCTATGGCGGCGCCCACGTGCTCGGCAGGCAGGACCAGATCGGATCCCTGGAGGCGGGCAAACTCGCCGATCTGGTGCTCTGGAAGCTGGACGGCCTCGGCCACTCGTCCATCGAGGACCCGGTCGCGGCCCTCGTCCTCGGCGCCGCGGCCCCCGTGACCCTGTCGCTGGTGGGCGGCCGCCCGGTGGTGGAGTCGGGGCGGCTGCTGACCGCCGACGAGGACGAGATCGCGCGGGACGCGCGCAGCGAGGCACGGCGCCTCGCCCGTATCGCGGCGCAGAGCTGACCCACGCCGGCCCATGGACTCCGGCCGGGAGGGACGGCTTTTGGCCGGACGCGGGCCCGGGCCCGCGTCCGGACCCGTGGCGGCGGCCGCACCCGGGGGCGATGGCTGAAGGATCCATGTCCTCGGGTGCGGCTTCCCTGTCGCCGCACCGCTCGGTGCGGCGTTGCGCCGTAGCGCGGGGAGGGCCCCGGACCGTCCGCAGACGGTCTGGGGCCCTGTGGTCTGGGGCCCTGTGGTCTGGGGTTCTCTGGTCCGGGGTCCTCTGGTGCGGGGTTCTCTGGTCCGGGGTCCTCTAGCCCGGGGCTCTCCGGTCTGGGGTTCTCTGGTCCGGGGTCCTGTGGCCCGGGGTCCTCCGGCCCGGGGTCCTGTGGCCCGGGGCTCTCCGGTCCGGGGCCTTCCGGCCCGGGCCGCGCCCGGCTCAGTCCAGCAGCTCGTACGCGGGCAGTGTCAGGAACTCGGTGTAGTCCTCGTCGAGCGCCACCCGCAGCAGCAGATCGTGGGCCTCGCGCCACTTGCCCGCGGCGAAGGCGTCCGCGCCGACTTCCTCGCGGATCGCCGCCAGCTCCTCGGCGGCCACCTTGCGCACCAGATCGGCGGTGGCCTTCTCGCCGGTCTCGAACACGACCCCCGCGTTGATCCACTGCCAGATCTGGGAGCGGGAGATCTCGGCGGTGGCGGCGTCCTCCATGAGGTTGAAGATGGCGACGGCGCCCAGCCCGCGCAGCCACGCCTCGATATAGCGGATGCCGACCTGGACGGCGTTGCGCAGCCCCTCGTACGTCGGCTTGGCCTCCAGCGAGGCGATGTCGATCAGCTCGGCCGCCGTGACCCGGACGTCCTCGCGCAGCCGGTCCTTCTGGTGCGGCCGGTCACCGAGGACGGCGTCGAAAGAGGCGCGGGCGACCGGGACCAGATCGGGGTGGGCGACCCAGGAGCCGTCGAAGCCGTCGCCGGCCTCACGGTCCTTGTCCGCCTTGACCTTGTCGAAGGCGACGGCGTTGATCTCGGGGTCGCGCCGGGAGGGGATGAAGGCCGCCATGCCGCCGATCGCGTGCGCGCCGCGCTTGTGGCAGGTGCGGACCAGCAGTTCGGTATAGGCGCGCATGAACGGGGCGGTCATCGTGACCGCGTTGCGGTCGGGGAGGACGAAACCGGGGCCGCCGTCGCGGAAGTTCTTGACGATGGAGAAGAGGTAGTCCCAGCGGCCCGCGTTCAGCCCGGAGGCGTGGTCGCGCAGCTCGTAGAGGATCTCGTCCATCTCGTACGCCGCCGTGATCGTCTCGATGAGGACGGTGGCGCGGATCGTTCCCTGCGGAATGGAGAGATGGTCCTGGGCGAAGACGAAGACGTCGTTCCAGAGGCGGGCCTCCAGATGCGACTCGGTCTTCGGGAGGTAGAAGTACGGGCCCTTGCCCATCGCGATCAGACGCCGGGCGTTGTGGAAGAGATAGAGCCCGAAGTCGACCAGGGCGCCCGGGACGGGACGGCCCTCGGCGTCCCGCAGATGGCGTTCGTCGAGGTGCCAGCCGCGCGGCCGGGTGACGACGGTGGCCAGCTCCTCGGCGGGGCGCAGTGCGTAGGTCTTGCCCTCGGGGGAGGTGAAGTCGATGCGGCGCTCGTAGGCGTCGGTGAGGTTCAGCTGCCCGCCGATCACGTTCTCCCAGGTGGGCGCCGAGGCGTCCTCGAAGTCCGCGAGCCAGACCCTGGCGCCCGAGTTGAGGGCGTTGATGGTCATCTTCCGGTCGGTGGGGCCGGTGATCTCCACGCGGCGGTCCTCGAGGGCGGGCGGGGCCGGGGCCACACGCCAGTCGCCGTCCTCACGGATGTGGGCCGTCTCCGGGAGGAAGTCCAGGGTGCCGGCGCGGGCGATCCCGGCGCGGCGCTCGGCGCGGCGGGCGAGCAGCTCGTCGCGGCGCGGGGTGAAGCGGTGGTGCAGCTCGGCCAGGAAGGCCAGGGCCGCGTCGGTCAGCACCTCTCCCTGACGCTCCAGCGGCTCGGCATCGACGATGGCCAGCGGGGACGGCGCTGCTGCGGACATGGGCTGTCACTCCTTAGCGGCCTGCGGTGGCCTGCCATAGCGGCCTTCTTCTGACCTGTGGATACTAATTTCCTCATGGTGGAAGCTCAATTGTTTGTTGCACCGGGCTCTCCGTGGCTCACCCTCCCTGAGGCTCACTCCAGCCGTGTCAAGTCCTCCGGGTTGTCAATGTCGTCCATCCGGGCGATGTCCGAGCAGTCGATGAGGGTGATCGCCGACTGATGCGCCCTCAAGTAGGCGCGTGCCCCCCGGTCGCCCACGGCACTTTCCGCGACATCGGGCCACCGCTCGGCGCCGAACAGCACCGGATGCCCGCGCTCCGCGCCGTACACCGCGGCCGCCAGGCTCGTCGGCGAGCGATAGGCCGCCCGCACCCGCGCCACCGCCTCGGCGCCGATCCCCGGCTGGTCCACCAGCGCGACCAGCGCCGCCCGCGCCCCCGTCCCGGTCAGCGAGTCCAGCCCGGCGCGCAGCGAGGACCCCATGCCCTGCTCCCAGTCGGGGTTGTCGACCAGTACGCACCCGGGCAGGCGGGCCCGCGACCGTACGGCCTCAGCGGCGGCGCCCAGCACGATGTGCACCGGCGCGCAGCCGCCCTCCCGCAGCGCCCGCGCCGCGTGCTCCACCAGCGGCCGTCCCCGGTACGTCAGCAGGGCCTTCGGCCGCCCGCCCAGCCGCCGTCCACCACCAGCCGCCAACAGCACTCCGGCGACCTGCGCGTTGTCACATGTCGTGCGATCCATGGGCCCTGCTTACCGCACCGGGGCGCGCCGTGGGCGCTTCCTCCCAGCCGGTCTGATTTTCGCTCTCCGTATGGCGCGTCATGCACAGAGTGGCGTTAACTGATCCGCAGCCCCTTGTGCCCGAATCGGCGCATGGCGGCCGTGCGGCAGAGAGGGCAGGCTCGTGCGACTAGTGCGGGAGGGGGAGAAGGGCAGTGTTGTCCAACGACGGAACGAGGCTCTGGGACGCTCCCGGCGCCTCGTCAGTGGAGGGCGCCGCAGTCGTGGAACCCAGGCGAGTGGCGGGCATTGATGAAGACCCACGAGCGGTCGAACTGCGCCTGGCCGTGGCCCGGCTGAGGCGCGATCTGGCCGCGCATCCGGTCGAATTACCCGACCGGGCGATCGCGGACGACGAGCTGGCGGCCCTGGACGCCATGGCCCGCACCGGTGCCCCCGAGCTCCATCGCCTCCGCCGCTCCCTCCTGCTCATCGCGGGCGCCCTGGGTTCGGTCAGCGCCCTGGGCCCGGCCCTGGCGGGCGTTCGGGCGGCGATCGACGTCTTCGGCAGCGTGCCGCAGTCGTGGGCGAGGGACTGAGTCAAGCTTCCCGGGCGCCCACCGCCCGGCCCGGGCCGGGCGGTGAGCGCCTCGCGCCAGGTACGGCGTGCTGTCCGATCTGCGGCACGCTGTGCCGCGTGCCGGGGTGCCGGGATGCCCGGGGTGCCGGGATGCCCGGGGTGCCGGGATGCCCGGGGTGCCGGGATGCCCGGGGTGCCGCCAGGAAGGAGCACCCCTTGCGGCGTTCCGGTGTACGGCCTCCGCCCGCCGGGGGCGTACACCGGCGGGGTGCGGCCTGATGAGGGTGAGGCGTGAGGCGGACGGGCGGCCGCGCCCGCACCGTACGACCCGCGCCGCGAACGTCAGGCGGAGGCGGTGTTGGCCAGGGCGCCCGAGAGGTCGGTCGCGACCTGCTTGAGGATCGGCACGATGTCCTCCGTGGCCTCGTCCGTCACCCGGCCCGCCGGGCCGGAGATCGAGATGGCCGCCGCCGTGGGGGAGTCGGGCACCGGCACGGCGAGGCAGCGGACGCCCATCTCCTGCTCGTTGTCGTCCACCGCGTAGCCCAGCTCGCGCACCCGCCGCAGGGCGTCCAGGAACTCGTCCGGCGAGGTGATCGTCCTCTTGGTCGCGGCAGGCATGCCCGTCCGGGAGAGGAGGGCGCGTACCTCTTCCGGGGGCGCGGTGGCCAGCAGGGCCTTGCCGACGCCCGTCGAGTGCGGCAGCACCCGCCGGCCGACCTCGGTGAACATCCGCATCGAGTGGCGCGAGGGCACCTGCGCCACATAGACCACCTCATCGCCGTCGAGCAGCGCCATGTTCGCGGTCTCGCCGGTCTCCTCCACCAGCCGCGCCAGATACGGCCGCGCCCAGGTGCCCAGCAGCCGCGACGAACTCTCGCCGAGCCGGATCAGCCGGGGGCCGAGGGCGTACCGCCGGTTGGGCTGCTGGCGTACGTAGCCGCAGGCCACCAGCGTGCGCATCAGCCGGTGGATGGTGGGCAGCGGCAGTCCGCTGCTGCCGGAGAGCTCGCTCAGCCCGACCTCGCCCCCGGCGTCGGCCATCCGCTCCAGCAGATCGAAGGCGCGCTCAAGGGACTGGACGCCCCCGGAGCCGGCGGCGGCGGACTTGGGCTCGGCGGACGGCACGTCGGCGTTTCCTTTCACAGCGGGCGGCGCCGGCCCGCGCGCGGTGACGACTCGCGGCCGGCCGGCCACGGGCAGCCTACCGGTCCGCGGCGGCCTCCACAGGGGCTTCGGAAGGCTGTTGGCGCCGGTCACAGCCGGTTTGCCGGTCCGGCACCATCGGTCGATCGGTCGGTGGGCCCGCCGGCCGGTCGTCGGCCGGTCGTCGGCCGGTCCGGCATGCGGAGCTCCCCTGGGTGGGGTCTTGACCGGGCCGACGGCGGACGGAAAAATTCAACGGAATGTTGATTCCGGGACGCGAAAGCGGAGGTGGGTGCCCGGTGCCCGACGCCGACGTGGAGCTGGTGCTGCGCTCGAGGAGGGTGGTCACCCCCGACGGCATGCGCGCGGCCTCCGTGTCCGTGGCCGGGGGCCGCATCGCGGCCGTCGAGCCGTACGACGCCGAAGTCCCCGCCGCGGCCCGGGTCGAGGACCTCGGGGACGACGCCCTCCTCCCCGGCCTCGTCGACACCCACGTGCATGTCAACGACCCCGGCCGCACCGAGTGGGAGGGCTTCGCCTCCGCCACCCGCGCGGCCGCGGCCGGCGGCGTCACCACCCTCGTCGACATGCCGCTCAACAGCATCCCGCCGACCACCACGGTCGAGGCGCTGGAGACCAAGCGGGCCGTCGCCCGGCGGTCGGCCCATGTCGACGTCGGCTTCTGGGGCGGGGCCGTCCCCGGCAACGCGGCCGGTCTGAAGCCCCTGCACGATGCCGGCGTCCTCGGCTTCAAATGCTTTCTGCTTCCCTCCGGGGTGGAGGAGTTCCCTCAGCTTTCTCCCGCCGAGCTGGAGACCGCCCTGGCGGAGATCGCCGGCTTCGGCGGACTGCTCATCGTCCACGCCGAGGACCCGCACCTCATCGACGGCGCCCCGCCGCCCACCGGCCCGCGCTACGCCGACTTCCTCGCCTCGCGCCCGAGCGAGGCCGAAAACCGCGCCATCGCCGGGCTCATCGCCCTCGCCGGGCGGCTCGACGCCCGCGTCCACGTCCTCCACCTCTCCTCAGCCGAAGCGCTTCCGCTGATCGCCGACGCCCGGCGCGAGGGCGTCCGGATCACCGTCGAGAGCTGTCCGCATTTCCTGACCCTCACGGCCGAGGAAGTCCCCGACGGCGCCACCGAGTTCAAGTGCTGCCCGCCCATACGGGAGGCGGCCAACCAGGACGCGCTGTGGCAGGGCCTGGCCGCGGGGCTGATCGACTGTGTCGTCTCCGACCACTCGCCCTGCACCGCCGACCTCAAGGTCGACGACTTCGGACGGGCCTGGGGCGGCATCTCATCGCTCCAACTGGGCCTGCCCACCGTATGGTCGGCGGCCCGCCGGCGCGGCCACACCCTCCGGGACGTCGCCCGCTGGATGTCCACCGCCCCCGCCGCACTGGTCGGCCTCGACCACAAGGGCGCCATCGAGGCCGGCCGCGACGCCGACTTCGCGGTCCTCGCCCCCGAGGAGACCTTCACCGTCGACCCCACCGCCCTCCACCACCGCAACCAGGTCACCGCCTACGCGGGCAGGACGCTGCACGGCGTCGTACGGTCCACCTGGCTGCGCGGCCGGAAGATCGCCGATCACGGCGCGCCGACCGAACCCACCGGCCGACTCCTGGAAAGGCAGCCCCGCGCATGACCGCGCCGATCCCCCGCTTCACCGGAGACGCCGACCCGTACGGCGGCGGAGACCCGTACGCCGACTACCGCACAGCGGAATTTTCCTTCAGCCATCTGACAGACCTGGCCGATCGGCGGCTCGGGGCAAGCGTCATCGCGGCCAACGACGAGTTCTTCGCCGACCGGGAGAACCTGCTGCGGCACCAGGCGCCGCACTTCGATCCCGAGACCTTCGGCCACAAGGGCAAGGTCATGGACGGCTGGGAGACCAGGCGCCGCCGCGGGGCCTCGGCCGAGGCCCCGCACCCCACGGAGGAGGACCACGACTGGGCCCTGATCCGCCTCGGCGTGCCGGGAGTCATCCACGGCATCGTCGTGGACACCGCCCACTTCCGTGGCAACTACCCGCAGGCGGTGAGCGTCGAGGCGACGTCGGTGGAGGGCGCCCCGTCTCCGGAGGAGCTGCTGGCCGACGACGTGGAGTGGACGGAACTCGTCCCCCGCACCCCGGTGGGCGGCCACGCGGCCAACGGCTTCGCGATCGCGGTGGAGCGCCGGTTCACCCACCTCCGGCTGAAGCAGCACCCCGACGGCGGCATCGCCCGCCTCCGCGTCCATGGCGAGGTCGCCCCCGATCCCCGCTGGCTCACCGCGCTCTCCACCTTCGACCTGGTCGCCCTGGAGAACGGCGGCGCGGCCGAAGACGCCTCCGACCGCTTCTACTCCCCGCCCGCCAACTCCCTCCGGCCCGGCCGCTCCCACAAGATGGACGAGGGCTGGGAAACCCGCCGCCGCCGCGACAAGGGCCATGACTGGGTCCGCTACCGCCTCACCGCCCAGGCGTCCATCCGCGCCGTGGAGATCGACACCGGCTGCTACAAGGGCAACGCGGCCGGCTGGGCGGCGCTGTACGGGATCGACGCGGCCTCGGGCGCATCGGGCGCGGACCCCTCCGACCACACGGCCCCCGGCTGGACCGAACTCCTTCCCCGCACCCGCCTCCAGCCCGACACGATCCACCGCTTCCTGCTGGACGAGGCCGCACCGGTCACTCACGTTCGGATCGACATCCACCCGGACGGCGGCATCGCCCGGTTGCGGCTGCACGGGACGCTGACGGAGGAGGGTGCCAAGCTACTGGCCGCGCGCCACGCGGAGTTGAACGGCGCCTAAGCGGTTACGGCGAAGTCAAGTGCTGATCCTTCTCGGCGTCCAAGCCCTCGGCCAGGCCGAACGGCGAGGGATCAGCGGCGAGTTTCACCGCCTCCGCTGAGCGGGTCTCCCTCGCCTGGGAGAGTGCGAGGCTGGCGCGGCGGGCGGCCGCGATGATGTCCTCGGCGTCGGCGTCGGTTCCCTGCGCCGAGAGGAGCGCCGCTCCGGCGGTGTCGAAGGTCATGCGCAGCAGAAGGCGCTCCTGCGCGCTCGCGTCCTCCCCGACGAGGAGGTCGATGACGCGCTCGAAGGCGCTGCGGATGTCCTGTCCGCTGTCCGTCAGCCGCCGCATGATCGGCTGGTTGGCATGCGCGAGCCGCATGGCCTGAAGGCGCTCGGGCGTGGTGCTCTCCACCCACCGCAGCGCCGCCCGCCGCGGCAGATCGGGCGTCCTGGGCTGCGCGGTGATCCACTCGATGAGTTCGTCCAGCTCCTGGCGGCGCTCGATGACGAGGCTCGCCACGATCTCTTCCTTGTTGCGGAAGTGGTAGTAGAGCGACGACTTCGTGAGGCCGAGCGCCTCCGAGATGTCCCGGGTCGAGGTCGCCTCAAAGCCCTTCTCGGTGAAGAGCCTCAGCGCCACGCGCAGGATCTCGGCGCGTGTCTCAAGGCCGCTGCGTCGCTCATGTCCCGTGGCCGTGGGCATAGCGGTTCCTTTCGTCACCGCCACCCTACTTGCTTACCGACCGCCCGTTCAGCTACGGATGGCGCCAACCTCGCCATGTTCGGCGCCGCCGAACACCGGCAGCACCAGCAGGCGGCCGCCGCATACAACGGTCTGCGATGAGTCCGGTCGTCGGGCGGAGTCATCACTTCACGGAGACCATGTGTAAGGAGCGAGGACCGAAAGGAGTCCGCCATGCCGACACAGGCGCAGACGCAGGAACCGCAGACCGATCTGGACCCGCGCTACAGCTCCCCCGACGCCACCGCCACGCCCTGGGCCGAGGCCCTGTCCAGCCTGGAGAAGGCCGAGATCTCCTGGCTGTCGACGGTACGTCCGGACGGCCGCCCCCATGTCACGCCGCTGATGTCGGTGTGGAGGGACGGGGCGCTGCACTTCGCCACCGGCGAACAGGAGCGCAAGGCACTCAACCTCGCCGCCAACCCACACGTCGTCCTCACCACCGGCACCAACGCCGACGAGGGCTGCGACCTGGTGGTCGAGGGCGAGGCGGTCCAGGTCACCGACGAGAACAGGCTGGCCCAGCTGGCGGCGGCGTGGGAGGCGAAGTACGGCCCGCGCTGGCACTTCGAGGTGCGGGCCGAGGCCTTCGACTCCAAGGACCACGGGGGCCGCGCCCTGGTCTTCGAGGTGGCACCCCGCACCGTCTTCGGGTTCAGCAGGGGCGAAGGCTTCAGCCAGACCCGTTGGCGCTTCGCCCGCTGAGACCGGCCCGCGCGGTGGCCGAAGCGTGTCCGGGACGGGCGAGCAGGTGCCGGATCACTGAGCCTCCCGCCCTTTGTCCGGCGAAGGACTTCGGGCGGGCGTCTCCGAGGAGGGCCGCTGTGCGGCGACGACCTCGTGCACGTTGGCGAGGAAGCGCCGCACGCCGCCACGCCCCTCCAGGGCGTGGGCTGGAACGTCGGCCGGAGGTGGCGACCGGTCTCAGCGCCGTCTGGCAGGGGTGTGGAACTGCCGCCCGACGCCGGACGGCGTGTGGTATCGCTATCGGTAGGCTCTGCCGCCATGGTTGATCCGGCCCCGTGGCCCTCTCGCCCGCTTCGCGTTGCCGCTGCCCAGGCCTGTCCCGCACCGGGCGACGTCATCGTCAACGCCACCACCGCAGCCGCGATGGTGCGTCAGGCCGCCGCACAGGCGTGCGTACGCGTGGTCGTCTTCCCGGAGAAATTCCTCACCGGGTACGAGCCCGAACTCATCCGCGCGGACCCAGTGCGCTGTGCCGTCCAAGCGGGAGGCGATGCCCGGCTGAGCCCTCTCATGGCGGCGTGCAGGGACACGGGCACCGTGGCCATCGTGGGCGCCGCCGTGCACGAGGTCGGCAAGCTGTACGTCTCTGCCGTGGTGATCGACTCCGACGGCACATGGGCAGCCCGCTACGACAAGCAGATGCTGTTCCGCGCCGAGCGCGACCTTTACAGGCCGGGACGCACCGGGGGCTCGGTGGAGGTCGACGGATGGCGGCTGGGCCTGGGCATCTGCTACGACTCCGGCTTCCCCGGACACGCCCGCGCCGCAGCGCTCGACGGCTGCCACGCCTACCTGGTAGGCGGCCTCTTCAGCGTGGGCAACGGCTATCACGAGTCCCGGATGTGGTTCCCGGCTCGCGCCTTCGACAACACCATCTACACGGTGCTGGCCAACCATGTTGGCACCACCGGCGGCTGGAACACCTGTGGCAGCAGCGCCATCTGGGACCCCACCGGCCGCCTCGCCGCCGAAGCCGGCTCCACCGAACAGGAACTGGTCGTCGCCGAGCTGGACCCCGAGCGGCTGCGGTGCGCCCGTGAAGTCCATACGGTGCTCACCGATTTCCGCGACCCCGCCACCGAGCCCCGAGACACCACCCGTTGCTCCCCGCTTGGGAGCCAGGCACTCACGGGCATCCGCCAGGAGTTCGATGAGCATGGGTCGCAGTCGGGTCACGGGGACGCCGCCCCGAGACACCACCCGTTGCTCCCCGCCCAGGAGCCAGGCACTCACGCGCATCCGCCAGGAGTTCGATGAGCATGGGTCGCAGTCGGGTCACGGGGACGCCCCACCCCGTAGGCTTCTGCCAGTGATCGATACCGTCGTCCTCGACGTAGGCGAGACCCTCATCCGCGACGATCGCGGATGGGCGGCATGGGCCGACTGGCTCGGCGTCCCCCGGCACACACTGTCCGCCCTCGCCGGTGCGGTGGTCGCCCGGGGCAGGGACAACGCCGACGCCATCCGCCTGATCCGGCCGGGAATCGACATCGCTGCCGAGCGTGCGGCGATGGACGCCGCCGGGCGGGGTGAATTCCTGGATGAGTCGGATCTGTACGAGGACGTACGGCCAGCTCTCGCAGCCCTTCGCGGCGCCGGGGCACGGGTGATCGTCGCGGGCAATCAGACGCGGCGTACAGGGGAATTGTTGCGTGGCCTGGACCTGCCTGTGGACGCCATCGCCACGTCCGGGGAGTGGGGCGTGGCAAAGCCCGACCCCCGGTTCTTCGAGCGCGTCATCCAGGTCGCCGGCACACCGCCGCAGCGGACGCTGTATGTCGGTGACCACCCCGCCAATGACACCGCCCCCGCCGCGGCGGCCGGGCTTCTCACGGCCCATCTGCGCCGTGGCCCGTACGGATACCTGTGGGCTTCCGCCCCGGAAGCGGCCGGCGCCGACTGGCGCGTCGACTCGCTTTCCGAGCTCGTGGACATCGTTTGCCGTCACCTTGCGTAGTCGCGTTGGTACTCTTCGGGCACCCCGAACGGAGTCGGTGTGCCACGAGAACCAAAGCGCGATCTGGGCAAACGCATCGCCTATCACCGTCGCGTCGCCCGCATGACCCAGCAGGAGCTCGCCGATGCGGCCAACATCCACGTCGGCACTCTGCGCAAGATCGAGCGAGGTGCGCGCGGAGCGAGTGAGAACGTCCTGGAAGCCGTCGGGGCGGCTCTTGGGGTCGATCCCTCCCGGCTTCTCGGCAACCGTGATTGGGCCGCATCCCGCGTCCACGACGCCATGCCCGGACTTTCCGCGGCCATCGCTGCCTACGACATCCCTGGCGACGGGCCTGTGCGCTCCTTGCCCGAGCTACGTTCCTCGGTGTCCGACGCGGTGAGCTGGCGCCTCGCGGCTCAGTACGTGCGGATCGCCCGACGGCTGCCCGAGTTGATCGCCGAATTGTCGCGTGCGGTCCACACCGCGCCGACGGCCGAGCGAGCGGAGGCGGCTCAGCTGCTGATTTCGGCTTATCGAGCCGCCGACGCCGTGGCGTACAAGTACGGCGCGCTGGATCTGTCCGCTCGCCTCGTCGACCTTATGCGCTGGGCAGAGCCGCAGGCCGAGAACCCTCTCGTGGCCGCGACCGTGGCGTATGTGCGGGCAGAGACGTTCTTCGCCGCCCACGCGTACGGTCCAGGCTTACGGGCCTTGGAAGCCGCGATGGACGCCATGCCCGCTCCCCTCGACGTGGCGGCCGTAGCCTCACGAGGGGCCTTGCACATGAGGGCCGCTGTCATGGCGGGGCGGGCGAGTGATGCCGATGCCGCCAGCCTCCATCTGCGCGAGGCCCATCGCTTCGCGGACGCGGTGTCCGAAGGCGTGTACCAGGGCACCGCGTTCGGGCCCGACAGCCTCCGCGTCCATGAAGTGTCGGTCGCTGTGAGCCTCGGTGATGCTCATGTACACCGTGCGCTTGAGTTTGCCCGTGCGTGGGCGCCGCCCTTGACTCTTCCCGCCGAGCGCAGATCAGGGTTCTACATCGAGCTTGCCCGGGCGCAACTGTGGTCCGGGCTGCCGGATGCTGCCTTCGAGTCGCTCAAGGTGGCTCGCAGGATCGCTCCGCAACACACCCGTGAGCACGCTTGGGTGCGCGAGGACGCCGCGACGCTGCGGAGGCTCAAGCGTGCCGATGCCGAAACGCTGACGCACTTCGCCGAGTGGTGTCATGCCGCCGATGGGTGAGCCCGACTGACCCTCGCCGGGTCACTTGTGGTTCGTGTGCTGGACCAGGATCGCCCCGTCCACACAAGCAGGCCCATGATCGAGGCGAAGCGGAATGAGTGCTAACCCCCCCCTACAGCAGTGGTGTCCACCGAGCGGAGGCGGCCTCGCGCTCGTGCCCGCAGGCCGATGGTGGGACGCCGTGAAGGCGTCCGAGTCCGTCGGGGAGCATGCGCTGAAGCTGCTCGGCCCTCACTCAGGCGCGGTCATCCAAGACAGGCACGGGCCCATGTACTGGCTGGTGCGGCCGGGCGCCGCCGAGGGGTGGAACCTGCGACAGGTGCGGGTACTCGGCCCCTCCACTGCCACGACGACCTATCTCGGTGTGCCGCCCGTGCGTCGAACGACGCGGCCGGGCACGCACTGGCGCATTCCCATCGGCCCTGGCCGCTACCTCACCGATGGGGCGCTGCTGCGCGGGGCGCTCGTGCTGGCCGCGATTGCCGCGCTGGGCGAGGAGGACACGCGGTGACGTCCCGGGTCTGCCTCCGCTGCCAGTTGCCGACCCGTGAGCCGGTGATCGTCGCGGTGGGGCACGGAGCCAGCGCCGGCGGCCACACCGCGTACGCGTGTCCCCGCTGCGCCCCCAGCTTCCCGAAGCAACATGACCCGCTCGCCGAGATCGCGGCCTTGCGCCGCGCTCGTAACCGGGGGCGTACGACATGATGGCCCCCGGCTCCGGCCGCGACACAAACGACGGCGACACTGACGAGGCATGGCGCGTGGCTCTCGGCCATATCGCGGGGTGCCCACGCTGCCGGGAGCCCGCCGGGGGCTGCGAGACCGGCCGGGCGCTGCTGCGCGCCTACCGCCGGGCGCAGCGCGACAGCACACGCGGACGGACGGGCAGCGTCGGCTGACCGGTCACGACACCGGCTCGGGCAGCCCGATCGGGTTGGGGAAGCGGAGGGCCGTGGCGCAGGCCTTTGCCAGGGGGGTGAGCAGGCGGGCCAGTTGGTCGGCCTCAGTGGGGGCCAGTGCCCGCCACGGCCGCTCCGCGGCTCGGTCCGTCGCCTCCTCCACCGTGCGCAGCACCTCGCGTCCGGCGTCCGTCGCGGAGCCGGACGGGTCCAGCCAGCCGCGCTCGGTCAGGCGATGCTCGGCCGCTTCCCACTCCTGGTCGGTCCAGCCGCGGTAGGGCTGGAGTTCGGTGCGGGGGAGGTCGGTGGCGGCGCGGAGGGCGAGGGCCTCGCAGCCGTCGAGACCGGCGGAGACGAGGGCGGCGACGTGGCCGTCGCCGCGGTGTTCGCGCAGGAGGGTGGTGGCGTGCCACAGCCGTTCCACGGGCTTGTCGGGGAAGTCCAGCGAGGCGTTCGCGGCGGTCAGGACGCGCCCGGAGCCGTCCAGGCCGGCGGCCCGGGGGACCAGGGCCTCGGCGGCGCGTTCCACTTCGCTCTCGTATCCGGCGAGCAGACGCCGTAGCGCCTTCCCGGCGCCCGCGCGGCGGAGCTCCAGGGCGCGTTCGGGGGCGGTCAGGGCCCAGGCGTCGGGCAGGGCGCGGGCGACCATGGCGGGGGCGAAGCTGAAGAAGGCGGCCACGACGGGCTCCGGCCCGACGGGGCCGAGAGGCGCGGCGCGGCCGGTGAAGTAGCCGCGCCAGAAGCCGCGCAGGCCCGCGTCCTCGTACGCCGCGTGGGCCTCCGGCGCGAAGTAGGTGACCGCGTGGATGGGTTCGAACAGGGCCCACATCCTGCGGGCCGTCGCCGAGTGGCTGTCCTCCGCCGAGGCGCTGTCCTCCATCGTCGTGCTCCTTTCCCATGAGGTGTTCACAGGCCGTGCTCCCGGCGTACGTATTCCCAGCCGAGCTTGATCAGTGAGGCGATCGTCGCACTGATGGCCGCGCCGAGTCCCTTCTTCGCGTAGATCCGGCCCGCTGCCCATCGCCTGTGCCGGCCCTTGTGGGTCGTGTCCACTGCTGTGCCTCCTCGGTGTGGTGTCAGTGAGAAGACGCGGCCCGAGAGGGCATTCCGTCAGCGTTGAGGGTGCATAGCTGAGGAAGAATAAGACGGGGCCCGGCCTCGGAACCTCCCCGTCCCGAAGCCGGACCCCAATTCCCCCCGACACTTGCGATGCTGGACCCCGTGTTCACAGCATCCGCAAGTGTTGCATCACACCTCGATCGTCCCCGCCCCCCGTTTAGGGACGATCGAGTCGAGCAACGGGACAACGCTGGGCCGTTCTCCCGGGTGGTGCTGTTCGGGATGAAGTTCCTCGACGACTGCGACCGCTACCGGGTCGCCGGCCTCCGCTGCGTGGCGCCACCACACGTAGGCCGCTTCTTCATCGTCCAGAAGCTCCACGATTTCCGCGATTCGTCGGAGTCGGTTTCCATCCTTTCCGCCGATGTTCCGGCTGATTTCTCGGAGCTCGTCCAGAAGTTCCTCCCGGGACTCCTGGACGACGCGAACCTCGGATTCGGCCTGCCCGGGGCCGACCGCACCGCGGTCGGCCCTTGGGACAGAAGCCAGTGGAGAGGGGAATCCCAGCTCCGGGAACACCCGGGCGAGAAATTCCTCCGTGTCGGGCCGAACCGAATCCGGGGAAGGGTGTTGGGACGCCAGGGCGAGACGCTCAGGGAGGTCCATCCCGGCCTCCTTTCTCTCCCCATGCCCGTTCGGCTTTCGAGAGGGCATCCAGAGCCCCCTTGTCGTATCGGCGGGCGGTCGATTCCGAGATGCCCATGACGGCGGCGATCTCGGGGAACGACTTGCCCTGCTGGTACCGCAGTTCAATGACGGAACGCCAGGTGGGCTCCAGCATCTCCAACATGGGCGGTAAACTCAGCTTCCACTCGATGTCGGAGTACAGGTCCTGGGTTTCCGGCACCAGCTCGCCGGAGCCGTATTTCTTGAGACGCTCACGTTCTGCTGTCTCGCTGCGCTCCGTGGAGCGCCACGCATTGATCACGCAGCGCTGCGCGTATCCAGGCGTATTCTTGACCTTTTCGCGAAATTCCGCGTCTTCCCATTTCTTCCAGAAGCGCTCCAGAACGATTTGCACGGCGTCGTCCGCTGCCTGGTGGTCACGAGCGTGCCTGCGCGCGGTCAGACGGAGCGGCTCGGTGTGCTCGCACAGCCATGCCTTGAAGTCCTCCCGTACGTCGAACCCTCCGCTCATGTGTCCCTCCCGGTGACACGCGCGACGCCGGCAGCGTGCGTTGTCGTCGGGGCGGCGGACTGATGGCCCGGCAACCGGGAACCGACGGTGTGGCGCGGCGTCGGGCGGCTGTCGGAGGTGAACTCACGGGCGGTGATGAGGGCGGCGAGGACCTGGCTGGCCCTGCTCTCCGCCCGGGGGCGCGCCGCGAGGTCGCGCGGGAAGGCGTCGTCGACTGCGGTCATCGACGGCTCCCCCTCTCGGTGTATCGATCGCCTCGGACCCCGGTCCCAGTGGGGCCGAGTCCGATGGCCGCCGAAGAAGAACGGCCGACCATCCTGTAGACGCAGCCGAGCGGGAGAATGCGTCATCGGGCCCGGAATTTTCTTCACCCACCGCCGGTAGAGCCGTGTGCGCAGGCCCGAATCCTGCCGGGGCACCGCAGAGCAGCCCCCTAAATAGCCCTCTCATCAGGCAGTACGCCAGATCGGAGGGTTTGCTGCTGTGGGCAGCGGTGTCCCACCGGAAGCACCCTTCATGCGTCGCGGGACATACGCGGGATCGCACTGGCCTGTCCGCATGCGGAGCCCCCTCGCCCGGGCGGCGCGGAGCGCCGTGCTGAACCACAAGCCGCCGTGACGTTGCCCGGTGTGCGGTCCTCTTCGTGGGGAGAGGGGCAGCGTCGTCCCACCACGGGGCGGAGGCCCCGTCCACTGCGGACAGCGGCGCCTCGCCAAGCGACGGATACGGTGTGCGGAGGCGGAACCAGCCACCGAAGGTGTGTCCCGGGCGATCCCGGGCGACCGCGAGGCTTCCAGCACACACGAGTGATGCGCAGGCGCCCTCCGGAGGCGTGTGCCACCAGCCGGAACCGAACGGTTCGGGTCGATCGTTGACCCGGATGTCCGATTACGGCCAGCTTGAGGAGACCGGCAGTGACCCTGCAGCAAGAGATCGTCGGCAACGCCATGCAGATGGCTGTCTGCAGCCTGAAGCCGAACCAGACCGTCTACTGCGAGGCCGGGAAGTTCCTGTTCAAAACGGCGAACGTGACGATGGAGACCCGGCTGTCCGGGCCGAGCTCTCAGGGTCAGCCCGCAGGGGGTGGCGGGGGCGGCGGCAACGGCGGCATGGGGGGCATGCTGCGGCAGGCGATGGGGACCGCGATGCAGGTGGGGCAGCGGGCACTGGCGGGGGAGTCGCTGGCGTTTCAGTACTTCACCTCGACCGGCGGTGAGGGGACCGTCGGGTTCGCGGGGGTGCTGCCGGGGGAGATGCGGGCGCTGGAGCTGGACGGGACGCGGGCCTGGTTCGCGGAGAAGGACGCCTTTGTGGCGGCCGAGTCGACCGTGGAGTTCGGTATCGCGTTCCAGGGCGGGAAGACGGGGCGCAGCGGCGGTGAGGGGTTCATCCTGGAGAAGTTCACCGGGACCGGCACGGTGATCATCTGTGGTGCGGGCAATTTCATCGACCTCGATCCGGCCGATTTCGGGGGCCGGATCGAGGTCGACACGGGCTGCATCGTGGCCTTCGAGGAAGGCATTCAGTACGGGGTGCAGCGCATCGGTGGGCTCAACCGCCAGGGGCTGATGAACGCGGTCTTCGGCGGCGAGGGGCTGTCGCTGGCCACGCTGGAGGGCAACGGCCGGGTGATTCTGCAGTCGCTCACCATCGAGGGCCTGGCGAACGCCCTCAAAAAGGCGCAGGGCGGCGACAAGCAGGGGCCGACGGGCGGGCTGTTCTCCACCAACGCGGGGTGAGACGACGCGAGGGCGCGCGCCGCTACTTCGCGCCGCCCAGGTAGAAGAGCAGGAAGAGGAACGCGGCGATGAAGTGGACGCCCACGAGATAGATGAAGACCCGGACGGTCAGGGACATCGGTGCCCTGTCCTCCTCGTTCATCACCTTCGGGGCCGGGGTGTCGGTGGTGGAGCCGTCGTGGTGGTCGTGGGTGCGATCGTTCACGGGGTAACAGGCCTTCCTCCGCTGGCGGTGTCGCCGAGGCACAGCTCGGCCGCGCCGCTCTGCAGCAGCGTGTGGACGAAGAGCACATCCGCGCCGCCGGGGGAGGCGGCGGCGATGCGGTGTGGGGTGAGGGAGTCGAAGTGCGCGGCGTCGCCGGCGTCGAGTACGTGGACGGCGTCGCCGAGGGTCAGCCGCAGCTGCCCCCGGAGGACGTACAGCCACTCCTCGCCCGGGTGGACCCGTACCAGCTCGTCCTGCCGGCCGGACCGCTCCGGCACATGCAGCCGCAGCGCCTGCATGGCCCGGCCCGAGCCGCCGGCCTGCCAGTACGTCCAGCCGCCCGCCTCGGACGCGTCCATGCGGTCGGCCCGGATGATCGGGTCCCGCTCGGGCGTTGCCTCGCCGAGCAGGTCGGATACCGTGGTTCCATAGGTGCGGGCCAGGGTCAGCAGCATCGGAAGCGAGGGCTGGCGGCGGCCCGTCTCCAGCCGGGACAGATGGGCGGGCGAGAGGCCGGCGCGCTGGGCGGCGGCTTCGAGCGTCAGTCCGCTGCGTCGACGCAGGTCACGCAGGCGGGGGGCGACGGTGGGCAGCTCGGCGGGCGCGCCGCCGGCCGCTTCGTCGGTGGGTCCGTCCGCAGTCCCGTGGGGGATCGGATTCATATCTCCGGTATAGCCAGGTTATGCCCCAGAGGCAAAACTTTTGCCTAGCAGGCAAAGGTTACGGCTCCGTTACCCCTTGTGGCGATTCGCGCAGGTCTTGTGAACTCCCGTGGAACGAAAGGCACTTGGCATTGACATGCCATGGTCTACGCGCGTCATGCTATGCGCATGAAAATCCCCCCACGGATCGCCCGCATCGGTGCCCTCGGCGCCCTCGCCTCGGCGCTGATCGTCGGTGGTACGGCCGCCACGGCCACCGCCACCGCGTCGCCCACGCCCCGGACCGTCGCATCGGCCCGGGTCATCGCCGCCGTCGGCGACATCTGCTACTCCGACCTGCCGTCCCAGGCCCATGACACCCTGAACCTGATCGACAAGGGCGGGCCCTTCCCGTACCCGCAGGACGGCACCGTCTTCCAGAACCGCGAGGGCGTCCTTCCGTCCCAGTCCTCCGGCTACTACCACGAGTACACCGTCATCACGCCGGGCTCCGACGACCGCGGCGCCCGCCGCGTCGTCACCGGTGAGAAGACGGACGAGGACTACTACACCGCGGACCACTACGCGACGTTCGACCTGGTGGACCACGGCTGCTGATCCGGCCGCCATCCACGAGGACCGCCACCCACGAGGACCGCCATCCACGAGGATCGCCACCCCCCGCACCGCGCGGCCGCTGCCCTGAGCCAGGGCAGCGGCCGCAGCACATGGCCGGGGTGGCCGGTCGCGGCACATGGCGGGGGTAGCCGGTCGCGGCACATGGTGGGGGTAGCCGGTCGGGGCACATGGCCGGGGTGGCCGGTCGCGGCACATGGGCGGGGTAGCCGGCCGCAGCACATGGTGGGGGCAGCCGGTCGCGGCGCGGTGCCGGTGATCTTCCGCCGACGTACCGTGGGCCTGTGAGCACCCGCGCCGCCGAACCCCTCGCCGAACCCCTCACCCCAGCTCCGGACGACGGGCTGGACGGCCGCCGGGCCCTGGTCACCGGCGGCACCCAGGGCTCTGGCGCGGCCACCGCGGACCGGCTGGCACAGGCCGGCGCCACCGTGCTGGTGACCGCCCGCCGCCGCCCCGACGGCCTCGATCCGCAGCGGTTCATCGCGGCCGACCTCGCCACCGCCGAGGGGGCCGCCACCGTCGTCGCCGAGACGCTCGACCGGCTGGGCGGAGTCGACATCCTGGTCAACAATCTCGGCGGCTCGGACGCGCCGGCCGGCGGGTACGCGGTCCTGGGGGAGGAGGAGTGGGCCAAGGAGCTCAACATCAACCTCCTGGCCGCCGTCCGGCTGGACCGCGGGCTGCTGCCCGGGATGATCGAGGCCGGGAAGGGCGCGATCGTGCACGTGACCTCGATCCAGCGCCGGATGCCGCTGTGGAACGGCACGCTCGCCTACGCCGCCGCCAAGGCCGCGCTGACCACCTACAGCAAGGGCCTGGCCAATGAGGTCGCCCCGTACGGGGTACGGGTCAACGCCGTCTCCCCGGGCTTTGTCCGGACCGCCGCCGCGGAGGCCCTCGTCGACCGGATCGCCGAAGGGGCGGGGATCGCCCCCGAAGCGGCCCTGGAGCGGCTGATGGACTCCCTGGGCGGCATTCCGCTCGGCCGTCCCAACGAGCCGCGGGAGGTCGCCGAGTTGGTCGCCTTCCTCGTCTCCGACCGCGCGTCCGCCGTCGTCGGCGCCGAGTACGTCATCGACGGGGGCACCACTCCCACCGTCTGACGCACCGTACGTTCGACCGTACGTTCACGGCGCGGTCATGGAATCACCATGACTTCCCCCGGGTGTCGCCTTGACGTCGCTCATAACGATCTCGGAACCCCGGGCGGCCCCATGTCGCTCCTTCCCGATAACGTTTCGGTAGAAGCGGACGTGCGGGGAGGCACCGGTGGCGAACGGTCCGGAAGCGGTCACGTGCGGCGAGGCGATGCTGCTCCTGCTCGCCGAGCCCGGGGTTCCGCTGGACCGGGCCGTGCACTTCCGCCGCTCCGTGGCGGGGGCCGAGTCCAATGTGGCCGTGGGGCTCGCCCGGCTCGGCCATGGGGTGCGCTGGCTCGGCCGGGTCGGTGCCGACCCGGCGGGCGAGGCGGTGCTGCGCGAGCTGCGCGCCGACTGTGTGGATGTCGCGCACGCCATCGTGGACGACCACGCCCCCACCGGACTGATGATGCGCGACAGCCATCCGCACCGCGCCATCGATGTGCAGTACTACCGGATGGGATCGGCCGCCTCCCGGCTCACCCCCGAGCAGATACGCCCCGAGGCTCTCGAAGGCGCCCGGCTGCTGCACCTGTCGGGGATCACGCCGATGCTGTCGCCGACCGCGGCCGCCGCGAGCCGGCGCCTGGTGGAGCTGGCCCGGGAGGCGGGGGCGCGGGTGTCCTTCGATCCGAACGTACGGAGCAAGCTGGGCGGCGCGGCCCAGTGGGCCCAGACCGCCGGGCCGTTGCTGCGCGAGGCCGATATCGTCCTCGCGGGGGAGGACGAGTTGGAGCTGCTGACCGCCCAGCCGGCCGACGAGGCTGCCCGGGAGCTGCTGCACGGCGCGGGCTCCGAGGTGGTGATCAAGCGCGCCGACCACTCCTCGTCGGTCCTCACCGTGGACGGCCGCTGGGACCAGTCGCCCCATGCGGTGCCGGTCGTCGACCCGGTCGGCGCCGGTGACGGCTTCGCGGCGGGCTATCTGTCGGCCCGGCTGCGAGGTTTGCACGAGCATCAGGCGCTCGCCGAGGCCGCCTGCGTCGCCGCGCTCGTCGTCCAGGCCGCCACCGATACGGACGGGCTGCCCACCGCCGCCGCGCGGGACCGGGCGCTCACGGAGCTGACCGAGGGCGGCGGCGCGGTCCACCGCTGAGCCGGGTTTCCGCAGCTCACGCACATGGGCAGAGCGCGCGGACAGCACGGGCAGAGCACGCGGACAGCACGAGCAGAGCACGCGGATAGACGCAGAGACGCAAACACGTAAGGATCCCCGAGCGGATCACCAAGCGCACCACAGCACCGCACATCGTCAACCGCACACCGAAAATGCCGCATATCCCGGAGGCAATCCGGGGCGGCATTACAGGCAGACCCTCGGAGAGGAAAGGCGGCGACCGCCGTGTACCGCTGGGAGATCACCCGGGCCGCGCTTGCTCAGCGCGTCCTCGCCATTGTCCGGAGCGACAGCTACGACCACGCCAACGCGACCGCGGACGCCCTGCTCTCCGCCGGCATCACCAGCCTGGAGATCTCGCTGACCACGCCCTTCGCGCTGGAGGCGGTCACCACGCTCATCCGTGAGGTCGGCGATGACGCGCTGATCGGCGCGGGCACGGTACTCGACGCGGCCTCCGCCCGGATGGCGGTCGACGCGGGCGCCCGCTTCCTTGTCTCCCCGAGCCTGGACGCCGAGGTGATCCGCACCGGCCACCGCTATGGGCTGCCGGTCTTCCCGGGCGTCGCAACGCCCACCGAGGCGCTGCGCGCGATGGAGCTGGGCGCGGACGCCCTGAAGCTCTTCCCCGCCTCGGCCTACGGACCCAGATGGATCACCGATGTACGGGCCGCGCTGCCCCAGGCCGCCGTGGTGCCGACCGGTGGGGTGACCCCGGCCGAGGCCCCGGAGTGGATCGCCGCCGGGGCGGTGGCCTGCGGGATGGGCTCGGCGCTCTCCGAAGGCGACCGTGACACCGTCTCCAAGCGCGTCTCCGAGCTGCTGGCCCGCCTCGCGGAGGTGGCGCCGCCGCCGGAGACCGGGCCGGAGCCGTACTGACTGAGGTACGGACGGCGTGCGGACGGCGGATTCCTGTGGAGCGCAACCGCATCCCAGCAGGCGGTCAACGGGTTCACGGCGGCGGTGACTTCTGCCAACCTGAGTGCCCTGTGATCATGCGCCGTGTGCGTGCCGCCGATACCGCCCGCCCCGTCCGTACCCAGGAGGTCGTGCCCGGCGTCGCGATTGCGCATTTGCGCGAATCCGGCAGCGGGAGGTCACGACGTACTACACGCTGACGGATGCCGGTCATATGCCCTGGGCCGGCGGACGTTTCCTCGCCCCGGAGAGACGATATGCCCAGCGCCCTAAGCAACCCTCTCGTGCGGACGTACCTGTCCTCGGTCGAGCAGCAGACCGCCGCGCTTCCCGCCGACCGGCGTGAGGAACTGCTCGCGGATCTGCGCGAGGAGATCGAGGCGGCCCTCGCGGTGGACGGTGATGTGGAGGTCGGCGAGGAGCGGGTGCGAGAGGTGCTCGACTGGCTCGGGACTCCGCTGGAGATCGCACACGACGCGCTGGCCGAGGAGTGGGGCAGCATCCCTCCCGAGCCGGAGAACGTGGGGGGCACCTGGGTCACCCTCGTCCTCGCCGTCCTGCCCGTGCCGCTGTGCCTCGTCCCGGGGATCGGGATACCGCTCGGGCTGGTCGCCGCCTTCGCCGCTCTCGTACGGCTGTGGCGGTCCGCGCCGTGGGGGCGGCGCGAGAAGCGGCAGGCCACGCTGTTCGTGCTGTCGCCCCTGGTGACGGTGCCCTGCCTCGCCCTCGTCTTCTCGTCGGTGTTCGACGGGATCAGCGCCACCGCGGTCGTGCTCGCCCTGCTGATGGCGGTCAGTCTCCCGGTGGCCGGCGCCGTGCGGCTGTGGCGGTCCGCCGCACGGCTGCGCGAGCGGGCTTTCTAGAAGCGGGCCTTCCAGGGGTCGGCGGCCCCGACCGGCGACAGCATCCTCGGCATGATCGAGTAGTTTGTCCGGACAACAGAACTTCACGACTTCCCGTCATGTGCTCATCCGGATACGCTCGCCCCGTGGCAACGCAGGAAGAAGACTCCTCTGGCGGGGCGGAAGCGCTCCGGTTCAGCGTCGACCGCAGCAGCCCGGTCCCGCTGTACTTCCAGCTGTCCCAGCAACTCGAGGCGGCGATCGAACAGGGGCGGCTGGCGCCCGGATCCCTGCTCGGCAATGAGATCGAGCTCGCCGGTCGGCTCGGGCTGTCCCGGCCCACCGTCCGCCAGGCCATCCAGTCGCTGGTCGACAAGGGCCTGCTGGTACGCCGCCGGGGTGTCGGCACCCAGGTGGTGCACAGCCAGGTCAAGCGCCCGCTGGAGCTGAGCAGCCTCTACGACGACCTGGAGGCGGCGGGCCAGCGCCCCGCCACCCGCGTCCTGCGCCACGCCACCGAGCCGGCGACCGCCGAGGTCGCCGCCGCGCTCGGGATCGCCGAGGGCACCGAGGTGGTGGTGATCGAGCGGCTGCGGCTGGCCCATGGCGAGCCCATGGCGCATCTGTCCAACCGCCTGCCCGCCGGTCTGCTCAAGCTGGACAGCGCGGAGCTGGAAAACACCGGGCTCTACCGGCTGATGCGGGCGGCCGGCATCACCTTGCACAGTGCCCGCCAGGCGGTCGGCGCCCGCGCGGCCACCGCCGAGGAGGGGGAGCGGTTCGGCGAGCCGGAGGGCGCGCCGCTGCTGACCATGGAGCGGACCACCTACGACGACACCGGGCGGGCCGTCGAGTTCGGCTCGCACACCTACCGGGCCTCGCGCTACGCCTTCGAGTTCCAGCTGCTCGTACGCCCCTGACCGCCGCCGCGCCCGGGCGGCGGCCCACCGCTGAAGACCCCCGCAGCCCCGGCGGCCGCCCGTAGCGGATACTTGGGCGGCGGCCGGGCCGACCGATCATGCGGTGGCCCCGGCCGCGTACACGACAGCGGGACGACAGCGAGAAGGGCGACTCTTCGTGGCGAGAGTTCGGGCAGGGGTACGCGCGATATCCGCGGCCGTGCTGGCGGCGGTACTGGGTACGGCCCTGGCAGGGTGCAGCAGTACGGGGGGCAAGCGCGCCGAGGAGCGGGCCGCGCAGCAGGCGGCCCGGGGACGGGCCGCGGTTACCACCCCCAAGTGGACCTTTGCGATGGTCACCCACTCCGGTGACGGCGACACCTTCTGGGACATCGTGCGCAGCGGCGCCAAACAGGCGGCGGCCAAGGACAACATCAAGTTCCTCTACGCCAACAACGAGGAGGGCAAGGAGCAGGCGCAGCTGGTCCAGTCCTACCTCGACCAGAAGGTCGACGCGCTGATCGTCACCCTTGCCAAGCCCGACGCCATGAAGGCGGTGCTGAAGAAGGCCGAGAAGGCCGGAATCCCGGTGATCACGGTCAACTCCGGCTCCGAGGTCTCCAAGGAGTTCGGCGCGCTCACCCACGTCGGCCAGGATGAGACCATCGCGGGCGAGGCCGTCGGCGAGGAGCTGAACAAGCGCGGCCGCAAGAAGGCGCTGTGCGTCCTGCACGAGCAGGGCAACGTGGGCCATGAGCAGCGCTGCGACGGTGCCGAGGAGACCTTCAAGGGCAAGATGACGAAGGTCTACGTCAAGGGCACGAACATGCCCGACGTGGAGTCCTCCATCGAGGCCAAGCTTCAGTCGGACAAGGGCATCGACGCCGTCGTGACGCTTGGCGCGCCGTTCGCGGACACCGCCGCCAAGGCCGCCGACCAGGCGGGCAGCGACGCCGAGATCGACACCTTCGACCTCAACGGGAAGGTCGCCGCCGGGCTCCAGGACGGCACGCTCGGCTTCGCGGTGGACCAGCAGCCGTACCTCCAGGGCTACGAGGCCGTGGATCTGCTGTGGCTCAACCGGTACAACGCCAACGTCCTCGGCGGGGGCAAGCCGGTCCTCACCGGTCCCCAGATCATCACCAAGGACGACGCCACGAAGCTCGCCGCGTACGCGAAGCGGGGGACCCGATGAGCGTGGACGCGCCGCCCGTGAGCGCCGAGCCGGACGGCGAGCGGCCGGTCCGTACCTCGCTGGCGCGCCGGCTGGTGAGCCGTCCCGAGCTGGGTGCGGTCGTCGGCGCCGTCGCCGTCTTCGCCTTCTTCTCGATCGTCGCCGACGCCTTCCTCCAGTGGTCCAGCTTCAGCACCGTGCTCTACGCCTCGTCGACCATCGGAATCATGGCGGTGCCGGTCGCCCTGCTGATGATCGGTGGCGAGTTCGATCTGTCGACCGGGGTCATGGTCACCTCGTCGGCGCTGATCTCGTCGATGTTCTCGTACCAGATGACGGCGAACGTGTGGGTCGGCGTCGGGGTGTCCCTGCTGGCCACCCTCGCCATCGGCTTCTTCAACGGCTATCTGCTGGTGCGCACCGGTCTGCCGAGTTTCATCGTCACGCTCGGCACGTTTCTGATCCTCCAGGGCTGCAACCTCGGCTTCACCAAGATGATCAGCGACACCGTCTCCACCAAGAGCATCGCCGACATGGAGGGCTTTCCCTCCGCCCATAAGGTCTTCGCCTCGCGGCTGTCCTTCGGGGATGTCGATCTGCAGATCACCATTCTGTGGTGGTTCGTCCTGATCGCGCTCGCCACCTGGATTCTGCTGCGGACCCGCGCCGGCAACTGGATCTTCGCGGTGGGCGGCGCCAAGGAGGCCGCCCGCGCGGTGGGCGTGCCGGTGAACCGCACCAAGATCGGGCTCTATATGGGCGTCGCCTTCGCCGCCTGGATCTCCGGGCAGCATCTGCTGTTCAACTACGACGTGGTGCAGTCCGGCGAGGGCGTCGGCAATGAGCTGCTCTACATCATCGCGGCCGTCATCGGCGGCTGCCTGCTGACCGGCGGCTACGGCTCGGCGGTCGGCGCCGCCGTGGGCGCGTTCATCTTCGGCATGACGAACAAGGGCATCGTGTACGCGCAGTGGGGCGCGGACTGGTTCCAGTTCTTCCTCGGGGCGATGCTGCTGCTCGCCACGTTGCTCAACTGGTGGGTCCGCAAGCGGGCGGAGGCCAGTAAATGAGTAAGACCCAGCTGTCCAAGACATCCGAGACATCTCGACCGCCGCTGGTCGCGCTCCGCGACGTCGGTAAGTACTACGGCAACGTCAAGGCCCTGGACGGCGTCTCCCTGGAGGTGCACGCCGGGGAGATCACCTGTGTCCTCGGCGACAACGGTGCCGGCAAGTCCACCCTCATCAAGATCATCGCCGGGCTGCACCGGCACGACGGGGGCAGCCTCACCATCGGCGGCGAGGAGACCCTGCTCGGCTCCCCGCGCGAGGCCCTGGACCGCGGTATCGCCACGGTCTACCAGGACCTGGCCGTCGTCCCGCTGATGCCGGTGTGGCGGAACTTCTTCCTCGGCTCCGAGCTGCGCAAGGGATACGGCCCCGCCAAGCGCCTGGACGTGGCGACGATGCGCGAGACCACCCGGAGCGAACTGCTGCGCATGGGCATCGACCTGCCCGATGTCGACCGGCCCCTCGGCACCCTCTCCGGCGGTCAGCGCCAGTGCGTGGCCATCGCCCGCGCCGTCCACTTCGGCGCCAGGGTGCTCGTGCTGGACGAGCCGACGGCGGCGCTGGGCGTCAAGCAGTCCGGGGTGGTGCTCAAGTACGTCGCCGCCGCCCGTGACGCGGGCCTCGGAGTGGTCCTGATCACGCACAATCCGCACCACGCCTACCTGGTCGGCGACCGTTTCGTGCTCCTCAAGCGGGGTGCGATGGCCGGCAGCCACGCCAAGGAGGAGATCGGCCTGGACGAGCTCACCCGGCAGATGGCGGGCGGCAGCGAACTCGAACAGCTGAGCCACGAGCTGGCGCGGTGAGCCACCCGGCCCGGGGCGCGCCCCGGGCCCGGGGTTTCCACCATGCGGCAAGAGGCCAAGGTGAGGCACAATCGCACGGCGGGCCCCACCCGCCACGACCACGCAGCCCGAGGCCCCCGGCCTCCCGAGACCCCCGCAGGGACGACGAACTCTTGCGAGCACGCACCCGCAGCGACCGCACCCCCCGCACCGGTGAAGGGGTCGGCCGATGAGCATCTACCGCGAAAGAGTGCATCGGGGCTCGGCCCGGGCCACCGTGCTGCGGACCGTGGGCACCCGCGAGCGCCGTTCGCATCTGACCGCGCCCCGGGTGCCGACCGTGGGCATCGACATCGGCGGCACCAAGGTGATGGCCGGCGTGGTCGACGCCGACGGCAACATCCTCGAGAAGGTGCGCACCGAGACGCCCGACAAGTCCAAGAGCCCCAAGGTCGTCGAGGACACCATCACCGAGCTGGTCCTGGACCTCTCCGACCGGCACGATGTGCACGCGGTGGGTATCGGCGCCGCGGGCTGGGTGGACGCCGATCGCAACCGCGTCCTGTTCGCACCGCATCTGTCCTGGCGCAATGAGCCGCTGCGCGACCGGCTCGCGGAGCGGCTCGCCGTCCCGGTCATGGTTGACAACGACGCGAACGCCGCCGCCTGGGCCGAGTGGCGGTTCGGCGCGGGCCGCGGCGAGGACCATCTCGTCATGATCACGCTCGGTACCGGTATCGGCGGCGCCATCCTGGAGGACGGCCAGGTCAAGCGCGGTAAGTACGGGGTCGCGGGCGAGTTCGGCCATATGCAGGTCGTCCCCGGCGGCCACCGCTGCCCGTGCGGCAACCGCGGCTGCTGGGAGCAGTACAGCTCCGGCAACGCGCTGGTCCGGGAGGCCCGGGAGCTCGCCGCCGCCGAGTCCCCGGTGGCGTACGGGATCACCGACCGGGTCGGCGGCGACATCAACGAGATCACCGGTCCGCTGATCACCGAGCTGGCGCGCGGGGGCGACGCGATGTGCGTCGAGCTGCTCCAGGACATCGGCCAGTGGCTCGGCGTCGGCATCGCCAATCTCGCCGCCGCCCTCGACCCCTCCTGCTTCGTCATCGGCGGAGGCGTCAGCGCCGCCGACGATCTGCTCATCGGGCCCGCCCGGGACGCCTTCCGGCGCACCCTCACCGGCCGCGGCTACCGGCCGGAGGCCCGGATCGTCAAGGCCCAGCTGGGCCCCGAGGCCGGCATGGTCGGGGCCGCCGACCTCGCCCGGCTGGTCGCCCGCCGCTTCCGCCGCGCCAACCGCCGCCGCGTCGAGCGGTACGAGCGCGCCGGGTCGTCCCCGCTGCGGCTGGCGTCGCGCGGCCAGGCAGGCAGCCGGTGACCGCCGCCGAGCAGCGCCCCGCGCCGGGTACGGGCCCCTTCGGCGCGGGCGGCACTCCCCCGGGCCGCGACAGCGGCGCCCCGCGGTGGCCCGGCGCGCCCGGCGACGGCGGGCGGCCTCCGCGCCGCTGGTTCAAGGCGCTGGTCATCTTCCTGCTGATCGCGATCCCGGCGGGCTATCTGGTGATCTCAGCCCTCCAGAGCCGCAACGGCGGCGCGGACAAGGCCGAGAGCGCCCAGGCCAAGGGCCTCTCCGCGGGCTATCCCACCAGGGTGCAGCGGCGCATCTACGATGTGCCGGTCCCGCCCTACTCGGCGAAGGTGGCCTTCTACGAGACCAACTCCTGGGACACCAGCAGGCTGTACGTGCAGTTCATCACCTCCCGTGAAGGGCTCGCCCGCTTCCTCGCCCAGCTGGGCACCCGGCCGTCCGCCCTGACGGACAAGGTGACCATCAGCGCCAAGGAGGCCAGGACGGTCGGCTGGAATCTCGGCAGCGGCCAGGACCTGTCGGGACTGGTCGTCAAGCAGAAGGATCCGCAGCCCTTCCTGAAGATCACGGTCAGGCATCCGCACGCCGCCCACCCGAAGGTGTACGTGGTCTCCACCGTCACGCCATAAGGCCACCACATCGGCCGCGAAGGCCCTCTGTCCGGTCGGATACCTTTCCGGGTGAGCGAGACCAAGACACTTCAGTACCGGACCGACGGCCCCGAGGACGGGCCTGTACTCATCCTCGGACCGTCGTTGGGCACCACCTGGCACAGGCGCCGCGGCAGGCCCAGGGAGAGCAGCCCTCGACCACCCCGTTCTCCAGCTCCTCCGCAGCGGTTCAGACGGCCAGTCGCTGTTGGCGGGCGGCCCATTCGGTGGCAGTGGCGTGGTCGATCGGGGCTTGGGCGAGCGGTTCCCGGGAGCGGTGCAGGAACGCCTGCCCGAGCAGCCGACCCGCCGCAGGCAGGCACTCCCCGGTGCGACATACTCTCCCGATGAGTTCACGCACTTCCCCGATCGGCCAGCCGATCACGATACGACGGGCCGTCGCGCGGGATGCCAAACGACTCACGCGGCTCGTGCGTGGCTCAGGAGCCTACGAGGGTAAGTACGCAGCCGCAGTCGCGGGCTACCGGGTCGGTCCTGATTACATCGAGGCCCACCGCGCCTTCGTAGCCGTCGGCGCCGACGAGCATGGAGGCCGGGTCCTCGGGTTCTACTCGCTCGTCCTCGCGCCACCGGAGCTCGACCTGCTGTTCGTCGCCGACGAAGCGCAAGGACGGGGTATTGGACGACTGCTTGTCGCGCACATGCAGTCCGAGGCCCGTGCCGCCGGGCTCGACCGTGTCAAGGTCGTGTCGCATCTTCCCGCCGAGGACTTCTACCACCGTGTTGGTGCGGTGCGGACCGGGACCGCGCTCGCGAACCCGCCTGCCGTGCCGTGGGACCGTCCCGAATTCGAGTTTCGCATTCCTTCGGAATGACGCGGTGTGCCGGTTCGCAGGGCACCGGCCTGCATGGTGGCCGGCATGCAGGAGCCGTACGCCCATCTCGACGCGGGCCAGCTGCTGGGCCAGGCACTGGTGGGCGCCGTGGCCGAAGGCCAGGTGCCCGATGGCCTTGCGGCGCAGGTCGAGGCGGTCGGGCTCCGGGTACTTCGCCGGGTCGCGGTTGGCGGCCGGGGAGGGAGACGACGACCGTCTCTCCCACCTTGATCAGCCGGCCGCCGATCTCGACGTGCTCCAGCGCGGTCCGCAGCCCGGAGCGGATTCGCTCCAGGTCCTGCTGCCGCTGCGCGCCGAAGGCAGCCGTCCTCCGCTGTTCTGCGTGCACCCGGCGACCGGGCTCGGCTGGGTGTCCGCAGGTCTGCTGCGGCAGCTCGAGAAGGACCAGCCGCTCTATGCGATCCAGGCCCGCGGGCTGGACGGGCGGGGCGGGTACGCCGCGTCGATCGACGAGATGGCCGACGACTATCTCGACCGGATCCGCGAGGTGCAGCCGCACGGGCCGTATCAGCTCATGGGCTGGTCGTCCGGCGGCGCGGTGGCCCAAGCCATCGCCAGGCTGTTGCGTGACCAGGGTGAGCAGGGTGCACCTGCTCGCCATGCTCGGCACCACGGTCCCCGGGCCCGACTACACCGACCCGGACACCGACGTGATGTTCCAGGCCCTGCACTATGTCGGCCTGGACCTGCCGCACATGGCGGGGGAGGAGCTCGACTTCGGCCGGGTGCACGCGTTCCTGCGTGAGATCGACCACCCGCTGGCCGGTCTGGACGAGCGCAGCCTGGCCGCCCTGCCGGAGATCCTCGGTCGGCAGACCGCGATGCTGAGAGAAGCCGTTCGGCCGTGCGGTCGACACCGACCTGCTGTTCTTCACCGCGAGGCGCAGCCATCCGAATGAGCCGGACTTCGCATCGAGCTGGCAGCCCCTGATCAAGGGCCGGATCACGGAGATCGAGGTCGACTGCGAACACACTCAGATGACGGAACCGAATGCGTTGTCAAAGATCGCCCCAGCCCTGCGGGCAAGGCTTTTACCGGCCGACCGGTGAGGTACGTCGTACCGGCGGGACGAGAAGCGCCGCACCTGGTTTGCAATTCAACATAACGCTTGGCAAAGGTGGTTGGCTGCATATCACAGGCAGGAGCTGGCTAAAATGCTTGCGTGGCCTGGTGCCGCTGAGAAAGGATCGACCGTGTCGCAGGTTGCTGCGATGCGGTTGCAAAACGGGGGTCGCGAGGTGAGGTTGAGCTCGTCGCGCTGCTATGGACTTCTTGCTGCCGGTTGGGCAGTGGCTTTCGCTGGTCTGCATTTCTTCTGGGCCCTCGGCGGGGAAGTGGGGCTGGATGTCTCGTCCGGTGAGCGTCTCGCGTCCGAACGACCGACCTGGTTCGTAGCCGGAGGCCTCTGGGGAGTGGGCATCCTGTGCCTGGCCGGCGCCGCGGTGGCGCTCGGGCTGCAGCGGCGCGGTGTGCATGGGCGCCGTTGGCGTGCGCTCCGGTGGCTCGGCGTAGCGATCAGCCTGCTGCTGCTGACCCGGGGGCTTCTTGTCGAGGTGCTGCTCATCGCCGGGGCGTCGACCGTCGGCGAGATCAGTGCCGCGCAGAAGTTCTGGACGCTCGCCCTGTGGAACCCCTGGTTCATTCTCGGTGGATTGGTGTTCGGGCTGGCAGCCCGCAGCTTCGGCAAGAGCATGGCCGGCCGGACGCCAGAAAGACGCAGTCATTCACTGACCAGATGACACAGCGTCACAGCAGCAAAAGCATCCGGAGATACGGGGGAGTGACTGTCCCGGATGGCACTTCACAATGCATCGGATTTTATAGAGCAGCTGCGAGAACTTCCGCTGAGCGTTGGGCAGCCTTCTATGCGGCATCTGCAACGGTTGGGGACAGACCAAGGCAGCCAATGGCGACGCGGTGGACGCGCTGCCACGGAGCACGGTCTCGACGGTCCTGTGTGGAAACAAGCTGCCGCGATCGGAGTTCGTCTCCGCGTTTGTGACGGCCTGCCTCGTGTACGGCGGGCAGCCTCCGGAGAAGGTGGCGGAGGAGACCGAGCGCCGGCTCGCCCATTGGCGAGTGCTCTATGCGGCAGAGGCGAGGGAAGGCCCGGAGGGGGAGACCCCCAGTGCGACCCGGTCACCGAGACGCCGAAGGCGGGGAGCGTGCCCCATCATCTCCCGCTCGACGTGCGGTCCCTGGTCGGCCGCGGGTCGGTGCTCAAGGCTGCTGACGAGCTGGTCCAGCGGCACCGGAACAGCGTCTTCCTCATTTCGGGCCCGGTCGGCGTCGGGAAGACCGCGTTCGCAATCCGGTGGGCGCACAGCATGGCTGACGACTTTCCGGACGGTCGGCTGATGTCGATCTGCGGGGTGAGCACGGGGCGCTGGACGCCGAGCAGGCCCTGGGCGTGCTGCTCGGATGCCTGGGTGTACACGAGGACGACTGACCGGCGGACCCGCGGCGGCGGGTCGAACGCTATCGATCGCTGCTCGCCCATCGCAGAGTGCTCGTCGTCCTCGACAACGCCAGTGACACCGACCAGGTGCGCCCGTGGCTGTTCCTGACCGCTGTTGGTCACGCGTGACCGACGCGCCAGCGACAGCCCTATGGGCTGTCGCGCCAGAGGTGGATGTCTCGCTGGTGGAACGGCGGCGTGGAGGCTGCAATACCGCTTCGACGGGCCAGACCGGGTTCCACGGCTCTGGTGGTCTGGTGCTGCTCGCAGGGAGGGGGAAGCGCTGGTAGCCAGGGCTCGCGAGAGCGCGAAGCCGGTCCAGGGCATCGGTGTTCGTTGATCACTGTCCCAAGACATCACCGCCGCCCAGGCGCGTTCTCGGCGAGCTGGTCCTCAAGGGGGCGTGCGGCGGTGGGAGCTCATTCGCCGGCCCGGTGGGGCAACCCACCGCTGGCGCTGATCCGCAGGCGGTCAGCGGGAGTAGTCGCACCCCGGGATCCGGCCACCAGGACGTCGGTACGAGCTGCTGGACGCCTTTTGAAGACTCTTACGGACAGCCGCGTACCGTCGCCCCCTGGCGGTCAGGGTTGCACTTTGTGAGATCGCTCTTCCTGAAACGTAGCACTCCGAGCGGATTAATATCTGTGCTCGCGAAGTGAGGCTTTGGCGGACCGTGAAGTGAGAGTTTTTGCCGCAATGAGCAGAGCGGAATTGCGTAATGTGCACGGGCCGTTTCAGTGTGCTACTGTCGATCTCAGTTGCAGTTGTGGTTCCCGAAACTTCAAGTGCCCCACCCGGTTCTGTCGGTTGGGAGCGCTTTTATATTTCCGGTCATTTCCGGGCGGGGTAATCATCGCGGCGACACGGCGTCCGCGCAGTGCGGATCCCGATGTACTGCCCCAAAGGAGATGTGACATGGCTGCTGGTACCGTGAAGTGGTTCAACGCGGAAAAGGGCTTCGGCTTCATCGAGCAGGACGGTGGCGGCGCTGACGTGTTCGCCCACTACTCGAACATTGCCGCGCAGGGCTTCCGTGAGCTGCTCGAAGGCCAGAAGGTATCCTTCGACATCGCGCAGGGCCAGAAGGGCCCGACGGCCGAGAACATCGTTGCGGCCTGACGCTGACGCACATTTTGCAGCTGGGGCCCGCATCCTTCGGGGTGCGGGCCCCAGCTGCACGCATCCCCCGCAGCGGTTTCACCCGCGGGACGACTCGGAGGAATCCGCAGTCTCACCCCGCGCGGCTCCTCCGTCAGTGATGCAGAAGCGTCCTGAAGAGCTGCGCCGCAGCCGATGCCCGGATCTTACGTCCCCATCGCGTCACCCATTTCAGCACCTGTGCCCCCGGATGCCGATCTCGACATGCCCGAGCACCTGCTGCCCGAACTCGGCAAGCAGCGTGTGACCGCACCGTTCCCGATCCAGGGAGCAACGCTGCCGAACTCGCTGGCGGGCCGTGACGTACTGGGCCGCGGGCGCACCGGTTCCGGCCCTTCCTCGGAGACCCGGCGCGCCCCCGTACGCCGGCCCGTCCTCGATGCGGTGGCCCTAGAACCTTCGTGATCGGGAAGTCGACCCATCTATGCAGGAGACACCTTTTGACGCTGATTCAGATCCAGCCCCGCTCGGCGGACGCCAACCCCGTGCACAGGACGGCGGTGGAGGTCATGGACGCGGCCGGACCGCAGGTCTGTGACGACATGAGCGTCGCGGTGGCGCTGGCCGTCATGGCCGCCGCACGCACGGGCCGACTGGTCGTCTGCGACCAGGACGACCAGCGCATCGGCCTGGTGACCCGAACCGACCTCACCGCCGTCCGCGACAGCGGCGCTCACACGGACCGCGTCCGCCTGCGCGACAACCTCGGCGACCAACAGATCGTTCACCTCACCCGTGACCACGATGGCGAAGCCGAGCACGCGATGCGCTCCCGTCGGCTCGGTGCTCTGCGAGTCGTAGACGAGCAAGGCAGCGCCCCGGGCATCCTCGCCCTCTCCCGCTGAAACGCCTTGCCCCTGGTCGGACCGTTCTTCCCTTCTCCCTGTGAGGCCACATGCGCTGCGTCATCGCCCGCTTCCCCTTCGAGCTCACCAAGGGCGGAGTGCTGGAATCGATGAAGGGCATCAAGCCCGAACCGGTCACCGGAGAATCGGTGATCATCGGCCGCCGCCACTACCCCGTCAAGCAAGTCGGCCAAGTCATCACCCGCCAGGACCGCCGTGACTTCAGCGCCGCCGAAGTCCTCCGGGCCATGACTCAGCTCGGCTTCACCTGCCGCGCCCTCCCCAAAGCGGCGCCTCTGGGCATCCACGGCTCGCTGCAGCACGCCTCCGCGATGCTCGGCACCCCCGTGGCGCTCTGACCGGGGAAACAGGCACGAGCCGACATCTGACCAGCAGTGTGGGCCCGACCGGTACGCCGGTCGGGCCCACACTGCGTGCAGCGGGTTCCCGTCGCCGTCGCTCAGTGGTCGGAATAGCTGAAGTCGCCCACGGATCAGGCGCTGACGTCCTTCGCAACCCGGTACATCCCACCCGTCTCCGGGATCCCCAGCGTGCCCTGCAGGATCCGGGTGACATCGAAGTGCAGATGCGTGGGCGGCCCGTCCTTCTTCGCGGGGGAGTCGAAGACGGCGGCGAACTCGCCCAAGCGGGCGGAATCCGTCAGCACATCCGACACCCTCTGCCTCCGCGTGGCTGCGAGAGCCAGTCGACCGGTGATGACAGCGCCACCGGTGACCACGGTCAGGGACGTCTGATTGCTCTGGTCGGACTCCACCAGGGCGGCGACGTCAACGAGCAGCTCGTCAGGCTGTGACATGAGGCGGACCATATTCGCGGACCATCCGGCTGCTTGAGCGGTGACGCTACCAGGCAAGGAAGGCGCTCACGGTCTTGCCGGCGGAGGCCCGGTCGACCTGCGGATCGCGGCACCCGCGTGCACACTTCCACGAGCTGCTCGATCATCCCGGGATCGTCGAGGGCGGCGCAGACCCCCGTGCCGCGCCCGTCAACGGCCGACCTGCGGGGCGTCACGGCTGGAAGCGTCCGTCCCGGTCGGTGGTGTTCTGCGCGAGACGCGGTGTTGGCCGGTGCCCGCCGACGGTAGCCGCGGCGCAGTCGGCGACGTCACGCTCAGCCCGACGTGCTGCGCGGCGGTGGGTCACTGTGAGCGCCGGACGGAGCCTCGGAGCTGCTTGAACCATCCATGGACCCGTCGAGGCGGATTACCTCATCTTCGAGCGCGCGGAAATCTATGTCGGCTGGGGTAGACATTGGGCGGCGGTGTGGCTATGTTTTCTCTCGTAGCCGAGATCGAGCGAGGCCCGGCAGAGATGAACTGCCGGGCAGCAGTACCGCAGTTGCAGTTCGCAGGACGGTGCGGTGGTGGAGTTCCGAAGCCAGAGCGGTTGCAGGACGGCGACGGGACTGACGACCGGACCGGGTGGCCCGCAGTGATCAGGGGCCGCCGTGAGCAGTACCGCAGTGGCAGTACCCGTAAGTGAAAGTTCGCAGTACCCAGCAGTGAAGTCAGTGAGCAGTACCTCGGTGAAGGCGTCGGCTGCGGGCGCGCGCACCGGGAGGTTCGGCAGTGGGGTTCTAAGCCAGAGCAGACGCAGGACGGGCGACGGGGCTGGCTGCCGAAGGGTGGCGCTGTTCAAGGCCACCAGCAGTTTGCGGTACCAGCAGTTCGCAGTTTCCGTTAGTGAGTAGTTGATCAAGAGGGAAGAACGGAGGAGCCGAGCGCCATCAGGATCGCCCGGGTGGAAGTCTTGGACCCGGGTACCGCAGGACATCGATAGTGAGGTGGTCTCCGGTCAAGCAACCGCGATCCCCGCGCCCCCGACAGTGTCTCGGTCGGGTCTGCGGAAACAGAGGGCCGGTGCAGTATCAGGGCCGGCAGATGGTGTAGTAGTTCCTTCGGGGCCCTGGTGCCAGTACGGCGCCAGGGCCCCTCCGCGCGTTCCACAGAGAGGTGCAATGACAGCAGACGACACGTTCGGCCGTCTCGACGACGACGATTACCCCGCCTACACCATGGGCCGGGCCGCCGAGATGCTCGGCACCACACAGGGCTTCCTCCGCGCCATCGGCGAAGCCCGCCTCATCACCCCACTCCGCTCCGCAGGCGGCCACCGCCGCTACTCCCGCTACCAACTGCGCATGGCCGCCCGCGCCCGGGAACTCGTCGATCGGGGCACCCCCATCGAGGCCGCCTGCCGGATCGTCATCCTCGAAGACCAGCTCGAGGAAGCCCAGCGCATCAACGCCGAATATCGCCGCGCCGCCGAATCAGCGAACCCAACGGCAGCAGCATGAGATGAGCGTGCCCGTCGGCGTCGGCGGGCACCGCACGCACGGTCTCGTGTGCGGCGTGATCCATTTCCTATGGTGACGCGGTGTGTGGGCGTGTAGCGTCTGCGTCAGCTGTCGTGGTTCGGAATTCCCTCTTGCCCACGCCTGGGGTGTGGGCGTTTTGCTGTGCTGTGCCGCAGGGACCAGGGCGATCACCTCCGTCTGCCACATGGAGTGGGAGGCGTTCATCGACTGGAAGGCATGAGACATGGCTACGGGAACTGTGAAGTGGTTCAACGCGGAGAAGGGCTTCGGCTTCATCGCCCAGGACGGCGGCGGCCCGGATGTCTTCGCGCACTACTCCGCGATCAACTCCACAGGCTTTCGTGAGCTCCAGGAGGGCCAGGCCGTGACGTTCGACGTCACCCAGGGCCAGAAGGGTCCGCAGGCCGAGAACATCAACCTGGCCTGACCTCGCAGACCTGCGCGAGGGATCGCGCACATCGCGTCCTGTGATCGCCGCCCGTGCGGGCCGGGCCGCCCGACCGGACGAAGGCGCCTGCTCTCGTGCCGGGCGTGCACAGGATCAGGGGCCGCGCAGTCATTGCTGCGCGGCCCCTGATCCGTCGAGGCGCGGGGCCGGTGCGACCTCGGCCCCGAACTCCTGACCTCTGTCGCTTCAAGCGTCGTTGGGTTCGGGTGCTGCATGTCCTGCGCGGCTGTTCGTGCAGCTTGGAGAAGCAGACGGTCAGGCGCTCGTCCAGGCATCGACGAAAGCTTGCCGTCCAGCCGGATCGTCCCATCTGCGGTCCGCATGCAGAACGCGCCAGGCGGTGAGTTCGAGATCTCGGAGCCACAACTCTCCGATGACCTGTGTCTTGAGGTCGGGCAGATGGTCGGACTCGGCGAGGGCCTGACCGATCGCCTCCCCGGCTGCGACGCGCTGGGGCGGGGTCATCTCATCGACGGCCGAGAGGATCTGTCGGGCCAGTGGGGTTCCTTCTCCTGCCAGGGAGCGCAGCACCAGAGCCTTGATGTTGCCGGGTAGCAGGTACGCGGTGCCCGAAGACCTCCACAGGTCCGACCAGAAGCGTTCTCCTGCCTTGTGGGGGCCGGCAGTGCGGCCAGCAGCCCGAGGAGATGGCCGGTGGCCGCATAGCCATCGGAGTGGGCAGCCGCGACGACTGCGATGCCTGCGACGCCCTTCACATCGAGATGGCCGGCTTCGAGGTCCGCCCCGTCCGCCGGGCGGAGGCGTCGGCGAGGTCGGCTCCGGTGTCGGCGTCCCGCTGGGAGTGGCCGACGCCGTGCCAGTCCAGGCACATGACGGTCGCGTCGTCCTTCAGGTGGCCGTGGTGGGCGTCGACGACCGCCACGATGAGGGTGCGAGCGGCCTCACGGGGATGCAGCGCGCGGGTGCGGACGATCAGGTAACAGGTGGCCGAGGTCCTGCACGCCGTCGTCTGGCGTGATCGTGACGCTCATTTGACGCTCCGGCCACTCCAGAGACCGCCCCCAAGGTGGGAGAACCCCCGTCGAACTGCGGGTTTTCGCGCCTCCAGTCCTCGGGATGTGTTCCCGATGACTCAGCATGTGGAGCGCGTTGCCACCCCGGCCTGCTGGGGTGGCTGCTGACTCCCGTGCCCGACCTCGATGCTGGCGGGGCCGCGACCGGAACGGGGACCGTGCTGCCGGGCTGTGGCTCAGGCGTCGATGATGACGGGGATGATGAGGGGCTTGCGGCGGTGGGTGCGGAACACCCAGTTCGCCACGGCGCGGGCGACGAGTTGTTCGAGTTGGTGCGCGTCCCCGACGCCTTCCTCGGCCGCGGTGGACAGGGTCTTCTCGATCACAGGGATGACCGGCTCGAAGGTGGTGTCGTCGTGAACGAAACCGCGGGCCAGGAAGTCGGGGGCCTCGGCGAGCGCGCCGGTGTCTGCGTCGACGATCGCCACCACCGTGAGCACGCCTTCGGCGGCGAGGGTGAGGCGGTCCTTGAGGGACGCTTCGGTGGCGCCGCCGACTTCCATGCCGTCCACGTAGACGTTGCCGGCGGGGACCTTGCCGGTGATGGACGCGCGCCCGTCGACGAGGTCGACGACGACGCCGTCCTCGGCGATGACGACCCGGTCGGGGTCGACACCGGTACGGATGGCGAGGTCACCGTTGGCGCGCAGGTGGCGCCATTCGCCGTGCACGGGCATGACGTTGCGGGGTTTGACGATGTTGTAGCAGTAGACGAGTTCGCCGGCGCTGGCGTGCCCGGAGACGTGCACCTTGGCGTTGCCCTTGTGGACCACGTGGGCGCCCCACCGGGTGAGTCCGTTGATCACCCGGTAGATGGCGTTCTCGTTGCCGGGGATGAGGGAGCTGGCGAGCAGGACGGTGTCGCCCTTGCCGATGCGGATCACGTGGTCGCGGGTGGCCATCCGTGACAGCGCGGCCATCGGTTCGCCCTGGGAGCCGGTGCACACCAGAGTGATCTTGTGGTCCGGGAGCTTCTCCAGCTCCTTCGTGCTCAGGACCAGACCGGACGGGACCTTCAGATAGCCCAGGTCACGGGCGATACCCATGTTGCGAACCATCGACCGGCCGACGAAGGCGACCTTGCGGCCGTGCTGGTGGGCGGCGTCCAGGACCTGCTGGATGCGGTGCACATGGCTGGCGAAGCTGGAGACGATGACCCGGCGCGGCGCGGTGCGCATCACCTGCTCGATCGCCGGGTTCAGCTCACGCTCGGAGGTGGTGAAGCCGGGTACTTCGGCGTTGGTGGAGTCGGTGAGGAACAGGTCCACGCCCTCCTCGCCGAGACGGGCGAAGGCGCGCAGATCGGTGATGCGGTCGTCGAGAGGGAACTGGTCCATCTTGAAGTCGCCGGTGTGCAGGACCGTCCCGGCACCGGTGCGGATCGCGACCGCGAGGCCGTCCGGGATGGAGTGGTTGACCGCCACGAACTCGCAGTCGAAGGGCCCGAGGCCACGCCGGTCGCCCTCGCGCACGCGCACCGTGCGCGGCCGGATGCCGTGTTCCTTGAGCTTGGCCTCCAGGAACGCCAGGGTCAGTTTGGAGCCGACGACGGGAATGTCGGACCGCTCGCGCAGCAGGTACGGCACGCCGCCGATGTGGTCCTCGTGGCCGTGGGTGAGTACCACGGCCACGATGTCGTCCAGCCGGCCCCGGATCGAGGTGAAGTCCGGCAGGATCACGTCCACCCCGGGCTGGGTCTCCTCGGGGAACAGCACGCCGCAGTCGACGATGAGCAGCTTGCCCGCGTGCTCGAAGACTGTCATGTTGCGGCCGATCTCACCGAGGCCGCCCAGGGCGATGACCCGCAGCCCTCCTTCGGGAAGGGGCGGGGCGGTTTTCAGCTCGGGGTGCGGATGACTCATACCCTGACGGTACCCGGAGAGCGGGACAGGGGGATCCATTGCCTGTGTGATCTCCTTTTCCCGACGGAGCGGGACACCCGCAGTGGGTGCCTCAGCACGATCGGATCACGCCGGCGGCCGGAACAGGGAGTGGTGAAAGCGGTACCACCTTCCGTGGCCGAACCGTTCGCCCGGTGCCGGAGAAGATCTCGTGCACCCTGTCGTGTTTTCCGGCGTTCGCAGTAGTGGAGACCCGAGTGCCCTCGGCGCTCAGGAGCAAGTGGGCTGAGAGGGCCCTGAGGCAGCGTCCTTCGCCGGGCAGACAGATGGCGAGGCGAGGTGGTCGAGTACGGAGGCCAGCGGCCCTCTTGCAGGACCGCGAAAAAGATAACGGGGGAGCTGCGGCGCGGGTGCTGTGCAGGGCGCTTTCGTTGGAGGCGCGTGCGTCGTGGCGGAAGCCGCCGGGCGGGGGAGCCGCCGCCCGGATGCGCAGCCGTCGACGAGCCGAGGTGAAAGCCCGGCGCGCTGTCGCTGCTGGTTGCAAGAACGCGAAGGTCACATTCCGGTCGGCTTCGTAGATATCTCCTCACGGGCTAGCCTGCGGGTTCCGACGTGGCACGATCCGCGCCTGGCTGTCTCAGCAGTTCGCGCTGTAGCGGATGCAAGCGGGTGACGAGGAGTGGCTGTTGTCCCACTCTTGCCGCGCAGCCGCCAGCCCTCCGCCTGCCAGGAGGGCGACCAGCAGGTGCGTGGTCACCGTCCAGCGGGCACGGAAGATTCCCGCGAGCACTGCCAGGATGAGTACGGCGATCAGCAGCATCTGTACCCGCCCGATGTGCGCGAGGCTGGCCGCGTCAATCCGTGCTTGGTCGCCTTGCGCTGCCCATACCTCCAGGCCGAAGCCGTATATCCAGTCCAGCACGAGCCACGCGGTCTCCAACAGGAACAGCGGGATCGCGAGGGCGAGGTCCACGCCCAGGCGTGTTCTGTGCGACCAGGGGCGCCGGCGTTCCGGGGCTGAAAGGGTGTCGGTCATGCGTGCAGGGTGCCGCGGCTGGTGGTGATGCGCATGAGCACCCGTACTCAACTCTGGTCCGGCGGAGCGGCCTGTGAGGGGTGACTTCGTCAACTGATCGTCCAGAACGAGATCCGTTGTCGGGCTTGGAAGTCGGGCCGCATGTAGTTCTTCGACTGCTCGGCGATCGTGTGGTCACGGGTGGGCACCAGGGTTCCGTCCGCGATCAGCACGGTGTCCTTGCGGAACCGCCTGCGCGGCTGGAGCGCGAGCGACGGGCCGAAGTGGTCGATGATGCGGTCGGCCGCCGACTTCGAGATGCCGAACAGCGGGGCGAGCTGCCGCAGGGTGAGGTTCGTCCGCCAGTACGCGGCGACCAGCAGCACCCGGTCCTCCAACGGCAGACTCCACGGTCGGCCTTTGCGCACCGGGTCCGCGCCCTCGCGCCGCAGCGGCGTGATCAGCTTGCCGAACTGATGTGGGCTCAGCCCGGTAAACGGGGCTGTCCAGGACGGCTCCGACGCCGTGATCACACCAGCCACAGCGAGATCGTCTCACTGAGGTGTGGCTGGGTGCCCAGCTGCCCGTCGCTGGCCGGGCCACATGTCGTCATACGCGGCATCCATGAACTGCACCTGCGGCCCACGCAGGGCGGACGCGTCGGCTATCCCGCCTCGGGCCGCCTCAGCAAGGCGGAACGCATAACGATAGGTAGCGCCCCGCAAGGGCTCACTTCTGGCCGCCAGGTCGATCTCCGCCTGCGCGAGCCAAAGGTCATCGACAAGCTGCCCGAGCTCGGCACCGGCCAGAGTGCCGCCACCATCCGAACGCGTGAGCGCCGCCTTCTCCAACTGTGAGGCGAGACTCAGGAACTTCAGGACCGCATCCTTGAGCTCCGCGCGGTGCTCGGCTGATTCCTGTACCTCAAGCTGTCGGGCGCTCGCTCGCGACACGAGGTACTGGCCAAACAGCGACCCGCCCGCCCCGAGTGCAACACCGGCGAGAGACAACAGCGCCGGCCCCAACGTTCCCCAAGATCCCATAGCTGGAGTCTCTCAGCACCGGTTCACGCCTGTACGGACGCCCGGGATGCCTGCGAACCGCTGTTACGGGACAGCCGCGACTCATCACCAAGGAATCACTTGTGCTCGCGGAATAGCCGGGCGTGCCGAGTGGACGGTGGTGTGTCGGGCTTCGAGGTCGTGCATGGCGGCGAGTTTCTGCCCAGCGGCGAGGAGACTGGCCTCGATCGCGGAGACCTCGCCGAGCCGGCCCTGTTCCTTGGCCTCCTGGACGAAGATCCTCCAGGGCTGCCAACTCAGAGTTGATCCAGAAAGCGATGCTTTCTTTTGTCTCACCGTGAATACTGTTGCACACTGCCATCACGCTCGGGGGAAATATGACCGTCACCAAGCTTCTGAGACCCGCCCTCGCCGCCACCCTCCTGGCCTCAGTTGCCGCCTGCGGCGCGTCGTCCGTGCCTGATGTCTCGGCGAACACCCCGCCAAGCTCGGGGCCTGCCGAGACGCGTCGTCCGGCAGACCGTGCGCCTGTCGCCGCCACCGTGCCCGACGTCATCGGTGGCAACGCCGGGCGCGCGTACGAGCAGATGAGCTCCGAACTCGACATGACATTCAAGGACGCGAGCGGACAAGGCCGTCCAGTGGACGACCCGGCTGCGTGGAAGATCTGCAACTCCCAGCCGGGCCCGAACCAGCAGATCACCAAATTCCCGGTGATCTTCAACGTAATGAAGACTACGGAGAGCTGCAAGGACGCGGCGCCGAAGTGACTGGTCCGAGGACGCCAACGGCCCACCATGGTCTTCCATCCAGCGCAACGCGGGAATGATGGGATGTACGACGACACAAGCCCATGGCACTTGAATCAGTCAGCCCAGTGGGCTTCTCTACTCGTGCTGGTCGACCGGAGGGACTGGCAGTAGACCGGCAACCTTCCACCGTGCATGTTAGGGGAGGTCGTAGGTGACCACGGCGCGGGCGGGGACTCGGAAGTAGTCGTTGACCGTAGGAGAGCGCTCGACCATGACGCTGACGGTGGACCCGGTGGCGCTGGTGGATTGGTAGATGCCGGTCAGCTCGGCGACCTGCGCACCATGGCGCAGGTCGCCGTCCTGCTCGAGCGCGGGGTGCCAGAGGTGCTCGGGCAGATGGCGGATCGCGCGGCGGACCGGCTCGGTGACGGGATACCCGACCGGGAAGAAGGTACGGATCCCGCGGGAGCGCAGGGCACGTATGTGGTGCGAGAACGCCTTGGCGCCTCCGGCGCTGTCGGTGCGGATGAGGAGTTTAGTGCCGTGGCGGTGTGCGTCGGGGATCTGGGCCAGGGCCGCGTCCAGAACGGTGATGTGGTCGGCGGCGGTGCTGGCACCGGCGTTGCCCGCCCCCCGCATCACCTGGAAGCGGTGACGCGTGAGGAAGCTCTTCATCACCGGGACTGGGCGAGGTCACGCTCCCGGAGGACCGACTGTCGACACAGTCACGGGTACACGCCGGAGAACACGTACCTGGACCCCCGAGGGTGCCGGCAGTGCCGGGCCTGTCGTAGTGAGAGGGGCAAGAGCCCTTAGGTTGGGACCGGCGATGTGATGTCTCGGGAGAGATGAGAGGGTCTGACGGGTGAGCGAGACACCACCGAACACCCTGCAATACCGCTTCGACGGGCCAGAAGACGCCCCGGTCCTGATCCTGGGTCCCTCCCTGGGTACCACATGGCACATGTGGGACCGCCAGATACCCGAGCTGTCCCGCCACTGGCGCGTCCTCCGCTTCGACCTGCCCGGCCACGGCGGCTCGCCCGCCCACCCCGCCCCCTCCATCGCCGACCTCGCGGGCCGGCTGCTGGCCACCCTCGACATGCTGGGCATCGACCGCTTCGGCTACGCGGGCTGCTCGATCGGCGCGGCCATCGGCGCCGAACTCGCCCTGAGACATTCCGGCAGAGTGGGCTCACTGGCCCTCGTCTCCGCCTCCCCGCGCTTCGGCACCGCCGACTCCTTCCGGCAGCGCGGCGTCGTCGTCCGCACCAACGGACTGGACCCGATCGCCCGCGCCACCCCCGAGCGCTGGTTCACCCCCGCCTTCGCCGCCGCCCAGCCCGCCATCGTGGACTGGGCCGTCCAGATGGTCCGTACGACCGACCCCGGCTGCTACATCGCCGCCTGTGAGGCCCTCGCCGGCTTCGACATCCACGCCGAGCTCGGCCGGATCGGCGTCCCCACCCTGGTGCTGGTCGGCGCGGACGACCAGGTCACCCCGGCCGCCGACGCCCGCGTCCTGGTCGCCGGCATCCCCGACGCACGGCTCGCCCTCGTCCCCGGCACCTCCCATCTGGCACCCGTGGAACAGCCGATGGCCGTCACCGATCTGCTGGTGCGCCACTTCTCCACCTCCTGGCAGTCCTCGGACCACCCCACCGGCATGACGGCGATCCCCGCGCCCCCGGTGAAGCCCGTGCTCAGCGCCCCGGCGTACGCCGGCCCGGTCGGCGAGATCGGCTTCGCCCCGCAGCCCGACGCGCGGGCCGACGCCCGCTCCGACGCCTACGACCAGGGGATCAAGGTGCGCCGTGAGGTGCTCGGCGACGCCCATGTGGACCGCGCGGAGTCCCTGGCCGACGAGTTCACCGGCGACTTCCAGGACTTCATCACCCGCTATGCGTGGGGCGAGGTGTGGACCCGGCCCGGTATCGACCGGCGCACCCGCAGCGTGATCACCCTCACCGCTCTCGCCGCCCGCGGCCACCTCGACGAACTCGCCTTCCACACCCGGGCCGCGCTGCGCAACGGCCTGACCCCCGCCGAGATCAAGGAAGTGCTGCTGCACACCGGCGTCTACTGCGGGGTGCCCACCGCCAACTCCGCGTTCGCGGTGGCCCAGCGCGTCATCCGCGAGGAGACCAGCCCCGAGTAGCACGGCGGGGCGGCGCGGTGACCGGATAGCGCGGTATCTGGGGACCGCGGGAGCACAATGATCCCCATGAAGCTCACCAAGAAGGGCCACGCCTGCGTCCGGCTGGAGAAGGACGGGCAGCAGCTCGTCATCGACCCCGGGGCCTTCAGCGAAGCGGACGCCGCGGTCGGCGCGGAGGCGATCCTGGTCACCCACGAGCACGCCGACCACTTCGACGAGGAGCGGCTGCGGACGGCGCTCGAGGCCAACCCCGGCGCCCACATCTGGACGCTCGCCAGCGTCGCCGAACAGATCTCGGCAGCCTTCCCCGGCCGGGTGCACACCGTGGGTGAGGGCGACACCTTCACCGCGGCGGGATTCGACATCGAGGTGCACGGCCAGCTGCACGCCGTCATCCACCCCGACATCCCGCGGATCACCAATGTCGGATATGTGGTGGACGGCGGTGCGGTCTTCCACCCCGGCGACGCGCTCACGGTGCCCGAGGGGCGCCGGGTGGAGACGCTGCTGCTGCCGGTGCACGCCCCCTGGAACAAGTTCGCCGAGATCCTCGACTACGTCCGGGCCGTCGGGCCGCGCCGCGCGGTCGACGTCCACGACGCCCTGCTGTCCGACGTCGCGCCCCTGGTCTACGACCGCCTGCTCGGCCCCCAGGGCCCGGGCACCGGCGGCGCCGAGCATGTGCGGCTGACGCCGGGCGAGAGCCTCACGCTCTGAGGACCGCCGGGCGAGGACCGGGTGAGGAGCAGCCGGGCCGGGGCGGCTGTCGGACCCGGGATGTAAGTTGACCCCTATGCGCATCGCCACCTGGAACGTCAATTCGATCACCGCCCGGCTGCCCCGACTGCTCGCCTGGCTGGAGAGCAGCGGTACGGACGTGCTGTGCGTCCAGGAGACCAAGTGCGCCGAGTCAGCCTTCCCCTACGAGCCGCTGCGCGAGCTCGGCTATGACGCCGCGGTCAACGCCAACGGCAGGTGGAACGGGGTGGCTGTGATCTCCCGGGTGGGCCTCGACGACATCACCCTCGGCCTGCCCGGCGGCCCCGAGTACGAGGGCGAGCAGGAGCCGCGCGCGATAGGGGCCACCTGCGGCCCCGTCCGCCTCTGGTCGGTCTATGTGCCCAACGGCCGTGAGATCGGCCACCCCCACTACGAGTACAAGCTGCGCTGGCTGGAGGCCCTGCGCCGGGCCGTCGCCACCGACGCGACCGCCTCCCGCCCCTTCGCCGTTCTCGGCGACTTCAACGTGGCCCCCACCGATGAGGACGTGTGGGACCGCGCCCGCTTCGACGGCCTCACCCATGTGACCGACCTGGAGCGCGAGGCGCTGGCCGCGCTGCGCGGGGAGGGGCTGTCGGACGTGGTGCCGCGCCCCCTGAAGTACGACCACCCCTTCACCTACTGGGACTACCGGGAGCTGTGCTTCCCCAAGAACCGGGGCATGCGCATCGACCTGGTCTACGGCAACGAGGCGTTCGAGAAGGCCGTGGGCGACGCGTACGTCGACCGCGAGGAGCGCAAGGGCAAGGGTGCCTCCGACCATGCCCCGGTGGTCGTGGACCTGGAGGTGTGACCGCGCGGGCGGCGCCCGGGGCGCGCCCGGGCGCCGGCCCGGGTCACCCCGTCAGCTGCCGCAGGTCGATCGAGCGCGCCAGCGCCTCCAACCCCGCGTCGCCCGGGTGCAGATGGTCACCGCTGTCGTACGCGGGCAGGATCCGTGACGGGTGGTCCGGGTCCCGCACCACGGCGTCGAAGTCCAGTACCGCGTCGAACACCCCGCCGCTGTCCCGTACGAAGGCGTTGACCGCACCGCGCCGCGCGTCCGCGTCCGCGGTGCACCGCGACTCGCCCTCGCAGGGGGCGATGGTCGCCCCGAGCACCCGCAGCCCACGGGCATGCGCCCGCGCCGCGATGGTGCGCAGCCCCTCGATGACGTCCTCGGCCGGGGTGCCCCAGCGGAGGTCGTTGATGCCCTGGAAGACGACGACCGTACGGGTCCCGGTCTGGGCGAGGACATCCCGCTCCAGCCGGCTGAGCGCGCTCACCCCGCTGGTGTTCGTGTTGACCCCCTCGCCGGGATAGACGTCGGTCACCACGCGGTTGGCGGAGATCCCCTGGTTGAGGACTCCGTACGCGGGCACCTCGGACTGGGCGCGCAGCCGGCGCGCGAGGACATCGGGCCAGCGGCGGTTGGCGCCGTCGGTCGACTTGGTGCCGTCCGTGATCGAATCGCCGAGCGTCACGACCGAACCCGGTCCGCCCTGGACGTCGACCCCGGTCAGAAACGGCCAGGTGGTGAGGGCGCCGGTATAGCTCTCACCGCCGGAATCGCCCGAACGGTCACCGCTGCCCGGGGCGCTGAGATACGAGCGCTGGGTGGCCTGGCTGTGCACCGGCACCGCGCTGACCGTGCCCGGCAGATGGATGCTGACCAGCAGATTGGCGTCGGCTGGAACCGCGCTGCGTCCATGGTCGAGGGCCACCGGATCGCTGAACGCCTGCGTCCCCGCCGGGATCGAGGTCCCGGACCGGCCGCCGAAGGTCAGCGGGACCGGCGCGCCGTGCGCCGCCGCGCCGTCCGCCTGGAGGGCGACCGTCGCACGGCCGATTTCCACGGGGGCCGCGGCGAAGGTGTTCTCCAGCCGGATCCGGGCCCTCGGGCCGCCCGTGCTGGTGTGCACCACCAGCCGCAGCGTCTGGTCGGTCCACGGTCCGGCCTTGGTGTATCCGGCGGTGCTCGCCGACCAGCTGCCGGTCCAGCCGGGCGTGGACCGCTTCACCGAGGCGGCGAAGACATGGAGGTCGGCCGCCGGGCCCGGGTCCTTCGGCAGCGCCACCGAGGCGATCTCACGGCCGTGCTCCACCGGCACCGTCACCGCGTACAGCCGCGCCGGCTCCTGGCGCGGGCCGTCGGGGGTGTTGCGGTGGGGCAGGGTGACCGCCCTGGAGGCGGCGGGGCCGGCGCGCCAGTCGGGCGCGCTCAGCGTGTACGTACTGCTCGACCCGTCCCGGTAGCGCACCGTGCCGGTGCCGCTCACCCCGGCGCCGGGCCCGTCCGGCGAACTGCTCGCGACGAGGAAGGTCAGCCCGTCCCCGCGCCCGCGCAGCCGCACTGACTGCCCGTCGGCGATCACATTGTCGGGGGCGCCCCGCTCCGCGTCCGCGGTGGTCCGAGGCCACGTCAGCCGTGCCGCGTCGAGGGCGATGACGCGCCCCGGGGTCCAGCCGGCGGCGCTGAGGTCCTGTGCGGAGAGCGAGCTGCCCGCACCGTCGAAGTCCGCGTCGCCGGGCCTGGCGTCGTCGCTGACCGCCCGGTTGTCGAAAAGCCGCTCCAGAGGGAGCGGCTGATGGACGGTCGGCTCGGCCCGCACGGCGGCGGGCGAGGCGAACAGGACGAGGGAGAAACCTCCCGCGATGGTCCCGGCTGCTGTCCACCGTCTGCCGACGCGCATGACTGTCCCCTCTCGCAACCAACCCGACCGTCTCCAGGACTCGGTTCGCCGCCGGGGCACCTCAGCCTCCCCCAGCCACCGCTGGGAGGGGCCCTTGCCGACGGTCGACCGTGCTCGGCCCCTCGTTCCTCGGGGCCTGCGCGCTCTCCCTTACGACAGCGACGCGCCCCCTTGGCGATTCGACAGGTGCGGGACGAACGTAGGGAGGCGGGCGGGTGGCGTCAAGACAATCATCGGGTCACGCCCCTTACCGCGCGCCCTGTGGTGCGCCCGTGTCCTTGATGCGAGGCTGAGTGGTATGAACATCCCCTTCTTGGACAACTGGCGCAAGCGACGCGGTCCGGCCTCCGGTACGGCCTTGATGAGCGCCCAAGAGGAGGATCCGCAGGGCGTGGCGCAACTGCTCTCGGAGTGCGAGCTGCTGCGTGCGCGGGCCGCCGCCGCGGGCGTCGGGCTCGATGACTCGGCGGCCTCCCTGGAGGCCCTGGACCAGTTGGTGCCGCGCTGGCGCGACGACCCGGAAGAGCTGCCCTGGCTCGGTAACGACGCCGGTCTCTATCTGGGCACGGTCATCGTCCGTACCGTCCCCGGCGCCGTCTGGCAGGTGTGGCCGAACGGCCGGCCCGTCGTCCGGCTCGGCTCCGGGCGGGAGGTCGATGTGGTGGAGGCGGGCCATCAGTGGGCGGCCGACGGCGCCCCCGAACTGTTCCGGCTGTACGCGGAGGTCGCCGAGACATAGCCTCGCCGGGACACGGCGAGGCCGGCTCGCCCCACTCCTATCGGGGATTATCCGCCCGTCGATGCGTGTCCTCGATGAAGTGCCGCTTTTGTCTGGATAGCTTGCGCTGACCGGGACACAGCGGAAAGTGGGTGGGGCCGAGTATGGCCGTCGGTGAGCCGTTGATCGAGCTGCGCGACGTCAACAAGTACTTCGGCGCGCTGCACGTCCTGGAGGACATCGACCTCACCGTCGGCCGCGGTGAGGTGGTGGTGGTCATCGGCCCCTCCGGTGGCGGCAAGTCGACCCTGATCCGGACCATCAACCGCCTGGAGACCATCGACTCCGGCTCCATCGCCTTCGGCGGCCGGCCGCTGCCCCAGGAGGGCAAGGAGCTGGCGCAGCTGCGCGCCGAGGTCGGCATGGTCTTCCAGTCGTTCAATCTGTTCGCGCACCGGACGGTGCTGGACAATCTGATGCTCGCTCAGACGAAGGTCCGCAAACGCGGGAAACGCGACGCCGAGCGGCGCGCCCGCGAGCTCCTGGACCGCGTCGGACTCGCCGACCAGGCGGACAAGTACCCCGGCCAGCTCTCCGGCGGCCAGCAGCAGCGCGTGGCCATCGCCCGCGCCCTGGCCATGGACCCCAAGGTGATGCTCTTCGACGAGCCGACCTCGGCGCTCGACCCGGAGATGATCAACGAGGTGCTGGAGGTCATGCGCCAACTAGCCCGGGACGGCATGACGATGGTCGTCGTCACCCACGAGATGGGTTTCGCGCGCTCCGCCGCCAACCGGGTGGTCTTCATGGCCGACGGGCGGATCGTCGAGGACCGGCCGCCGGAGGAGTTCTTCAAGGCGCCGGAGTCCAGCCGGGCCCGGGACTTCCTGTCCAAGATCCTCAAGCACTGAGCCGGGTGGTGACGGACATGAGACCCCACCGCCGCGCCCCCGGGCGTTCGCGCCGCGCGCTCGCCGCCCTGGTGCTCGCCCTGGCCCTGCTGCCCGCGGCAGGCGGCTGCGGCAAGGAGGGCAGCCCGCCCGCCAAGGGGCCCAAGCCGGAGAAGCTGCCCACCTACCAGGTGGCGACCGGCTTCCGGCTGCCCTCCTCGCCCACCTGGCGACGGGCCGAGCGCCGCGGCCATCTCACCGTCGGGGTCAAGGAGGACCAGCCCTATCTGGGCGAGAAGGATCCGGCCACCGGACGCTACTCCGGCTTCGACATCGAGATCGCCAAGATGATGGCGGCCTCCCTCGGCTTCAAGCCGAGCGCCATCAGATTCCGGACCATCGCGTCCGCCAACCGCGAGACCGCGCTCCAGAACGGCCAGATCGACTACTACGTCGGCACCTACACCATCAACGCGCTGCGCAAGCGCCAGGTCGGCTTCGCCGGTCCCTACTACATGGCCGGCCAGGCGCTGCTGGTGCGCACGGACGAGAACGACATCCACGGCCCGCGGGATCTGGCGGGAAAGACGGTGTGCTCGGTGGCCGGATCGACTCCGCTGCAGCGCATCGAGTCCGACTACCCCAAGGCTCGCGCGGTCGCGTACGACACCTACTCGGTGTGCGTCGACAATCTGCTCACCTTCCAGGTGGACGCGGTCACCACCGACAACGTCATCCTGCTCGGCTACGCGGCCAAGGCGCCCGAGGAGCTGAAGGTGGTGGGCAGACCCTTCTCCAAGGAGCCGTACGGCATCGGCGTGCCCAAGCGCGACAACGCGCTCCGCTTCGCGCTGGACGACGCCATCCAGACCCACGAGCGCAACGGCGACTGGAAGAAGGCGTACAACGCGACCCTCGGCCTTTCCGGCGTCCCCGCTCCCAAACCTCCCCCCATCGACCGCTACCAAACGGGTTGAGGCCACCCCATGGACGTGCTCACCAAGAACTTCTCGCTCTACGGCAGGGGCTTCCTCGGCACCGTCGAGCTGACCGCGTACGCCTCGCTGCTCGCGCTCGTGGTCGGTGTCCTGATGGCCGCTTTCCGGGTGGCGCCCGTCGCCTCGCTCCGGGCCTTCGGCACCACCTGGGTGACGGTGCTCCGCAATACGCCGCTGACGCTGCTCTTCTTCGCGGTGATGCTCGGGCTGCCGCGCTTCGGGCTCGTGCTGCCGTTCACCACCTTCGCGGTGCTCGCACTCGGCTGCTACACCTCGGCCTTCATCTGCGAGGCGGTGCGCTCGGGCATCAACACGGTGCCGGTCGGACAGGGCGAGGCCGCGCGCAGCCTGGGCATGTCCTTCGAGCAGACGCTGGGCACGGTCGTCCTGCCGCAGGCGTTCCGCTCGGTCATTCCGCCGATCGGCTCGACGCTGATCGCGCTCGCCAAGAACTCGGCCATCGCCGGGTCGTTCAGCGTCACCGAGCTGCTCGGCACCTACAAACCGCTCAATGAGATGGGCTACAGCATCATCTGGACCTTCGTCTGGATCGCCGCCGGCTATCTGATCGTGACGCTGACCATCAGCGCGATCTTCGCCGTCCTGGAGAGGCGCTGGGGAGTGCCGCGATGACCGCCACCACCAAGACCGCCCTCTACGACGCCCCCGGGCCCGGCACCCGCCGCCGCCACCGGGTCTACGGACTGCTCTCGGCGGCCGTACTCCTGGCGCTGCTGGCCTGGATCGTCCATCTCCTTGTCGAGACGGGCCAGTTCACCTACCAGAAGTGGATGCCGTTCGAGTACAAGGGCATCCAGCTGTTGCTGCTGCGCGGACTCGCCAACACCCTCAAGGCGTTCGGCCTGGCCGCGGTCCTCTCGCTCGCGCTCGGGGGAGTGCTCGCCACCGGGCGGCTCTCGGACCACGGCCCGGTGCGCTGGCTGGCCACGCTGGTGGTGGAGTTCTTCCGCGCGATGCCCGTCCTGGTGATGATCTTCTTCATCTTCGTGGCGCTGAAGGTACAGCCGCTGCCCGCCCTCGTCGCCGGACTGACCCTCTACAACGGCTCGGTGCTCGCCGAGGTGTTCCGCGCGGGCGTGGGCGCGGTGGACCGCGGACAGCGCGAGGCGGCCTACTCGCTGGGCATGCGCAAGACCCAGGTCATGGCGTATGTGCTGGTTCCGCAGGGGCTGCGGGCCATGCTGCCGGCCATCATCAGCCAGCTGGTGGTGGCCCTCAAGGACACCTCGCTGGGCTTTCTGATCACCTATGAGGAGTTTCTGCACGCCGGAAAGCTGATCGCCTCCAATCTCGACTACGACCTGCCCTTCATCCCGGTGGTCATGGTGATCTCACCGGTCTACATCGGGATGTGCATGCTGCTGTCCTGGTTCGCCCACTGGGTCGCCAAGCGGGAGCGCCGCAACGTGAAGACGGGTCAGGCGCAGGTCGCCGCACCCGAACCGGCCGCGCCCATGCCGGGGGACACCCGCGGCTGACGGGCGGGCCGGTGACCGGGCCCCTAAGCGGATGCGGTGAAGTTCGCCGCTGATCCCTCGCCGTTCGGCCTGGCCGAGGGCTTGGACGCCGAGAAGGATCAGCACTTGACTTCGCCGTAACCGCTTAGTCCCCGGCCTTGTCGCGGAGCGGGACCGACAGATACGACGGGTCCGCGTCCGGGGAGGAGAACGTGAGATGGGCGCCGCCCGGGTTCTGTTCGATGTAGAGCGGGTCGACCGTGTCGACGACCAGCGCGAGCCGGTGTCCGGCCGGGACGTCATACGCCGTCGAGAACAGGTCCAGATCCACGCCGAAGGGCATGCCCGGGGTGCGGTCGTGGAAGGTGACGGGGGCGTTGGTGATGAGCTTCCCGATCCCCAGCGGGCCGACGTCATAGAGGTAGGCGACCGCCGTACCGCTGGACTTGTCGCTGGTCACGGTGGTGTGCAGCTTGACGGTGCCACGGATGCGCTGCTCACGGTCGTAAGCCTCGGTCTGCCAGACGGCCGCGAACCAGCGCGGCAGCAGTGGCACCGAGACCAGCGGCGGGATCTTCAAGAACTGGTCGAGGAGGCCCGTCAGCAGGGCGATTCCGCCGTCGGCGCCGGAGTCGATGTTCGCGGTGATCCGCTGGGTCCCCTCGAGCGGGATCCGGCGGTGCGCGGAGGGCACCTCCGACCAGCTGGGGTAGCCCTCGTAGTGGTCGCCATCCCCCGTACGGGACAGCAGCTGCACCGGCTGCTCGGCGTCGATGCCGTTGCGTTCGCCCTTGAGATAGCGGTCGAGCCAGCGGCGGGCGTGCGCCCAGGTGTCGTTCGGCAGGCCCAGCAGTCCGCCGAACTCGGCGGTGGCATGGTCGCCGGGCCGCAGCTCCAGCCGCTTGGGGCCGGTCAGCTTGTCGTAGAAGGCGGCGGACTGATTGGCCGGGAAGACCGAGTCGCCCCACGAGTTGCCCATCATGATGGCCGCGCCATTGGCATTGATCTTGTCGAGGTAGGTGGCGGGTGACCGCTTCTTGCCCCAGGCGATGAACTCCTTTTCCTTGGCCAGGTTGGAGCCGAGGAAATCCTTGATGGTCTGCTTGAACTCCTCGCTCGGCCGCCCGGTCACCGCCCCGGCCGCGCCGAGCAGCCCGGCGGCCTGGGCGTGCGGGGTGCGGCCGCTGTAGATCGAGTCGTTCAGATCCGCCCAGCCGCTCATCGCGACAACGGCCTTGATCCGCTTGTCGGAACCGGCCGCGAGCAGGCTGATCCCGGCGCCGTACGAGAGTCCGGTGATGCCGATGTGGTCGGGGTCGGCGGCGGTGTGGGCGAGCGCCCAGTCGATCACCTTGGAGACATCGGCGACATCGGGCGGCCCGGCCGTCTCGATCCGTCCGCCGGACTGCCAGAAGCCACGGGGGTTGTAACTGACCACGACGTAGCCGGACTCGGCGAGCTTCTTGGCCTGGGCGAGATATTCGACCTGGGGAAGACCCCAGCTGGTGGGCAGCACGATGAGGGGATGGCGGCCGGATCCGCCGGCGTCCGCCGGTGCGACGACATTGGCGGCCAGAGTGATCCCGCCGGCGCCGGGGATGTCGACGAAGCGTACGGAGGTTCCGGCGGCGGTGGCGGCGGCGGCGGTCTTCAGCGCCGGCGTCCCGGCCTGTGCGCAGGGGGCGAGGCCGAAGGCCGCACCGGCCAGCACGGTCACCGAGACGGTGGCGGCGGTCGTCGCGCGCAGGACTCTGCGGGCAGGGGTCACTGTCGCTCCTGAGGGGGAATGCCGTGGGGGGCTGGGAGCACCGGTACTGAGTGACCTGACGGTAACTCGGGTGTTTACCGTTGGTAATAGGGCGGTAAGTTACGCATGGGTAACGATAAGGGCCGACGTCGGCTGCCGGGGCCGGCCCGGCCTGGGGCGCTGCCCCGGGGCCGGACCCCCCACGGGTCCGGCCCCGTCCCCCTGACCTCGGCCGTTGACCTCAGTCGTCCTTGGCTGTTGTGCGCAGCCGGGCGGTCCCGGTGGACGAACCGGTCGCGGTGGTCGCGGGCTTGGTCACATCCGCGACAACCTCGACCAGATCGGGGCCGTACGCCTGGGAGTTGACCACCTTCAGCAGCAGACAGAAGGAGCCCTGCGCGCCGTACTTGCGGGCGAAACGGGCTCGGTTGCGGACGAGATGGCGGATGGCGGCGCGATGGGTGACCGGACGCTGGCCGGCGGCCAGGAAGACGGGGCGGCCGTCGCCCGCCGTCAGCCGGGCCAGCAGCACATGCTCGACCGCGCCCGGCTCCGGGCGGTAGTCCGTACCGCCGATGGTGAACGTGCCCCGGTCCGTCCCGGACTCGTCGCCCGGGTGCACGGTGACGCCCGGCAGCAGGTTCGTCATGTGGGCGGCGAGCCGGCGGTGCGCGGTCGGGTCGCCCACGCAGAACTCCGTCCGCGCGCCGAAGCCCTGCAGCCCCGTGTCGTGCGGGGCGACCTCCGCATGCGCTCCGCAGTTCTCCACGACGGAGGCCAGCCCGAGCAGCGCCAGCGCGTCATGGCGCGGGATGCTCCAGTGTGCCGAGGTGCTGTCCCGGTGGGTGACCAGCACACATTCCGAACCGTCCGGCAGACCGAAGAAGCGCTGCTCGCGGGCGCGCTTGCGGCCCGCGGCCGCCGAGTGGACGGCCCAGCCGGCGGCCAGGCCCACGACCAGGGCCGCCGCGGCGGCGATCAGATCCTGCAGCGTGTCTGTCATGGCCGCGCATCGTAGCCGTCCACCAGGTGGGTATTCGAGCGTATGGATGAACGGTTCGTTTCACCCCTGTCGTGGGCATGAAGGGCACCGGTAGGCTCCGCCACCTGTCGTCAGCTTGGAGGTACGGATGGGCCACGCCGCACGACCGGCCGCATCGGCAACCACGTCCACATCCACCGCGCCGGCCGTACGGCGCCGACTGCCCGCGTTCGCCGCCGCGGCCGGGATGGTCGCCGTGCTCGGGGTCGCCCCGGCCGATGCCGCCGGGGTATCCGCCCCCGCCGTGCCTGCCAAGACCCCCGTGGCTGTCGGATACGGCGGCGCGGTCTCCAGCGTGGACGCCGACGCCTCGGCGGCCGGGATCGACGTCCTGCGTCATGGCGGCAACGCGGTGGACGCGGCGGTCGCGACAGCCGCCGCGCTCGGGGTCACCGAGCCGTACTCGGCGGGCGTCGGCGGCGGCGGGTACTTCGTCTACTACAACGCCAAGCACCACAAGGTGTATACGCTGGACGGCCGCGAGACCGCACCCCGCAGCGCGGACCAGAACCTGTTCCTCGGCAAGGACGGCAAGCCGCTGCCGTTCGCGGACGCCGTCACCAGCGGGCTCAGCGTGGGCACCCCCGGCACCCCCGCCACCTGGGACGACGCCCTCCACACCTGGGGCAGCCGCTCGCTGGCGCAGGTGCTGAAGCCCGCCGAGCGGCTGGCTCGTGACGGCTTTACGGTCGACTCCACCTTCCGTCAGCAGACCGCCGACAACCAGGACCGCTTCAAGGACTTCCCGGCCACCGCGAAGCTCTTCCTTCCCGGTGGTCAACTCCCGGTCGAGGGATCCACCTTCACCAATCCGGATCTCGCCCGGACCTACGCGCTGCTGGCCAAGAAGGGCGTCGGCGCCGTCTACAAGGGCGAGCTCGGCCGTGACATCGTCTCGACCGTGCGCAAGCCCCCCGTCGATCCCAAGGCCCAGCGCACCGTACGGGCCGGCGATCTGACGGCCCAGGACCTGCGCGGGTACGCCACCAAGCGGCAGGCCCCGACCCGTACCTCCTACCGGGGGCTGGACGTCTACGGCATGGCGCCCTCGTCCTCCGGCGGCACGACCGTCGCCCAGGCGCTCAACATGCTGGAGAAGACCGACCTCTCCAAGCTCAGCGAGCGCGACTATCTGCACCGTTACATCGAGGCCAGCCGGATCGCCTTCGCCGACCGGGGCCGGTGGGTCGGTGACCCCGCCGCTGAGGACGTGCCCACCAAGGGCCTCACCTCACAGCGGTTCGCCGACTCCCGCGCCTGCCTGATCAAGGGCGACGCGGTGCTGAAGAGCCCCGTCGCGCCCGGCGACCCGACCCACCCGGCGAAGCCCGGTTCCTGCGACACGCGTGGCCACGCCGCCCCGACGACCTACGAGGGCGAGAACACCACCCATCTCACGGTCGCCGACAAGTGGGGCAACGTCGTCGCCTACACCCTCACCATCGAGCAGACCGGCGGCAGCGGTATCACCGTGCCCGGCCGGGGCTTTCTGCTGAACAACGAGCTGACCGACTTCTCCTTCGCGCCCGCCGACCCCGCCGTCCACGACCCGAACCTGCCGGGCCCGGGGAAGCGGCCGCGTTCATCGATGTCGCCGACGATCGTGCTCGACGGCCGTCAGCCGGTGCTGGCGCTGGGCTCACCGGGCGGCGCGACCATCATCACGACCGTGCTGCAGACCCTCCTGAACCACCTCGAGCGGGGCATGCCGCTGGTCGACGCGATCGCCGCGCCGCGCGCCAGCCAGCGCAACGCCGCCCAGACGGAGCTGGAACCGGGGCTGTGGAACGGCCCGCAGCGGGCCCGTCTGGAGGCGCTCGGCCACTCCTTCAAGCAGAACCCCGAGATCGGGGCCGCCACGGGCGTGCAGCGGCTGTCCGGCGGACGGTGGCTGGCGGCGGCCGAGAAGGCACGGCGGGGCGGCGGCTCGGCGATGGTGGTCAGCCCGGCGGGCTGACGCGGCCCACCGGGACGTGACTCGCCCTGCTGGGCTCAGCCGAGCAGGGCGAGGATCGCGTCGGTCGAGTCGGCCTCCCCGAGCCGCGGGAAGGTCTTCTCGACGCTGTTGCGGTGCGCTTCGGCGTCCATGTCGGTCATGGCGTCGGTCGCGAGGGTCACGTGATAGCCGTGCTCGTATGCGGAACGGGCCGTCGACTCCACCCCGATGCTGGTCGCGACGCCCCCCAGTACCACCTGCGTCACCCCGCGGCGGCGCAGCCGGAGGTCGAGGTCCGTGCCGTGGAAGGCGCGCTTGCAAGTTTGCCTGTCGTGTGAGGGGCCGGAAAAGCGCCTGTAGCGCGTTCGTAACCGGATTCGTAACACGCCGGGTGTCCAATGCGAGGGTGGTGATGGCAGGTGAGCAACTCCCCGAAGCGGTTGAGGAGTTCGCGCGGTATCTGCGTGCCCTGACGAGACGGCTGGACCCGGGGGCGGGCTGGTACGGCGTCTTCGCGCAGCGCGACCCCGACGGTCTGCAAGCCTGCCTGGACGGCCACGAGATTCCGCCCTGGGATGTCGTCCAGGCCCTCCTCCAGGACCTCTCCGCACAGGGCGGCCCCGAGGTCGCCCAGGAGGCCGCGGCCCGCGCTGCCTCTCTCTACCGTGCCTCCGTGGCGGCCCACGACGCCGGGCCGGGCGCCCGCGAGGCCCTTCAGGACCGCCTCGACGTGATGCTCCGCGAACAGCGTTACGCCGCGGCGCGCGAACGCGACCTCGAGACGGCCGTACGGTCCGCCGGCGGCGCGGCCGACCGCACACCCCTCACCGCGGACCTCGCCTGGGCCCATGACGACCACCAGCGCGCGACGGCCCGCTGCGACGAGCTCCGCGCCCGCCTGGCGGCTCTCCCACGGCGTGCGGCCTCCGGGCGCTCCGGCTCGCATGACGTGCCGTCCGTCGGTACGCCCGCCGAGGCCGGGTCCGGGGCCGACGCGCGGGCTCCAGCCCCCGAACGGCCCACCGCGGTCCCGGCCCCGGCCCCGGCCCCCGCGCCACGCCCGCGGCCGCGTGGGGCACGGTTCGCGGGGCTGGAGGAGGTGGCCGAGGCGCCGCCACCCCGCGGGGCGCGGTTCGCCGGGGCCCTGGCCGAGGACGGGGGCGGTGGTGAGGCAGTGGCACCGTCGCCGCCCGCGGCGGCCGTGCCCGCGGTCCCGGCGACACCTCGCGGCGCCCGGTTCGCCGGGGCGTACGGGGGCGGCGGCCCCAAGCGACGCGAGCGCGGCGACACGGCGGAGGAGGGCAGGCAACGGCTCGCTCTTGACGCGGCGGCGCGGGCCGAGGCCCGGCGTGCGGCCGAGGAGGCCGTGACGCGCCTCGGACGGCTGCGGGCCGCCGGCCGGAGCGGTGAGGCGCATGGCGTGCTGTGCGAGACGGCCGCCTGGCCCGCTCCACGGCTGCCGGTGCTGGCGGCAGAGCTGGAGCGGGCCGGGCTGGGGGCCGACGTGTCCACGCTGCTGTGGGAGATGGCGTGCCTGCCACCGGCCCCGCTCGCCGCCGCCGCCGACGCGCTCGTCGCGGCGGACCGGGCGGCGGACAGCGAGCGGCTGCTGCGGCAGAGTGTCGCGCGACCCCTTCCCGAAGTGGCACACACCGCCCTCGCGCTGCTCGCGGCGGACGCCCCCGACGAGGCGGCCTTCCTGCTGGGGGCGCTCGTACGGACCCGTACGCCGGAGGAAACGGCCCAGGCGGCGGCCGAGGACCCGACCACGCTGGTCCCGCTGCTGCTCGATGCCGCGAGCGGGGTGTCGTCCAGCAGCCACCACGATCTGGCCCACGCTCTGCGCGCGGCGGGCCTGCCGGTGGTGGGGTGAGGCGCTGGTGCCCCAGCGGCTGTAGGTGGCAGCCGGGGATGCGTGGCTGGTGCGGGTGTCGCCTCGGGTGCGGTGGTTGGAGCATCGGGCGGGGTGGTTGGAGCATCGGGCGGGGTGGTTGGAGCATCGGGCGGGGTGGTTGGAGCATCGGGCGGGGTGGAGGCCGGTCCCGCGCCGTCGCCGTCCAGCGGCTTGCCGGGTGGCCGGTGTGGGCGGCGTCTCGCTGCGGGAGTGCGGGCCGGTGGCCGGCCTTGGCCTCGCGCGGCGGGTTGGCCCCGCGCGGCGGGTCGGGGTCGGCGCCCGCCCCGCCTCACCGGCACCCGGCAACAGTGCGGGACCGGCCCCCGCCCGCCCGAGCCCCAGGCGCCGAAGGCGTCCCCCGCACCTGACAAGACGCGAAACGGGATCGTCTTTGTTGAGTAACGGCGGCGGTATTGCCAGAGTGGTCAGTGCGCTTCTACGTTCTTCACCACAGCCACATTCTACGTGCGTAGACACAGGTTGACGACGGGGCGGACATGCCCCTGCGGCACTGCTGTGAAGGAGCTGATCATGGCCAACGTCGTACGAGCCGCTCTCGTCCAGGCCACCTGGACCGGCGACACCGAATCGATGATCGCTAAGCATGAGGAGCACGCCCGGCAGGCGGCCGCTCAGGGCGCCAAGGTGATCGGCTTCCAGGAGGTGTTCAACGCTCCGTACTTCTGTCAAGTGCAGGAGTCGGAGCACTACCGGTGGGCGGAGCCGGTGCCGGACGGTCCGACGGTGCGGCGGATGCGGGCGCTGGCCCGGGAGACCGGGATGGTGATCGTGGTGCCGGTCTACGAGGCCGAGCAGTCCGGTTTCTACTACAACACCGCGGCCGTGATCGACGCGGACGGCAGCTATCTGGGCAAGTACCGCAAGCACCACATCCCCCAGGTCAAGGGGTTCTGGGAGAAGTACTACTTCAAGCCGGGCAACGTGGGCTGGCCGGTGTTCGACACCGCCGTGGGCAAGGTGGGCGTCTATATCTGCTACGACCGCCACTTCCCGGAGGGCTGGCGCGAACTGGGGCTGGCCGGGGCGCAGCTGGTCTACAACCCCTCGGCCACCTCCCGGGGGCTGTCGGCGTATCTGTGGCAGCTGGAGCAGCCGGCGGCGGCGGTCGCCAATGAGTACTTCATCGCCGCGATCAACCGTGTGGGCGTGGAAGAGTACGGCGACAACGACTTCTACGGCACCAGCTACTTCGTCGACCCGCGGGGCCAGTTCGTCGGCGAGGTCGCCAGCGACAAGGAGGAGGAGCTGATCGTCCGCGACCTCGACTTCGGTCTGATCGACGAGGTGCGCCAGCAGTGGGCCTTCTACCGCGACCGGCGGCCCGACGCCTACGAGGGGCTGGTGAAGCCGTGACCAGCGAGCGGCTCCACGCGCGTCACCAGGCCGTGCTGCCGGACTGGCTCGCTCTCTACTACCGGCGCCCGATCGAGATCACGCATGGCGAGGGACGCCATGTCTGGGACGCCGACGGCAATCGCTATCTCGACTTCTTCGGCGGCATCCTCACCACCATGACCGCCCATGCCCTCCCCGAGGTGACCAAGGCGATCAGCGAGCAGGCGGGCCGGATCCTGCACACCTCCACGCTCTATCTCGACCGTCCGATGGTCGATCTGGCCGAGCGTGTCGCCGCCCTGTCCGGCATTCCGGACGCGCGGGTCTTCTTCACCACCTCCGGTACGGAGGCGAATGACACGGCCCTGCTGCTGGCTACCACGTACCGCCGCTCCAACCAGATCCTGGCGATGCGCAACAGCTACCACGGCCGGTCCTTCTCGGCCGTCGGGATCACCGGGAACCGTTCCTGGTCGCCGACGAGTCTGTCGCCGCTGCAGACGCTGTACGTGCACGGCGGGGTGCGGGCCCGGGGGCCGTTCGCCGAGCTCACCGACACCGAGTTCATCGCTGCCTGCGTGGCCGACCTCGAGGATCTTCTCGGCCAGGCGCACGGCAATGTGGCGGCGCTGATCGCGGAGCCGATCCAGGGGGTCGGGGGCTTCACCTCCCCGCCCGACGGGCTCTTCGCCGCGTTCCGCGAGGTGCTCGACCGGCACGGCATTCTGTGGATCACCGATGAGGTGCAGACCGGCTGGGGCCGCACCGGTGACCACTTCTGGGGCTGGCAGGCCCACGACGGCTCGGGGCCGCCCGACATCCTCACCTTCGCCAAGGGCATCGGCAACGGCATGTCGATCGGCGGTGTCGTCGCCCGCGCGGAGGTCATGAACTGCCTGGGCGCCAACTCCATCTCCACCTTCGGCGGCAGCCCCATCACCATGGCCGCCGGGCTCGCCAACCTCACTCACCTGGTGGAACACGACCTCCAGGGCAACGCCCGCCGGGTCGGCGGGCTGCTCATCGAGCGGCTGCGTGCCGCGTCCGCCGGGGTGGACACCGTGCGCGAGGTACGCGGCCGGGGGCTGATGATCGGCATCGAACTGGTCGAGCCCGGCACCGACCGGCCGTCTCCCGAGGCCGCGTCGGCCGTGCTGGAGGCTGCCCGCGAGGGCGGATTGCTGATCGGCAAGGGCGGCGGCCACAACAGCAGCGTGCTGCGCGTCGCCCCGCCGCTGAGCCTCACCGTCGCCGAGGCGGAGGAGGGCGCGGAGATCCTCGAAGCCGCCCTGCGGGCCACCCAGGGAATGCAGGCCACCCAGGGAAGGAGCGCGGGCTGATGACCCGTACCGTGATCCGCGGCGGGCTCGTGATCACCGCTGCCGAAGAGACCCACGCCGATGTGCTCATCGAGGACGGCAAGGTCGCCGCCCTCGCCGCGTCCGACAGTGACTGCGCCCGTGGGTGGAGCGCGGACCGGACGATCGACGCGGCGGGGAAGTACGTGATTCCGGGCGGGGTGGATCCGCACACCCATATGGAGATGCCGTTCGGCGGGACCTTCGCCGCCGACACCTTCGAGACCGGCACCCGCGCGGCGGCCTGGGGCGGGACGACCACCATCGTGGACTTCGCGATCCAGACGGCGGGCCACGCGCTGCGCGAGGGCCTGGACGCCTGGCATCTCAAGGCGGGCGGCAACTGCGCGATCGACTACGCCTTCCACATGATCCTCTCCGATGTCAACGACAGCTCGCTCAAGGAAATGGATCTTCTCGTCGACGAAGGCTGTACGTCGTTCAAGCTCTTCATGGCCTATCCGGGCGTCTTCTACAGCGACGACGGGCAGATCCTGCGCGCCATGCAGCGCGGCGCCGCCAACGGCGGGCTCATCATGATGCATGCCGAGAACGGCATCGCCATCGACGTCCTGGTCGAACAGGCCCTTGCCGAGGGCAGGACCGACCCCCGCTACCACGGCGAGGTCCGCAAGGCGCTGCTGGAGGCCGAGGCGACCCATCGCGCCATCCAGCTCGCCCGGGTGGCCGGAGCCCCGCTGTACGTCGTCCATGTATCGGCCGAGGAGGCCGTCGCGGAGCTGGCCCAGGCGCGCGACAAGGGGCTTCCCGTCTTCGGCGAGACCTGTCCGCAGTATCTGTTCCTGTCGACGGACAACCTCGCCGAGCCGGACTTCGAGGGCGCCAAGTACGTCTGCTCCACACCGCTGCGCCCGCGCGAGCACCAGGCGGCGCTGTGGCGGGGGTTGCGCACCAACGACCTTCAGGTCGTCTCCACCGACCACTGTCCTTTCTGCTTCACCGGGCAGAAGGAGCTGGGGCGCGGCGACTTCTCCAAGATTCCCAATGGGATGCCGGGTGTGGAGAACCGGATGGACCTCCTCCATCAGGCCGTCGTGGACGGCCACATGTCCCGCCGTCGCTGGATCGAGATCGCCTGCGCCACCCCGGCCCGGATGTTCGGCCTCTACCCGAAGAAGGGAACCATCGCCCCGGGCGCCGACGCCGACATCGTCATCTACGACCCGATGGCCCAGCAGACCATCTCCGCCGAGACCCACCATATGAACGTCGACTACTCGGCGTACGAGGGCAAGCAGATCACCGGGCAGGTCGAGACCGTGCTGTCGCGCGGGGTCACCGTCATCGACCAGCGGCAGTACACCGGGCGCGCGGGGCACGGCCAGTACGTCCCGCGCGACACCTGTCAGTACCTCACCTGACCCATCGAGCCTGGGAGCGAGCATGGACTTCGGACTCGTCCTGCAGACCGATCCACCCGCGTCGGGCGTCGTCGAGCTGATGCGTCGCGCCGAGAACAACGGCTTCCACTACGGCTGGACGTTCGACTCCGCCGTGCTGTGGCAGGAGCCGTTCGTCATCTACAGCCGCATCCTGGCCGAGACCCAGCGGCTGATCGTCGGCCCGATGGTCACCAACCCCTCCACCCGCACCTGGGAGGTGACCGCCTCGACCTTCGCCACCCTCAACGAGATGTACGGCAACCGCACCGTCTGCGGCATCGGCCGCGGCGACTCCGCGCTGCGGGTGGCGGGGCGCAAGCCCAACACCCTCACCCGCCTCGGCGAGGCCATCGATGCCATCCGCGACCTGGCGGAGGGGAGGGAGGCCGTCGTGGACGGCAGCCCGATGCGCATCCCCTGGATCGAGAACAGCAGGCTGCCCGTCTGGATGGCGGCGTACGGCCCCAAGGCGCTCGCGCTGGCCGGGCAGCAGGCCGACGGCTTCATCCTGCAACTGGCCGACCCCTTCCTGACGGAGTGGATGGTCATGGCGGTACGGACCGCCGCCGCCGTGGCCGGGCGTGATCCGGACGAGGTCACCATCTGCGTCGCCGCTCCCGCGTACGTGGGCGACGACCTCGACCACGCCCGTGAGCAGTGCCGCTGGTTCGGCGGGATGGTCGGCAACCATGTCGCCGATCTGGTCTCCCGCTACGGCGAGGGCTCCGGCGCCGTCCCCGAGTCCCTGACCGCGTACGTCAAGGAGCGGCAGGGCTACGACTACAGCCACCACGGCCGGACCGGAAACCCCGACACCGCCTTCGTCCCAGACGAGATCGTGGACCGCTTCTGCCTGCTCGGCCCGGCCGAGGCGCATATCGAGAAGCTGGAGCGGCTGCGCGCGCTGGGCGTCGACCAGTTCGCCGTCTACGCGATGCACGACGCCAAGGAGTCCACGATCGACGCGTACGGCGAGCGGATCATCCCCGCCCTCGCCGGCTGAGCGGATGCGGTGAAGTTCGCCGCTGATCCCTCGCCGTTCGGCGTGGCCGAGGGCTTGGACGCCGAGAAGGATCAGCACTTGACTTCGCCGTAACCGCTTAGTCCGCCCTCCGGCTCACCCCCCACCGGCCGGTCGGCCCACCGCCGCCCGGCCCCGGGCCCCGCACGGCCTCGTTCGATCTCCCGTGCCCGGCCCGGCCCGGCCCCGGGCCCCGCACGGCCTCGTTCGATCTCCCGTCCCCCTCCCCATCACCGCTCGAACGAAGAGGGTCCCCATGACCGCTACCGCACCGCCCCCTGCCGAGCCGGGCCGGACCACCCACCTGGACGGCCGCGTCGAACTCCCGCCCGGCACCACGCCGGCCGACCCCCGTTACAGCAACGCCGATCTGCGCCCGGTGCCGGTGGCCGAACGCCGCTGGACCACCTACAACTTCACCGCGCTGTGGATCGGCATGGCCCACAACATCCCCTCCTGGACCCTCGCCTCCGGCCTCGTCGCGCTCGGCATGGACTGGAATCAGGCCGTCTTCACCATCGCCCTCGCCAACCTCATCGTGCTGCTGCCGATGCTGCTCACCGGCCACGCCGGACCCAAGTACGGCATCCCCTTCCCCGTGCTGGCCCGCGCCTCCTTCGGGCTGCGCGGGGCCAACCTCCCCGCGCTGATCCGTGCGGCTGTGGCCTGCGCCTGGTTCGGCATCCAGACCTGGATCGGCGGTCAGGGCATCTACATCCTGCTGGGCAAGGTCTTCGGCGGCGGCTGGGAGAGGGCCGGGCAGATCGGCGGCTACCCCTGGACCCTGTGGCTGTGCTTCCTCGTCTTCTGGGCGCTCGAACTGGCGATCATCTACCGGGGGATGGAGACCCTGCGGCGGTTCGAGAACTGGGCCGCGCCCTTCGTTCTCGTCGGCGCCGTCGCGCTGCTGGTCTGGATGTCCATCAAGGCGGGCGGCTTCGGCTCGCTGCTCGACCAGCCCTCCAAGCTCGGCTGGGGCAGCGATTTCTGGCCGGTCTTCTTTCCCTCCCTCATGGGCATGATCGGCTTCTGGGCCACTCTCTCGCTGAACATCCCCGACTTCACCCGCTTCGGCGCGGGCCAGCGGGCCCAGGTGTGGGGCCAGACGCTGGGGCTGCCCACCACCATGACCGCCTTCGCGCTGCTCTCCGTCTTCGTCACCTCCGGCTCGGAGGCCGTCTACGGCGAGCCGATCTGGGATCCGGTGGCGCTGGCGGGCAAGACCGACAATGTCTTCGGCCTGCTCTTCGCCCTGGTCACGGTGTTGATCGCCACCCTCTCGGTCAATATCGCGGCCAATGTGGTCTCGCCCGCGTACGACCTGGCCAATCTCGCGCCGAAGTTCATCACCTTCCGTACCGGGGCGCTGATCACCGGCATCGTCGGTGTGGTGATCTTCCCCTGGAAGCTCACCTCCACCCCCGAGCTGTACATCTTCACCTGGCTCGGCGTCGTCGGCGGACTGCTCGGCACGGTCGCGGGCGTGCTGATCGCCGACTACTGGATCATCCGTCGCACCGTGCTCGACCTCGCCGACCTCTACCGGCCCGGCGGCCGCTACTGGTACGCCTCCGGCTGGAACTGGCGGGCCGTCGCGGCCTTCGCGGTCGGCGGTGCGCTCGCGGTGGGCGGCTCCTCCTCCCATCCCGGCAAGGGCCCCTTCCCCGAGGACGGGCTGATCCCCTTCCTCCAGCCGCTGGCCGACTACGGCTGGGCGGTCGGCCTCGGGGTGTCCCTCGTCCTCTACACGGCGCTGATGCTGCCCGGGGCCGGGCGCAAGCCATGAGCTGCGCAGACCTGCTCCGGGCATGACAGGTCCACATCGACGGGGTTCACGTCGATGACACCGTCCGGCCCTCGCCGGCTCACCGGCTGTCGGACAGGCATGGTTCGATGAACGCATGATCGATCAATTTCTCGCCGGTGATCTCTCCGATGTGGAGGAGGCGGTCCGCAAGGCGGCCGCGGACGAGATCATGCCGCGCTTCCAGCAGCTCGCCCGCCACGAGATCGTTGAGAAGAAGGGCCCGCACGACCTGGTGACCACCGCCGACCGGCGGGCCGAGGAGCATCTGGCCGCCTCCCTCACCGCCCTGCTGCCCGGCTCGGCGGTGGTCGGCGAGGAGGGGGTTCACGCCGATCCGTCCGATCTGGCCCACCTCGGCGGCGACGCCCCCGTATGGATCGTCGACCCGGTCGATGGCACCCGGCAGTTCGTCCACGGCAACCAGGGCTTCTCCACGCTCGTCACCCTTGCGCACCGCGGTGAGCTGCTCGCCTCCTGGACCTTCGCCCCCGCGCTCGACCAGATGGCCATCGCCCGCCGCGGCCAGGGCGCGGTGCTGAACGGTGAGCCGATCCGCTCCGGCTCCCCGGCTCCCGGCAAGACCCTTGAAGTCGCCGTCTCCCACTTCGACTTCACCACCGACAGGGAGAAGCGTGCCCTCTCCGGGCTGCGGACGCCGGGGGTCCAGCCGCGTCCCTGCGGCTCGGCCGGTCTGGAATATCTCCATGTGGCCCAGGGCAAGCTCGACGCGATCGCCTTCACCTGGGAGAACGCCTGGGACCACGCCGCCGGGCTGCTGCTGGTCAACGAGGCGGGCGGTGCGAACGCGACGCTGAGCGGCGAGCCGTTCCGGATCGCCGGAGGCAACGAGCTTCCTTTCACAGCGGCGCGGGACGAGGCGACCGTTCGGCATATCCTGGGCCTGCTGGCCGCCGCCGGCTGATCGTTCCACTGATCCTCAAGGATGAGGAGGCCGACGTGCCGTCCATGCTCGACGCGGTTGTGGTGGGTGCCGGGCCGAACGGGCTGACCGCGGCCGTCGAACTCGCGCGCCGCGGCTGCGCGGTGGAGATCTTCGAGGCCGGCGACACCATCGGCGGCGGATCGCGCACCGAGGAGCTGACGCTCCCCGGATTCCGGCACGACCCCTGCTCCGCGGTGCACCCGCTCGCCGTCGGCTCCCCGGCCTTCGACCGGATGCCGCTGACCCGGCACGGCCTGGAGTGGCTCCACCCCGAGCTGCCGCTGGCCCACCCCTTCCCGGACGGCACGGCCGCGGTGCTCGCCCGCTCGGTCGGCGAGACGGCCATGTCGCTCGGGCCGCGCGACGCCGGTACGTACCGGCGGCTCATCACGCCCTACCTCGGGAAGTGGACCACCTTCGCGCCGGACGTGCTGCGCACCCAGTGGGACGGGGTGCCGCGGGACCCGGTCACCTGGGTCCGCTTCGGACTGCACGCCCTCCAGCCGGTCACGCTGCTCGCCGGGCGGCTGCGCTTCCGTGACGAGAAGGCGCGCGCCCTGTTCGCCGGGCTGGCCGGGCACGCCATCGCGCCCCCCACCGGCCTGGCCACCTCCGGCCCAGCCCTGCTCTTCGCGCTCGCGGCGCATGAGGTCGGCTGGCCCATTCCGCGCGGCGGCTCCCAGTCGATCGCGGACGCGCTCGGCTCGTATCTGCGGGAGCAGGGTGGGACGATCCACGTCGGCACGGAGGTCAAGCGGCTCGATGAGCTGCCGCCGGCGCGGGCGTACATCTTCGACACCTCGCCGCACGCGCTCGCCCGCATCGCCGGTCTCGGCAACGCGTACCGCCACTACCGGTACGGGGCCGGCACCTTCAAAGTCGACTACGCGCTGTCCGGCCCGGTGCCGTGGACCGCGCCGGCCGCCCGGCGCGCGGGCACCGTCCACATCGGCCCCACCTCGGGCGAGATCGCCGCGGCGCTGCGGGCCGCCGTCGAGGGCCGCGACCCGTCCCGCCCCTTCCTGATCACCGCCCAGCCGAGCCTGGTCGACCCGTCCCGCGCCCCGGAGGGCAAGCACACCTTCTGGGTCTACGGCCATGTGCCCAGCGGCTGGAGGGGCGACGCCACGGACGTCATCGAGCGGCAGATCGAGCGCTTCGCGCCCGGCTTCCGCGATCTGGTGCTCGCCCGCGCGGTGGCCGGACCGCCCGAGATCGCCGCCCGCAACGCCAACTATGTCGACGGCGACATCGCCTGCGGCGCCTTCGAGGGCATCCAGGCCGTCATACGGCCCAAGCTGGCCCGGGTGCCGTACGCGACGGCCCATCCGGCGGTCTTCCTGTGCTCCTCGGCCACCCCGCCCGGGCCGGGCGTCCACGGGATGTCGGGCCACCACGCGGCGCGGGCGGTGTGGCGGCGGCTTCGGGGGCGCTAAGCGGATGCGGTGAAGTTCGCCGCTGATCCCTCGCCGTTCGGCCTGGCCGCGGGCCGCGGGCTTGGACGCCGAGAAGGATCAGCACGTGACTTCGCCGTAACCGCTTAGCCGATCCACCGGTCGGGCGGGTCCATCGATGAGATGCGCGCGCCCGAACGGTCCAAGGTGGTACCCACCACTCTTGGAGGTCCTGGTATGCGCGATCTGATCGTCACCGAGAACATCACGCTCGACGGCGTCATCGACGCGGCGGAGGGCTGGTTCGCCCCGGCCGGTGACGGCGTGGAGGACGATCACTCCGACCTCGAGGCGGCGCTGCGCGCGCAGGCCGAGGCCGCCGACGCCTTTCTCGTCGGACGGGTGACCTTCGAGCAGATGCGGGGCTACTGGCCGCTGCGGACCGATGACCCGACCGGAGTCCGGGACTACCTCAACGCGGTGTCGAAGTACGTCGTCTCCAGCACCCTCGGCGATCCCGGATGGGAGCGCACCACGGTGCTGCGGGGTGCGCTCCGCGACGACATCGGGGCGCTGAAGTCCCAGCCCGGCAAGGACATCGTCACCACCGGCAGCATCACCCTGGTGCGCGGCCTCATCGCGACCGGGCTGGTCGACGAGTACCGGCTGTTCGTCCACCCGGTCGTGCTCGGGCATGGCGAGCGGCTGTTCGCGGACGCCCCGGGGCTCGCCCGGCTGCGGCTGGTGGAGTCGCGGCCGTTCCGGTCGGGCGTCGTGCTGCTGCGCTACCGGACGGCCTGACCCCCACGTTCCCCGGTGTGGGCCGTTCTCCTCGGTGTGGGCCCGTTCCCTCAGTGCGGGATGGTGTCGATCACCTCGCGGGCGCCCTGGCGCAGCAGCGCCACCGCCACCGAGGTACCGAGGGTGGCCGGATCCAGCGGGCCCGCCCACTCGTGCGCGTCCAGCACCGTCTTCCCGTCCGGGCTGAAGACCCGGGCGCGGAGTGAGAGCCGGCCGTCGCGCTCGGCCTTGGCGTAGCCCGCGATGGGGGAGTTGCAGTGCCCCTGCAGGACGTGCAGCAGCATCCGCTCCGCGGTGATCTCCTTCCACGTGTCGGCGTCACCGAGCCCGGCGACCGCCTCGATCGTCGTGGTGTCGTCCTCACGGCACTGCAGCCCGAGCACCCCCGCCCCGATCGGCGGGCACATCGAGTCGACGGGAAGGATCTCGCTGATCCGGTCCGTACGCCCGATCCGCTCCAGCCCGGAGACGGCCAGCAGCAGCGCGTCGGCCTCGCCCGCGTCCAGCTTCTCCAGCCGGCGGTTGGCGTTGCCGCGCATCGGCACGCACCGCACATGCGGGTGGGAGATGGCGAGTTGGGCGATCCGCCGGACCGAGGAGGTGCCGATCCGTGACCCTTCCGGCATCTGATCGAGGGTCAGCCCCTCGGGGTGGATCACGGCGTCGCGGATGTCGTCCCGCTTGAGGTACGCGGCGAAGACCGTGCCCGCGGGCAGCGGCCGGTCGGCGGGTACGTCCTTGATGCAGTGCACCGCCAGATCCGCCTCGCCCGCCAGCAGCGTGGCGTCCACCTCCTTGGTGAACGCCCCCTTGCCGCCGAGCACCGACAGATCCCCCATCCAGCGGTCACCCGACGTCGTGACCGGCACGACCTCCGTACGGATCCCGGGTCGCAGCGCGGCGAGCTCGGCACGGACCCGCTCCACCTGTGCCAGGGCCATGGGGGAGGAGCGGGAGACGATGCGGATCAGATCTGTGGAGCCGGAACCGGAGCCGGGGGCGGAAGACATGCCGTACACCATAGGGCGTCCCGGGCACACCCCGAGCCGCGGCCCGGGGCCTGTGCCGCAGCTCTCACCCCGTCGCTCCCGCGGGCGTCGCTCCCGCGTGTGCCGCGGCCGCCGTGGTCAGGCCGTGCGCGGACCCGACAGCTGCCAGGTGGCCGAAATGGTCATACTGGCCTGGCCGTTGGCCCCGACGATCCCGAGCTTGAGGTCCTGGCCGACCTGCACCCCGAACTGCACCTGGACCTCATCGGGCGGATTCGGGGCGGCGGCCACCGCGTCGTGCACCTCCTGCAACAGCGGCCCCAGCGGTTTCAGTACGGCCCGCAGCCCCTCGGCGGCCAGCGCCGCCGCGCTCCGAGGCGCCCGCGACACCGGGGTCACACCGCCGATCCCCCCGGGCAGCCCCGGGCCCGCTCCGCCCTCGCCCGTGCCGTTCGGGGTAGCGGTGGTGGTGGCCACGGGGGCCAGCTCCAGACGTACGGGGGTGCCGTCGGGAAGCGGGAACTCGGCGTAGTCCGTCACGCCCCCATGATGCCGAGGCCCGGGGTGCGAGGCCTCCCGTTTGCCGCAATATCCCGTGCGGGTCGCGCCGGACGTCGATGTCGCATTCCCGCCAGCTTCGCCCCGTCCGCTGCCGGATGCTTGAGCCATGGATACCGACACCGACCGGGGCCTACGGGCCGCGCAGGCGAAGGACGCCCGCTTCGACGGATGGTTCTTCACCGCGGTCGTGACGACCGGGATCCGCTGCCGTCCGAGCTGCCCGGTCGTGGGGCCCGAGCCCGAGCACACGCGGTTTGTGCCCGAGCGCGGTGCCCGCGCAGCAGGCGGGGTTCCGGACCTGCGAGCGGTGCCGGCCCGACGCCGGCCCCGGCTCCGCCGCGGGGCCGTGGACCGTCGAGCTGATCGCGATGCGCGCGCTCGGCGACCCGGACGTCTTTCTGCCGACCGACCTCGGGGTGCGGCGGGCCGCCGCTGAACTGGACCTGCCCGCCACACCGGGGCCCTCACCCGCCACTCCGCCCGCTGGCGGCCCTGGCAGGCGGGGTTCCGGGCTGCGAGCGGTGCCGGCCCGACGCCAGCCCCTGTTCGTCGCGGGGCCGTGGACCGTCGAGCTGATCGCGATGCGCGCGCTCGGCGACCCGGACGTCTTTCTGCCGACCGACCTCGGGGTGCGGCGGGCCGCCGCCGAACTGGACCTGCCCGCCCCACCCGGGGCCCTCACCCGCCACTCCGCCCGCTGGCGGCCCTGGCGCGCCACGCCGTCCCATACCTTTACCTTTGGGCGACCGACGGCGCGCACGCCATCAACCGCCTGCCGGCGGCCTGACCCACCAGGGAGACTCCGCCATGAACCGTCTTCACACCGTCGTCGACAGCCCGGTCGGCCCGCTCACCCTCGTCGCCACCGACGGCGCCCTGAGCGGCCTGTACATGACCGAGCAGCGCCACCGCCCGTCCGAGGAGACCTTCGGCGCGCCGGGCGGCCCCGGCGACGCGCCGTTCGCCGAGACCATCCGCCAGCTCGACTCCTACTTCGCGGGCGAGCTGACCGACTTCGACGTGCCGCTCCAGCTGACCGGCACGCCCTTCCAGCGCCGCGTCTGGGCCGAGCTGTGCCGCATCCCGTACGGCGAGACGCTGTCGTACGGCGGGCTCGCAGACCGGATCGGGCAGCCCACCGCCTCCCGCGCCGTCGGCCTGGCCAATGGCAAGAACCCCGTCGGCATCATCGTCCCCTGCCACCGCGTCGTCGGCTCCACCGGCAGCCTCACCGGCTACGGCGGCGGGCTCGGCCGCAAGCGGCAACTGCTCGACTTCGAGAGCCGGGAGGCGGCGCTGATCGGGCTCGCCGACTTCTGGAAGGCCGGACGGAACTCCGGACGGTGACTCAGCCGCCCGCCGCGATCCGGTCCAGCAGGGCCGGCAGCGCCGTACTGATGGGGTCGCGGACGACCTCGTCCGCGAGCTCGTCGTACGGCGTCGGCTCGGCGTTGACGATGATCAGGCGGGCGCCGTGCTCGGCCGCCATCCCGGCGAGCGAGGCCGCGGGCTGGACCTGGAGGCTGGTGCCGACCGCGATGAAGATCTCGCACGCCTGGGCGACGGCCACCGCCTCGGTCAGCACCTCGGGGTCAAGGCTCTGCCCGAACATCACCGTCGCCGACTTCAGGATCCCGCCGCACTTGCGGCACGCCGGATCCGGATCGCCCGCCGCCACCCGCTCGAGCGCCTCCTCCATGCCGGAACGGGCGTCGCAATGGGTGCACTGGACGGCCCGCGCCGTGCCGTGCAGCTCCAGCACCTTGCGGGCGGGCAGCCCGGCGAGCTGGTGGAGCCCGTCGACGTTCTGGGTGATCACCCGGACCGGGACCCCCAAGCGCTCCAGGCGGGCCACGGCCTCGTGCGCGCCATTGGGCCGGGCGCGCAGGGCCTTGCTGTCGCGCCGCATCCGCCATGCGCGGCGGCGGATCTCCGGGTCGGTCATGTAGTAGTCGTACGTCACGAGCTTCTCGGCCTCGGGATCCCGCCGCCACAGGCCCTGCGGACCGCGGTAGTCGGGGATCCCGGAATCCGTGGAGATCCCGGCGCCGCTCAGGATCGCCACCAGGGGTCGGTGGGTGGTCTCGCTGCTCATGGGGCGAGCGTACGCACGGGGCGCAGACGGCGGCGAACGCGTTTGGGCGGACGGGTAGAGTCCGCAGCCACGACAGCTGGCTGGGCCACGCGTGGGACGCGGCAGAGCGCTGACACGCCCGCGTCCGGCCCTTCCTTCGCGGAGGGGCTGCTCGACTCCTTTGCGGAGGGGCCGCTCGACGCGGTCGTCGCGCACGGCTCCGCGGACTACCTGGCCGGCAAGACCGCCCACGCTCTCGCCGCACCCGAGCGCGGCCTCATGCGGGAGTGGCTCGACCGGATCGCCGACCGGGGCCCGCTGGCCCGCTGATCCGCCGCGCGGACCTAGACGCCCGCCGCCACCGCCAGCCGGTGCGTCCGCGCCGCGAGGTCGCTGATGCGCGCGCCGTCGAAGCCGTAGACGGCGCTGTGCACCCGGTCCTCCAGCGGCTCGGCCCACTGCGGCGGGATGGCCTCGGCCCCGCACAGGACGCCCGCGACGGATCCGGCCGTGGCGCCGTTGGAGTCCGTGTCGAGGCCGCCGCGCACGGTCAGCGCGATGGTCGAGGTGAAGTCGCCCGCGCCGTAGAGGAGCCCGGCCGTGAGGACGCCGGCGTTGGGGACGACATGGATCCACGGCAGCCCGGCCGTCTCCCGCTCCAGCTGGTCGAGTGTGTCCGCCCAGCCCACCCCGGCCTCGTGCAGGGATGCGGCACGGCGCACCGTACGGGCCAGGCGGCAGCGCGGCGGGATCCGCTCCAGCGCGGCCTCGACCGCCGCGCGCGGGCCGTCCGGACCTTCGGCCGTGAACGCGGCGGCGATCAGCGCGGCCGCCCACATCGCTCCGTAGACGCCGTTGCCGGTGTGCGAGAGGACGGCGTCGTGGCGGGCCATCGAGGCGGCCCGGCGCGGATCTCCCGGGTTGACCCAGCCGTGGATGTCCGCGCGGATCAGGGCGCCGATCCACTCCTGGTACGGATTGTCGACGGTCGCGCTGAGCGGCGGCTTCACTCCCGCCGCCAGATTGCGGTACGCGGCCCGCTCGGCGGTGAAGGTCTGCAGATACGGCAGCCGCAGCAGCCACATCTCGCCGACCTGCTCGGTGGTGAAGTCGAAGCCGTGGGTCTCCAGGAGGTGCAGCCCGAGGATGGAGTAGTCCACGTCGTCGTCGCGGCAGCTGCCGTGGATGCGGCCGCGGGTGTACTCCTGCCACTCGGGGCGCAGCTCGAACTCCACCGGGTCCGGCGGCGGATCCAGCGCCGGGAGGTAGTCGGTCAGCGGCAGGGCGTCGGCGCGGCGCAGATAGCGGTCGATGCGGTCGCGGGTCCAGTGCTCGCCGCGCTCCACGGGTTTGCCGAGCATGTTCCCGGCGATGCGGCCGAGCCAGCCGCCGTGGATGCGGTCCGCGAGTGTGCTCGCGCTGAGCCCCATGTGTGAGGTGTACCCCCCTGGGATGGGTGTACCGGTGAGCCGCCCCGGATAGGGTCACAGCGGCGCGACTGCCTGTTCGAAAGCAAGGGGTTACCACGGTGACGGACGCTGCGACGAGGGCTGAGGCTGCGGCACGGGGGCGGACGACGACACCGACACGGCCGACGCGCGTACTGATCGCCGCGGACAAGTTCAAGGGCTCGCTCACGGCCGTACAGGTCGCCGAGCGGGTGACGGCGGGGCTGCGACGGGGCGCCCCCGGCGGCGGCGCCCGGCTGCGGGTCGAGGCGCTGCCGGTGGCCGACGGCGGTGACGGCACGGTGGACGCGGCGGTCGCGGCCGGGTTCGAACGGCGCGAGGTCCGGGTCACCGGGCCGCTGGGTGCCCCGGTGACGGCGGCGTACGCGCTGCGCGGGTCCACGGCCGTGGTGGAGATGGCCGAGGCGTCCGGGCTGCGTCATCTACCGGACGGGGTGTTCGCGCCGCTCACCGCGACCACGTACGGCAGCGGCGAGCTGCTGCGCGCGGCGCTCGACGCGGGCGCCCGGACGATCGTCTTCGGGGTGGGCGGCAGCGCCACCACCGACGGCGGCGCGGGCATGCTCAGCGCGCTCGGCGCCCACCTCCTGCGGGCCGACGGCACGCCCGTGGCCCCGGGCGGCGGACCGCTGCGCGACCTGGCCACGGCGGATCTGTCCGGCCTGGACCCCCGGCTCGCCGCCACGGAGATCGTCCTGGCCAGCGACGTCGACAACCCGCTGACCGGGCCGAAGGGCGCTGCGGCGGTCTACGGCCCGCAGAAGGGGGCGAGCGAGGACGACGTCGCGGCCCTGGACGCCGCCCTCGCCCACTACGCACGCGTCCTGGAGCGCGCGGTGGGCTCCCGGGTCGCCGAATCCGCCCTCGCGCCCGGTGCGGGCGCGGCGGGCGGCATCGGCTTCGGCGCCCTCGTCGGCCTCGGCGCGGCCTTCCGCCCCGGCATCGACGTCATGCTCGACGTCCTCGGCTTCGCCGCCGCGCTGGAGGGTGCGGACCTGGTGATTACGGGCGAGGGCTCCCTGGACGCACAGACCCTCCACGGCAAGGCCCCGGCAGGCGTGGCGGCGGCGGCCCGAGCGCACGGCATCGAGGTGGCCGCGGTCTGCGGCCGCCTGGCCCTCTCCCCGGAGGCCCTGAACAAGGCGGGCATCCGCCGCGCCTACCCCCTCACGGACCTGGAACCTGACCCGGCCCGCTGCATCGCCGAAGCCGGCCCCCTCCTGGAACGCACCGCGGCACGCCTGGCAGCGGACTTCCTCGGCTGATTTCGGCTTTCGGCGCATCTTCCCGAATTCAGGTACGGGTATGGGTGCGTACCCGTACCCTGGTGTCATGAGTGGAGGGAGCCTCATCATGGCCGATGCCAACGTACGAATTCCCACCGAGGCACGAGACCGGCTGGCCGAGATAGCGGCTTCGGAGGGGCTTTCCCTGCGGGCGTATCTGGCCCGCCTCGCCGACACCCTGCTCACCCCGGCCGAGCGGGCCGAGCGCGCTGAGCGAGCTCGCGCCGTGTTGCAGGAGTGGAACGGGTACAACCCCAGCGAAGCCGAGATCGCAGACTTGGACGCCGACCTGGATCGGCGTCTGGCCGAGGCGGACGCCCGGTGACCGAAGCTCTGCACATCGTGCTGGACGACACCGCCATGGTGGCCGCCGGGCGCGGCAATATCCTGCTCTCTCGCCTGATCCACCGTGCTCATGCCGAGCCGGGCTGGTTCCTCTACGCTCCCGCCTGTGCCCTTGTGGAGGCCGACCGGGCCCGTCCCGGAACGGCGGAGCACATCGCCGCCCTGCCCAGCCTCACCGTCCTGGACCTCGACCTGCCTGCCGCCTTGGCGGTGGCACGCGCTCGCGCCGGATGGGCGGCTGCCCACACCGCGTACGTGGCCCAGCCGACTCCTGAGCGCCCTGCCGGGGCGGTGGTCGCGACGGCTGCGGCGGATGGGTGGAAGGGGCAGCCGGTGCGGATCCTCGACGTGGGGCCGTAACCCCGGCCGGAACCCGAAAACGCCGTGGGGCCCGAGCGGGAAGCTCGGGCCCCACGGCGTTTTCGTCGAAGGACGGGCGGCCGAAGGCCGCTACGGCAGCTGCGTCGCCCGCGCCTCGCGGCGGTTGTCGCGGAAGGCGTTGACCCGGCGGGCGGTGGCGAAGAGGGGGATCACCGCGCCCAGGACGACCTGCAGGGCGCAGGCCGACTGGAGCAGCAGCTCGCCGCCGGGGGCCTCGAAGGCCCAGGCCGCCAGGAGGACCATGCTGGTCACGATCCAGCCGAGCATGGCCACCGCGAGGCGGCCGCGGGGCTTGGGGTACTCCACGCGGCTCACCATCAGCCACGCCACGCCGATGATCGCCAGCAGGGTCGGCACGAAGGGCAGGCCCAGCAGCACGACCGAGACGACGGTCAGCGCGCCGAAGGGGCTCGGCATGCCCTGGAAGACTCCGTCACGCAGCGTGACACAGGAGAATCTGGCCAGCCGTAGCACCACCGCCAGCAGCACCACGATCGCGGCCACCGCCGAGACCCGCTGATACGCGTCGTCGGCGACCATGCCCCAGACCAGGACGAAGTACGCGGGGGCCAGTCCGAAGCTGATGAGGTCGGAGAGGTTGTCCAACTCCGCGCCCATCGCCGAGGAGCGCAGCTTCCGTGCGACGAGCCCGTCGAAGAGGTCGAAGATGGACGCGAGCAGCATCAGCATGACGGCCGAGGCGGCGCTGTGCCGTGTCATGCCGCCGTCCTCGCTGCCCGTGAGGTGCGGGATGAGGACGCCGGTGGTGGTGAAGTACACCGCCAGGAAGCCACAGGTGGCGTTACCGAGGGTGAGCGTGTCGGCTATCGACAGTCGCGTCGACAGCGGCATGTCGTCCGTCTCGTCGACGGCGTCCATCTCGGCCTCGGGGACCCAGGCGGCTTGTGTATCGGGATCAATCACGGTCAAGGCGAGTCACCCCCGCGGTGGTGGTCTGGCCGACCTCGACCGCGATATCGACACCCTCGGGGAGGTAGACGTCGACGCGCGAGCCGAAGCGGATGAGACCGATCCGCTCACCCTGTTCGACCTTGGTGCCCTGCGGCACATAGGGCACGATACGCCGGGCGACGGCGCCGGCGATCTGGACCATCTCGATGTCGCCGAGTTCGGTGTCGAGGTGCCAGACGACCCGCTCGTTGTTCTCGCTCTCCTTGTTGAACGCGGGAACGAAGCCGCCGGGGATGTGCTCGACGGACGTCACCGTGCCGGCCAGCGGGGCGCGGTTGACGTGGACATTGAGCGGGCTCATGAAGATGGCGACGCGGGTGCGCCCGTCCTTCCACGGCATGATGCTCTGCACCACACCGTCGGCCGGGGAGATGACACGGCCCTGAGTGATCTCTCTCTCGGGGTCGCGGAAGAACCACAGCATGCCCGCCGCGAGAGCGGTGGCGGGCACGGCGACCGCCGCCCAGCGTCCGGAGCGGCGCGCGCGAGTAAGGCTGACCGCCGCGGTGGCGACGGTCGGGAGGAGCCACGGCGACGCTCCGCGCGCGAGGCGGACGCGGCCGCGTTGTGCAGAGGAATGGCTGTGGGGCATGGATGACCTTCGTAGCGGAGGATGCCGCGACGCGAGACTAGGGGACGGCGGCTTTCCCGGATGGTATCGGTTGCGAGCGGTAACTGGGCAAGCGCCAGGGCCTGTCGATGGCCGAAGACCCTTGACGCGGTGTGACCCTCTTCTCTCGGATACCACCCCAAAAGGGACGTTCAGCCTTGGGTTCGGTATTCCTCCAGGAGTCGTCGTCCAATAATCATCTTCTGGATCTCAGCGGTGCCTTCGCCGATGAGAAGCATCGGGGCCTCGCGGTAGAGGCGCTCGATCTCGTATTCCTTGGAGAACCCGTACCCGCCGTGGATACGGAAGGCGTCCTCCACGACCTCCTTGCAGTACTCCGACGCCAGGTACTTCGCCATTCCCGCCTCGAGGTCGTTGCGCTGCCCCGAGTCCTTCTTCCGGGCAGCATTGACCATCATCGCATGAGCCGCCTCGACCTTCGTTCCCATTTCTGCCAGTTTGAACTGAATGGCCTGATGCTGGGCGATCGGCTTTCCGAAGGTGTGGCGCTGCTGAGCGTAGTCAACGCCCAGCTCGAATGCGCGCTGCGCGACGCCGCAGCCACGGGCGGCGACATTGACCCGGCCGACCTCGACTCCGTCCATCATTTGGTAAAAACCGCGGTTGGGGGTCCCGCCGAGTACCCGATCGGCCGGAATGCGCAGTCCGTCCATGATGAGCTCGGTGGTGTCGACCCCCTTGTAGCCCATCTTATCGATCTTGCCGGGGATGGTCAGCCCGGGCCTGACCTCGCCGAAGCCCGGCTCCTTCTCGATCAGGAAGGTGGTCATCGACTTGTGCGGGGCTACGCCCTCCTGCCGTTCGCCGGTCTGGCACAGGACCGCGACCAGCGTCGATGTGCCGCCGTTGGTCAGCCACATCTTCTGCCCGTTCAGGACGTACTCGTCGCCGTCCCGCACCGCCTTGCTGGTGATCGCGGACACATCCGAGCCCAGTGCCGGCTCCGACATCGAGAAGGCGCCCCGGATCTCGCCCAGCGCCATCTTGGGCAGGAAGTAGTCCTTCTGCTCCTGTGTCCCGTGCTGCTTCAGCATGTACGCCACGATGAAGTGCGTGTTGATGATGCCCGACACGCTCATCCAGCCGCGGGCGATCTCCTCCACACACAGTGCGTAAGTGAGCAGTGACTCACCCAGACCGCCGTATTCCTCCGGGATCATCAGCCCGAAGACGCCGAGCTCCTTCAGCCCCTCGACGATCGCGGTCGGATATTCGTCGCGGTGCTCCAGCTCGGTCGCGACCGGCAGGATCTCCTTGTCGACAAAATCCCTGACCGTGGAGAGGATCTCCCGCTGGATGTCGGTCAGTCCCTCGGTCTGCGCGAGACGGCTCATATCACTGCTCTCCCAGCTCCGGGCGGCCCGGCTGCTCGCCGCCGCGCTCCTTGATGTACGTCGCCGTCGGCACCATCACCTTGCGCCGGAACACACAGACCAGGGTGCCGTCCTGCTTGTAGCCCTTGGTCTCCACATACACGATGCCCCGGTCCGACTTGGACTTCGACGGGGTCTTGTCGAGGACCTCCGTCTGGCCGTAGATCGTGTCGCCGTGGAAGGTCGGCGCCACATGCTTCAGCGACTCGACCTCCAGGTTGGCGATGGCCTTTCCGGAGACGTCCGGCACCGACATGCCCAGCAGCAGGGAGTAGATGTAGTTCCCGACCACCACGTTCTTGCCGAAATCGGTCGTCTTCTCGGCGTAGTTGCTGTCCATGTGCAGCGGGTGATGGTTCATGGTGAGCAGACAGAAGAGGTGGTCGTCGTACTCGGTGACCGTCTTTCCCGGCCAGTGCCGGTAGACGTCGCCCACCGTGAACTCTTCATAGGTACGGCCGAACTGCATCTTTCTCACGCCTCCGGGGGCTGGAAGGAGGAGGTGCGGGTCATTCCGGCCGCGCGGCCCTTGCCCGCGACGACCAGCGCCATCTTGCGGCTGGCCTCGTCGATCATCTCGTCGCCGAGCATCGCCGAGCCCTTCATACCGCCCGCTTCCGAGGTGCAGTACTCGTAGGCGTCCAGGATCAGCTCGGCGTGGTCGTAGTCTTCCTGGGAGGGGGAGAAGACCTCGTTGGCAGCCTCCACCTGGCCGGGGTGCAGCACCCACTTGCCGTCGAAGCCGAGCGCCGCGGCGCGGCCGGCCACCTCGCGGTAGCCGTCCACGTTCTTGATCTGGAGGTAGGGGCCGTCGATCGCCTGGAGGTCATGGGTGCGGGCCGCCATCAGGATCCGCATCAGGATGTAGTGGTAGGCGTCGGCCGGGTAGCCGGGCGGCTGCTCGCCGACGACCAGCGACTTCATGTTGATGGACGCCATGAAGTCGGCCGGGCCGAAGATGATGGTCTCCAGCCGGGGCGAGGCGGCGGCGATCTCGTCGACGTTCACCAGGCCCTTGGCGTTCTCGATCTGCGCCTCGATGCCGATCCGCCCGATCTCGAAGCCCATGGTCTTCTCGATCTGGGTGAGCAGCAGGTCCAGGGCGACGATCTGCTGCGCGTCCTGCACCTTCGGCAGCATGATGCAGTCGAGGTTGGGGCCCGCTCCCTCGACGACCGTGATGACGTCCCGGTACGTCCAGTGGGTGGTCCAGTCGTTGACCCGCACCACCCGGGTCTTACCGGTCCAGTCGCCCTCGTTCAGCGCCTTGACGATGGTGTGCCGGGCGTCCTCCTTGGCCAGCGGGGCGCAGGCGTCCTCCAGGTCCAGGAAGACCTGGTCGGCCGGGAGTCCCTGGGCCTTCTCCAGGAAGCGCGGGTTGGACCCGGGGACGGCCAGGCAGGAGCGGCGGGGGCGCAGCCGGTCGCGACCGGCGGAGGCGGCGGGGGCGGTCATGCGGGAACCTCCAGAGGGGGAAGGGTGTTCGCGGTACGGATCTCATCGACAATACGTCCGATGATCTCCGTGATACCGAAGTCCTTGGGGGTGAAAACGGCGGCGACACCCGCCGCGCGCAGTGCGGTGGCGTCCGCGGCCGGGATGATGCCGCCGACGATGACGGGGATGTCCCCGGCGCCCGCGGCACGCAGCCGCTCCAGGACATCGGGCACCAGCTCGGCGTGTGAGCCGGAGAGGATGGACAGGCCGACGCAGTGCACATCCTCGGCGACCGCCGCCGAGACGATCTGCTCCGGGGTGAGCCGGATCCCCTGGTAGACCACCTCGAAGCCGGCGTCCCTGGCCCGTACGGCGATCTGCTCCGCTCCGTTGCTGTGGCCGTCGAGACCGGGCTTGCCGACCAGCAGCCGCAGCCGGCCGCCGCCGAGCTCGGCGGCGGTCTTGTCGACCTTCTCGCGGACGGAGGCGAGCGGGCTGCCCGTCTCGGCCGCGACGGCGATCGGCGCACCGCCGACCCCGGTGGGGGCGCGGAACTCGCCGAAGACGTCGCGCAGCGCCCAGGACCACTCGCCCGTCGTCACGCCCGCACGGGCACATTCGAGGGTCGCGGTCATCAGGTTCTCGGTCCCCGCGGCGGCCTTGCGGAGCGCGGTCAGGGCCTCCTGGGCGGGGCCCTCCTCGCGCCGCTCGCGCCACTCGTGGAGGGCCGAGACCACCCGTGCCTCGTTCGCCGGGTCGACCGTCATGATCGCGGTGTCGAGATCGGCGGTCAGCGGATTCGGCTCGGTGGACTCGTAGCAGTTGACGCCCACGATCTTCTCATGGCCGCCCTCGATCCGCGCTCTGCGCTCGGCGTGCGAGGCCACCAGCTGCGCCTTGAGATAGCCGGACTCCACGGCGGCCATGGCGCCGCCCATCTCCTGGATCCGCTCGATCTCGGACTCGGCCTGCTCGACGAGCGCGGCGACCTTGGCCTCGATCACCTGGGAGCCGGCGAAGATGTCGTCGTACTCCAGCAGATCGCTCTCGTGGGCGAGGACCTGCTGGATGCGGAGCGACCACTGCTGGTCCCAGGGGCGCGGGAGGCCCAGCGCCTCGTTCCAGGCCGGGAGCTGTACGGCGCGGGCGCGGGCGTCCTTGGAGAGGGTCACGGCCAGCATCTCCAGGACGATGCGCTGGACGTTGTTCTCCGGCTGGGCCTCGGTCAGTCCGAGCGAGTTGACCTGGACGCCGTAGCGGAAGCGACGGTGCTTGGGATTCTCGATGCCGTAGCGCTCACGGGTGATGCGATCCCAGATGCGGCCGAAGGCGCGCATCTTGCACATCTCCTCGATGAACCGGACGCCCGCGTTCACGAAGAAGGAGATCCGCGCGACCACATCGCCCTTGCGGTCCTCGGGGACCTGCCCGGACGCGAACACCGCGTCCAGTACGGCGATGGCGGTCGACATCGCGTACGCGATCTCCTGCACCGGAGTGGCGCCGGCCTCCTGCAGGTGGTAGCTGCAGATGTTGATCGGGTTCCACTTGGGGATGTGGTGGACCGTGTACGCGATCATGTCGGTGGTCAGCCGCAGGCTGGGCCCCGGCGGGAAGACATGCGTCCCGCGCGACAGGTACTCCTTGACGATGTCGTTCTGCGTCGTGCCCTGGAGCTTGCCGATGTCGGCGCCGTGTTCCTCCGCGACGACCTGATAGAGCGCCAGCAGCCACATCGCGGTCGCGTTGATGGTCATGGAGGTGTTCATCTGCTCCAGCGGGATGTCCTGGAACAGCCGTCGCATGTCACCGAGGTGCGAGACCGGGACCCCGACCCGGCCCACCTCACCGCGGGCGAGGATGTGGTCGGGGTCGTAACCGGTCTGCGTCGGGAGGTCGAAGGCGACCGAGAGCCCGGTCTGCCCCTTGGCCAGGTTGCGCCGGTACAGCTCGTTGGACGCCTCGGCGGTGGAGTGCCCGGCATACGTCCGCATCAGCCACGGACGGTCCTTCGGGCTGGGTTCGCCACTCATCAGATGTCCCGGAAGCGGTTGATGGCGTCGATGTGCTTCGCCCGCATCTCCGGGTCGCGCACGCCCATGCCCTCCTCGGGTGCCAGGCACAGCACGCCGACCTTGCCCTGGTGGAGATTGCGGTGCACGTCGTACGCGGCCTGGCCGGTCTCGTCCAGACGGTAGGTCTTGGAGAGGGTGGGGTGGATCTTGCCCTTGGCGATGAGCCGGTTGGCCTCCCACGCCTCGCGGTAGTTGGCGAAGTGGGAGCCGACGATCCGCTTGAGCGACATCCACAGATAGCGGTTGTCGTACTCATGGGTGTAGCCGGAGGTGGAGGCGCAGGTGACGATCGTGCCGCCCTTGCGGGTGACGTACACGCTCGCGCCGAAGGTCTCCCGGCCCGGGTGCTCGAAGACGATGTCCACGTCCTCGCCGCCGGTCAGCTCGCGGATCTTCTTGCCGAACCGCTTCCACTCGCGCGGGTCCTGGTTGTGCTCGTCCTTCCAGAACTTGTAGTCCTCGGCGGTGCGGTCGATGATCGCCTCGGCGCCCATCTTCCGGCAGATCTCGGCCTTCTGCGGCGAGGAGACCACGCAGATCGGGTTCGCCCCGCCGGCCAGCGCGAACTGGGTGGCGTAGGAGCCGAGGCCCCCGCTCGCGCCCCAGATCAGGACGTTGTCGCCCTGCTTCATCCCGGCGCCGTTACGGGAGACCAGCTGCCGGTACGCGGTGGAGTTGACCAGACCGGGCGCCGCCGCCTCCTCCCAGCTGAGGTGCTTGGGCTTGGGCATCAGCTGGTTCGTCTTGACCAGGGCGATCTCGGCGAGCCCGCCGAAGTTGGTCTCGAAGCCCCAGATGCGCTGCTCGGGGTCGAGCATGGTGTCGTTGTGGCCGTCGGCGCTCTCCAGCTCCACCGACAGACAGTGCGCGACGACCTCGGCGCCCGGCTTCCAGGCGTTGACGCCCGGTCCGGTGCGCAGCACGACGCCCGCGAGGTCGGAGCCGATGATGTGGTACGGCAGGTCGTGCCGCTTGGTCAGGGGGGAGAGCTTGCCGTACCGCTCCAGGAAGCTGAAGGTCGACACCGGCTCGAAGATGGAGGTCCACACCGAGTTGTAGTTGACCGAGCTGGCCATCACGGCGACCAGGGCCTCACCGGGGCCCAGTTCGGGCACCGGCACCTCGTCCACGTGCAGCGACTTGCGGGGGTCCTTCTCCCGGGTGGCGAGGCCCGCGAACATCTCGGCCTCGTCCTTGCGCACGGTCACCGCGCGGTACGACTCGGGGATGCGCAGTGCCGCGAAGTCCTCGGGTGCTGTGTCCGACGCCAGGATCGCGTCAAGTATCTCGTTCATCGGTGCCTCCGGCGAAGCGTCGCTCAGGGACGCTTGAGGGAACGCTGGACTCATGACGGGTGGTGTTTGCTGTGCCGTCGGTTCGGCGGAGGTGCTGCTCGATGGGCGCGGGTAGCGCCGGGAACGCCTGGTGACGCAGGCGCTGTCCGGACGCGCAAAACGTTTTGCGGGGACAGCCGGCGCACGGGGTGTGCAGCGCGCCGGCCGTCCGGACATCCTCACCGTATGGCACCCTGTGCCACCCCGCAAGACACTGCGTGCCAACAATTTCTCTCAATTGTCATCCGGGGTGCACGCATGAGCAATGGCTGTGGCTCTGGGCGGACGGCGAGACGGTGCGTCTGGCCCGAGGGCCGGGGCGCCCCGGGGACTTGATGATCACGGGCATGACCTTCTACCGGGCGGGGAGCACCGGGGGCTGGCCGACGTACCGCAAGGGACCGGGCCGCGACACGGACGGCAGCTTCCGGTCGCCCGGCGCAACCGTGCGCCCGCGGGCCTTCAGCGAGTTACCGGGCCGGTGCCGGTGTCCGGGTCATGAAGGAATACCGCGTCGACGCAGAGCGCGGCCGGACCCTCTGCGCGGCTCGCATGGTGCGGGAGCACGGGCGATGGGCGGCGGACGACGAGGCGGACACCCCCGACGCCGACGAGCCCACCAGCGTCGAACGGCTTCGGGCGGTGCTGTCGCACGGCGCCGTCCTCCAGGCCCGAACCGGGCCTGGAGGACGCGGGCCCCGTACCCCGCCTCCCGGCGCGTACGGGCCTGTCGCGGGCCCCCGCCCTACCGCTTCAGGGCCCGCTCGATGGTCCGCATGACCTCGTTCAGCGGGGCGTCCGTGCGCGCCACCATCACCACCACCTCGTCGTCCTCCTGCGTGGACACCGTCGCCGCGGGACGCTCCTGGCCGGATGCGGGGCGGCCCGCGCCGATGCCCGTGCCGAAGGTCTCGCGGACGATCGCGAAGGCGTGGTCCAGCTGCGTCTCCACGTCGCCCTCGCCGCCCGCCCGCAGCCAGCGCCGGAGCACATGGTTGTGGGCGGTGACCACGGCGGAGGCGGCGACCTCCGCCAGCAGGGGGTCGTCATCGCCGTCGTGGTGGGCCCCCTCGTCGAAGTGGCCCAGGAGATAGCGGGTGAAAAGCCGCTCGTAGCGGGCCACCGAGGCGATCTCGCGCTCGCGCAGCGCCGGGACCTCGCGGGTCAGCCGGTAGCGCTCCACGGAGACCGCCGGAGAGGCCGCGTACATCCGCATGACCTCCTTGATGCCCCGGCACACCGTGTCGAGGGGGTTCTCGTGCGGCGGGGCGACGTCGAGCACCGCCGCGGCCCGTACCAGCGTGTCGTCGTGGTCCGGGAAGATCGCCTCTTCCTTGGAGCGGAAGTGCCGGAAGAAGGTGCGGCGGGCCACCCCGGCCCTGGCGGCGATCTCGTCGACCGTCGTCGCCTCGTATCCCTGGGTCGCGAACAACTCCATCGCCGCGGCCGCCAGTTTGCGGCGCATGGACAGGCGCTGGGCGGCGGCGCGGCGACTTCCGGCGCTCTGACCGCCGTCGGCGGAGTTGGATCGGTTCGTACGCTTCGTACGAGCGGCCTTCACGGGCTGGGACATGTGGGGAACGTAACACGCTTGTGAGTGCCGGTGCGGGGGCGGACCGACGGAGGGCTCCAGCAGTCCGCCCCACCCCGAGCCGTCCTCAGGCTTTCGCATACTCGCGGAAGCCGCGCCCGGTCTTGCGTCCGAGGCAGCCCGCCGCGACCAGATGCTCCAGCAGGGGCGCCGGCGCCAGCCCCGGGTCGCGGAACTCGCGGTGCAGCACCTTCTCGATGGCGAGCGAGACATCGAGCCCGACGACGTCCAGCAGCTCGAAGGGGCCCATCGGATAGCCGCCGCCGAGCTTCATCGCGGCGTCGATGTCATCGGGCGTGGCGTAGTGCTCCTGGACCATCTTCACCGCGTTGTTGAGGTACGGGAACAGCAGGGCGTTGACGATGAATCCGGCCCGGTCGCCGCAGTCCACCGGGTGCTTGCCCACCGTCTTGCACACGGCGTGCGCGGTCGCGCGCACATCGTCCGCGGTCAGGACGGTGCGCACCACCTCGACGAGCTTCATCGCGGGCGCCGGGTTGAAGAAGTGCAGCCCGACCACGTCCTGCGGGCGCGAGGTGACGCGGGCGCAGGCGATGACCGGCAGCGAGGAGGTCGTCGTGGCCAGCACCGCGCCGGGCTTGCAGACCTTGTCGAGCACGGTGAACAGGTCCTGCTTGACGGCCAGGTCCTCGGCCACCGCCTCCACGGCCAGGTCCACCTCGGCGAAGGCGTCGAGCGAGTCGGCCGGGGTGATCCGCGCCAGCGCCTGGTCGCACGCTTTCTGCGTCATCCGCCCCTTGGCCACGGACCGGCCCAGCGACTTGCCGATACGGGCCTTCGCCGCATCGGCCTTCTGCTGGGACCGGGCCGCCAGCACCACATCGAGGCCCGCCTTGGCGAAGACCTCGGCGATACCGCTGGCCATCGTGCCCGAGCCGGCGACCCCGACGGCGTGCACGGGGCGCGCGGTGTCCACCGCCTGCGCCTGGTCCGCCGCCGCGCCGGCCGCGGCCGGGTCCGGGACGACGGTGCCGCTGCCCGGCGCCTCGTAGGTGTAGAAGCCGCGGCCCGCCTTGCGGCCGGTGAGACCGGCCTCGGCGAGCTGCCCCAGGATGGGCGCGGGCGCGTGCAGCCGGTCGCCCGAGGCGGCGTACATGGCCTCCAGGACGGTGCGGGCCGTATCGACGCCGATCAGGTCGAGCAGGGCGAGCGGGCCCATCGGCAGCCCGCAGCCGAGCCGCATCGCGGCGTCGATGTCCTCGCGCGCCGCGTACTTGGCCTCGAACATCGCCGCGGCCTGGTTGAGATAGCCGAACAGCAGCCCGTCGGCGACGAATCCGGGCCGGTCGCCGAGCGCCACCGGCTCCTTGCCCAGGTCGTGGGCGAGTGCGGTGACCGTCTCGATGGCCGCGGGCGCGGTCAGCACGCTGGAGACGATCTCGACGAGCTTCATGGCGGGCGCCGGGTTGAAGAAGTGCAGCCCCAGCACCCGCTCCGGGTGGGCGGATTCAGCGGCCAGCCGGGTCACCGACAGCGCGTTGGTGCCGGTCGCCAGGATCGTGGTGGGGCTGACGATCGTGTCCAGCTCGGTGAAGACCTCGTGCTTGATGTCGTAGACCTCGGGCACGACCTCGATCACCAGCTCCGCGCCGGCCGCGGCGCGCAGATCGGTGGAGATACGGAACCGGGACAGGATGTCGGCCCGCTCCTGCTCGCTGATCCGCTCGCGCCGCACGGCGCGGGCGGTGGCGACCTCGAGCGCGGTGACGGCCCGGCGGCCGGCGCTCTCGCTGATGTCGATGCCGATCACCTCGCGGCCCGCGCGGGCCAGGATCTCGGCGATGCCGGTGCCCATGGTGCCGAGCCCGACGACGGCGACAGTAGTGAGCGGGGCCCGGGAGGGGGAGAGATCAGAGGAGGACGTAGAGCTGACGCCGGTGTGCGGTAGACGGTCCATCGCGGACTCCAGAGGGTGTTCCCCGGGAACGGGGATGAAGTGACGACTGAGAGGAGCTCGGGTCATGCCGCTGCTGCCGCTCACGCCACGCATGCGCTGCGGGCTGACACGGTTGACACAGAACTCCGACGGAAGGGCTTGCACGCTCCCTGGCGGACAGCGCCGCACGGAGGAAACTGCCCGTGGGAGACACGCGGCCGGCCCTGTCCCGGGGCCACGCCGTACTGCTGCTGTTACTGCCGAACCGACGTCACACAAGGCGGCTGCGTCACCAGGCCGCCAGAGCAGGGGTGCTGCTCGTGTCGCCATATTAACCGGCGGGTAACCAAGATGCCAGAGCTCGAAGTGAGGCTGCGCCGTGGCGCAGATCACCGGGGAGGGGAGACCTCGCATGGACGATGAATTCCGGACGCTGACGGAGCGGGTACGGGCCTCGCTCGCAACCCCGCAGGAAACGGCGGCCCACGCCGCGCTGCTCGCGCTCGTACGCCAGGGCACCCCTGCCGCGCGCGAACAGCTGGCCCGCATCCTGGTCGCGCCGGAGCAGCCGCTGTGGGCCCGGGAGACCGCGGCCTTCGTGCTCGGCAGCGCGGGCGACCGCCGGGCCTTCGAAACCCTGGTCCTCCTGCTCAACTACCGCGAGCCCGCCCGCTGCGCGACCGCCGCCCGCGTCCTCGCCCGCCTCGGTGACCCGCGCACCGCCCGCGCCGCCGCGGCCCTGGCCACCAACCCGCTGCGCACCGCCTACTCCCTGCACCCGATCCGGCTGCTGGTCGAGTTGCGCGCCCCAGAGTCCGTACCGGCCCTGGTCGCCGCCCTGGAGCGGCAGTTGGCCGCCCGCGACCGTCACTGGGTGATCGCCCGTGCGTGCGTGGAGGGTCTGGGCGCGATCGGCGACGAACGTGCCATCCCGGCCCTGACCGCGGCGGGCAAGCACATACGCCTCAGCGCCGCGGCGGCCGCCGCCCTGGCCCGCATCAGCGGCGGCGGCGGTGGCGGCGCGCCCCAGGGCAAGGCCGGTAAAGCGCGCGTGCGGTGACCCGCGGCGACGCGCCTGCCGCCCCCTACGCCCCGCCCCTCACCCCGGCGGGCCTCAAGCCGACCGCCGGGGTGAGGCTCAGGGCGTAGCGGACCTCGGGGACGGCGATGCCGTCGACCCTGTACGCCTCCTCGCCACCGTCCGGCCGGAAGCCCGCCCGCTCGTAGAAGTGGCGGGCGCGGGCATTGTGGCGCAGGACCCACAGGCGCAGGCGGGGGAAGTCGCGTTCGGTGACGCGGCGCAGGGACTCGGTGAGCAGGGCGCGGCCGACGCTCGTGCCGACGAGGGCCGGGCGGATGTAGAGCGCGTACAACTCGGCGTCCCCGGAGGGCAGATCACGGTCCCGGTAGGGTCCGAAGCAGGACCAGCCCACCACACCCTCGCCGCGGTCCGTCTCCGCGACAAGGTTGACGACATCGCCGACGCCGCGTGAGAAGAACTCCCGCCGGCGCTCGGCATCCTCCTCGACGCTGAGCCCGTCCAGATACGCCTGCGGCATCAGCCCCCTATACGCCTTCTGCCACCCCCGGACCCGGACCGCCGCCACGGCGTCGATGTCGGACTCGGTCATCTCCCTGACCCGCACCCCGTTCATCCGTCCACCCTAGGGTCACCGCCTCACAGCAGGGTCAGCTGGGCCGGTTCCGGGGGAGCGGAGGGCGGCGAAGCGGCCTCGGGCTCGCGGACGTTGCGGTGCGCGCCCGCCTTGTACGGGCCGATCCCGTACTCGGCGGCGAAGTCGTGGACCATTCCGGTCACCCGCCGCTGGTACCACTTGGGCGCGTACGTCCCGCGCTCGTACAGTGCGTCGTACCGCCGCAGCAGCCGCGGATGGTGGCGGGTGAGCCACGCCGTGAACCACTCACGGGCGCCGGGCCGCAGATGGAGCACCAGGGGGGTGACGGAGGTGGCCCCGGCCTCCGCGATCGCCCGTACGGTGGCGCGCAGCTGCTCGGGGGAGTCGCCGAGGAAGGGGATCACCGGGGCCATCAGCACCCCGCACGGGATGCCGTGGTCCGACAGCGTCCGCACGACGTCCAGCCGGCGCTCGGGCGAGGGCGTGCCCGGCTCGACGGTGCGCCACAGCTCGCGGTCGGTGAAGCCGACCGAGACGGAGACGCCGACGTCGGTGACCCGGGCGGCCTGCCGCAGCAGCTCCAGATCGCGCAGGATCAGGGTCCCCTTGGTGAGGATCGAGAACGGGTTGGCGCGCTCCACGAGCGCGCGGAGGATGCCGGGCATGAGCTGATACCGGCCTTCGGCGCGCTGGTAGCAGTCCACGTTCGTGCCCATGGCGATGTGCTCGCCGTCCCAGCGCCGGGAGGCGAGCTCGCGGCGGAGCAGCTCCGGGGCGTTGACCTTCACCACGATCTGGGAGTCGAAGCCGAGCCCGGTGTCCAGGTCGAGATAGCTGTGTGTCTTGCGCGCGAAGCAGTAGACACACGCATGGCTGCAGCCGCGGTACGGATTCACCGTCCACTCGAACGGCATCCGCGAGGCGCCCGGCACCCGGTTGACGATCGAGCGCGCCCGGATCTCGTGGAAGGTGATCCCGCGGAACCCGGGGGTGTCGGTGCGGGTGGTCACCGCGTCCGCCGCGAAGAGGGCCGGAGCGGCCGCCTCGTCGCCGTTGGTCAGATTGTCCCAGCGCATGGCGCGCACCTCCGGGGTCTCGCTCGCTACCACAATAGAACACATGTTTCATTCGATTCCGTCAACCCTGAATTTGGGCGGGTGGCGGGGAGGTGGTTGGCTTGCCGCAGCCAAGGGCGCCGTGAGCCAGAGGGCGCCGCGTCGATCACGGAGGAAGAGCAATGGGGCAGGTCGAGGCCACCACGGAGCGCATCGTCACGGGCAGGCCCGAGGACGTGTTCGACGCACTCGCCGACTACCGCGAGACCCGCCCCCGGCTGCTTCCGCAGCAGTTCAGCGAGTACGAGGTGCGCGAGGGCGGCGACGGCGAGGGCACCCTGGTGCACTGGAAGCTCCAGGCGACCAGCAAGCGGGTGCGCGACTGCCTGCTGGAGGTCTCCGAGCCGACCGACGGTCAGCTGGTCGAGAAGGACCGCAACTCCTCCATGGTCACCACCTGGACGGTGACCCCGGCGGGCGAGGGCAAGGCGCGGGTCGTCGTCATCTCGACCTGGACCGGCGCGAGCGGCATCGGTGGCTTCTTCGAGCGGACCTTCGCGCCCAAGGGGCTGGCCCGTATCTACGACGAGATCCTGGCCAAGCTCGCGGCCGAGGTGGCCAAGTGACCTGACCGGGGAGCGGAATGGCCCCGTCCGGGGTCGCCGTCGCCTTCACCGGTTCGGGTGGTTTTCTTCGCGGTGCGCATAGCCCCGCACACCCTCTCACCGGGGCTGATGCCCCATGAGGTCCCTCGTCAGCGATTCGTCGCGCTTGCCCGTAGTTGCGCGTAATGCGAGAAATGGGCGGCGGCGCAGGCCTGACGAGGGGAGAAGGACGTGGGCGGGACCACCGGCACCACCGTGCCGAAGGGCCGAGAAGGGCACCAGGGGCACGGGCGGTACGAGCCGGCAGGCGCTCCCTCTCCCGCCGCCGACGGGCCCCTCACGGCGCCGCCGGCGGCGGACGCCGCCGCGCCCGCCCCACTCAGCCCGGCCCGGGTCCGGATGGTCTTCTTCGGGCTGATGCTCGCGCTGCTGCTCGCGGCGCTCGACCAGACCATCGTGGCCACCGCCCTTCCCGAGGTCGTCGGCGAGCTGCACGGCCTGGACAAGATGTCCTGGACCGTCACTTCCTATCTCCTCGCGGTCACCATCGTGCTGCCGCTCTACGGCAAGCTCGGCGATCTCATCGGCCGCAAAAGTGTCTTCGTCTTCGCGATCGTCGTCTTCGTCGTCGGCTCCGCGCTGGCGGGCTGGTCACGCACGATGGACGAGCTGATCGTCTTCCGGGCGGTGCAGGGGAGCGGGGCCGGCGGGCTGATGATCGGCGTCCAGGCGATCATGGCCGATATCGTGCCGCCGCGGGAACGCGGCCGCTACATGGGGCTCATCGGCGCCGCGTTCGGCCTCGCGTCGGTGGCCGGGCCGCTGCTCGGCGGCTTCTTCACCGACCATGCCTCCTGGCGCTGGTGCTTCTACGTCAACGTCCCCTTCGGCCTGGTCACCCTCGCCGTCGTGGCCGCCGTACTGAAGGTGCCCGAGCCGCCGCGCCGGGCGAGCTTCGACTATATGGGCGCACTGTTCCTGTCCGTCTTCTCGACCTGCGCCGTCCTGCTGACCAGTTGGGGCGGCACCGAGTACGCCTGGGGCTCCCGCGTCATCCTCGGGCTCGCCCTGGGGGCGCTGGGCTCCGCGATCCTCTTTGTCGTCGCGGAGTGCGTCACAGCCGAACCCATCATCCCCATGCGGCTGTTCCGCGACTCGGTCTTCTGCGTCAGCGGGCTGATCGGCGCGGTCATCGGCGTCGCCCTCTTCGGCGCCGCCAGCTATCTGCCCACCTTCCTGCAGATGGTCGACGGGGTCTCGGCCACCGAGTCGGGGCTGCTGATGGTGCCCATGATGGGCGGCATGGTCCTGGCCTCCATCCTCTCGGGCCAGCTCATCAGCGCCACCGGCCGCTACAAGGTCTTCCCCGTGGCCGGCGGGCTGATCTCGGCCGTCGGGATGTGGCTGCTCTCCCGGCTGGAGGAAGACACCTCCCGGCAGGACTACAGCCTGTGGATGGGCGTGCTGGGACTCGGAATGGGGCTCGTCCTTCCCGTGCTCGTCCTCGCCGTGCAGAACTCCGTGCCGGCCGCCGACCTCGGCTCGGCCACCAGCGCCAACAACTACTTCCGGCAGATCGGGGGCAGCGTCGGCGCGGCCGTCTTCGGCACGCTCTTCGCCAACCGGCTCGCCGACCGTCTGGCGGTCGAGCTCCCCTCCGGGGCGGCGTCCGGCCGCGGCGGCGACGGCTCCCCGCTGCCCGACCCCGACTCGGTCACCCCGCAGGTGGTGCACGCCATGCCCGGCGCGCTGCGCGACGGCTACATCGCGGCGTACGCCCACGCCATACCGCGGATCTTCCTCTACCTCGTGCCGGTGCTCGTCCTGGGCTTCCTGCTCGCCTTCCTGCTGAAGGAGAAACCTCTGGTGTCCCCCGCCGACTACGCCGTTCAGCCAGACCTGCAAGACCCCGTCGTACCGGCTGCGCGCACCGCCTCCGGGCCCCGGCACGCCACCGGCTCCGCCGGACCGCCCGCCGCGGGCATCCCGGTCTGCGGCACGGTCCAGCACCACGACGGCACCACGGTCCCGCGGGCGGCCCTCACCCTCATCGACATCGCCGGCCGGCAGATCGGGCGCGGCGCCACCGGTGAGGACGGGCGGTACGCGCTGAGCACCCCGGGCACCGGCTCGTACGTCCTGATCGCGGCGGCCGGGGGCCATCAGCCACGGGCGGTCAGCGTCACCGTCGGCGACCGGCCGGTCGAGCTGGACGTCGTCCTCGGCGGGGCCGGCCGCCTCGCCGGTGCCGTGCTGACCGCGGACGGCACCCCGGTGCGGGAGGCGACGGTCACCCTGACCGATGTGCGCGGCGAGGTCGTCGCCTCCACCCGCAGCGGGCGCGAAGGCGGCTATGTGATGGCCGAGTTGGTGGCGGGCGAATACACCCTCGCCGCCAGCGCCCCCGCGTTCCGCCCCGCCGCCCTCCCGGTCACCGTGCAGGCAGCCCGGGAGACCCGTCAGGACATCGAACTCGCCGGCGGCGCGGTCCTGCGCGGCGTCGTCCGGGCCACCGCCGGCCGCCTGGTGGAGGATGCCCGCGTGACCCTGCTGGACGCGGCGGGCAATGTGGTCGACACGGCCACCACGGGCCCCGACGGCGCCTTCCGCTTCATCGATCTGTCGGCGGGCGAGTACACGGTCATCGCGGCGGGCTATCCACCGGTGGCGACCGTCCTGCAGGTGGCGGGCGGCGGCCGCACCGAACGGGATCTCCAACTCGGCCACGAGGACTGAGGCCCGGACATGACCTGGCCGCCCCGGCGCCGGGAGGCTCCCCCGACGGGGGCGCCTCCCGGCGCCGGGGCGGGGCGAAGGCGGCGGCGGTCGCACGCATCAGCACGTGACACCTATTCGGGTATTGCCCCACGCGGTCATCCGCATCGGTCGTACCGTGGGGAGCGGTGTCGCAGATCTTGTGTGCGAAGGAGTCTTCCGCCTATGGAGCAGGGCACATCACGCGGCGGCGACGACGAGCTGAGCCGGGTGCCCGCGGTGCCGGAGCAGGACGCCGGGATGCCCGGCCGGATGCCGCTCGCGGTGGTCGTCGTCGACGCGGACGGGCGCGTCACGCACTGGAGTTCCGGGGCGCGCAGGCTCTTCGGGCGCGGCCGGGAAGAGGCCGTCGGCGCTCCGGCCGTCGATCTGATGCCGGTCTCGGGCGCCCTGCGCGGCGCGGATCTGGGGTCGGACGGAGCAGGGCCCGAGCTCGACGACTCGCTCCTCGGCTCGACGTATTACCCCACCGCCGGCCGGGCCCGTATGGCGGACGCCGCACATGGCCGGGTCGATGTCCTGTGGTGGGCGTATCCGCTGGTGGGGCCCGGTCCCGAGCGGCTGCTGGTGCTGGCGGCGGACGCCATGGGGCTGGCCGGGGACGCGGCGGGAGACCAGGAGCGGTTCGCGCCCGGTTTCGCGCTGCACACCGAGTTCCCCGGCGCCGAGCGGCTGGCCGGCCGGCTGCCGGACATCCTGCCCAACATGGGCCCGGCCACCGCCGGACGGATCGTCTCCCAGGTGCTCGAACTGGGCTACCCCGTGCTGGAGATCAGCCGTTATGAGCGCGTCCCGGTGACGCCGGACTGGGGCATGCCCCGGTACCGCGAGCGCCAGGCGCGCCTGGAACGCCAGGGACGCCAGGGACGCCAAGAGGCAGCACGTCGGCGCGCGGGCGCGGGGAGCGGCGCGCCGGGCCGCCCGCACGCCCCCGACGCACCGGTGGAGCCCGATGACGTCGACCTGGAGTACGCCGCCGTCCGCGAGCGGCTGGAGTTCCTCAACGAGGTCAGCGGCCGTATCGGCAGCTCCCTGGACCTCGCCCGCACCATCCGCGAGGTGACCAGCGCCGCCGTCCCGCGCTTCGCGGACTTCGCCGGTACGCATCTGCGCGCCCAGGTGCTGGCGGGGGAGGGGTTCCCCGACGGGCCGCCGGACGTCACCACCGTCTGGCACCGCGTCTGGGTCGAGCACAACGACGAACCGGGCCGCTGGGACGACACCGTGCCGGTCGGGGAGTCCATCGCCTTCCCCGAGCACACCCCGTTCTTCCAGTGCATGGTCACCGGCGAGCCGGTGCTGATCCCGTACATCAGCGACGAGGTGGGCGACCGGATCGCCGGCCAGTTCGAGAAGCGCGATCTGAGACCGCTGATCAACGGCCGGTCGATCCTGATCGTGCCGCTCAAGGCGCGCAATGTGGTGCTCGGCTTCATGGTGCTGCTGCGCCGCCCCGGGCGCGAACCGTTCGACGACATGGACCGCACCACCGGAGCCGAACTCGCCGCCCGCGCCGGGCTCGTGCTCGACAACGCCCGGATGTACACCTACCAGGAGAACGTCGCCGACACGCTCCAGGACAGCATGCTGCCCCAGGTGGCGCCGCGCATGGCGGGCTGCGACATCGCCACCCGTTATCTGCCCGGGACCCGCCTCGGGCGGGTCGGCGGCGACTGGTTCGACGCCATCAAGCTGCCCGGCTCGCGCACCGCGCTGGTCGTCGGCGACGTGATGGGGCACGGCCTGAACTCGGCGGCGATGATGGGCCAGTTGCGCACCGCCGTCCAGACCATGGCCGCCCTCGAACTGCCGCCCGCGCAGCTGCTGCGCAACCTCGACGATCTGGCGCAGCGGCTCGGCGAGCACTATCTGGCCACCTGTCTGTACGCCGTCTACGACCCGATCGGCTCCGAGCTGCTGATCTCCAACGCGGGCCATGTCCCGCCCGTGCTGGTCCGGGCCCGGGACGGCCGCAGCGAGCTGCTGGACCTGCCGACCGGCGCCCCGATAGGCGTGGGCGGGGTGCCCTTCGAGACGGCCACGGTGCGGGTCGCGCCCGGCGACCGGCTGGTGCTGTGCACGGACGGACTGGTCGAGGTGCGGGGCCAGGACATCGGGGCCGGGATCGCGGCATTGTGCGAGTCCGCGGCGCACCCGGCGGCCTCGATGGACGACGCGTGCGACACCATCATCCGCGCGTTCGCCGCCTCTTCCCGGCAGAAGGACGGCCATGGCGACCGTAAGGACGACGTGGCGCTCCTGATGGCCCGGCTGGGCGGCGTTCCCGCCGGCCATGTCGCCCAGTGGCGGCTGGCGCTCGACCCGTGCGAGGTGGGGCGGGCGCGGCGGCTGGTCCGGGAGCGGCTGACCCGATGGGGGCTCGAGGAGGCGGTGGAGACCGCCGAGCTGCTGGTGAGCGAGGCGGTCACCAACGCGATCCGGCACGCCCACACCCACCATGTGATGGTGCGGCTGGTCCGTACCGAGGCCCTGCTGTGCGAGGTCTCGGACGACGACCACGAGCTGCCCGCGCTGCTGGACGCCGGTGAGGACGACGAGTTCGGGCGGGGGCTGCGGGTGATCAGCAAACTGGCGCGGGAGTGGGGCACGAGCCGCACGGGACGGGGCAAAACGGTGTGGTTCGAGCAGGCGCTGCCCCGCCCGGCGCGCCGGGGCTCGAACACCGGGTGAGGGTATTGCCCCGCATGCGCCGGCGCCCTTGTCCGCGCCGGGTGGTGACGGTAGTCAGCTAGTGCCGCGTCAGCCAAGGTTCACCCCGCTCGCCGCCCTGGCACGGCCATCTGCGGCGTTGCCGAATCGACCGAGTAGGCCCACTACGAGGCC
>NZ_JBEXHC010000009.1:0-228224 GCF_040607655.1 Streptomyces sp. NPDC005266
GGCCTCGTAGTGGGCCTACTCGGTCGATTCGGCAACGCCGCAGATGGCCGTGCCAGGGCGGCGAGCGGGGTGAACCTTGGCTGACGCGGCACTAGTCCTCGACGAGGACGACCTCCAGGGTGCGGGGGCCGTGCACGCCCTCCACCCGGTCCAGTTCGATATCGCTGGTCGCCGACGGTCCGGAGATCCAGGTCTGCGGGCGGGTCGGATCGAGGCGTTCAAGGGCCTGCGGCACTGAGTCGACGACCTGGGACGGCACCCGGATGACGCAGATGTGGTGGTCGGGCACCAGGGTGATACGGCGTCGGCCCTGGCCGGCGGAGGCGTCCAGGACAACCGTGCCGGTCTCGGCGATGGCCACGGCGCAGGCCGTCACCACGCTGGACACCGCGTCGAGGTCATGAGGCGTCAGCTCCGCCGTGTCCGGGACCTGGCGTACGGATCCGGCGGCCGAGAGCCAGGCCGCGGGGAGGCCGGGCGGCACGACCGCGCTGGTCGCGCCCCGGTCGGTGAGGAGCCGGGCGATCAGGGCGGGCATGGCCGAGGCGTCGGTGCGGTGGACGATCGCGCGGTAGTCGGCCAGGTTCTCCGCGAGGAGGCCGACGGTTTCGGCGGTGGTGCGGTCGCCGTGGGCCCGGTGGTACGTGCGCTCGACCGGGACCTCGGCGGGGGTTTCGGCGCGCGGGACGTCGGCCAGCGCGCGGCGGACGCGGGCCATGACGACGGATCGGGAGCCGAGGGGTGGGGAGGTCAAGGGTGCTTCCTTCCCTCGGTGCGGTCGGTGGTTTCCGTTGTCTCCCGGGTGCGCTGCCACCAGTCGCGGAACGACTCCTCCGGCATCTTCGGCAGCTCCCGGGTGTCGCTCCACGCCCGCCCCGGGCCGGGCAGCCGGCGCGGATGGAAGCGCCGGGTGCGGGAGGCGAGCCGCTGCCCCATGCGCAGCACCCGTGGATGGTCCAGCGTCCAGCGGGCCGCCCGCATCGCCGCGCGCTCGGCGGCGTGGCCCTTGGCGGGTTTGATCACGGTGCGGGTGCCACGGAGGGAGACGGGGCCGCCCTCGACCACGCGTTCGCGCAGATGGACCAGGACCTCCGGGATGTCGATGGCCACCGGACACACCTCGTAGCAGGCGCCGCAGAGCGACGACGCGTACGGGAGAGACGCGTCGAGCTCGCTCTGCGTGCCGCGCAGCTGTGGGGTGAGGATGGCGCCGATAGGCCCCGGATACGCCGAGCCGTACGCATGCCCGCCCGCGCGCTCGTACACCGGGCAGACATTGAGACACGCCGAGCAGCGGATGCAGCGCAGCGCCTGCCGGCCCACGGTGTCGGCGAGCGCGTCCGTGCGGCCGTTGTCGAGAAGGACCAGGTGGAAGGTGCGGGGGCCGTCCTCGTCCGTGATGCCGGTCCAGGTGGAGGTGTACGGATTCATCCGCTCGGCGGTCGAGGAGCGGGGGAGCAGCTGAAGGAAGACCTCCAGGTCCTGGAACGTGGGCACCACCTTCTCGATGCCGACGACCGAGATCAGCGTCTCGGGGAGGGTCAGACACATCCGGCCGTTGCCCTCCGACTCGACCACGACCAGCGTGCCCGTCTCCGCCACCATGAAGTTCGCCCCCGAGATCCCCACCTTGGCGTTCAGGAACTTCTCACGGAGGTGGAGACGGGCGGCCTCCGCCAGATCGGCGGGGGCGTCGGTGAGCCCGTCCGGGGCCGGGCGGCCCCACTGGGCCATCTTCTCGATGAAGATGTCCCGGATCTCGCCGCGGTTGCGGTGGATCGCCGGGACCAGTATGTGGGAGGGGAGATCGTCACCGAGCTGCACGATCAGCTCGGCGAGGTCGGTCTCGTATGCCGTGATGCCCGCCGTGGCGAGCGCGTCGTTCAGGCCGATCTCCTGCGTCGCCATCGACTTGACCTTGACGACCTCGCGTTCGCCCGTCGCCCGTACCAACTCGGTGACGATGCGGTTCGCCTCCGCCGCGTCCGCCGCCCAGTGCACCCGGCCGCCGGCCGCCGTGACCGCGGTCTCCAGCCGCTCCAGATAGTGGTCGAGATGGCGCAGCGTACGGTCCTTGATCGCAGCACCCGCAGCGCGCAGCCGTGCCCAGTCGTCCAGTTCGGCCACGGCGGCGGCGCGCTTGGCGCGGATGGTGTGGGTGGCGTGGCGGAGGTTGGCGCGGAGCTGGGTGTTCCGGGTGGAGGCGTTGGCCGCCTCGGGGAAGGCGGGCATGCCGAGGTAAGTGGGGTGAGGGTTGGGCTGCGTCCTGTCCTGCTTGGCTCCGGTCACCAGATGTGCCCCTCCGTGCTGGCCAGGATCTCGGCGATATGCACGGGACGGACCGTCGAGCCCCGGCGGGCGAGCATGCCGCCGATCTGCATCTGGCAGGAGTTGTCGATCGCACAGACGGCCTCGGCGCCGGTCCCGGTGATGTTGCGCGCCTTGTCCGCGCCCATCGCCGCCGATACGGCCGCGTTCTTGACGGCGAACGTACCGCCGAAGCCGCAGCACTCCTCGGCCCCCGGCAACTCCACCAGGTCCAGCCCCCGCACGGCGGACAGGAGCGTGCGCGGGCGGTCACCCAGGCGCAGCATCCGCAGCCCATGGCAGGTGGGGTGATACGTCACGGTGTGCGGGTAGTACGCCCCGACGTCTGTCACCTTGAGGACGTCGGTGAGGAACTCCGTGAGTTCGTAGGTCTTGGGGACGGCGGAGGCGGCAGCCTCGGCGAGCGCCTGGCCGCGGCCCTCGGCCGCCGCCTTCGCGCCGATGCGGGGGTAGCTGTCCCGCACCATCGCGGCGCACGAGCCCGAGGGGGTCACCACGTGGTCGTAGTCGCGGAAGGCGGCGGCGTAGCGGCGGAGGAGCGGTTCGGTCTGGTGGCGGTAGCCGGTGTTGTACTGCGGCTGGCCGCAGCAGCTCTGCTCGGCCGGGAAGCCGACCTCGACGCCCAGCCGTTCGAGGAGCGTGACCACGGCTTGGCCGGTGCGTGGGTAGAGGGCGTCGTTGACACAGGTGATGAACAGCGCTACCCGCACGGTTTCTCCTCGTCCGCCTTGGCCTCCAACGGTCTCTCCTCCAGACGGGCGGCTGCCCGGTCCCAGGCTGAATGATCACCTGTGGGCTCATACTGCCTCAGCGGGTGGGTGCTGTGAAGGAGCGTCCGCAGCTCGGAGAGCCTACGGTGACCGCACCGGTCGTACCCGCCCGGCCCCGTCGTGCGGGGGCCCGCCCGATCCCGCCGCAGCAGATGTACATAGCATCGTGTCCCGCCATGGACACCATCACCTTCTGGGGCCTGGCCGCGCTCGCGGTGGCCTCCCTGCTCGTCGGGTTCTCGAAGACCGCCGTCAGCGGGGCCAATACCATCAGCCTCGCCGTCTTCGCGGCCGTACTGCCCGCCCGTGAGTCGACAGGGGTGCTGCTGCCGCTCCTCATCGTCGGTGACGTACTCGCCGTGCTCACCTACCGGCGGCACGCCCATTGGGCAACCCTGTGGCGCCTGTTTCCCGCGGTCGCCGTGGGGGTGGTCGCGGGGACGGTGTTCATGCTGTGGGCCGACGACGCCGCGGTGCGCAGGTCGATCGGGGGCATCCTGCTGTTCATGGCCGCGGTCACGATGTGGCGGCGGCGCGCGGGGGCGGATGCGGCGCCGAACGTCGGCAGTAACACCGGCACCGGCGTCGGCCGGGCCAAGGCCGGTTCGTACGGCGTGCTCGGCGGGTTCACCACCATGGTCGCCAACGCGGGCGGTCCGGTGATGTCGCTGTATCTGCTCTCCGCGGGGTTCCGGAAGCTCGGCTTCCTGGGCACCTCGGCGTGGTTCTTCCTGATCGTGAACGTCTCCAAGGTGCCCTTCAGCGTCGGCCTCGGCCTGATCGACTGGCACTCCCTGCTGCTGGACGCGACCCTGGCCCTCCTCGTGATACCCGGCGCGTTCCTCGGCAAGCTGTGCGTCGACCGCATCAACCAGCGGCTCTTCGAACGGCTGGTGCTCGCGGCGACCGTGCTCGGCGGACTCCAACTGCTGTTGCGCTGAGCGCGGCCCCGGGCCGGACCGGGTCGGGTCAAATCCGGCTAGGGGAGGTTTCTCCGGGTAACACCTAGCATGGTCCCGCGACCGCCGCAGGTCGCGGGAAGGCGGGCGGTCGGGGTCGTGGGACGCATGGTGGGGATCAAGGACGTCGCGCGGCAGGCCGGAGTGTCCGTCGGCACGGTCTCGAACGTGATCAACCGGCCGGAGATGGTCGCCGAGGGGACCCGTGACCGGGTGCAGGCCGCCATCGAACGCCTCGGCTATGTACGCAGCGAGTCGGCGCGTCAACTGCGGGCGGGGCGCAGCCGGATCATCTCGCTGCTGGTCCTCGACATGGCGAACCCCTTCTTCGTCGATGTGGCGAGCGGTGCCGAGCGCGCGGCACGCGAGGTGGATCTCGGCGTGATCGTGTGCAACAGCGCCCAGAGCGTGGAGGAAGAGGCCGCCTATCTCGCGCTCTTCGCCGAGCACCGGGTGCGCGGCGTGCTGGTGACCCCGGCCGACGCCGACGGGGCCAACCTGCGGAATTTCCGGCGCCATGACATCCCCTTCGTCTTCGTCGACCGCGAGGTGCCCAGCGAGGAAGGGTGTTCGGTCTCGGTCGACGACGTCGAGGGCGGGGCGCTCGCGGGCCGCCATCTGCTCGCCCAGGGCCACCGTTCCCTCGTCTACGTCAGTGGCCCGATGCAGCTCCCGCAGTGCCAGGACCGGCGCGCCGGGGTGCTCGCCGCGCTCGCCGAGGAGGGCCTGCCGCCGGAGGCGCTGCTGCACATCGAGGCCAAGCGGCTGGATGTGGCCTCGGGCCGGGGCGCGGGGGCGCGGCTGCTGGGCATGTCGCCGCGGCCGACGGCGGTGTTCTGCGCGAACGACTTGCTGGCGCTGGGGGTGCTCCAGGCGCTCTTCGCGGCGGGGGTATCGGTGCCGGGGGACGTGGCGCTGGTGGGGTACGACGACATCGAGTTCGCCGCGGCCGCGGCGGTGCCTCTCACGTCGGTGCGCCAGCCGGCGTTCCGGATGGGGCGTACGGCGGCGGAGCTGCTGATCGAGGAGACCGGCGAGGAGGCGGAGGGCCATCAGCACCGCCGGATCGTCTTCCGGCCGGAACTGGTCGTACGGGACTCGTCGTTCGTGGCGAAGCCGAATGCGGTCCAGGCGCGATGCCGGTGACTTAATAGGGCTTGCGAGGCGCTGACCTGAAGCGATGCCCCCGATCGGCATGCCTTGGAAGCCTGCACAGTCACCGGCATTGGGTCTAGGCGCGGACGGCATCGGCGCGCAGCCCCGCCGGTGCCGCCCCCGGGTCCGTGCGTCGGCCGAGCAGCGCCGTGATCTCCCGTACGGCGGCCCGCCCGGCGCGGTTGGCGCCGACCGTGGACGCCGATGGACCGTAGCCGACCAGATGGATCCGGGAATCCCGGACGGCCCGGGTCCCCTTGACGGCGATCCCGCCGCCCGGCTCGCGCAGCCGCAGCGGTGCCAGATGGTCGATCGCGGCGCGGAAACCGGTGGCCCACAGGATGGTGTCCGCCTCCACGGTGCGGCCGTCGGCCCAGGTCACCCTGGTCGGGGTGATCCGGTCGAACATCGGCAGCCGGTCCAGTACCCCCCTCTCGCGGGCGCGCTTCATCGCCTCGGTCATGGGCAGCCCGGTCACGGACACCACGCTCTGCGGCGGCAGCCCCCGCCGTACCCGCTGCTCGACCAGCGCGACGGCCGCCCGCCCCTGGTCCTCGCCGAACGGCCCCTCCCGGAAGACCGGGGGCCGCCGCGTCACCCACGTCGTCTCCGCCGCCACCTCGGCGATCTCCAGCAGATGCTGTACGCCGGAGGTTCCGCCCCCGACCACGACCACCCGCCGACCGGCGAACGCCTCGGGCCCCGGGTACTGGGAGGTGTGCAGCTGATGGCCCCGGAAGGTCTCCTGGCCGGGATAGCGCGGCCAGAACGGGCGGTCCCAGGTCCCGGTCGCGTTGATCAGCGCCCGGGTGGACCACACCCCGGCCGAGGTCTCGACCAGCAGCCGCCCGCCGTCGTCCTCGCGTACGGCGGTGACGTGGACGGGGCGGATGACCCGGAGGTCGAAGGCGCGCTCGTAGCGTGCGAAGTACGCGCCGATGACCTCCGAGGATGGCCGCTCGGGCGCGGCCTCGCCCTCAGTGAGCGGCATCCCCGGCAGGTCATACATGCCGTGCACCTTGCCGTACGTCAGCGACGGCCACCGGAACTGCCACGCGCCGCCGGGCGCGGGCGAGTGGTCGAGCACCACGAAGCCGGTCCCGGGCTCGCAACCGGCCCGTCGCAGGTGGTAGGCGCTGGACAGGCCCGCCTGTCCGGCGCCCACGACCACGACGTCTACGTTGTTCATGCTTCTACTAACCCTGCTCCGGCGCGGGGTCTTCCCGGTCCGCCAGCCGCATGCCACGGCTCTCGGCCACCCGTAGCGCGTCATGCAGCGCCTCGGCGAGGCGGTGGCCCACGAAGCGCAGCTCGCGGGCGTTCGCCTGGTGATCGCCGAGTAAGGGGCGCGCGTTCCCGAGAATGTCGGCGCCGGTGCGTAGCTGCACGGTCTCCATCTCGTCGGCCAGCCTCGAAATGAAGCTGTCGGCGGTGTCGTCCGTGACGAGGTAGCACGGCTTCCCGTTCTCTCCGGGCCAGGGCAGGAGGCGGGGGCGTGGTGAAGGCATGGGGGCTCCAAAGCGTTCCAAGGTTCGGCTACCGCACATGACGAAGCAGTGGCGGAAACAGCTTTGGGTGTGTGGGACTTGACGTGCAAGAGCGATTGAAAATCTCGCTTGAGATGGCAAATGCGACCGAGTGCACTGATGTCGTCACAAGAAGGGGTCTGGGTACCAGACTCGGAACTCGCACGACGGCATGGCAGGCTCACATGACAGGGAGGCATACTCGTGGCAGCACCAACGGGGCCCACAGTCCGACGGATGCAACTCGGCTGGGAGCTCAAGCGGTTACGGGACAAGGCCGGATTCACCCTCGCGGAGGCGGTGGACGGGTTGACGTTCTCCCCCTCCAAGCTCCACAGGGTGGAGAACGGGCTGACCGGTCTCAAGTCCGCTGCAGAGCTGCGGACGCTGCTGGATCGCTACGGGGTTGAGGACGAGGAGGACGTGGACTTCCTGATCGAGATCCACCGGGATTCGCTCAACCGTGGCTGGTGGTCCGTCTATCGCGGGGTCCTGCCGTCCGGAATGGGGATGTTCATCGGCCTGGAAAGTGGTGCCCGAAGCGTCCGTGCGTGGCAGCCGAACGTGGTGCTGGGGCTGTTGCAGACCGAGCGCTACGCGCGCGAGATGTTCCTGACCGCCAAACCGGTCCACGAGACGACGACCGAGTTCGTCGAGCGCCACACCCAGATCCGTATGGAGCGCAAGAGAGCCCTGAGTCGCAGGGATAGCCCGCTGGAGCTATGGGCCATTCAGGATGAGGCCGCTCTGAGGCGGGTGGTCGGCGGACCTGAGGTGATGCGCGAACAGTACGAGGAGATCCTGACCCTCTCCCAACTCGACAATGTGACGGTCCAGATCCTCCCGATGGCCACGGCCACCTACCGGTCTGCCTCCAACTTTGGCCTGATGGAGTTCGGCTCCCCGTTGCCGACGGTCGTTCAGATCGACAGGGCCGACGGGTCCGACATCAGCGACAGGGACACCACCATCTGGTCCTTCTCCCGCAGGTTTGAGGCCTTGCGGGCAGGTGCTCTCGCTCCCGGCGAGACACCGGCATTCCTGCAACGACTAGCACGAGAGATGTGAGATGACCTACCGCATAGCATCGGATGTCGCCCCGGAGGGCGCCTGGTTCAAGTCGTCGTACAGCCAGAATGAGGGCACTGCGTGCGTCGAGATCGCCCACCTCACCGACACCGCCCAGGTCGGCATCCGCGACTCCAAGGACAAGGCAGGGCCCGCCCTGGTCGTCCCGGCCGTGGCCTGGGCCGAGTTCATCACCGAGGTCCGCAGGGGCTGACGGTCTGATGACCTGCGACCAGGCGCGGGCACCGGCTCGCGCCTGCGACGCATGGGGGTGGGCGCGTCGCTGTCGTGTCGGACCCGAACGGTAGGGTCCAACGACTTGGCACGGATTCACGGGGAGGGCCTTGACGATGTCGAAGCGCGGGCCATGGTTGGCCGTTCCGCTGCTGGTCATGGCGATGACAGGGTGCGGGGAGGGGAGCGGGTCCGGGGGCGCGGACGGCGTGTCGTCGAAGGAGGCACCGCGGCTGCCGATGGACCGGTATCGGTTCGACAGCGACTACAAGCGGTACGGCGAGGCGAAGGACCGGCTGGCTCAGCGGTGCATGGTGCGCCGAGGCTTCGATGACTTCCCGCTCCACCCGAAGAGCCCGGACAGTGGCGCGAGGCGGCTGAACCTGGTGGCGGTGGCGATGTCGACCCCGTACGGCCAGCTCGACCTCGACCACGCCCGCCGGTGGGGGTACGGCTGGGACCCGAAGAGGCAGGCCAAGTGGGAGCCGGACGGGCGGGCGATGACGAATGAGGAGTTCGCCGTACTGTACGGCCAGCAGAGACGGGAGGGCCTGAAGGGCGGCTGCTCGGGGGAGGCGGATCGGCGGCTGCTGAAGGGCGTCAAGAACCCCACCCACATGTGGACGTACCCCTCCGGGCGTGAACAGCACCTGGAGAAGGCGGCGAAGAAGGACCCGCGGGTGCGGCGGGCCCTGAAATCATGGGCGCAGTGTGTGGTGGACAAGGGGTTCAAGCGTTACCAGACCCCCGAAGAAGCCTTCCGGGACAAGGCGTGGGGCCGCGGGCAGAACGGCAACACCACCCGTACGAAGCGCGAACTGGGCACGGCCGTCGCCGACATCGAGTGCAAGCGCGAGCACGACACCGTCGGCGTGTGGTCGGCCGTCCTCGCCGAGCGGCAGCGAGCCGACATCACGGCCCACAAGGCCGAGTACGACGCCGTACGCCGTGACCTGGCCACGATGATGTCCAACGCACGGTCGGCGACCGGTGGCTCGGGTAGCCTGCGGCGGTGACGGTCTATCTGCTGTGGCACATCGGACACCACAACGAGGCGGGTGAGGGCCGCACCGCTCTGCACGTCGACGGCGAGAGTGTCCACATCGCCGAGCGGGACGGCGACGACGCCAAGCTGCTCGGTGTCTACTCCTGCCGGGAGAAAGCCGAAGGCCGTATGCGCCGAGCACGGCTCCTGCCGGGCTTCGCCGACGAGCCGGAGTGTTTCGTCATCGACAAGTACACGCTGGACAGCGACGAGTGGGCCGAGGGCTTCGAGCGCGTGCCCTCCGGCGTCCAGAGCGGTCCATGCGCCTGAGCCGGACGCCAGGTGGCCGTTGAAGCGGGTGTCCATGTAGTCGGAGATGTTGGACGTAACGACGGAATCCGGAAACGGTCGACGGCCGTCTTGCCACTCGGACCTTTGTTGCGGGAGTTTTGCACAGTGGCGTACGAGGATGGATCCATGACCACGACTTTCCGGACCCAGACCCTTACCATCACCACCGGCTCCACGGAGACCGTCGCGGACCTCACCGCCGACTGCGAGGGGTATCTGCGGGAGGTGGCGGACGGCGGCGACGGCCTGCTCAATGTGTTCGTCCCCCATGCGACGGCCGGCATCGCGATCCTGGAGACCGGCGCCGGCAGCGACGCCGACCTCCTCTCCGCCCTCCACGACCTCCTCCCCGCCGACGACCGCTGGCGCCACCGCCACGGCAGCCCCGGCCACGGCCGCGACCACGTCCTCCCGGCCCTCGTCCCCCCGCACGCCACGCTCCCGGTCATCGGCGGGAGGCTCGCCCTGGGTACGTGGCAGTCGGTCTGTCTCGTCGACACCAACAAGGACAACCCCGACCGCCAGGTGCGGCTGAGCTTCCTGGGTTGACCCAGGGCGACCAAGATCGTCCTGGGTGCGGCCGCCGATTCTCCTTACGCTCTGGCGTCGAAACGGGAGAAAGATGCGCGGTACCACTACGGACGAGATCGAGCGGCCGTAGGACGGCTGCTGAAAGTGCCTGCTCGGAGTGCGCCGGCTGTCCCGGGTAAAGGCGGCGACGACTTCGCCGGAGGGGCAGCGGGAGGACGTGCTGACGGCGGAGTCCTTGGCGCCGAATGATGTTGCGGTGGTCAGTGTTCTTCTTCGGTGGCGAAGTCGGGCAGTTCGGTGGACAGCAGCTCTTCGGCGCCGTTGTCGAGGAGCTGCTGCATCTCGTTGGAGCGGGGCAGCATGGTCTTCTCGTACGCGTGGATCGCGTCGTCGACGGTGTCGCTGTTCGCGAGGGCGAGGGCGAGTTCGCAGGCGTCCAGCATGGCGAGGTTGACGCCGACGCCGAGCGGGGGCATGAGGTGGGCCGCGTCGCCCAGCAGGGTCACCGTGGGGTTGTGCTCCCAGGTGTGGGGGACGGGCAGGGCGTGGATCGGGCGGTCGACGTAGTGGCCGTCGTTGTCGGTGAGCAGTCGGCGCAGGCGGGGTGACCAGTCGCGGTACCGGTCCAGGAGGAGGGCGCGGATGCCGTCGGTGTCCTCGATGGTCAGGCCGCTCGCGGTGATCCAGTCGGCGGGGACGCGCTGGATGACGTAGACGCGGATGTGGTCGCCGCTGTTGCGCTGGGCGAACAGGCCGCGGTCGCCGTCGGCCGCGGCGGCGCCGCCCTGGCCGACGAGCTCGGCGATGTCGGGGTGCTGGCTGGCGACGTCGTGGAACCAGGCTTCGAGGAAGCTGACGCCGCTGTACTGAGGGGTGGCCGGGGAGAGGGCGCAGCGCACCTTGGACCAGGCGCCGTCGGCGCCGATGACGAGGTCGGCCTCGATCGTGCTGCCGTCGGCGAAGCACAACTGCCGGGGTCCCTCCGCGGGGCCTTCGACGGACCGAAGGGTGTGGCCCCAGCGCATCGTGCCGGGCTTGAGCGAGCCCAGGAGGAGCTCGCGCAGCCGGCCGCGGTCGATCTCCGGCTTGAGGCGTTCGCCCTCCTCGGGGGTGTGGTGGAAGACGATGTTCGCGGCCGGGTCCAGCTGACGCATCTCCTGCCCCTCGGGGCGGGACAGCTGGAAGAACTCCTCCAGCAGTCCGGCCTCGCGAAGGGCGATCTGGCCGTTGTCCTCGTGCAGGTCGAGGGTGCCGCCCTGGTCACGGGCCTCGGGGCCGCTCTCGTGGTCGTAGACGGTGGCGGAGATGCCGTGCTGCTGCAGGATGCGGGCGCAGGTCAGGCCGCCGGGGCCGGCGCCGATGATCGCGATGCGGGGCGTGGGCGTGGTGTTCATGGTGGGTGCTCCGTTCATGTCGCGCGGCGTCGTGCCGGCGTGCGTGGGTGGCGGTGTCAGACGGCCGTGGTGGCGGGGGACTTCTCGGTGACGGCGGCGGGTGCGGGCGGGCCGGCCTTCTTGATGCAGTCGTTGACATGGCTGATCACTCCTTTTGGGCATGCATGAGGGGATGAGGGACGCGGGGGGATGAGACGAAGAGGGGCGGGGCGGGGGCGGTGGCCCCTCGGGCCGCTACTCCAGAAGAGCACGCCAGCTCATTAAGTGCAACTGTTGCACTTTTGAAGTTGCGCAACCGAAGGGTAGGCTCTGGGTATGGCCGAGACAGACACCTCCCCCGTCCCGGCGGCACCGATGGGGCGCCGCGAGCGCAAGAAGGCCGCCACCCGTCAGGCCATCGCCGACGCCGCGCTGCGCCTGTTCCTGGAGCGTGGGTACGACGACGTGGGGATCCGCGAGATCGCCGATGCCGCCGACGTGTCGACCACCACTCTGTTCAAGCACTTCCCGGTCAAGGAGGCCCTGGTCTTCGACGAGGAGACCGACCACGAGGCCGGGCTGCTCTCCGCCGTGCGGCAGCGCCCCGAGGGCCAGTCGATCCCCGCGGCCCTGTGCGAGCACGCACTGCGCCACCGCATGGCCGCCGCCGACAGCGACGCCCGCTTCACCGCCTTCTTCGACCTGGTGAACACCACTCCGGCCCTACGCGACTACGCCCAGGCCATGTGGCTGCGGCACACCGACGCGCTGGCTCAGGCCATCGCGGAGGACAGCGGCCTGCCCGAGGACGACCCCGTCTGCACCGCGCTGGCCCATTTCGCCCTCGAAGCCCCCCGCGCGGCCCGCGGACACGACGACCCCCGCCAGGCCATCACCCGCGCCTTCGACCTCCTGGAAAACGGCTGGCCTGCCCTCACCGCCGGCCGATGAACAGGGGTCCCGCGCCCCACCGGGCAGCACAGTGACCGTCGGTTCATGCTGATCAGGCGGCCTTGAGCAGGGTGCCGTCGCCGGATGGCTCCCATCGTGCTGATCCGGGACAACCTCAACACCCACCGGGCGGCCGGGATGCGCGACTACGCGGCGGCACACGACTGGCTGACCACCGTGCAACTGCGACACGAACAAGGACAACCCCGACCGCCAGGTGCGGCTGAGCTTCCTGGGCTGACCAAGATCGTCCTGGGGTGGCCGCCCTGAAGGAGCTGAGGGCCGTTTCGCGGCAGGTGAACGGGCGCGTTGGGGTCCCGTCGACCGGTGCAGCCGCGTGTGCGAAAATGAGAGGAGCCTCTGCGGTCAAGCGCTTGGAAGGCGTTTGGGGAGGGTTCCGTGTGAATGTCGCGAAAACTTTCCGTACGGTATCATCGCCCAGCTGGTACGGGCCGTCGGCTCCTCGGTCACGGGACACTCGTTCCCGCGCCGCAGCAGGGGGCCGTGCTACGATTGAATTAGTCGCAGTTGTGGTTCCCGTAGACTTCAAGTGCCTTTGACGGCTTTATGTCGTCGGGCGCTTTTCTATTTCCGGTGCTGTTTCTCCGGGCAGGGCAATCACCCCGGCGACGCGGGGGTTCGCACAGGGCGGCCCCGGGGCACTGCCCCGAAGGAGATGTGACATGGCTACTGGCACCGTTAAGTGGTTCAACGCAGAAAAGGGCTTCGGCTTTATCGAGCAGGATGGTGGCGGCCCCGACGTCTTCGTCCACTACTCGAACATCGCCACTCAGGGCTTCCGTGAGCTGCAGGAAGGTCAGAAGGTGAGCTTCGACGTCACGCAGGGCCAGAAGGGCCCGCAGGCGGAGAACGTCGTTCCCGCCTGACGCCGAAACGTACGACGCAGCTGGGGCCCGCACCGGTGCGGGCCCCAGCTCGTTGCTGTCCACAGGACTATTTTTTATTTTTATCCGGCTCGTTCTTGCAATTCATTCGGATCGTTCCTGCCGAGAATTCCTCGATACGTGCCATATCGAGGAAGGTTCTCCATGAGCCGCTCAGCTCGCACGAACGGCCGCTACTCCCACTCCCGTAAGGGTGGCTCTTCCGGTTCCGGCCGGGGCACCCGCTTCCGATCGCAGGGCGAGTTCGCACTGCCGGCCACCATTACGCCCGCCCTCCCTGCGGCTGCGACCTTTGGCGAACTCGACATGCCGGTCGAGTTGCTGAAGGTGCTCACCAGCCTTGGTATGAACAAGCCGTTCCCCATCCAGGCGGCCACGCTGCCGAATGCCCTTGCCGGCCGGGACGTCCTGGGCCGCGGTCGCACCGGATCGGGAAAGACGCTCGCCTTCGGCCTGGCGCTGCTGGCGCGCACCGCTGGACAGCGCGCCGAGCCCCGGCAGCCGCTGGCCCTGATCCTCGTTCCCACCCGTGAGCTGGCCCAGCAGGTCACCGACGCGCTCACCCCGTACGCCCGGTCGCTGAAGCTGCGGCTGGCCACCGTGGTCGGCGGCATGTCGATCGGCAGGCAAGCCGGTGCGCTCCGCGCCGGGGCCGAGGTGCTCGTCGCGACTCCGGGCCGCCTCAAGGACCTCATCGAGCGCAAGGACTGCCGCCTGGACCGGGTGAACATCATCGTCTTGGACGAGGCTGACCAGATGGCCGACATGGGTTTCATGCCCCAGGTCACCGAACTGCTCGACCAGGTACGCCCCGACGGCCAGCGGATGCTGTTCTCGGCCACCCTGGACCGCAACGTCGATCTCCTGGTCCGTCGCTACCTCCACGACCCGGTGGTCCACTCGGTCGACCCCTCGGCGGGCGCGGTCACCACGATGGAGCACCACATACTGCACGTACATGCCGCTGATAAGTACGCCACCACCACCGAGATCGCCGCCCGCGACGGCCGGGTGATCATGTTCCTGGACACCAAGCACGCCGTGAACCAGCTCACCAAGCACCTGCTGAACAGCGGCGTACGCGCCGCCGCGCTGCACGGCGGCAAGTCCCAGCCCCAGCGCACCCGCACCCTGGCCCAGTTCAAGACCGGTGATGTCACGGTGCTGGTGGCCACCAACGTCGCGGCCCGCGGCATTCATGTCGACAATCTCGACCTGGTGGTCAACGTCGACCCGCCCAGCGACCACAAGGACTATCTCCACCGGGGCGGCCGCACCGCCCGCGCCGGCGAGTCCGGCAGCGTCGTCACCCTGGTTCTGCCGGGTCAGCGCCGCGAGATGGCGCGCCTCATGGCAGACGCCGGCATCGCCCCGCAGATCACCCAGGTCCGCTCCGGCGAGGCCGAACTGAGCCGTATCACCGGCGCCAAGGCCCCCTCCGGCGTCCCCATCAGCGTCAGCGCGCCGGTCGCGGAGCGCCCCAGGCGCGAGAGCGCCCCGTTCCGCGGCCGGGGCACCCGCAGGGGGCAGCCCGGCCGCTCCGGTGGTGAGTCCCGCCGGTCCGCCGAGGCCCGGCAGATGGCCGAGGCCCGCAAGGCCGCACGGGTCCGTCGCGCTTCGTGACCGAGCAGCGTCCCCGGTCATGCTGCCGGGGACGCCACGGGCGATCAGCGCTACGGGGCCAGCCGGCACCCGGGGTCGGTGCCTCCGCACCGGCGCCCCGAACCGCTGAGCCTCGTCGGCACGCTGTTCGGCCTCGGAGAGATTCGGTCGGCAGCAGCTGAGAAGAATCACTCCGGATTCCGTATCCCTCACTGTCGTGCTGTGCCTTCCGCCCGCGCCGGGCGAGGGAGGCGCGGTCCGATGAAGACCGAGGGCGTGCGCCCCGGCACATGACCACTGTCACCTGAGGGGTACATGGTGAGGACGAAGAAGAGACACAAGCGAGGCCGGGTCATCGGGATTGCCGTGGTCGGCGTGACCGCCCTGGCCGTGGGGGGCGGGGCGCTCCTGATGACCGACAACGATGCCTCCGCTGCCAGGCAGTCCGGCGGGCAGACGTGGGCGCGGGGGACGATGACGATCACCTGTCCCGACGTGGCGACGAAGTTGTCGAGCGTGCCGCAGCAGGCGCGGCCGGCGGTGGACAAGCAGCTGGCGCAGATGGACACTCAGGTCGCCGATGCCTACGGGAAGCTCGCCAACCGCGGTGCGCAAGCCGACCAGGACTGGGTGCGGACGCGCGTACTGGACCCGCTGACGTCCAAGCGCCGCGCCACGCTGGACAGCATCACCAAGGCCATGGGTGGGGCTTCGCGGCAGGCCCAGGGGCTGGACGCGATGGCATCCTGTACGGTCAAGCGCACCGACGCGGCCCCCGCTGCCGCGCCGGCGAGCACCTCCAGCCCGGGCGCCGCCACTCCGGCCGCGGGTACGGCCACTCCGGCGGCCGGTGCGACGGCCACGCCGGCCGCGGGCGGTCAGGCGCAGGCCGGGCCCCAGAAGTCGGACTTCGTGGACATCCGCAAGGTGCAGCCCAACGTCGCCAAACCCCGCAACCAGGCCAACGCCTCCAAGGGCACCTTCTCGTCGCGCTGTGGCCGCAACGAGAACAAGCACTTCAACTCCGACAACGTGATTGTCGCCCCCGGTGTGAGCAACGGCGCCCACCACATGCACGACTACGTCGGCAACAAGGACACCAGCGCCTTCTCCACCAACGACAGCCTCGCCGCCGCCAAGACCACCTGCACCAACGGCGACCGCTCCACCCACTACTGGCCGGTCGTGCGGCTGCAGGACGGAACGAAGGAGCGCGACGCCGACCTCCCCGGCGGAGGCACCGAGGGCAACATCGGGCGCATTCTCCAGCCCGCCTCGGCGCAGATCACCTTCGGCGGCAGCCCGGTCTCCAAGGTCGTGGCGATGCCGAAGTTCCTGCGGATCATCACCGGCGACGCCAAGTCGTTCACCAACGGAACGGCCAACGCCAACGCGTCCTGGAGCTGCACCGGCTTTGAGAACCGTCAGCTGAAGGACAAGTACCCGCTCTGCCCGAAGGGCAGCAACGTGGTCCGTACGTTCAAGTTCCAGAGCTGCTGGGACGGCAAGAACGCCGACAGCGCGAACCACCGCACCCATGTGGCCTTCGCCGACGCCAAGGGCGCGTGCCCCAAGGGCTTCAAGGCCATTCCCCAGCTGACCCAGCGGATCACCTACAAGATCGCGCCGGGTTCGGTCTTCGCCGTCGACAGCTTCCCCGAGCAGCTGCACAAGCCGGTCACCGACCATGGCGACTTCATCAACGTGATGTCCTCCTCGCTGATGAAGAAGGCGGTGAACTGCGTCAACACGGGCCGTAAGTGCGGTTGACGTCACACGGAACCGGTGCCCCGGCCGAATCCGTCCGGGGCACCGGTGCGTGCGGGCAGGCCGGGGTCAGTCCCGCGGCGCGCCCCCGGGCAGCTGACGCCAGGTCACCTGGGTGCGGGTGTGGTACGCCCAGTCCAGCATCTTCTTGGCGTCCGGGTACCGGTTGGCGTCGTTGAGGACGACGCCCACGACGGTGCGGCCGTCCCGCTTGGCGGCGAAGACGATGCACTTGCCGGCCGTGCTGCCGGTGCCGGTCTTGACGCCGATCGCGCCGCGGTACGAGCCCAGCAGCTTGTTCGTGTTCGACCAGAAGTAGGTCCTGGTCCGCCCGTTGGCGGCCGGGGCCTTCTGCTGGGTGTCGACGGACTTGACGACCGTGCGGAGGGTGGCGTTACCCAGCGCGTGGCGCGCCAGCTTGGCCAGGTCACGGGCCGTCGTGTAGTTGCCGCCCCGGTCACTGATGCCGTCGAAGGAGTCGTACCTGGTCCTGGTCATCCCCAGCGTGTCGGCCTCCTTGTTCATCTTGGAGATGAACGACTTGGTGCGCTTGGCGGTGGTGTTCCCCGTGCCGAAGGTGTCGGCGAGCGCCATCGCCGCATCACATCCGGACGGCAGCAGCATCCCGTACAGCAGCTGCTTGACCGTGAGCTTGTCGCCCTTTTTCAGGTCCGCCGCGCTGCCGCCGCTGGTCCTGATGTAGTCCAGGTAGGCCTGCTTGACCGTGACCTTCTTGTCGAGGTTCACCCCACGGGTGTCGAGCACCACGACCGCCGTCATGAGCTTGGTGATGCTGGCCATCGGGCGCTTGGTGTCCGCGTCCTTGGTCCACAGCTGCCTGTTGGCGCCGCTGTCCAGCAGATACGCGCTCTTGGCGCGGATCCCCGACGGGCCGCCCGCGGCCTGTGCCGTGGCCGTCGGTACGGCGATCGAGAGTGCCGCCGTCGACGCGATGACGGCCGCCCCCCAGCGGCGGATCGTTCTTCTCCCACCGTGTTGCATATGCCCCTCCGTCTTCTGTGCTGACATGTCCGGGCATGCGCATGGTCTCACCGCGGGACCGGGGAGGACCCGCCGGGGTGTCAACTACCGGCCGTCGCCCAGTCGTAGGCCCTCCGGGCGTCGAACTCGCGCTGACCGCCGCCGAAGACCAGCCCGGCGGAGCCGTAGACCGCGCCGTCCCGGTCGTCGTCCATGGCGTACGGGACGGCGATACAGCGCATCCCGGCCCGCCGCGCCGCCTCCACCCCGGGCGCGGCGTCCTCGACCACCACACAGTCGGCCGGATCGGTGGACAGCAACCGGGCGGCCGCCAGGAAGACATCCGGCTCCGGCTTGCCCCGGCCGACGTCCTCCGCGGAGAGATACACGGGCAGCAGCGCCTCCAGACCCGCGGCGGCGAGGGTGGCCTCGATCACGGTGCGGGAGGAGCCGGAGGCGACGGCGAGCGGGTGGCCGGCCGAGCGCAGCCGCTCGACGAAGGCGCGCATCGCGGGGAAGACCTCGGTGGCGCTGGCGACCAGCTCCAGATAGTGCCGGTTCTTGACGGCGAGCAGTTCGTCGACGGGCGCGTCGATGCCGTACTGGTCGCGCAGGGTCTCCAGCGTCTCGCGGGTGCCGATCCCGATGAACCGGGAGTGCTCCTCCCAGGTGTAGTCGGTGACGCCGTACCGCTTAAGGGTCAGCCGCCCCGCCTCGTAGTAGTTCGGCTCGCTGTCCACGAGCGTGCCGTCCAGATCGAAGATCACGGCGGGGAGGCGGGGGGAGGAGGGACGCGGTGTGCGGCTGGAGCTCATGGGCACCAGCATGCCAAGGCGATGATCAGGACCGCGGCCGGGGCTCCTGGGCGGAGCGGCCGGCCGGGGCCGCTCGCCCCACCGCGTCCACCAGCGGCAGCATCCGGTGGTGGACGCGCTCGCGCAGCGCCACCTCGGTACGGGTGCGGACGACGCCCGGCATTTGGATGAGCCGCTGGACGACATCCTCCAGATGTTCGTTGTCCCGGGCGACGACCCGGGTCATCAGATCCCCCGCGCCTGTGATCGAGAACGCCTCCATGATCTCCGGGACCTCGGCCAGGGCATCGCCGACCTCGTCCAGATGACCCTGGGTCACCTCGATATGGACGAACGCCAGGACGGGATGGCCCAGCGCGGTGGGGGAGAGCGACGGGCCGTACGCCGTGATGACGCCGTCACGCTCCAGCCGGTCCAGCCGCGCCTGCACGGTGCCCCGGGCGACGCCGAGTGTCCGGGCGTACTCGCGCACGCTGGTACGCGGCTGCTCCAGCAGGAGCCGCAGGATCTTCGCGTCGAGCGCGTCGACTGGTGCGGCCATGGGCCATCGGCTCCCTCGTGGTCCGTTTATCTGGGAAACGACTGTACCAATGGCCCGGCAATACGGCACTCGCTTGAGCCAGGGGGCTCCATGATGCTGTCATGGGTGTGTCGATGGCGCTGTGGATACCGCAGCGCCTTTTCTATGCGGCTTCATACCGCGCCATCGCGGGCGCGGGCCGGTGCTCGGAGACGTATTGGGGGAGCGGGAAGCAGTGCTGAAGAGGATGTTCACCGCCCCGGACCCGGGGCGGCTGCGGCTGCGCGTCTCGACGCGGGGCGTGCTCGGCGTGGGCCTGGGCACCGCCGTGGCCGTGCTGGCCGGCCTCCCGCTGGCCGCCTCGATCGCCGCCGGGCTCGGAGCACTGCTCGCGCTGTTCAACGTCGCCGATCCGACGGTGCGGCGGCAGGCCGTCACCACCGCGCTGCTCCCGGTGGTCGGCCTTCCGGTGCTCGCGCTGGCCACCGCGCTGCACGGGCGGCCCCTCGCGCGGGACGCGGCCTTCCTCGCCGTCGTCTTCTGCGGCGTCGCCGCCCGGCGCTGGGGGCCGCGCGGCAACGCGCTCGGCATCTTCGCGTTCATGATGTTCTTCGCCGCGCAGTTCCTGCAGGCCAGGCCGGAGCAGCTGGCCGAGCTGGCCGGGGCGGTGCTGATCGGCGTGGCCATGGCGGCCGTCGTACGGTTCGGGCTCTGGTGTGTGGAGCGGCGCGAACCGCCGCCCGAGGCCCCCGCGCCGCCGGGCGGACGGGGGCTGGCCCGGCCCGCCACCCGGCAGGCGTTCCAGGCGCTGGCCGCGTGCGGCTTCGCGCTCGCCGTCGGCCAGGCCGTCTCCGGCGAACGCTGGTACTGGGCTGTCGGCACCGCCTGGTGGATCTTCGTCAACACCGCCTCGCGCGGTGAGACGCTGGTACGGGGCTTCCGCCGGGTCCTGGGCACCGGGTGCGGCATCGCCGCCGCGCTGGTCGTCGCCGTACCGCTGCACGGCGCGGTCGCGCCCACCGCCGCCATCGTCGCCGTCTGCGTCTTCGGGATCTTCTACACCGCGCCCCTGTCGTACAGCTGGATGATGTTCTTCGTGACGCTGATGGCCGGGCTGCTCTACGGGCTGCTCGGCGTCCTGAACGCCGGGCTGCTGGGGCTGCGCATGGAGCAGACCGCGGTGGGCGCGCTCGGCGCCGCCCTCGCCGTCGTGATCGTCCTGCCCATCACCACGCACGCCGCGACCGACGCCTGGGTGCGGCGCGCCCTGGAGTGCCTACGGCACTGCGCGGCCGAGGCGTCGCGACGGCTCGCGGGCGACGCGGGGGCCGACCCGGCGCCGCACGTCGCCGAGCTGGAGTGGGCGCTGGCCCGGCTGCGGATGTCGGTCGCCCCCCTGCTGCACCCGCTCAGCCCCCTGCGGGCCCGGCGGGCCCGGGCGCGCCAGGTCCTGGCGGCGCTCGACGACTGCGCCCGGCAGGCCCGCGGCCTCGCCGCCGAGGTCGCCGCCGACCCGGCCGTCTCGCGCGACGCCCGGCCGCGCCGCCGAGCCGTCGCGGAGCCGGTGTAGGGCCTGCTCGCTGTCCGGCCGGCTCGCTACGAGATGTTCATCATGATGCCTGCGCGTGACCATCGTGCCCGCAGTGATGGCGCTCTTCGGACGCGCCGCCCGGTGGCTGCCGCGGTGGCTGGACCGGAGGCCGCACGGGAGCGGGCGGCGGCCCACGGCGAGGAACCGGTCCCAGTCCACCCGCGCCAGGCCGACCTCCCCGGAGCCCGCGGCGCCCTCGGCGGCCAGCTTTCAGGGGAACACGCGGGAGGCTCGGGAAGACAGAACTAGACCATTGCGTCAATGGGCCGTACCAGGCTCGGCCAATCTCGCGGAGCTCGGCGGCGCCTCGCCTCCGAGGCCCGAGCCACTCGAAGGAGGCGCGCCGTATGCTGTGTTGCGTGGCTACTACGGCGGTACGTACCCAGGCGACCAGTAGCGCTCTGCTCGTGGACCGCGCAGCTGCCATGCGTTACCGGGCCGGCGTGGTCGCCGAGACGCAAGGGGTTCGGGAGGCTTCCGCCTCCGCCCGTCTGCACGCGGTCCCGCTGGGGCAGGGCGTGAATGGCAGACCATGACCAGCGTGGGGAACGAGCGCGAGAGCCGTCCGCGGACGCACCGCGGACGTGGTAGGCCAACCGGGGCCCGAGCCGGCGATCCCGGCACGCGCGACCGGATTCTGGCCACGGCGAGGGCAGAGTTCTCTGAGCGTGGCTATGACAAGACCTCCATCCGCGCCATCGCGAAGGCCGCGGGTGTGGATTCCGCGCTGGTGCACCACTACTTCGGTACGAAGGAGCAGGTCTTCGCGGCGGCGATCGAGGTGTCCGTCGCGCCCGCCCTGGCCGCTCTGTCGCCTCCGGAAGGCAACGCGGCCGACGGTCCGGGCACCGCGGGGGAGCGGCTGACCCGCTTCTTCTTCGGGATGTGGGAGAACCCGGCCTCTCGGCAGCCGCTGCTGGCCATTGTCCGTTCCGCCGTCGGAAACGAGACAGCCGCCGGGATCTTCCGCAGGATGGTCGTTTCCCAGTTGATGCGGCGCATCGCTGGTGAGCTCGATGTTCCGGACCCCGGACTGCGCGTGGAACTCGCCGCCGCACAGCTGGTCGGTATCGCGATGCTGCGCTATGTGATCAAGGTTGAGCCGCTCGCCTCGGAGGATGCCGAGCGCATCATCCTCAGGGTGGTGCCGGTGGTCCAGCGGCACCTCACCGAGGGCTGACCGGGCGCGCTGTCTGCGATTTCGCCCGCGTTTCCCACCTCCGGTACTCCGGTCCCGCGCTGCCCTCAGCGGCGAAGCCGGCGCACGGTTGCGTCGGATCGAGGAGACCTGGCCGGGATGCGCCGATGCGCCGTCGCCACGCCACCGCGCCCGCTTGACCCGCCGTCCCCGACGCCCTTTAATCATCACATGATGAATACTCCCAGAGTCGCCCCGCGCGAAGGCTCCCCGGCCATTCGCGCTCAGGGCCTCACCGTCGTCCGTGGCACCCGCACGGTCCTCCGGTCGCTGGACTTCGAGGTCCCCCGCGGCCAGGTCATCGGCCTCCTCGGCCCCAGCGGCTGCGGCAAGTCGACGCTGATGCGCGCCATTGTCGGCACGCAGGCAAAGGTCACCGGTTCGCTCGAAGTGCTCGGCCGCCCGGCGGGCTCCGCCCCGCTGCGTTCAGCGGTCGCCTACGTCACCCAGTCGCCGTCTGTCTACGCGGACCTAACAGTACGTCAGAATCTCGACTACTACGCCGCCGTGCTCGCGCCCCGCATCAGCCGACGCACCCGGCACGACCAGGTCGAGCGGGCCTTGGCGGAGGTCGACCTGACCGACCACGGCGGCTCCCTGGCCGCCAACCTCTCAGGAGGCCAGCGCTCCCGTGTCTCCCTCGCTGTGGCCCTGCTCGGCACCCCCGAGCTGATGGTTCTCGATGAGCCCACCGTCGGCCTCGACCCCGTGCTCCGCCGCGATCTGTGGAACCTCTTCCACCGGCTCGCGTTCGAGAAGGGCATCACACTGCTCGTCTCCTCCCACGTCATGGACGAGGCCGAGCGCTGCCAGCGGCTGCTCCTGATGAGGTCGGGCCTCATCCTGGCCGACGACACCCCGGACGCGCTCCGCGAGCGTTTGCGCGCCGACACCGTCGAGGAGGCGTTCCTGCGTCTCGTCGACGCCGCCAAGGAAAAGGAAGCAGCCCGATGAACAACTCCCGCACCCTCGCCACCTCGCGCCGGGTCCTGTGGCAGCTCGCCCACGACAAGCGCACCATCGCGATGCTGCTGCTCGTGCCGTGCCTGCTGCTGCTCCTGCTGTACTGGGTGTTCGACGCCGACCCCAAATCGTTCGACTCCATCGGCGCCTCCCTGCTCGGCATCTTCCCGCTGGTGACGATGTTCCTGGTCACCTCCATCGCGACGCTGCGCGAACGCACGTCGGGCACGCTGGAGCGGCTGCTGTCCATGCCCATGGCCAAGACGGACCTGATCATCGGCTATGCCGTCGCCTTCAGCCTGATCGCCATCGTCCAGGCATCACTCGCCACCGGGCTCGCCGTATGGGCCCTGGACATCGACATCGAGGGCTCGGCGTGGCTCCTGTTGCTCATGGCCCTGCTCTGCGCCGTGCTCGGCACCGCTCTCGGCCTGTTCGTCTCGGCCTTCGCGGCCTCGGAGTTCCAGGCGGTGCAGTTCCTGCCGGCAGTGCTCTTCCCACAACTCCTGCTGTGCGGCCTGTTCGCCCCGCGCGACTCGATGCAGCCCGTACTCGAAGCCATCTCCAATGTGCTGCCCATGTCGTACGCGGTGGACGGGATGAACGAGGTGCTGCGCCACCCGGACATCACCGGCAACGTGGTCCGCGACGTGATCGTCATCGCCGGGTGCGCCCTGCTGGTCCTCGGCCTGGGGTCCGCGACCCTGCGCCGCCGTACGACCTGACCCGGCTGCGTAACTCGGTCCCCGCCTCCCCGCCGTGAGCGGTCAGCACCCGCCCGGCGGGGTGGACTCCACACCGGTCGTCCCACCGTCACCCTGGCACGGATATGGTCTCCCCGTGCCCGCGGCATGCCGGCGCGGTGGCCGGTGCCCGGCGACCGCGTCCCCCGCTTCGGCCTCGCCCTGCCTCTGTGCCATCCACACAACCCGAGCCACCCGACCGATCATCCATCGGTCAAGCACCGAATCAGTCCAAGGGTGGGTGAAATTGGTGCGCACGCGGCCATGAAGTCACCTCATGAGTCCAGGACTATACTTGCCGGTACATACGGAGGTGGCGGGTGCGCAAATCATCGACACAAGCGGACGGCCCCCCGCGACAGCGGGATGTGACGCCCGGGGCATCGGCCAGTCGGCGCACGGGGCGGCGTCCTGGTGAGAGCGCCAGCCGCAGCGCGATTCTCGTGGCGGCCCGAGAGCTCTTCTCCGAGCTGGGCTACGAGGGAACCACGATCCGGGCCATCGCTCGCCGAGCCGGTGTGGATCCCGCCCTTGTTCACTACTTCTTCGTCAACAAGGAACGTGTCTTCGAAGCCGTCGTGCACGACGCCACCCAGATGCTGGAGGGGCTGAATCCGGTCCTGGACGGCGGCCTGGACGACCTCGCCGAGCGGTTGCTCCCGGCTTATCTGAAGCTGTGGGAGGGGGAGAGCGGGGACGCGCTGACCGCGGTCTTCCGGACCACCCTCGGCAAGGACAGTGCCGAACCGCTGATGGACAGTGTGACCCCCGAGGGGCTGGTGGCCAAGCTTGCCGCGGTGATCGGCGGCAGGGACGCCAGGCTACGGGCGTCCCTGATCGCCTCACAGTTGCTCGGGGTGGCGGTGCAGCGCTATGTGCTCAAACTCGACCCGCTCTCCGCGGCCAGCATGGACAGGGTCGTACGGCGAACGGCGCCGTCCATCCAGGCGCTGATCGCCAAGCCCTAGACGCCGCCCCGGAGCTGCGCCGGTGCGGCGGATCGGGTGGTGCGGGTGGTGCCGGGGGGAGGGGATGGACCATGTTCCGGCGCAGCGGCAGGAGCCGAGCGTGGGCATCGGCCGGCGATACGGTCAACGGGCGGAGGGTGAGTCCGTCGGCAGGGGCCGACCCGGCGGATGGGCCCTGGGGAGCGCCTAGAACATGGCCTTGGCCGACGGGGCTTTGAGCTCACCGAGGTAGGGGTGCCACAGGTGTTCGGGATCCTCTTCCACGGCCTTGACGATCTCTCTCATCGCCGCCAGTGCCTTCGGTTCGTCATCGTCGTAGACATCGCCCTGGAGCATCTTGAGCACGTCGATCCGGTACCGCGGATCCTGCACGAACGCTGTGAACAGGATGTTGAGGCGATAGTAGATCGAGATGAACTCGTACCAGTTGCTCACCCCGCGCCGCAGCTGGGTCTCATAGCTGGAGAACCGCTTCTTGGAGTAGTCTCCCGCGCGGGCGGCGGCGATGATGTCCTGGCAGGCGATCCGGGCGCTGTTGAGCGCGACGGAGACACCGCTGGAGAAGATCGGGTCCACGAAACGCGCGGCGTCACCGATCATGAGGAAGTTGTCGCCGCAGATCTGACTGAGGGCGTAGCTGTAGTCGCCCTCGGTCTTCAACGGCCGCATCTGGGTACTGCTCTTGAGCGCGGCCAGCAGCTCCGGGCGGCTCGCGATCGTGTCCCAGAAGAACTTCTCCAGGTCGTCCTTGGATGCCTTGAGCCTGCGCTTCTGCGTGACGACGCCGATCGAGGTGACCGTGTCCGTGATCGGAATCTGCCACACCCAGGTGTCGACCAGGGGCAGGAAGTGGATGAAGATGAAGTCGGACTGCTCTTTGTTGACGGCCAGTGCCTTGCGGTCGAAGTTGTCGAACCAGGTGTGAATGGCGTACTGGTTGAACACCGGGTCCGGCTGCTTCACCTTGAGCTGGCTGCCCAGCATCGTCCTGCGGCCGCTGGCGTCGACCACCATCCGCACGGGGACGTCCACCCTCCGGCCGGCCAGGTTGCACTGGAGGACCGGGTGCTCGGCGGCGAAGTCGACCCGGTTGATGCGGACCCCCTGGAACACCTTCGCCCCCTGCTCCTCCGCGTGCTTGAGCAGGAGCAGGTCGAACTGGGATCGGTCCACATGGAATGTGTAGTCCTTCTGCACGCCCCGCTGGGCACGTTCGTTGAACAGGATCTCCGCGGCGCGGAAGTCGTGGTCGAGCCCGGTGAAGCCCAGCTTGTCGATCGGGCCACTCTCGGCGGAGGTCCATGCGGCGCCGTACTTCTTGGGGAAGCCGGCGGCCTCGACCTTGTCGAAAGCGCCAATGTCCACCAGGACGGGTGTGGTCGCGGGGACCAGTGATTCTCCCACGTGGTCACGGGGGAAGTTCTCCGATTCGAACACGGCCACCTTCAGACCGGCCCTGGCGAGGTATGACGCGGCGGTGGAGCCGGCCGGGCCGCCACCGATGATTCCTATCTCGAACTCGGGTTCCATCCGCTCTCCCCTGATTGCCTGTGCTTCGCTTGGGTGTTGCCGACTGACTTGCCGTCAGTCCTTGAGGGTCTCGATCTCGCGTGTCTCGGCACGCAGCGACTGGACCATGTCCGTGATGGCGTTGAGGTCCTTGAAGTGCTTTCCGGTGATGTGGGTCGGGGGGACGGTGGTTCCGAGCTCCTCGCGGATATAGGTCAGGAGCCTCGCGGTGTTCATCGAATTCAAGATCCCCCATTCCAGAAGGGGGGTGTCCGAATTCAGGGAGGTTCTGCTGTCGTCGAGGAAGGTCTTTCGGATGTACTCGGCGAGCTGGTCGTGGACTGCGTCGCGCGTCACGGATTCCTCCTGGGGCGGTGACCTGCGGCGTCGGTGAGTGGCGAGTGCCGCGTCGAAGTGCTTACCGGCCGCTCGGCGAGCGGCCGGTGCGGTGGCGGGTCCAATCCGGGGCGAGCTGCTACATCGTCCGGGAGTGCGTGGGTGTCCGGTAGGCCCTCGGGGTCTCGACCAGGCGGAGGAACGCCTCGTCGAGGTCGTCCGTCGCCGCGCTGGCGCGGATCGCCGCGGGCGTGTCGTCGGCGATGATCCCGCCTTCGCGCATGAGAAGGATCCGGTCGCAGCGCGCGGCCTCGTCCATGACGTGGCTGGAGACGAGGATCGTGACGCCGGACGCGGCCAGATCCCGGAAGTGCTGCCACAGCTCGCGCCGCAGCACCGGGTCCTGTCCCACAGTGGGCTCATCGAGCACGAGGACCCGCGGATCGGGGACCAGCGCACAGGCCAGGGAGGCGCGGGTGCGCTGGCCGCCCGAGAGTGCGCGGACGAACTGGTCCCTGGCGCTTGTCAGGGCGACACGGTCGATCGCCCGTGCGGCTTCCTTCCCGCCCTTGCCGTGCAGTGCCGCGAAATGCCTGACGTTCTCCTCGACCGTCAGATCCCCGTAGACACTGGGGGACTGGGGCAAATATCCGATCTGGCGGCGCAGCACGGCCGAGCCCGCGGCTTGGCCGAGTACCGTCACCTCACCCCTCTTCATCTTCTGCACCCCGACGACCGATCGGATGAGCGTGGTCTTGCCACTGCCGCTCGGCCCCAGGAGTCCGGTGACCGTGCCCACCATGGCGCTGAAATTGACACCGTTCAGTACCGGCCGTCCGCCCCGGTGAACCACGAGGTTCCTTACGTGAATAGCTGCTGCGGGCACTTCGTTCTCCGTCCTAGGGTGGGAAACGCGGAAGACGTCCTCACGCCGTGCGCCGGCGCAGTGTGGCCGCGGTGGAGGCCAGGGCAGCCGCGGTCATGCCCACCATGACCGCCACGCTCACCCACATGGAGGCGCCGCCATAGGAATGCTCACGGGCCGCCGTCAGGGCACGGGAGACCGCCGAGAGCGGCAGCACACGTTCGAGTCGCTGGACCCATTCGGCCATGTCGGCGACCGGCCAGACGATTCCGCTGACGAGCATCTGCGGAATCATCACCCCAGGCAGGAACTGGAATGCCTGACCCTCGTTCTGGCAGACGGCGCTCACCAGAAGCCCGAGGCTCATACCGAAGACACCGCTGAACATGGCCAGGATTCCAAGGATCCAGGGCGGGCTGGCCGTTGACAGGTCGCTCAGCCAGTACGCCACCGTCACGGTGCACACTGCCTGCGCCAGCGAGGCGAGCACGGCGGCGCCAATATAGCCCGCGACGAGGTCGAGCCTGCTCGCGGGGGTCGAGAGCACCACCTCCAGTGTTCCCCTGGTCCGTTCCCGCACGATGGCCGTGCTGCCGACCAGGAACATGGAGAACACCGGGAACACGCCGACCATGATGACGCCGGTGGCGCTGAAGTCCGCCGCTGTCTCGAAGAGATGGCGCACGATGACCATGAGCAGTCCGGGAGTGATGATCAGCACCACCCTGGACCGCGGGTCCCGGAACAGCTCTTTGAGCACTCGACGCGTTATCGCCCGTGTCTTCTGGGGGGACATCACCTCAGGAACCTCCGTGGTATTCCGCAGACTCGGCTCGTGACGACCGACGAGCTAGGCGCTCCGGCGTCGCAGGACGGTGAGGGCGCTCACCGAGAACAGCAGGAGAATGATCAGGACGGTGGCGCCGAGATTGAGCGCGGCCGTCGCGGTGAGCGACGCGTGCCTCTGGAACTCGGCGACAGCCGCCACGGCGTACCGCCACGGAGCGACACTGGCGAGTACCTGCATCCACCGGTCCATGTCCTCGAAGGGCCGGAACAGCCCGGACAGCATCAGATGGGGCGCGGCCGTCGCCGCCAGGACCTTGGTGAGCTGCATCTCATTGCGGGCGAGGTTCGCCGAGAACAGGCCGATCGCCACCCCGAGGACGGAGCTGAGCAGGGCCATCAGACCGATCACCCACCACGCCCCGGCCGTCTCCAGGCCGAGCAGGCCGTAGGTGACGGACAGCGTCATCCCGATCTGGACCACGGCCGGCAGGGTGAACGCGGTCGCGTAGCCCACGAGCACGTCAAGTCTGCTGACCGGGGCCGTGAGCAGGTATTCCAGCGTGCCCCGGTACCGCTCCCGCTGCACCGCGAAGGCGGCGAAGAGGAAGGTGGGAGCCGTCGGGAAGAGGCCGACGACGATAAGTCCCACCCGATTGAACGACGCGGGGTGGTTGTCCAGGATTCCCGCGGTCAGCACCATGACGAAGGCGGGCGAGATGGTGAAGAGCACCATCGTCCTGATGTCTCTCCTGAGCTCCCGGAAGACCCGGTCCGTGACGCGTAGCGAGTTTCGTGTCAGCACGGGTGATCACCTCTCTGGCCGCACACGACCGTCAGGCTGAGCGGCGCCGGGGTCTCGGTGACGAAGGATGGCGGCCGGTTCACAGGACGCGGCGTCCCCTCACGAGCTCCCTGCTGCTCTCCCGCAGGAATCCGAGCATCAGCCTGCGCACGTCGTCGGGTGCCTTGGTGGCGGCCCACCACATGGTCTTGGAGACCCTGCCGAGGGTGGGGTTGATGAACCGCAGGTCGCGCTCGGTCCAGCCCCAGTGCCGGGGCACGAACGGGGCACGTTCGAGGTGGTCGTAGAGAGCGTCGGCCGCCTCCTGCCCGGTCACCTTGCCCGCCTCGTACGCGTCGCACTGCTCCACCATGTGGTTGAACAGCTCGGAGTAGCCCTCGTGGTCGGACCAGTGCAGGCCCGGGTTCTCGACGTTCTCCAGGTCCAGCAGATGGGCGTCGTCGCCCTCCTTGCGCCAACGCCGGAAGGCCTCCAGAGCGCGGAATGTTCCGGCGTTGGAGCCCCAGGCCCAGATGCGGAACACCGCCGACCACAGCTCATGGCTGGAGAACGATTGATAGGCCGCGTTCACGAGCTTGTCGTTTCCGTCGAACAGCGCCTGCTGCCGGCTGTCGACATCGGCGAAGCGCTCCGCCGAGAAGTCGCCGTCCCTGACTGCCCGCAGGATGCGCCAGGCGAGGACGTTCACCGCCTCGCACGTGTTGTGCAGCCCACGGGAGAACAGCGGATCGATGAACGCCGCCGCGTGCGCGAGCAGCACCCAGCGGTCGCCCACGGTGCGCGAGGAGGAGTACTGCAGACGGTCGGTGGCCACCCACTCCCGCACGGGCCTGGCACCTTCGAACTGCCTGGCCACGTCGGGGAAGCGGTACACATGCCGCCAGAAGTCCTCCTCGGGCGTGACACCGGGCGTCTTCGGATACCGCCGGTGATCGAGGGTGAGGCCGACGCTGCACAGCGGGTTCCGCGAGGAGGAGTGGTTGTCGAACGCGATGACCCAGAACCAGCCGCGATCGAACAGATGGTGGACCGTGCCGTCGTACCAGGGCACCGGGGGAGTGTCCGCCTTGGCGTGCCGGATCGCGTCATCGGTCCTGGGGACGCCCAGCATATGGTTCCAGATCGCCCGTGAGTGGTGCTTGAAGCGGCACGGGTCCTCCCGCAGCCCGAACTTCGCGGCGAGCGGGGAGCGGTAGCCGCTGGCGTCGACCACGTAGCGGGCCCGGAACTGCTCGCCCCGCTCGGAGCTGATGGTCACCCCCGAGTCGTCGAAGTCGATGTCGACCGCATGGAACCCGGTGCGCGTGGTGCAGCCGTACTTGACGGCGACGTTGTAGAGGTACGCGTCGGTGTCCTGGCGCAGCATGTGCGCGGCCGGGTGCAGCAGCAGCTTGGGAAAGTTGAACATCGTTTGCTGCCGGGGATCCTGCGGCCGACCGTCCTGGTGGTTCATGAAGCCGAAGTGGATCTTCTGGCCGTGAGCGGCGGAGATGATCTTCTGGCATCCGGTGAACGTCGACAGCGTCATCAGCTCCGGCACGTCGTATCTCAGTGCCATGGTGCGCAGCGTCACCAGCATGTTGGGAATGGTGGACTCGCCGATGGCGAACTTCGGATGGGACTTGCTGTCCAGCAGGAGCACCTTGGCCCCGCCCCGCGCCAGAATGGCTCCGAGCATGGAGCCGGCGAACCCTGATCCTAATATCGCTACGTCATGGATTGTCTTCTCTGCCTTGCCCGTGCCCAGCCTGTCTGTGTCCACGCTCTGGCTCCCGGAGTGCGGTAGTCGGCCTAGTACTTGGTCGGTTCGGGAACCCGCAGGGAACGGCCGACCATCGACCATCCGGCTACGAGGTGTTTGAACTCTTCCGAGATCTCGAACTCGCCCTTGCCGACGCGCTTTTTCAAGAAGAGCGTGAGACCTTCGTGGGTGAGCCTTCCGATCTCCGGCGGTGCCTTCCTCTTCGCCCACCGGAGGGTGTTGAGAATGCCGATAAAACTCGCGTCGATGCACTGCTGGTCCGGGTCCGCGAGGCCGAACGCGGGGGGAATGAAGTCGGCCTTCCGGAGGCGTTCCTGGATGGCGTTGGCCGCCGCGCCCGCGTCCATCTCCTCACGCTGGACGGCCTGGCAGGCCTCGCTCACCTCGCGGAGCAGTTCGAGCACCGGCGCGTACGGCGACTCCTCGGGGATGGCCTTGCCTCGCCACCAGGCGTGCTCCAGCGGTTCGAGCGCAGCCGTGTCACGGGTGGCGAGGAACCGCGCGTAAGTCCGGTTGACCTCAAAGGTGGCCATGATCTGGCCGAGCGCCCAGATCCTGAACCAGGCGTTCCACAGGCGCCAGTCGCCGAAGGAGGTGTAGGCGTTGGCGCACAGGTCGTCGTTGAAGTCCAGCAGGCCCTGCTCCAGCTCCTGCATGTGCGCGAAGCGCTCGATCGAGAAGTCGTCGTCGCGGATGGCGTCCAGGAGGCGGTGGGTCAGTGCGTGGACCGTCTCCATGGTGTTGGACATTCCGCGGGAGAAGAGCGGGTCGATGAAGCCGGCGGCGTGCGAGGTCAGGCACCAGCGGTGGCCGACGGTCTGGCGGGGCGAGTACTGGAGCCGTCCGGTGCGCACCCAGCTGCGGACCGGCCTTGCGTCCTTGAACTGGGCGGCGACGTCGGGGAACCGGGCGAGAAAGCGGTGGAACTCCTCCTCGGCGGAGCAGTCCGGCTCCGGGTGGAGGCGGGGGTCCAGCTGGATGCCCACGCTGCACAGCGGGTTGGTCGCCCGCGGGTGGTTGTCGAAGGGAATGATCCACATCCAGCCGCCGCGGAAGAGGTGGTGGAGGGTCCCCTCGTGCCATTTGGTCGGGAAGCCGCCGTCCGGGAGCCCGACCTCGTCGAACGGGCGCACCCCGGTGAAGTGGTTGAACAGGGTCCGCGAGTGGTGCTTGAACCGGGTCGGCTCCTCCCGGAGGCCGAGCTTCTTGGCCAGCACCGACCGGTGGCCGCTCGCGTCCACGATGAACTTCGCGCGCACGGAGGCCCCGCTCGCCAGTTTCAATGTCACCTCGTCGCTGCCGAGGTCCACGTCCACCACCGGCTGCTGCTGCCTGACGTGCGTGCCGTACTTGACCGCGACGGTCAGCATCCAGGAATCGATGTCCTGGCGGAAGTAGTGGTTCTCGGTATTGAGGATCTTGGGGATCTGGAAGTGCGTGCGTTCGCCGGGGAGCTGTCTTTCGCCTTCGCGGTGGTAGAGGAACCCGAAGTTGCGCTTGACCCCGCATTGCGTCGTGATATTGGCGTAGACGCCTTCGAAGGTGGCGAGATGTTTGATCTCGGGCACTCCGTAGCGCTCGGCGACAAGGCGCATCATCATCGAGGTGAACGGAATCGTGGACTCGCCGATCGTGAACTTCGGGTGAGTGTCCGCGTCGATCAGCACGACGTCCGCGTCGTTGCGCGCCAGGCATGCGGCGAGGATGGAGCCGGCCACCCCGGAACCGACGATCGCGACATCGTGGAGGTGGTCTCCGTTGCCCTTGTCAACCATTGATGCTCCTCCGTCTTCGCAGGGTTTCCGGGGTGTGGTGGCGTACGGCGACCAGTGCGTGCTCGAGCGGGCGGTTTCCGGTGCATCGAGATGCCGGAATGCCGGAATTCCTCGTCGTGCCGCCGCGCTGTCGGGGCCGGATTGGCGGTCCGGTCGACGTGTGTGTCCGCCAGGCGCTCGTCGAACTTGCGCTCCGGTGCCGGGGAATGAGGTGCGGTTCCCCTCCATCGGGCCCGCGATGCGCAGGCGGCGCCCGGAGCCATCAACTAATTCATTTGGTGATGAACTCTACAGGCGATGAATAATCGCGCGCAAGACCTGACCGGCGACCCGTCTGCGCCGGGGTGCCGTACGCCGCCGCGCCCTGCCGCTCGTCGCGCAGGCCGAGCCGGTGCAGCCGGGCGCGCACCGCCGCGGTGAAGGACGGCTCCTCGTGGAAGAAATGGCCGCCCTCCACAACGGTGAGGTCGAAGGTGTCCGTCGTCTCGCGGCTCCAGGCGACCAGCCCGGCGGTGTCCGTGAGCCGGTCGCACCGCCCCCCGAACGCCGCGACCGGGGTGGCCAGCGGTGGCCCCGGCGTCCTGGTGTACGTCTCGGCCAAACGCAGGTCCGCTCGCAGCAGCGGGAGATACAACCGCATCAGGTCCCGCTCTTTCAGTACCGGGCCCGGCGTGCCGCCCAGGCGTGCCAGCGCCTCCAGGAAGCGGGAGTCGGGTAGTTGGTGGATGGGCCGGTGGGAGAGCCCGGCCGCCGGCCCGTTGCGGCCGGAGACGGCGAGGAGACGGGGTGGGACGCCCCGGGCCTCCTGGATCCGGGTGACCTCGTACGCCAGCAGTGCTCCGAGGCTGTGCCCGGCGAGGACGTACGGGCCGGTCGCCCGGGCCCCCACCTGGTCCGCGAGGTCGTCGGCCAGCCGCGGCCACTCGGTGAGCAGCGGCTCGCGCATCCTGGTGAAGTGCCCCGGCAGCTCCAGTGGGACCAGCTCGACGGTCTTCGGGAGCCACCGCGACCAGCCGCGGTAGTAACCCGCGCTGCCTCCCGCGTGGGGGAGGACGAAGAGCCGGACCGCGGCCTGCCGCGGTGATTCGGCCGACGGCTCCTGCCTGGCGTAGGGCGCGCCGATGTCAGGACTGTTCACCCAGTTCTTCCTTTCCGGCTGTGAGGGGGCCGGTGTGTGGCGGAGGTGCCGGCCGGGTGGCGTACGGGGCCGGGCTGCCGTGCGGTCCCGTGCGCGGATTCGCGTGCGGGCTGGTGCGCCGACGGGTGCCGGGCCGGGTACGCGTGCGGGCGCCGGGCCGGCAGCAGGTCGGCGAGGAGCGTGCGGTGCACCGAGACCTCCACCTGCGGGGCGGCGACCGCCACCGCGGCGGGAAGGCGCCAGCCGTCGAACAGGTCGTGCAGCGTCCACTGCCCGGGCGGGCGCCCGCCCTCGGGTACCGTCTCGAGCACTGTTTCGCCGTTCTTCCCCGGCCGGGTGGAGACAGCGCGCAGATCGCCGGACAGGCCCACGCCAAGCGCCTTGAGCACCGCCTCCTTGTGGGTCCAGCTCCGGAACAGCGCCTCCAGCGCCGCCGGCCCCGAGAGTCTGCGCCACCGGCCGTATTCGCGGTCGGACAGTGCCGTGCGGGCCAGACCCGCGAGGTCGGACGAGACCCTGTGCGGCTGCTCCACGTCCACGCCGACCGGTCCCGCGGCGGTCAGGGCCACGGCCGCGAACCTCCCGGAGTGCGCGAGGCTGACATGCGGGCCCGAGCCGCCCGCGACCCGCGGTTTGCCGCCTGGCCCCCGCTCAAGGCGGACCAGCAGCGGCGTCGAGCCGATCGCCTCGGCGACCAGCGCGCGCAGCGCGGCCTGGGCTCCCATGCGCTGCCCCCGGTGCCGAGGCGGCACGGTGGACAGCCGGTTGACCTCGGCCGCGGGCAGCAGGGCCCGGGCCCGTGTGGTCGCCTCCCCGTCGTCCAGATCCACCAGCCACACCTGTGCGGTGGGTCGTGACATGGGGCCCTCCCTCCCTTGACAGGAAACTCATCATACATAGACTTCATTCATCGATGAATTAATTATGCGGGGCTGAAGACGCTGTTGAGCTGGACTTTCGGGAAGGTGGTCACGGGTGCAGGGGGATACCGAGACCGATATCGCCATCGTCGGAGTGGGGTGCCGTCTTCCAGGAGCAGTGAGGGACCTCGACGCCTACTGGGACCTGCTGGCCTCGGGCCGGTCCACGGTGACGGGTGTCCCGGCGGACCGTTGGGACGACCGCTTCCACGACCCGAGCCCGGAGCACCCGGGCACCAGCTACTGCCCCCGCGGCTCCTTCCTGGAGGACATCGACCGCTTCGACGCCGACTTCTTCGGGATCTCGCCACGCGAGGCCCACGAGGTCGACCCCCAGCAGCGGCTGCTGCTCGAGGCATCGTGGGCCGCAATGGAGGACTCCGGCGTCCCCCGGGGCCGGTGGACGGGCAGCCGCACCGGCGTCTACATGGGCATCCTCGCCGCGGACTACATGGTCCTGCACGCCAAGACCGCCGGTGCCGAGCGGATCAACCCGTACTACGCGAGCGGCAAGGAGTTCAGCTTCGGCGCCGGGCGGATCGCCTACACGTTCGGCCTGCACGGCCCCTGCCTGATGCTGAACACCGCCTGCTCCTCCTCGCTGATCGCGGTGCATCTCGCCGTGAAGGCGCTGCGTGCGGGGGAGTGCGACGCCGCGCTCGCCGGCGGGGTCAACCTGATGCTCACACCGGAACTGAGCATCTTCATGAGCAAGGTGTGGGCGCTCTCCCCGAGCGGGGTCTGCCGCCCCTTCGACGCCGCGGCCGACGGTGTGGTCCGCAGCGAGGGCTGCGGCGTCGTCGTGCTCAAGCGCTACAAGGACGCGACTGCCGACGGTGACCGGATCTGGGCGGTCGTGCACGGCAGCGCCGCCAACCACGACGGACGCAGCGCGGGGCTCACCGCGCCCAACGCGGTGGCGCAGCAGGACCTGCTCCGAACGGCCCTGCACGACGCCGGCCGTTCACCTTCGGACGTGGATTTCGTCGAGGCCCACGGCACCGGCACCCCGCTCGGCGACCCGCTCGAGTTATCCGCGCTGTCCGCGGTCCTCGGCGCTGGACGCCCCGCTGACCGCCCGCTGTATGTAGGCTCGCACAAGGCGAACTTCGGGCATATGGACTCCGCCGCCGGAATCGCCGGACTGCTGAAGGCGATTCTGGTGGCCCGCATGGGCACCACCCCACCTCAGATCAACCTGGAGCGGCCCACCCCGCAGATCGACTGGCAGTCCTGCGGCCTCGCCGTGCCCACGCGGGCCACCGTGCTTCGCCCCAGCGGCGAGCGGCCGCTCGTCGGGGTGAACGCGTTCGGGCTCTCGGGGACCAACGCCCATGTCCTGCTCGGCCCGCCGCCCGAGCCGTTCGACGTGCCCGCCGGGGAGCCCGGCGATGAGCGCACGAGCGGAGAGGGGCAGCCGGCCGGAGCCGCCGGGCACCGGCCGGTGCTGACCGTGTCCGGCCACACCGTCACCGCCCTGCGTGCCCAGGCCGCCGCCTACCGGGACCGGATCCGGCAGGACGACGGTGCGCCGCTGTCCGACCTGGTGCACACGGCCGCGGCCCGTCGCACCCACCACGAGCACCGGCTCGCGGTGGTGGGCCGTACCGGACAGGAGCTGGCCGACCGGCTGGAGGAGTACCTCGCGGACCGTGCCTCCCCCTCCGTCATCACCGGCGACGTCATGGACGGGGCCGCACGTCCGACCGTCCACGTGTTCTCCGGGCAGGGCTCGCAATGGCCCGGTATGGGAATGGACCTCTACGGCACGCAGCCGGTGTTCACCGAGACGCTGGACGCATGCGAGGCGCACTTCGCGCGGTACGCGGGCTGGTCCCTGCTGGACGAGCTGCGCCGCACCGAGGGCAGCCGCCTTGAGCACACGGAGATCGCCCAACCCGCCCTCTTCGCGGTCCAGTTGGCGCTGTCCCGGCTGTGGGCGTCATGGGGGCTCGGGCCCGACGTGGTCGTGGGCCACAGCATGGGTGAGGTCGCGGCCGCCGTCGTCGCCGGAACGCTGACCCTTGCCGACGCGGCCGGCCTGATCGTGCACCGTGGCCGTCTCATGCGGGAGACCGGCGGCTCCGGCCGGATGGTCGCCGTCGAGCTGCCTGCCGACGAGGTCGCCTCGATGCTCGAACCCTACGGCGACGAGGTCTGCGTCGCGGTCGTGAACGGCCCTGCCTCCGTCGTCATCGCCGGAGCCACCGAGGCGGTGAAGCGGGCCACCGCTGAGCTGAAGGAGAGGGAGGCCCGCTGCGTGCCACTGCCCGTGGACTACGCGTTCCACTCACGGGCCGTGCGTCCTCAGGGCGACGAGTTGGAGCGGCTGCTGGGCGGCCTGACCGTGCGTCCGCCGGAGATCACCATGCTCTCCAGCGTCGACCCGCTGCTGGACGTACCCGTCACCGACGCCGCCTACTGGGGGCGCAACGTCCGGGACACCGTCCGCTTCTGGCCCGCGGTCGACCGCCTCCTGGAACAGCACGACGCTGCCTTCCTCGAGATCGGCGTGCACCCGGTCCTCCACCGGCCGCTGCGCTCGGCACTGGTCCACCGAGGGCGGACCGGGCCCGTGGTGTCCTCGCTCTCCCGGGGCGAGCCCGCCGACGTCACGCTGGGACGGGCGCTCGGCGGTCTTCACGTCCGCGGCGTGGAGCCGGACTGGGCAGGGGTCAACGCAGGCCGACACCGCTACGTCCCGCTGCCGCCGCTGCCGCTCGGCGGGGACTCGTACTGGCTGCCCGGCGTCGAGCGCGGTCGGCAGGGCGGAGTGCGCACGGGGACCGAAGGGCTCCGCGCCGAGGTGCGCCTCCTCGACGCGGACGGACGGGTCGTCACCACGCTCACCTCTTCCGCGGGCACCGCCGCGGCCGTCCCCCCGTCGGCTCCCGCCGCGGTCGGCGAGCCCGAGCGCTCCGGGGCCGGCGCTGCCGCTCCGGCCCCCGCCGCCGCGGCGCAGGCGTCCGGCGCCGGCGGGGGCGGTACCGGGGCGCCCGGCGGGCGGGAGCGGATCGCCGCCGTGGTGAGCCGGATCTGCGCCCAGGTGCTCGGGCACGACCCGGGTCGGCGCGTCCCCAGGATCAGGGGCTTCTTCGAGCTGGGCATGGACTCGTTCTCGCTCAGCGACTTCGTGAAAGCCCTGGAGCGGCACTTCGGCATCGAGCTGGGGGACAGCGCCGGTATCCACCACCCCACCATCGACCAGATCACCGACCACATCGCTCTCCTCGTCGCGGACCTGGCCGACCAGGAGAAGACAGGCGCCGGGAAATCGCCCGCACCGTCCGAGCCGCTCCCCTCGGCCCCTCCGGTCGTGCCGGTGGCGTCGGCCCCCACCGCGCGGGCGGCCCGCCCCGCACCGCCCGTCGCCGAGCTGCGGCCGGTGCCGGCCGCCGAGCCGATCGCGGTCGTGGGGATGGCGTGCCGGATGCCGGGTGCCGACGGTCTCGAGGAGTTCTGGCGGCTGCTGAGCCACGGGGTTGACGCCTCGTCGGACATCCCCGCCGACCGCTTCGACGCCGGAGCGCTGCTCGCCCGCGGCACGGTCGCCCCGGGCACGATCGTCACCGGCCGGGGCTCGTTCCTCGACCAGGTCGACGGCTTCGACAACGCCTTCTTCCGGATCTCCGCCCGCGAGGCGCGCAGTATGGACCCGCAGCAGCGGCTGTTCGTGGAAGTGGCGTGGGAGGCATTGGAGGACGCCGGTGTCCGCACCGCCGAACTGCCCGGCTCCCGGGTCGGTCTCTACGTCGGGCTGAACACCACCGACTACATGCAGACGGTCACCCGCAACGCCGCCGACATCGACCTGTACTACGGCACCGGGAACTCGTTCTCCGGAACGGCGGGGCGGCTGTCGTACTTCCTGGGCGTACGCGGCCCCAGCATGGCGGTCGACACGGCATGCTCCTCCTCGCTCACCGCCGTCCACCAGGCCTGCCAGGCGTTACGGCTCGGTGAGGCCCAGCTGGCCATCGCGGGCGGCTCCAACGTGATCACCACCCCCACGGTCTACCTGTCGATGTCCGCGGCCGGGGCGCTGTCGCCCGACGGGCGGTGCAAGACGTTCTCCTCGGACGCCGACGGCTACGGGCGTGGCGAGGGCGCGGGCGCGGTGGTGCTCAAAACGCTCTCGCGCGCCCGGGCCGACGGGGACCGGGTCTACGCGCTCCTTCGCGGAAGTGCCGTCAACCACAACGGGGCCAGCGGCGGGCTCACCGTGCCCAGCGCCCAGGCGCAGCAAGAGGTGATCGCCGATGCCCTGGAGCGGGCCGGTCTCACCGGCGCTGACATGAGTTACGTCGAGGCCCACGGCACCGGCACCCGACTCGGCGACGGAGTCGAGCTCGCCGCGCTCGGCCGGGCCCTGGGCGCCGGGCGGCAGGCCGACGCTCCCCTGCTGGTCGGCTCGGTGAAGACGAACATCGGCCATCTGGAGGCCGCTGCCGGGATCGCGGGCCTCATCAAGACCGTACTCATCCTCGACCGGGGCGAGATCCCCGCACATCTGCACCTGCGCGAGGCGAGTCGGGAGGTGGACTGGGACCGGCTCCCGGTCCGGGTCACCGAGCGCCCGCACCCCTGGCCGAAGGAGCCGGGCCGGGCCCGGGTCGCGGGCGTCAGCGCGTTCGGCTTCACCGGCACCAACGCACACGTCGTCGTCGGCGAGGCCGAACCGGTGCCCGTCGAGGTGGGCACCGGGCCGGGACCCCGCCCGTACCTGCTCGCGGTCTCCGGCGGCAGCGAGTCGGCGCTGAGGGCGGCTGCCGACCGGATGCGCGCCCGGCTCACCGGCGCGGGCCCCGCCGAGCTGGCGGACATCTGTCACACCGCGGGAGCCCGCCGCACCCACCTGGGACACCGGCTCGTGGTGACCGGCGCCAGCGCCGCAGACCTGCGCGGGGCGCTCGCCGCGTACGCCTCGGGCGGCGCTGCGGCGGGCCTGCACGTGGGGAGCGCGCCACCGCGGGAGGCGTGCCGCCTCGTGGCCGTCTACGGCGAGGAGACGGCGGACCTGCCGTGGCGGCGGTGGGACGCTGCCGAGCCGGCGGTCGCCGCAGCGCTGGACGCGCTGGACGCCGAGACGGATCGACTGCTCGGCCGCTCCGCCCGGCAGGCTCTCCATGACGGTGCCGCCCGGCACGGCGACCCGGTCGCCGTGCTCGCGGCGCAATGCGCGCTCACCGCGATGTGGCGGGCGTACGGGGTGCGCCCGGTCGCCGTGGCCGGGCGCGGGACCGGCGAGATCGGTGCCGCCTGCGCGGCGGGGCTGCTCGACCTGCGTGACGCCGTGCGGGCGGTCGGCGGCCTGAGCGGTGTACGACTGCGCGGTATGCCGTCCACGGCGGTCCATTTGGACTCCGTGGCCGGCGGCGGCCTCGCCGACTGGGCCCCGCCGTCCGCCGTGTCGCGCACCCGGTGGAGTGCCGCACTCGTAGACGCGGTGGCCGCGGACGGGGCCGGGCTCGTGCTCGGCATCGGGCTCGACACTCCGGCCGCCGAACTCGCCGAACTCGCCGAACTCGCCCGCTCCGCCGATGTCGCGCCCGGTCCCCTGCGGCTGGTTCCCGCCTCCACCGACGGCCCGTACGACGCCCAGGACGCTCTGGCGCACGCGGCCGCCGAACTCCATGTGCGCGGAGGCGCCGTGGACTGGACCGCACTCCTCGGCGGGCCGCGGCCGGTGGTGTCCCTGCCGACGTATCCATGGCAGCGGCGCCGGCACTGGATCGACGCCGGGACGATCGCCGACCGGGCGCCACGCCCCGACCACGGTGAAGGTTCCGACCCTTCCGGGCTTCTGGACCGGTCCGAGCCTTCCGGACCTTCTGGATCCTCGGCGCCGGCCACACCGGTCGACACCGGCCGCACGGCACCCGCGGCTGCCGCACCGGTCGCCGTACCGCACGAAGTGCCGTTCGTCGCCAAGCTCCGAGCGCTGGAGCCCGGGCTGCGCGCCGACCGGATGCTCACCGCGGTGCTCGCGGCCGTCGCCGACGCGCTCGGTGAGTCCTCGGGGGCCGATGTGGACCCCGACCTCGGGTTCTTCGAGCTCGGCCTCGATTCGGTCATGGCCGTGGCCCTCACCGACCAGCTGGGGCCGCGGCTCGGTACCGAGCTTGAGCCCACGCTCACCTTCGAGCACCCCACATCGCGTGCGCTCGCCCAGCACCTGCTGGATACGGCGGTCGGAGCGGCACCCGCCACGCCGGATGCCTCCGCACCACCGGCGGAGCCCGGCGCACCGGCCGGACACGAGCCCGACGACGACCTCGCCGACCTGTCCGACGACGACCTCACGAACCGTCTGTTGGCTCGGATCTCCAGCTCGCAGGCCCTGCTGAAGTAGGTGGCGAAGACGATGACCGTTGAGTCGACACAGCCTGATCTCCGCCGGCACCTCGTTACCGCGCTGCGCACGATCGAGCAGCTGGAGGAGAAGCTCTCCACCAGCCGCGACGCGTGGCTCGACGAGCCGGTTGCCCTCGTCGGCATGGGATGCCGCTTCCCTGGCAATGCCCACTCCCCGGAGGCGTTCTGGGAGCTGCTGCACAACGGCGTGGACGCCACGGGGGAGTTCCCCCTCGAACGCGCCGACGCCCGGCCCTTCCACGACGAGGACCGCACCGCGTGCGGGAAGGCGTACACCACCCGGGGGGCCTTCCTGGACCGCGTGGACCGGTTCGAGCCCGAGGTGTTCGGCATCTCGCCGCGCGAAGCGCTCGGAATGGACCCGCAGCACCGGATCGCCCTGGAGGTGACCTGGGAAGCGCTGGAGCGCGCGGGATACGCCCCGGACAGCCTGGACGGCAGCCGCACCGGTGTCTTCTTCGGGATCAGCACCACCGACTACGTACGGATGCGTCAGCAGATCGGCGCCATCGAGGACGTCGACGCCTATCAGCTCGTCGGCGAACCGAGCTTCCTCGCCGGGCGGATCTCCTACACGCTCGGTCTGCGCGGGCCGAGCCAGGTCCTGGACACCGCCTGCTCGTCCTCGCTCGTCGCACTGCACCAGGCATGCCAGGCACTGCGCCTGCGCCACTGCGACACCGCGCTGGCGGGCGGGGTGAACCTGCTGCTTTCGCCGTACGGGTTCGTGCTGATGAGCAAGTTCCAGGCGCTGTCACCCGACGGCCGGTGCAAGACGTTCTCCGCCGACGCGGACGGGTACGCGCGCGGCGAGGGCGCCGCGGTCGTCGTGCTGCGGCGGCTCGCCGACGCGCTGACCTCCGGGGACAACATCCTCGCCGTCGTACGCGGCACCGCGGTCAACCACGACGGCCGTTCCAGCGGTCTGACCGTGCCGAATCCCGCCGCGCAGCAGGACATGCTCACCGCCGCGCTCGCGCAGGCCGGGGTCGAGCCGCATGAGGTGGACTACGTCGAGGCGCACGGCACCGGTACCCCGCTCGGCGACCCGATCGAGCTGCGCGCGCTCGATGCCGTGCTCGGCAGGGGAAGGGCGAAGCAGGAAGCGCTGCTGGTCGGTTCGGTGAAGACCAACATCGGCCATCTGGAGCCCGTCGCCGGTCTCGCGGGCCTCATCAAGACCGTGCTTGCCATCCAGCACGGGGAGATCCCACCGAGCCTCCACTTCAACAAGCCCAACCCGAACGTGGACTGGGACCGGCTGCGCGTCGAGGTCACCGGCACCGGGCGGCCCTGGCCCGAGCGGGGACGGGCCCGGATCGGCGGGGTAAGCAGCTTCGGGGTCACCGGTACGAACGCGCACGCCGTCGTCGTGTCGGCGCCGCCCCTGCCATCCGCCGCCACCACCGAGCCGTCCGGCGGCGGCCGCCCGCACGGCCTCTTCCTCGCCTCGGCCCGCACCGAGGCCGCACTGCGCGAGCTCGCCGAGGACTACGTACGCCATCTGCGCCGCGAACCGGACCTGTCCCTCGCCGACCTGTGCTACACGACCCATGTCGGCCGCGCCCAGCAGGCCACCGGGATCACCGCCGCCGTCTCGTCCGTGGACGAGCTGGCGGACACCCTCGAGGAGTATGCCGCGGGCCGTCCCACCCCCGCGCTCGCCGCCGGCACGCTCCCGCCGCACAAGTACCGCAAGACGGCCTGGCTGTTCAGCGGACAGGGCACGCAGTACGCCGGTATGGGCCGGGGACTTCTCACCGAGCCCGCGTTCGCCGCGGCGTTCGAGGAGGCGGCCGCGGCGCTCGACCCGGGCCTCGACCGGCCGCTTGGTGAGATGATCTGGCCCGCCGAAGGGCAGGACAGCCCGATCGACGACACCGGCTGCACCCAACCCGCGCTGTTCGCCCTGGAGTACGCGCTGGGGAAGCTGCTCATGTCCTGGGGCCTGCGCCCGGCCGCGCTCGCCGGGCACAGCGTCGGGGAGATCACTGCGGCATGCCTGGGAGGTGTGTTCGGCCTCGCCGACGCCGCGAAGCTCGTCACCGCACGGGCCCGGCTGATGGCGGAGCTGCCCAAGGGCGGAGTGATGGTCGCGCTGCGCTGCGACGAGGCCACGGTGGCCGCGGCGATCGAGCCGCACGCCGAGAGGGTGGCGATCGCCGCGGTCAACGGCCCGGAGGAGGTGGTGATCTCCGGCGCGCAGTCCGAGGTGGCGGCGGTGCGGGCGGCGCTGGGGAGACGGGGAATCACCGCCCGTGCGCTCACCGTCTCGCACGCCTTCCACTCCCCGCTGATGGAGCCCGTGGCCGAACGCTTCCGCGAGGCCCTGGCGGAGCTCTCGTACGCCCCTCCCACCATCCCGATCATCTCCGACGTCACCGGCAGGCACTGGACGGACGCCGAGGTCGGCCCGGAATACTGGGTGCGCCACGCGCTCGGCACCGTCCGCTTCGCGGACGCGCTCGCCACCCTGCACGACGACGGTTTCCGTACGTTCTGCGAGATCGGCCCGGCACCGGTCCTGTCCGCGCTGGGCGCGCGCTGCCTGGGGGACGAGGGCACCTTCGTGCCGACCCTGCGCCGGGGAGCGAACGACCGGCAGCAGGTGCTGCACGCGGTGGGAACGCTGCGGCTGCACGGCGCGCGCCTCGACTGGGAGGCGTTCCACCGGGGCGAGTCCGTACGCCGGGTGCCGCTGCCGACCACGCCTTGGCGGGGCGACTCGTACTGGTTCACGGAGGTGGGGCCCGCCGTGGTCGCAGCCGGGACGGCTGGGCCCGCTGACGTGGTCGCCGTCCCCGGAATACCGGGGGTGCGCGGCCGGGTGCGCGGTGCCGTGCCGGCGTACGAACTCGACCTGGACGCCGAGCACTGGGCGGCGCTCGTCCACAAGGACAGGGACGGCAGGCCGCTCTTGGCGTCCGGAGCGCTGGCGGGTGCCGCGCTCGCCGTGGCCGAGGACCACCTGGGTGGCCGGTTCCACCGAGTGGAGGAGCTGGTCGCCATCGAGCCGGTGCCGCTCGACGCGGACCGCGCGGTGCAGATCGTGGTCGTCCCGGCGAACGACGGCCGGGTGCGCTGCGAGTACCGCAGCATCTCCGCGACGGAGGAGGCCGCCGGCGCGCCCTGGCGGCTGCACGCCCACTGCGTCCTCGGGCGCCGGGCCTCCGTCCGGGCCGCGGAGGGACCATCCGAGCCCCCCGGCAGCCTCGACGCCACCCGCTACGGCCGCACGCTCCGGATCGCGCGGGACACACTGTCCGGGAGCCTGGCCGCCGCGCTCGACCAGGTCCTCGACGGTGACGACGGGGTGTTGCTCGCCCTGGACGGGAAGGGCGGCCGGGCCGAGGTGGTGGACGCCGCCGTGACGGCGGCCTCGTTGGCCGCGGACCAGGGGCGCCGGGACGGCACGGCGCAGCCGGGAGTCGCGCGGCGGGTGGCCGGTCTGGCCTGTGCCGCGCCCGAGGCGGTCCGGTATGTGCGGGCCCGGCGCGTCCCCGGAGCCGGCCCGGTCCCCGGAGCTGGCCCGGTCCCCGGAGCTGGCCCGGTCCCCGGAGCCGGCGAGGCGGTCCCCGGAGCCGGCGAGGCGGTCCCCGGAGCCGGCGAGGCGGTCCCCGGAGCCGGCGAGGCGGCCCCCGGAGCCGGCGAGGCGGCCCCCGGAGCCGGCCCGGTCCCCGGAGCCGGCGAGGCGGCCACCGGAACCGGCGAGGCGGTCGCCGTCGTCGACTTCTACGCCGAGGACGGCTCACGCATCGGCGGAGCCGACGAGGTCCACATCCTCGGCGTCCGGCACGTTCCGCCCGCCCCCGCGCGGTGGCGCGATCCGGGTGAGCTGCTGTACGACGCCACCTGGCAGCGCCTGGCCGACCCCCTCGATATGCGGTCGGCGCCGCGTGGCGGCGCGCCGGAACCGGTGGCGGGCGAGGACTTTCTGCTGCTCGCCCGGCCCGGCTTCGCCGACCGGCTCGCCGCCGAGCTGCGTGAGCGCGGCGCCCGCGCCGTGGTGAAGCCCCCGCCGCTGCGGGAGGGCGACGACGGCTCCGCTCCCGACCCGGGGGCGCTGAGGAAGCTGGTCTCCGCCTGGCGTGCCCAGGCGGAGCGACCGGGCCGGATCCTGGTGCTGACGGGGCTGGACGCGCCTCGGCTCGACCAGACCGACGCCTGGGATCTGGAAGAGTACGCCGCACGGGCCGATCTGCTCACCGTCTCGGTCGTGCAGGAGCTCCTCTCGCGGACCGACTGCGACCGGACCCGGGTCACCCTGGTCACCCGGGGGGCGATGGCGGCCCGCGCGGGCGACGAGGTGCGGGCTGCCGCCGCGCACACCCTGTGGGGCCTGGGCCGGGTCATCGCGCTCGAACACCCGGACCGGTGGGGCGGTTCGATCGACCTGGACCCGCGGCGAAGCGACCAGGACGCCGACCGGCTGATCGCGGCGCTGGCCCGCACGGACAAGGAGGACGAGCAGGCGCTGCGCGACGGCGACGTGTATGTCGGGCGCCTCGTCGCCCGGCAGCCCGACCCGGGCGAGTTGCGGCGCACCCCGCAGGTCCGGCCGGACGGCACCTATCTGATCACCGGTGCCTTCGGCGCCATCGGCCTGGCGCTCGCGCGCTGGCTGGCCGGGGCCGGGGCCGGCCGCCTGGTGCTGCTCGGCCGCACTCGCCTCCCGGACCGGGCTGCCTGGTCGGGGGAGCTGCCCCCGTCCGCGCGCACGCGCGTGGAGGCGGTGCGCGAGCTGGAGCGACTGGGCGCGCAGGTCTCGGTCGTCACGGCGGACGTCGCCGACGAGGGCGCGATGATCAAGGTCTTTCAGGAGCTGGAGAACGGTCCGTTGCCGTTGCGCGGTGTCGTGCACGCCGCCGGTGTCTCACTGCCCCAGTACGTCAGGGACGCGGACGCCGAGAGCTACCGCAAGGTATGGCGGCCGAAGGTGCTGGGCGGATGGCTGGTCCACCAGCTGTCCCGTAGCGCCGAGCTGGACTTCTTCCTCGCCTTTTCCTCCATCGCGGCCACCTGGGGCTCGCAGCATCTGGCCGCCTACTCGGCCGGCAACGCGTTCCTCGACGGTCTCGCCCACCACCGCAGGGCTCTGGGCCTGCCCGCGCTGACCGTGGCCTGGGGACCGTGGGAGCTGGCTTCCGGCCTCTTCGACGACGAGGTGGCGGCCTTCCTCGCCTCCACCGGCCTCTTCCCGCTCTCCGGTCCGCAGTGTCTGAGCCTCCTCGGCGGGCTGCTCGGCTCCGACCGCGCCCACCAGGTGGTCTGCGCGGTCTCGTGGCCGAGGTACAAGCCGGTGATGGAGGCCAGGATCGAGCGGCCGATGCTGCGCACCATCGCACTGCCGGACGACGAGGACGCCCTGGGCGGTGAGAGCGGGCTTGTCGAGTCGCTGCTCGCGGATGGCGCGCGGCCGCCGCGGCGGGAACGGCTCACCGGGTTCCTGCGAGACACCGTGGCGGAGGTGGCCGGTGTCCAGGCGGAGGGCATCGACACCGATGCCGACGTCCTGGCCCTTGGCCTGGACTCGCTGATGGTGATGGACGTGGTACGCCGATGCAAGCAGCACTTGCGGCTGACCATCCGGGCGAGTCAGCTGTTCGAGCGCACCACCCTCGCCGAGTGGACCGATCTCGTGGACACCGAGTTCACCCGAACGCACGGGATCTGCGAGGAGCAGCCCGGCACTTCCGACGTGTCGGGCACCGCCGGACCGGAGGCCGACCCCACCGACCCCGCCTGGATCCGGACGGACGTCACGCTCGACCCGTCGATACGGCCGGCCGACGGGTACGCCGAGGTGCCGGACGAGCTCCGTCATGTGCTGCTCACCGGCGCCACCGGCTTCGTCGGCGCGCACCTGCTCGACGCCCTGCTCCGCCGGACCAGGGCGACCGTGCACTGCCTGGTGCGCTGCACGGACGCGAAGGACGGTCTGCACCGGATCCGGGCGAACCTCAAGCGGTATCTGACCTTGCCCAAGGGCGCGGCGTCACGAATCATCGTCGTACCGGGCGACCTGGAGGAGCCGCTGCTCGGCCTGGACCAGCGGACCTTCGACGAGTTGGGCGACCTGCTCGACGGTATCTTCCACAACGGAGCGTGGGTCAACTTCAGTCACACCTACGACCGGCTCCGCGCGGCGAACCTGGCCGGTACCGAGGAGATCCTGCGCCTGTCCTGCCACGGCCGGCCCACCCCCGTGCACCACATCTCCACCTACGGCATCTGGGGCGTCCCGGCCGAAGGCCGGAGGGTGATCCACGAGGACGACGACATCGCCGGTGCCGGGAAGCTGGTCACCGGCTATGTGCAGACCAAGTGGGCAGCCGAGCGGCTGGTCGGGCTGGGGCGGGAGCGCGGTATCCCCATCGACGTCTACCGCCCGGGCCGGGTACTCGGCGACTCACGCACCGGCGCCGCGCTCACCACGCACTTCACCACCCGGGTGATCAAGGGCTGTGTCCAGCTCGGCCTGGTCCCGGAACTGGACTTCGACATCGAGATGACGCCCATCGACTACGTCGCCTCGGCCCTGGTCGCGATCGCCACCGGCACGAAGCCGCTCGGCGTCACCTACCACCTGGTCAACCGCCGCACACTGCCCTTCGCCACGCTCGCCGAGGTGCTGTCCCACAGGTATCCGGTCCACACCGTACCGGTCGACCAGTGGTGGGAGGCGCTGCGGGCCTCCTACGGCGAACGGGAGAACGAACTGCATCCCGTGATGGACGTCGTGGAGGCGTTCGTCGTCGGCGGCGAGGAGGCGGTCGACTACGACGACGAGAACACGAGGGCGGCCCTGGCGGGGACGGGGATCGTCTGTCCGCCGCTGGACGAGCGGTTGCTCGACACGTATCTCGGCTGGATGACGCGCACCGGCTACCTGCCCGAACCGGTGGCGCACACCTCAGTGATGACGGAGGAACAGCGATGACGGACAAGCCCCCGCAACCGCGGGACCGCGCGCAGGAGCGCGAGTCGAAGGCGGCATTCCCCCAGTACGACGTGGCCGTGCTGGGCAGCCACCTCACCGCCGACCTCCTCGCCGCGATTCTCGCCCGGCACGGCGCCCGGGTGGTGCTGGTCGATGCGCCGGGCGACCGTGCCGGACCCACGGGCGAGACCACCGTGCCGTACACGTCCGAGGTGTTCACGCTGCTGGCGGAGCGGTTCAAGGTGCCCGAGATCGCGACGTTCGCACACTTCACGGACCTGCCCGAGGAGGTGCGCAGGACCAGCGGCATCAAGCGGAGTTTGGGCTTCATCTACCACGACGAGGGCCTCGAGCACGACCCGCGCAAGGCCGTCCAGTTCAATGTCCCCGGAGAGCACACCGAGTGGCATCTGTACCGTCCTCAGGTGGACGAGTACGCCCGGAAGATCGCCGAGCGGTACGGTGCGCACACCGACGAGTCCCGGCGGGTGCTCACCGGGGCCACGATGGACGCGGAGGGCGCCACCCTCACGCTCGCCGGGGGCATGACCGTGACCGCCCGATACGTGGTGGACGCGTCCGGTCCCGACTCCCCCTTCCTCGCCCGCACGGCTGCCGCTCATGACGGCTCCGGCCCCATGCCGGTCCGCTCCCGCCTGCTTTCGGCACACTTCAGCGGGGTGCGGGCGTTCGAGCAGGTGGTCCCACCCGACCGCCATCCGGGAGCCTCCCCGTGGTCGCACGGCACGCTCCACCACGTCTTCGACGGAGGCTGGATTCAGATTGTCGACTTCCGCAACCACCGCACCTCCGGGAACGTGCTGTGCAGCGTCACCGCCAGCATGTGTCCCGAGCGGTTCAGGGACCTGCCGGACGACCCGGACGCGGCCTTCCGGGCACTGATCTCCCGCTATCCGAGCATCGCCGCGCAGTTCACCACCTCGGTCACCGCCACCGCGTGGGTGAGTGAACCGGTCTGGCAGCGGCGGACCGGGCGGACCTCGGGACCTGGGTGGCTCGCGATCGACCGGGCGGCCGTCCGCGCCGAAGAGGTGCTGGCCAGGGACGTGACCGTCGGCATGGAGATCGTGCACGCCACCGCCGCCGGATTGCTGCGTGTCCTTGCCGACCCGGCCCGCGAGGCCGAGGAGTTCTCCCGGATCGCCGCGTTCCAGGCGCGCCTGATCGACTACAACGACGACCTCCAGCTGGCCCTGCGCACGGCGAGCCGCCACTTCCAGCTGTTCAACGCCTTTCTGCGGGTCTGGCTGCTGTGGCAAATCCTCGCCGACATGTCGCTGAAGCGGGCGCGGATGGAGTGCGGCGACGGCCCCGGCGGGTCCTGGGCGGCGGTGGAAGAGACTGACTCCGAGCTGTGGTTTCGCACACCGAAGGGCCTGAGGCGTGCGCTGCGGTACCTCTTCACGAAACTCGGCGCCGTCCGCGCCGACGAGGCCGCGGCGATCGACGCGGCGCGCGACATCTTCGGCTGGCTCAGGAAGGAGCGGTTCGTCCCCCCGCTCTACCGCTTCGGCGACCCGAGGGCCCGGGTGTACACGTTCACCTTCTGGCGCCGGATCCAGATGCTGTTGTGGGTCAAGACGCTCGCGCCCGCGGAGTTCAAGCGGTTGCTGACGCGCGACAACGTCACCGGCCGCAGGCAAGCGGCACCCTCCTCACCCGCCGCCGTGCCGGCCGGCCCGGTGACCACCCGCCCTCCCCGGCACCCCGTGCGTTCCGCGACCAGGGGAAGGAGTGGCCGGTCATGAGCCCCGCCGATCAAGCCGTGACGCCTGTGACAGGGGGAGTGGCCGGATGAACCTGGCCGGCACCCCGGTGCAACCCATCCCAGGGCACGCCCTTTTGATCTTTCTCCTCCAAGTGGGGCTGCTGCTCGTGCTGGCGATGTCGCTGGGGCGGCTCGCCCAGCGCGTGGGCATGCCGGCCATAGTGGGGGAGCTGTCCGCAGGCGTGCTTGTCGGCCCCTCGCTGCTCACCATCGTCGCCCCTGGCGTGTCGGGCTGGCTCTTTCCTCGCGACGCCGCCCAGATGCACCTGCTGGATGCCGTCGGGCAGATCGGCGTACTGCTCCTGGTCGGGTTCACCGGGATGCATCTGGATCTGCAACTGGTCAGCAGGCATGGCAGGAGAGCGGCCACCGTCAGCGCCGCCGGCCTGCTCGTGCCGCTCGGGCTCGGTATCTGGCTGGGCTTCATGCTGCCCGCCGAGCTGCGTGCACCAGGCGCCGACTCCACCGTCTTCGCGCTCTTCGTCGGCGTGGCGATGTGCGTGAGCGCGATCCCGGTGATCGCCCGGACGCTGATCGACATGAAGCTCATCCACCGGAACGTCGGCCAGATGATCCTGGTGGCCGGGAGCATCGATGATGCCTTCGGCTGGATCATGGTCTCGGTGGTGGCCGCGATGGCCACCACGGGGGTGGAGGCCGGCCGGGTGTTGCTCTCCGTGGGGTACCTGGCGCTGCTCATCCTCTTCGCGGCCACGATCGGCCGGGTCGTGGTACGCGCGGTGCTGCGCGCGGCGCACCGGTCCGGGGAGCGCGGCCGCCCCCTCGCCGCCGCCGTCGTCCTGATCATCCTGTCGTCGGCGGGCACCCATGCGATGGGCCTGGAGGCGGTCTTCGGCGCGTTCGTCTGCGGCATCGTCATCGGCACGTGCAAGGACGTCGAGGCGGCGCGGCTGGAGCCGTTGAACACCACGGTGCTGTGGGTCTTGGCGCCGCTGTTCTTCGCCACGGCCGGGCTGCGGATGGACCTCAGCGCGCTCGCCGATCCGCAGATCTCCGCGTGGGCGCTCGCGGTCGTGGTGGTCGCGGTCGTCGGCAAGTTCGTGGGCGCTTTCGCCGGCGCACTCACCGGTCGGATGAACCGGTGGGAGGCGCTGGCGGTCGGCGCGGGGATGAACGCCCGTGGCGTGATCGAGGTGATCATCGCGATGGTCGGGGTCAGACTCGGCCTGCTCAGCACGGAGATGTACAGCATCGTCGTCCTGGTAGCGGTGCTTACCTCCGTCATGGCCCCGCCCCTGCTGCGTACGGCCATGAAACGGATCGAGCGCACGGCCGATGAGGAGCTTCGCGAGCACAAGGTGCTGGCGCTGCAAGGTCTGGAAGCCGGCCGCAAGGACTCCCTGTAGCCCCATGGCACCCACGCGACACCCACGCGGCACCCACGTCACCTAGCCCGACACCAGCGCGACATCAACGGAGGGGTTTATGCACTTCGACTGGAGCGCCGAGCAGCAGGCGGCGTACGAGGCCATGCTCGCGGCGGTGCGCGAGGAGTTCCCCGGGCCGGTGCGCGATGGCCCCTTCAGCCGCAAGGACTGGCTGGTGCTCGGCGGACTCGGTCTGCTCGGGCTGAGCGTCCCGGCCGAGTACGGCGGCGGGGGCCTGGGCGCCCTCGACACCGCGCACCGGGTCGAGGCGTTCGGCCGCGGCTGCCCGGACACCGGGATCGTCTTCGCCGCGAGCGCCCACTTGTTCGCCTGCGCCATGCCGCTCGTGGGGTTCGCCGGCGCGGCCGCCAAGAAGCGCTTCCTGCCCGGCATGGCCTCGGGCGAGCTGGTGGCGGGCAACGCGATGACGGAGGAGGAGGCGGGTTCCGACGTCTCCCGGCTGGCCACGACCGCCACCGAGGTGCCCGGCGGTTTCATCCTCAACGGCACCAAGAGCTTTGTCAGCAACGGGCCGGAGGCCGACGTCTTCATCACCTACGCGACCACGGACCCCAGCCTCGGGCACCTCGGGATCACCGGGTTCGTGGTGGCGCGGGAGACCGAGGGCCTGTACGTCGGCGGACCGCACGCGAAAATGGGCCTGCGGTCTGTCCCGGCGGGACCGGTGACGTTCGAGGACTGCTTCGTGCCCGAGGAGCAGGTGCTCGGGGTGCCGGGCCAGGGCGGGGCGATCTTCCAGCACTCGATGAGCTGGGAGCGCGCCTGCCTGTTCGCCGGGTACGTCGGCCTGCTCGACCGGGTGCTGGAACAGTCCGTGGAACACGCCCGCTCCAGGAAGCAGTTCGGGGCGCCGATCGGCACCTACCAGTCGGTGTCCAACCGCGTCGCGGACATGAAACTGCGGCTGGAGGGCGCCCGGCTGCTGATGTACAGCGCCTGTTGGCAGATGGACCAGGGCAGACCCTCCCCGATCGGCACCGCCCTGTCCAAGCTGGCCGTATCGCAGGCCGCGGTCGCCAACGCGCTGGACGCGGTCGCCGTCTTCGGCGGGCGCGGCTATCTGCGCGAATGCGGTGTCGAGTCGGTGCTGCGCGACTCGGTACCCACCACGATCTTCTCCGGAACCTCGGACATCCAGCGGCTCGTCATCGCAAAGGAGCTCGGTCTGTGAGACTTCACCAACTCGTGATCGACTCGGCCCGCATCGCCCCGCGGGCGCTCGCCGTGGCCGGACCCGACGGAACGCTCAGCTACGACCAGCTCAACCGGCTGGCCGGCCGGTACGCCTCCGCACTGCGGGCGAACGGCGTGGGCGCGGGGGACCGGGTCGTCATATGGACCGGCAAGAGCGTGCACGCCGTCGCCGCGATGCAGGGCGCACTGCGCGCTGGTGCCGTCTACGTGCCGGTCGCCGCATCCAGCCCGGCCGCCAGGGTGGCCCGTATCGCGGCTGACTGCTCGGCCTCGCTCACCACCGTCGACCCGGGGCTCGCGGCCCGGGTGGACACGCTGCGGCGGACCCCGGGCGTGCCCGCCCTCGGCCTTCTTGACCTGCTCGACGAGGGTGAGGAGTCGCCCCGGGCCGGCCCGTACGAGAACCGCCCGGACGACTTGGCGTACATTCTCTACACCTCCGGTTCCACGGGTGACCCCAAGGGCGTCTGCCTCAGCCACCGCAACGCGCTCGCGTTCGTGGACTGGGCCGTGCGGACGCTGCACATGACCTCCGCCGACCGGCTGTCCAACCATGCGCCGTTCAACTTCGACCTCTCCGTGTTCGACCTGTACGCCGCGTTCCGGGCGGGAGCCTCGGTGCACCTCATCCCGCCCGAGCTCTCCTACGCCCCCGTGGAACTGGTGCGATTTCTGCGGGAGCGGGACATCTCGGTGTGGTACTCGGTGCCCTCGGCGCTGACGCTGATGATGCGCGAGGGCGGTCTGCTGGAAGGCGAGCCGCCCATGGCGCTGCGTGCCTGCGTCTTCGCCGGGGAGCCGTTCCCCACCGGCCAGGTCACGGAGGTGCGCAAGGCCTGGCCGGGGGTGCGCATGCTCAACTGGTACGGACCCACCGAGACCAACGTCTGCACGTCCTACGAAGTCGGCGAGTCCGACGTCGGCCGTACGGGCTCGCTGCCCATCGGGAAGGCGTCCTGTGGCGACACGGTGCGGCTGGACCCTCCGGGAGGCGAGGGGGAGATCGTGGTGAGCGGCCCCACCGTGATGCTCGGCTATTGGGGCGGGCCACCGCAGCGGGGCCCCTACCGCACCGGTGACATCGGGAGGCTCGACACCGACGGCAACCTGCTCTACGTCGGGCGACGCGATCACATGGTGAAGGTGCGCGGCAACCGGATCGAGCTGGGCGAGATCGAGGCCGCCATCAGCGCCCTACCCGGTGTGGCCGATGTAGCGGTGGTCGTGGTCGGCTCGGGCCTGTCGGCGCGGCTGCACGCCGTGCTCGTACCGGCCAGAGGCCCAGAGGTGACGCTGCTCGACCTCAAGCGCCACTGTGCCGGGCGACTGCCCACCTACATGATCGTGGACGCCGTGCATCGCGTGAAATCCCTGATGCTCACCGGCAACGGAAAGAAGGACCGCCCCGCCATGGTGGCAGCCATAGAACGGAGCGAACTGTGACCCCCCATGCCTCACCGCCGCGCATCAGCCAGGATGCCACCACGCTCCCCTCGGTCGACGGCGCCCGGTTCCGCACGCTGATGGGCTCACTGATGAGCGGCGTGAGCATCCTCACCACGGCACGTGCGGACAACACCCCGATAGGCATGACCTGCTCGGCCGTATGCAGTGTCTCCGCGGAACCGCCTCTGCTGCTGGCCTGCGTGCAGACGCCGAGCAGCACGCTGGAGGCCATCACCGACCGCGGCAGCTTCGCCGTCAACTTCCTGGACGCCGAGGCCAACGGCACCTCCGACCTGTTCGCCGGCCGGGTTCCCGACAAGTTCGCCGAGATTGAGTGGTGCCTGAGCGAGCTGACGGGGACGCCCCTGCTCGGCAGCAGCGTCGCGCACGCCGAATGCGCGGTCCACAGGCTTGTCGAGGCCGGTGACCACGTCATCGTGCTGGGCCGGATCGTGGCAGGGGAGGCGAGGCCCGACCGCTTTCCGCTCGGCTATTGGCGCGGCTGCTACACCCGGACGCTGAGGATACGGAGGCGCGGCGGTAAGCGGCGCTGAGCCCGACGGTGTGGTTGCTCGGCTGTGATCAGTTGGTGTGATCAGGGCGTGTGACCACTCGGCCCCGGCCGGAGGAGGATGGCGCGGTCCACCTCCGGCCGATGGCGCAACGCCGGTTTCCAGCCCTGCTAGTGAGGCTGGAGACGGAAGCAGCTGCCGCCTCGGCGGGGGAGATAGGTCTCCCGCAGCCGTATCGGGACGCCGGTCGAGGAGACGCGGTAGGTGGACAGGTAGCCGCCCCGCCCGCCGATGATCAGACACACCATGTTGGCCGGGGAGCGCTCCACGGTCATGGCCCGGGGCACATCCGGCAGGTCAACTGCCGCGCCGACCTGATCGCCGGTTGCGTAGTCGTAGGTGTGCAGCTCGCCCTCGTCGCAGGCGAGGTGGACCAGTCCGTTGGCGCAGGCGGCGGCAATCGTGGCGCAGGGTTGCCCACCCCAGCGCCGCGAGACGGTGTCCTGGCCAGGGGCAACCTCCAACAAGCCTGCGGCGCAGGAGACGTAGACGGCGCCGTCCTGGGACCAGATCCGTTCCGGAGGAGCCTTGGTATCGATCCACCACAGTTCGTCGGCGGCGTTCGCCGCGAAGGCGCACACCACCCCGTCCCGGTTGCCCAGGATCCGCTCTCCTGCCGGTCCGTAGGCCGCGGCGGAGAGCGGCACCCCGTCGAGCGAGAGACAGGCGAGTGGTTCACCCGTCGCCGCGTCCAGCTCCACGGCACCGACGCCGGTGGCGACCAGCACGCGTTCGTGGTCGGCGGAGACCGCGAGCTCGAAGCCGGTGTCGTCGAGCGGCGCGTGCCAGATCAGCTTGCCGCCGGCGTCGGCGCAGAAGACCACATTCTTCTGCCCGATTCCGAGATATCCGTCGGGTGTTCCGGCCAGCTGGCGGATGACTCCGAAACGGCTCGCGTGGTGTGCCGATGGGAGCAACGTGGGACCGCCCACGAGGGCATGCCGGACGTCGAGGACCGCGACGCCGTCGTCGGTGCCGCAGTAGAGCCTTCGAGGCTCGTCCACGGCCGGGGCGAGGGCCCAGGCACTCTGGCGCGACATCGGTGCGCGTGCCTGGACGCAGTCGAGGGCAGAGTCGATCTTGACGAGCTCGTTGGAGAGGGTGAGGAGGAAGAGGCTGCCGTCCCGCCCCACGGCGAGATCGGTCAGCTGGTTCGGGAACCCGCCGATATTCCTGACCAGTCGCGGTGTGGGATCGGTGTTGTCGACGACGTGGATGACGCCTTCGGGGCCTCCCGCGTACGCCGTGGCGTAGTCAGGTGAGAACTTGAGGAAGCTCAGTTCGTAGCGGGAGAACGGGATCTCGCACTCCACGGCTCCGTCGAGCGTCACGATGACCACCCCGCCGCGGAGCCCGGACCGCTCCTCGCCAACGCGTTCCACGGCCCAGAACCGGTCGTGGTGGGCGTCGTAGCGGATCTGCTGAACGCGTCCGCATTCGACGGTGGCGGCGACGGGGAACGCGGGGGTGGCCAGAGAGCCCAGGAAGATCCGCCCGAGCCGGTCCACCATCGTATGGACACTCGGGTGCTCCGTGCAGCAGTGCAGGCTCGCGCTGTCGCCGGCGAGCGAGGGAATCACCGTCTCGATGGAGAACGTCTCGATGTCCACCACGACCAGGTGTCCGCGGTGGTCGGTGGTATAGATCCGCCCGTTCCACGCGGTCAGGTCCGCGCCGCCCACCGTGTCGGGAACCGTTTCGGATGTGCCGTCGCACATCGTTTGCAGGTTGAGTCGTCCGACCGGATGCAGGGTGTCCAGGGACCACTTCGTGAGGTTGCCCCGGCGGTCCTTGCCCACCACCCATCTGCCGGTCGCCAGCATGCCGCGGATGGGAGCTCCGCCGTGTACGGCCGGTGAGGATAACTGCGGCAGTAGGTTGTCATCCAGGAGATGCACCTGCCCCGCGCTGTCTGCGGCGAGTAGCCCCCTTTCATCTACATAGTTGATACGGGTTAAGCAAACCGCGATGTCCATGCAACGCCCCCCGTGATTCGCATTGCGGTGCTACGCTCCTGTGTACGCATGGTGCGTGTCCCGTTCTGTGAGAGCCCGGGGAACACCACGGTAGTCGTGAGGGGCCGCACGCGAGTACGCACGGACACCGCTTGGAGTCCCCCGTCCAAGGTGCGGGCGCCGGCGCGACGACCGCAAGCACAAGCCTGCCCTCCCCAGCCCAGAGTGAAGCAAGCTCCGATTAAGACTTCGCTGCCCTTTGGTAAAATATCCTCTTATCCTGTGTCCAGCCCCGGAGTTGCCAGGCCGCGGGCGAGGCCGCGTAGGGCCTTGAGACCGGTGTCTCTCGGCGATGGTGATCACGGTCGAGCGCTGCCGCGGCACCCGGTCATCATCGCGCACGCAACACGTGTATGGCATGAGCTTGCCATGAGGCGGCTCACCTCCGCCGGTGCGGAGAGGACGACAGCGACCCGCCATGTGTGAAACCCGCGGCGTGCAACCAGCGTCACCACTCTCCCACTGCACATCCTCCACCCCGGCGCGGCCGCGGTGTTCCCGCACCGAGGCGGACACTTGATCGCCGCCGGTCCGGCGTCGCCTGACCCCCGCCCCTCCGGGCGGCACCCATAGGTGAGGGGGTGTCGCCACGGCGTCTTGGTCTAGACCGCTGCTACCGTCGCCGCGCAACCGGTATCGGCGGAAGGGCAGTGCGGTGGGTACGACAGGCACGGGACAACGGGCGTACATCGGGTCGTTCACCTCGGAGGGCGGTGCCGGAATCACCGTCGCCGACGTCGACGCCCACACGGGCGCGTTGCGCGTCCGCCACTCCACGGACGCGGTCGCCAACCCCTCGTATCTCACGCTCGCGCCCGGCGGCGAGATCCTCTACGCCGTCAGCGAGACCGGCGACGGCTCGGCCGCCGCTCTCCGCGTGGCCGACCCGGACGCCCCGCCCGCACTGCTCGGCGAACCCGTGCCCGTCCGCGGCGCCGACCCCACTCATCTCGCGCTCGTCGACGGGCAGCTGTTCACCGCCAACTACGGCTCCGGCAGCGTCACGGTGCTCCCGGTGTCGGCCGACGGCCGGCTCGGGGAGCCGACGGCCGTACTACGGCATGCGGGCAGCGGGCCGCACACCGAGCGGCAGGAGGGGCCGCACGCGCACGCCGTGGTGCCCGATCCGTCGGGCAGCTGGGTCCTGGCCGTCGATCTGGGCGCGGACGCGGTCCGGGTGTACGAGCCCACCGGGCCCTGTCCGCACCGCGAGGTCCCGCTGCGTGCGGGCACGGGCCCGCGCCATCTCGCCTTCCATCCGCGCGGCGACCGCGCGTACATCATCAATGAGCTGGAACCGACGCTCGCGGTGTGCCGCTGGGATGCGGCGTCCGGCGTCCTCGAACCGATCGGCGAGACACCGGTCCTGCCGCGTGGCACGGACGTGGAGACCTTCCCCTCCGAGGTGGTGGTCTCGTCTGACGGCCGCTTCGTATGGACCGCCAACCGCGGCCACGACAGCATCACGACGCTCGCCCTGGATACGCCGGGCGACCGCATGGAGCTCGTCACCACCACCGCGTGCGGTGGCCACTGGCCGCGCGATCTGACCCTCGACCCCTCGGGCCGCCGCCTCTACGCGTCCAATCAGCGCTCGGGGGACGTCACCTGGTTCGACCTCGACCTCTCGACCGGGGTGCCCACCCGGGGCGGCTCGATCGAGGCGCCGGCGGCGTCCTGCGTGATCTTCGGCTGAGCGACGCATACGCGAAGGGGGCGGGTCATCCGCGCCGGATCGCCCGCCCCCTTCCCGCGAGTAGCGGGGTCAGCGCATCGCCGGGGACGCCTGCAGCGGGATGCCCAGCGCCTCCGCGTACTTCGCCAGCGCCAGCTTGCCGACGGCCGGGTACGCACCGAGCGCTTCGGCCGTGGCGCAGCCCGCCTCCTCGGCGGCGGCCGCGGTCAGCCCAGGGGAGACCTCGGGGCCGATGAGGTACGGCGCGAGCGCGAGCCGGGCGGAGCCGGCCGAGCGCAGCTGCTCGGCGACGCGGACGACGGCCCCGTCCTCGTCCAGCGCGGCGGCCATCACCGGCACGGCCAGACGCGCGGAGAGCAGCATGCCGGTGATGCCGGCAGCCTGCGTGGCCTCCCCGCCACCGACCGTGGCCAGGATGATGCCGTCCGCGGCGGTCGCCACCGTGAAGAGGCGGGCGCGGTCGGCGCGAGCCAGACCGGCTTCCGACAGACGCACGTGCAGGGCCTCGGCGAGCAGCGGGTGCGGGCCGAGGACACCGGTGAGTTCGGCGGCCGAGCCGCTGCCCATGACGGCCTGGCGTATCCGGCGCAGCGTCGCGTTGTCCGGGCCCGCGAGCAGCGGAACCACGACGGCCGCGGGGGCGTCGTGGGCGACGGTGGGCGCGGGCGGGACCTCCTCGACCACCTCGCCGGCGGCCTCGGCCTCGGCGACCAACGCCGCGGTCGCCTCCGCGGCGGCCCTGGCCGCGTCCTCCGCCTGCCGCAGGCGCTCGGGGCGCTCCTGGGCGGCGCGCGTGAGCATGGCCTCGAGCTGCGGGAACTCCTCGCCGTCGCCGTCCACGTAGCCGATCTGGGCGTCGAGACCCGGCAGCTCGGAGCGCGCGATGCTCACGACCTCCTCGGCCAGACTCCGGGTGCCGCCGTCCGGGGTGCCCGGGACGGCCAGCACCAGCGGAGGTACGCCGAGAGGCGCGGCCGCGGGGCCCGGTCGGCGGTGCCGTCCGGGCTGTCCGGGCTGTCCGGACTGGCGGGGACGCGGCATTCGTACTGGCAGGCCGGACGCGGGCCCAGTGGGGGAGCTCATGGCGCCGCATGTTAGTCGCTTCATGGGCTCGGCTGTTCGGGAGGGTGCGACTGGGTGTTATCTGTCCCCTTTTGCCGACTCCCGTTGTTCATTGATGCGCGCATAGCGGCCGAGGTTGTTCGAAGAACCGATAATCTGTCCGAAATATGATGTCGGATCACCGCTTATCGGGCAACGCTCAGCAGTCCTGGGTCACGCGGCAGCCGCAGCTCGCCCGCCGCGAGCGCCGCAGCCACGCACAGCGCGCCGTCCAGCGGATCCCCGGCGGCCTCGGTGACCGGGACCCCCGGCAGCCGCGCCGCCAACTCCGCACGCAGGGGCGTGAGAAGGGGGTCGCCGATGCGGAACAGGCCACCGGCGAGCCCCACCTCGCTCGCCTCCAGCCGCGGACAGACCGCCTCCGCGGCCTGGGCGATATGCCGGGCCGCGTCCCGCAGGATCGCCTCGGCGACGGGATCCGCGACCGGGTTCACGAGCGGATCCGCGACGGCGCACCGGGCGACCTCGGGTGCGAAGGAGGCCAGCACGGCGGGCCGGTCCGGGCGCGGATACAGCTTCCCCGGCAGCTCACCGGGCGGTCCGAAGACGGCCTCCAGGCGGGCCAGCAGCGGCCGCGAGCCACCTTCGCGTCCGTCGTACGCGCGCATCGCCGCCTCCAGGCCCGCGCGGCCGATCCATGCGCCACCGCCGCAGTCGCCCAGCAGATGGCCCCAACCGTCGGCGCGCCGCCAGCCGCCCGGGCCCGTAGGCGCCGCGTCGTCCGTACGCGTGCGAACCGAGCCGTCCGCGCCGGTACGCGCCGAGTCGCCCGCGCCCGTGCCGGCCGGGCCCTCGGCGAAACCCTCGGGCACCGCGCCCAGGGCGATCAGTCCCGTGCCCGCCGCGACCACCGCGCCCGGCCGCTGTCCCAGCGCCCCCGCGTAGGCGGTCACCGCATCGGCCGCCAGGGCGAGTCGTGTGACGCCGAAGGCGTCCGCGAGCGCGCCCGGCAGGGTCGCGCGCAGATCGTCGCCGAGCGTGGCCATCCCCGCCGCGCCGACACAGGCGGCGTCAAGGTGTCGCACCCCGGCCTCGCGCAGCAGCTCCCGGGCTGCCGGCAGGACCCGCGCCAGCAGGCCCTCCGCGTCGATGCCTCGGTCGCCGACGACGGCGGGAGTGGGAGAGGACCAGGTCAGCGGCTTCTCCACGGAACCGCTGAGCGCATCGGCGCTCGCCACACCCACCCGTACGCCGGACCCGCCCGAGTCGATCCCCAGTACATGCGTCGCACCGGTCATCGCATCGCCCACCGGCTCAGCCGAATCCGCGCGCGTCCTGCTTGAGCGCCGTGTCCACGGTCAGGGCGGTGGCCACGACCAGGCTCAGCAGGGGATCGGGCAGCTGGCGGTGAATCTGCAGCACATAGTTGTCCGCCGTCGTGAACATCGTCTTCGCGAGGCCCTCCCAGGTCTTGGTGATCCGGGCGATCTCGGTTTCCGTGTGGTCGACGATGGCGAAGTTCCAGGCGCGCCAGTTCTCCGCCTTGATGGCGCCGATCTGCTGGCCGTTGACGTGTATTCCGAAGTTGATCTTGCCGATGGCGTTCTGCTGGACGATCTCGCCGACCGGCTGGCCGTCCGGACGCGTCACCAGCACCTTGGACTTGATGAACTTCGCCGGGCGGGTGAGCACCAGATGCGGCTGCCCGTGAGCGTCGCGGATCTCCAGCTTGTGCGTCATGAACTGGTCGAGGCTGGAGACGAACCGCGCGACCTTCTTGAGCGTGCTCTGGCCGACCTGCACTACCGAACCGATGGTGCGGCCGTGCTGGTCGAAGACGCTGTACTCATTGGTCAGCTCGATCAGCTTGGCCTTCTGGTTCACCACCAGCACCGGCTCGGTGAACAGCGTGCCGCCGCCGCCCACCGTCGGGGCCACATGCGCCTGCTGCTGCACCTGGCGCTGGACCTTGGCCGGGTTGGGGTTGGGCGGCCCGGCCTGCTGCGCCGGGGCCTGCCCCGGCTGGCCGGCGTGGGTGTGCTCGGTCCACTGGGCACCGTCCCACCAACGCAGCTGGTTCGGGGTGCCCTGCGGGTCGACGTACCAGCCCGCAGGGGTGTTCGGATGTGTCGTCATGGCGGGCAGACTACCGCCCGCTCACCTGGAACGAAGCGCTCAGGGAAGGTGCCAGTCCACGGGTTGCGCTCCCTGCTGTACGAGCAGGTCGTTGGCGCGGCTGAACGGACGCGAACCGAAGAACCCCCGGTCGGCCGACATGGGGGAGGGGTGCGCGGACTCGACCGCCGGGAGGGCGCCCAGCAGCGGCCGCACGTTACGGGCGTCGCGGCCCCACAGGATGGACACCAGGGGGCGGCCACGCCCGGCCAGCGCCCGGATGGCCTGCTCGGTGACCTCTTCCCAGCCCTTGCCGCGGTGGGCGGCGGGGCGGCGCGGCGCCGTGGTGAGCGCTTTGTTGAGCAGCAGGACGCCCTGCTGGGTCCAGGGCGTCAGATCGCCGTTGGACGGGCGTGGCAGCCCGAGGTCGGTGTGCAGCTCCCGGTAGATGTTCTCCAGGCTGCCGGGCAGCGGCCGGACCTCGGGGGCCACCGAGAAGCTGAGCCCCACGGCGTGTCCCGGTGTCGGATAGGGGTCCTGACCGACGATCAGCACCTTGACCTCGTCGAAGGGCTGCTGGAAGGCGCGCAGCACATGCGGCCCGGCGGGCAGATAGGTACGGCCGGCCGCGATCTCGGCCCGCAGGAAGCCGCCCATCGCCGCGATGCGTTCTTCGACGGGCTCCAGCGCCTTGGCCCAGCCCGGTTCCACAATGTCTTTCAACGGTCGTGCTGCCACACCGCGTCACTCTAGTGGCTCAGCGTGTGGCCACGTGCCGTCTCAGGCGATCACGCTCAGCCCATCACGCTCAGCCCATCACGCTCAGCCGATCACGCTCAGCCCATCTCGCTCAGCTGATCTCGCTCAGCCGGTCACGCTCAGCCGATCACGCTCAGCCCATCTCGCTCAGCTGATCTCGCTCAGCCGGTCACGCTCAGCCCATCTCGCTCAGCTGATCTCGCTCAGCTGATCTCGCTCAGCCGATCACGCCCAGCCCATCTCGCTCAGCCCATCTCGCCCAGCCCATCTCGCCCAGCCCATCTCGCTCAGCCGATCACGGCCGCCCGGACGCACAGCACATCCGGGAGGTGGCGGGCGATCTGCCGCCAGCTCTCGCCTTCGTCCGCGCTCGCGTACACCTCCCCGTTGCGATTGCCGAAGTAGACCCCCGCCGGGTCCGCGTCATCCGTGCGCAGCGCGTCCCGCAGGACCACCCCGTAGTGGGGTTCGTCCGGCAGCCCGGCGCAGAGCTCATCCCAGGTGGAGCCGCCGTCCCCGGTCCGGTACACCCGGCAGCGGTAGTCCGGCGGATAGCGGTCCGAGCCGTCCACGACCGGGAAGACATAGGCCACGCCGCCGCGCTGCGGATGGGTGGCGACCGCGAACCCGAAGCCGGCAGGGAGCCCCTTGCCGGTCTCCGACCAGTGCGCCCCGCCGTCGTCGCTGCGGTACACCCCGCCGTGGTTCTGCAGATACAGCCGCTCGGGTGCGGCCGGATCCCGGGCGATCTTGTGGACGCACTGCCCGAACTCCGGATACGGATCGGGCAGGAAGTCCGCCTTGAGCCCGCTGTTGGACGGCGCCCAGCTCTCCCCGCCGTCCTCGGACCGGTACACCCCGCCGGACGACACGCCCACCATGACCGCCCCCGGGTCCCGCGGATCGGTGACGACCGTGTGGACCGCCTGGCCGCCGAATCCCGCGCCCCACTGGGGCCGTTGCGGATGCTCCCACAGGTTCCGTACGAACGAGAAGGTCTCCCCGCCGTCCTCGGAGCGGAACAGCGCGCCCGGCTGGGTGCCCGCCCAGACCACCTCGGGATCGGTGGGCTCGGCCGGATGCAGCTGCCACACCCGCTCCAGCGAGGTGTCGGTGCCCTCGGGAAACCTCACCGCGGGCCGGGCGGGTTCGAGCCAGGTGCGCCCGAGGTCGTCGGAGCGGAAGACGGACGGGCCCCAGTGCGAGCTGTCCGCGCCGACCAGCACCCTGGGGCGGGCGCGGCGGGTGTCGATGCCGATGGAGTAGACCGCCTGCATGGGGAAGTGCGGACCGGTGAAGTCCCAGGCATCGCCGCCGCTCCGGCGGCCGAGGAAAAGACCCTTGCGGGTGCCGACGGCGAGCAGGACATCGTCCATGACGGCTCACTCCTTTGGGCGTGAACGGAGGACGGGCAACGGGGGTGTGTCCGCCATCACAGAGTCTGCACCTTGCCACTGACAACGCCCCGGGAAGCGATCGGCGCTGCGCACTGTTGGCCCACAGTGTTGTACGAGAGGCGTCGTAATTTGACGATCGTCGTACTACGGCGTGTACCGTACAAGCGCAGTCGAGCCGGCTGCCCCGAGGTGAAACGGAGACGTTCATGAGTGCCCTCTTCGAGCCCTACGCCCTGCGGTCGCTGACCATCCCCAACCGCCTCTGGATGGCCCCCATGTGCCAGTACAGCGCGGAGTCGGGTGAGCGGGCCGGGGTCCCGCACGACTGGCACTTCGCCCACTACGCCGCCCGCGCCACCGGTGGTACGGGGCTGATCCTGACCGAGGCGACCGCCGTCTCGCCCGAGGGCCGGATCAGCCCCGGGGATCTCGGCATATGGAACGACACGCAGGTCGAGGCGTTCCGCCGGATCACCGCCTTTCTCAAGGGGCAGGGCACCGTCCCGGGTATCCAGATCGCCCATGCGGGCCGTAAGGCGTCCACCGACGCCCCCTGGCGGGGCGGCGCGCCGCTCGGTGCGGAGCAGCTGGGCTGGCAGGTGCAGGGCCCCAGCCCGGTCCCCTTCGACGAGGGCCACCCGGTGCCGGATGAACTGACGTCCCAACAGATCGACGAGATCGTCGCGCAGTTCGCGGATGCCGCGCGGCGCGCACTCGCGGCCGGCTTCGAGGTCGTGGAGGTCCACGGCGCCCATGGCTATCTGATCGGTCAGTTCCTCTCGCCGCACAGCAACCACCGCACCGACGGCTACGGCGGCTCCTTCGAGAACCGCGTCCGCTTCGCCCTGGAGGTCGTCGACGCGGTCCGCGCGGTCTGGCCGGACGAACTGCCGCTCTTCTTCCGCGTCTCGGCCACCGACTGGCTGGAGGAGAACGGCTGGTCGGTGGACGACACCGTCCGCCTCGCCGCGCTGCTGAAGGACCATGGCGTGGACCTGCTCGACGTCTCCAGCGGCGGCAACGCGGCCCAGGTGCGCATCCCGGTCGAGCCGGGCTACCAGGTGCCGTTCGCCGCGCGGGTGCGCCGGGAGACCGGGCTGCCGGTCGCCGCGGTCGGGCTGATCACCGAGGCCGAGCAGGCCGAGAAGATCGTCGCCAATGACGAGGCGGACGCCGTGCTGCTGGGCCGCGAGCTGCTGCGCGATCCGTACTTCGCCCGCCACGCCGCCCGGGAGCTGGGTGGCCGGGTGGCCGCTCCGGACCAGTACCACCGCGCGATCTGACCGAGCCGGCCGGCCCCCGCCGGCCGGGGCCGGCCGGGGCCGCGCGCGCCGCGCGGCCCCCGCTCCCTCCGGGCGCTCATCGCGACCGCAGCGCGGAGAGTGTCAAACTACGACGATTTTCGTACAATGGCGGCGTCCATACGAGGCGACGAGGAGCAGCCGTGCAGACGCAGACCCCGCCGACCGCGCCCCGGAGCCAGGGCCAGGCCCAGGCGACCGGCCGCTCCCTGGAACATCCGCGGCGCGAGGCGATGCGCCTGGAGGATGTGCTGCACGCGCTGTCCGACCCCATGCGGATGCGGGTGGTGCGGACGCTGGCGGAGGAGTCGGAGGAGCTCTCCTGCTCGGTCTTCGACCTTCCGGTCAGCAAGTCCACCACCACCCACCACTTCCGGGTGCTGCGCGAATGCGGCGTGATCCACCAGGTCTACCGCGGCACCGCCAAGATGAGCGCCCTGCGCCGCGAGGACCTAGACGCGCTGTTCCCCGGTCTGCTCGACAGTGTCCTGGGCGCCGCCGCCCTCCAGGAGCGGCGCCTCGGCGGCGACCGGGGCTGATGTCCGCCCGGCCGGAAGGTGGTTGAAGAGCAGATTGAGCGCGATCGCGGTGGCGCACCCGGCGCTGATCCCGCTGTCCATCACCGTCTGGAACCAGTTAGGGAACCTCTGGTAGACGCCCGGCACGCCCACCGGCAGCAGCCCGATCGCGACCGACACCGCGACCACCGTGAGGTTGTGGTTGTCCCGGAAGTCCACCCCCGCCAGCGTCCGCAGCCCGCTCGCCGCGACCGTACCGAACATCACCAGACCGGCCCCGCCCAGCACCGGCGCCGGGACCGCCGCGACCAGCGCGCCCAGCTTCGGCGCCAGACCGAGCAGCACCAGCATGCCGCCCGCGGTCGCCACCACCCACCGGCTGCGCACCCGGGTCATCCCCACCAGACCCACGTTCTGGGCGAAGGCGGTGTACGGGAAGGTGTTGAAGACGCCGCCGAGCACGGTGGCGACGCCGTCCGCGCGCAGCCCGTCCGCCAGCCGCCGGCCATCGACCCGGGCGTCCGTCAGCTCGCCGACCGCGATGAAGTCCCCCGTGGTCTCGGTCATGGTGACCAGCCCGACGACCAGCATGGACACCACGGCCGCCGCGTGGAACGTCGGGGCGCCGAAGTGGAACGGGGTGGAGATCCCGGCCCAGTCGGCGTCGCCTGTCCCGGAGAAGTCGGTGAAGCCCAGGGGTACGGCCGCCACCGTCCCGGCCACGATGCCGACCAGGACCGCGATCCGGCCCACGAAGCCGGGCGCGAAGCGCTGCACCGCCAGCACGATGATCAGCACCCCGGCGGCCAGGCCCAGGTTCTTCGGCGCCCCGAAGTCCGCCGCACCCTGGCCGCCCGCCGCCCAGTTGCCCGCGACGGGCAGCAGCGACAGACCGATGACCAGGATCACCGTGCCGGTCACCAGCGGCGGGAAGAACCGCAGCAGCCGCCCGAAGACCGGTGCCAGCAAGGTCATCGCCACCCCGGCGACGATCACGGAACCGTAGATCGCGGGCAGTCCGCCGCCCTCGGTGCCGATCAGCACCATCGGGGTGACCGCCGCGAAGGTGCAGCCCTGCATGATCGGCAGTCGTACGCCGAACCGCCACAGCCCCACGCACTGCAGGACGGTCGCGATCCCGCACAGCAGCAGATCGGCGTTGATCAGATACGCCAGATCGGCGGGCGGCAGCTTCATCGCGCCGCCGACGATCAGCGGCACGGCCACCGCGCCCGCGTACATGGCCAGTACATGCTGAAGCCCGAAGGCGGCGAGCCGGCCGGGCGGCGGTACTTCGTCCACGGGATGGGGTACGGACTGGGATACGGACGTCATGGCGGCTCCTCGCGGGGCGACGGACAAGGGTGACGCGACCGTAGAAGGCTTAAACAATCTGTTGATTGCAGGGCCGTTGCCGCCCTGTGTCAAGCCCCCCGGAGGGATCTGTTCCGTCTTGGTCGCCCGGCAGTCCCTGGTCGCCCGGTAGTCCCTGGTCGTCCGGTAGTCCCCTGGTCGCCCGGCAGACCCTGGTCGTCCGGTAGTCCCCTGGTCGTCCGGTAGTCCCCTGGTCGCCCGGCAGACCCTGGTCGCCCGGTAGACGCTGGTCGCCCGTCAGTCCTGGTCGCGCGCCGCCGTCAGCAGCCCCGTCCAGTCCGGGATCTTCACCTTCGTACGCCCCAGCGCCTCCCCGAGCGCGGTCTCCGCCTCCTCGATCCGCAGCCAGCCCGTCCACTCCACCGGCTCCAGCCCCGCCTCGCGCAGCGCCCGCAGCGGAGCCTCGGCCACCGGGCGGGCGGCGAGGGCGTCCGCGTCGGACAGCAACGAGGCGATGGTCTCCTTCGCGCAGGGCCGGTTGGTGCCGATCACCCCGGTGGGCCCGCGCTTGATCCACCCCGCCACGTACTCCCCGGGCGAGGGCGCACCGCCGCGCAAAACCCGCCCCGCCGCATTGGGGACCGTGCCGCGCTCCGCGTCGAACGGCAGCCCGGGCAGCGGCACACCCCGGTAGCCCACCGACCGCAGGACCAACTCGGTCTCGATGTCCTCGAAGACACCCGTGCCCGCGACTCCGCCGCGCCCGTCCGGTGCCGTCCGTTCGAAGCGCACGGCACGCACCGCGCGCTCGCCCAACAGCGCCGTCGGCCGGAGGAAGAAGCGCAGATGGAGCCGGCGTGGGCGGCCCAAGGGCTCCCGGCGCGCCCAGTCGCGCAGCACCTCGACATTGCGCCGGTTGACCGCCGGCAGTCCGGACGGATCGGCGAACCCCGGGTCCAGCGCCAGCTCCTCCGGGTCCACGATCACATCGGCGCCGGTCAGCGCGCCGAGTTCGCGCAACTCCTTGGTGGTGAACTTCGCCTGGGACGGACCGCGCCGGCCGACCATATGGACATCGGAGACCCGGCTGTCGGCGAGCGCCCCGAGGGCCGCGTGCGGCACATCGGTGGGCCGCAGCTCCTCCGCCCCACGGGCAAGGATGCGGGCGACGTCCACCGCCACATTGCCGACGCCGATGACGACGGCGGAGTGCGCGCCGAGCGCGAAGGCGTCGCGGGGCGCGTCCGGGTGGGCGCTGTACCAGGAGACGAAGTCGGTGGCCGAGAAGCTGCCCGGCATCTCCTCGCCGGGCACGCCGAGCCGCCGGTCGGTCGCCGCCCCCACGCAGTAGACCACCGCGTGATAGAGGTCCAGCAGCCGCTCGGGCACCAGCGGCGGGGGCCCCACGTGCACATTGCCGAAAAAGCTGACGCGGGGGTGTTCCAGGACCGCGCGCAGGGTGTTCTGCAGTGACTTGATCTTCTCGTGGTCGGGTGCGACGCCGTACCGCACCAGCCCGTACGGAGCCGGCAGCCGGTCCAGCACATGCACCGACACGTCAGGGACAGCCTGCTGCTGGACGAGCGCCTGGGCGGCGTAGACCCCACTCGGCCCGGACCCGACAACCGCGACGCGAAGCACGGCGGAGCTCCTTTCGCAGGATGCCTCCAGCATCCCACCCGGCGAGGTGCCGCGTCCGGCAATACGCGCCGGACGACCGGCACGGGTGACGCACGCGCCCCTCGCTCCACCGCCCCCGATCGCCCCACCCGCCCTACCGCAGCTGTCGCATCCGCCGGATCTCACTGCTCTGCTGCGCGATCACATCGCCCGCCATCTCCTCGACCCGGACGTTGTTGCCCTGCGCGAGCACATCCGTGGCCATGGAGACCGCGCCCCGGTGATGCTTGATCATCAGCTTGAGGAAGAGGGTGTCGAAGTCGGCACCCTTGGCGGCGCGCAGGGCGTCCAGCTGCTCCGGGGTGGCCATCCCGGGCATCGCCTCATGGCCCTCGTGCCCGCCCTTGGCGCCGCCCTCCGCGTCGCCGCCGTTCGTGGTCAGCCAGCCCCGCATGGCGTCGATCTCCGGCCTCTGCCCGGACGCGATACGCTCCGCGAGCCGTCTGACCTTGGCGGACTTCGCGCGGTCGGGGGCGAGACCGGTCATCGACAGGGCCTGCCGATGGTGCTCGATCATCATGTGGACGTAGGAGATGTCCGCCGAGTTGGCGGAGTCGTCGTCCCCCGCCTTCGCCGCCTCGTCGGCCGACAGGTGCTTCGCCGCCTCGCCCGGCTTGCCCGGCGCGATGACCGCGGGCTTCCCGTCCTTCCCCTTACCGGTGTCGGCCCGGCCGTCACCCTCCCCGTCACATCCGGCGAGGGCGAATGCCAGGGAAGCGGCGACCGCCACGATCGTGAGAGGTCTGGAGTGGCGTGTGGTACGGCGGTTGGACACCGATGCCTCCTGGGGCGGCAGAAATCTCTTTACGATGACGTTGCCGCGCTGTTGTTGTGTACATGGATAGCGTCATACTGCCCACGTCCGTCAAACGTTCAACTCCGAACGGCGACAAGGGACACAGGGAGGACGCAGTGAAGCCGTGGGACAGATCCCCGCAGCGGCGCAGATACCTCGGTGCGGCCATAGCCGGCTTGGGCCTCGTGGCCTCTTTGCTGGCGGCAGGCCCGGCGGCGGCGACACCCGACCCCGGTGACGCCCCGCACAGCAAGCGCGTGACGAAGGGTCAGGCATCCGACGTCAAGGCCGCCATCGAGAACGGCGACATTCCCGGGGTGGACGAGATCGTCCACAGCGACAATGTCAGCCATCTGACGAACATCCCCAAGCAGGACCTCAAGGGCACCAACTCCGACCTGGCCTTCCAGGGCAGGTACGCCTTCGCGGGCAACTACGACGGCTTCGTCATCTACGACATCAGCCGGCCCAGGACCCCGAAGATCGTCAGCCAGGTGCTCTGCCCCGGCGCGCAGAACGATGTCTCGGTCTCCGGGGACCTGCTCTTTCTCTCCACCGACTCCTCGCGCAGCGACAACTCCTGCAACAGCACCACCCAGCCCGCGACCGAGAAGTCCTCATGGGAGGGCATGAAGGTCTTCGACATCAGCGACAAGCGGAACCCGAAGTACGTCGCCGCCGTCGAGACCTCGTGCGGCTCGCACACCCACACCCTGGTGCCCGAGCGCCGGAACGTCTACATCTACGTCTCCTCGTACTCGCCCAGCGAGACCTTCCCGGACTGCCAACCCCCGCATGACGGCATCTCGGTGATCAAAGTCCCGCGCTACGCCCCCGAGAAGGCCGCGGTCATCGACTTCCCCGTGCTCTTCCCGGACGGCGGCAACCCCGGCGGCCCCACCAACCCGGGCGTCTCCCAGACCACCGGCTGCCATGACCTCACCACCTTCCCCGAGCTCAAGCTGGCGGCGGGCGCGTGCATGGGCGACGGCATCCTCCTCGACATCGCCGACCCCGCCAGGCCCCGGGTCATCGACCGGGTCGAGGACAACGTCAACTTCGCCTTCTGGCACTCGGCGACCTTCAACGAGGGTGGCACCAAGGTCGTGTTCACCGATGAGCTCGGCGGCGGCGGTGCCGCGACCTGCAACGCCCAGGTAGGTCCGGACCGCGGCGCCGACGGCATCTACGACATCGTCGGCAAGGGCGACAAGCGCAAGCTGGTCTTCAGGAGCTACTACAAGATCCCGCGTCACCAGGCCGACACCGAGAACTGCGTCGCCCACAACGGCTCGCTGATCCCGGCCAAGGGCCGCGACATCATGGTCCAGGCGTGGTATCAGGGCGGCGTGTCCATCTGGGACTTCACCGACTCCGCCCATCCCAAGGAGATCGGCTACTTCGAGCGCGGCCCGATCTCCGCCGACACGCTGGTTGGCGGCGGGGCTTGGTCCGCGTACTACTACAACGGCTACATCTACTCGAACGACATCGCCAAGGGCTTCGACGTCCTGAAGATCGACGATCGGCGTACCGACAGCGCCCGTTCGGTCCGGCTGCACGAGCTCAACGTGCAGACGCAGCCCGACTACCGCTGATCTTTCAGCCCGTTCAGCCCTGACCGCTCACCCGCTGATCGGTCTCCAGAGTCCCGCCGGGCGGCTTCTCGCCCGGCGGGACACCGAGCTCCCAGTCCAGCCCGTAGCGGTGGAACAGCTCCGCCCGCAGCCGCTCGGGCGGCATCGGCGCCCCCGGCAGCAGCACCGCGACCACCGCGCCCATCAACAGCGCGCGCAGCAGCCGGTAGTCGGTCTCCGGGTCCTGCGAGCCGAACCGCTCCACCGTGTCCCGCAACAGCCCCGCCAGCCGCTGCTGTTCGGGGCACTGGATGAACCCCTCGGCCGTAAGGATCCCCGCCATATGCGTACGCATCAGCCGCGGCCGGTCCCGGGCGAGCCCCAGGACCACATCGATCGCCCGCGCCAACAGCTCCCGCCCGGACCCCTCTCCCTCCGGCCGCGGCTCCCGCTCCAGCCCGTGCGCGAGCTCGGTATGGATCAGCCGGTGCACGGCCGTCTGCAGCAGCTGCCGCTTGCCCGGAAAGTAGTACGACACCAGCCCCCGGGCGGCCCCGGCCCGGTCGGCGATATCGGCGAGCGTCGTCGCCTCATAGCCACGCTCGCCGACCAACTCGACCGTCGCCTCGAGCAGACGGGCCTGGGATCGGCGGCGCAACTCCTCATTGACCGATGCGCTGCGGGGGGACATGCTGTAACTCCTGCGTTGGCTGGCTACTAGCCAATATACTCAGGGGGCGTCTGGTTGTCCGTCGATCCGATCAGGACGACCCACTGTCTCCGCTGGTTCGGGCGACGCGGGGGATCGCCCGAACCGGCGGGTTCGCACCGGCCCTTACCCGCTCTTATGACGCCGTGGCGCCGTCCGGCAGCAGGTCCAGGACGGCGCGCAGGGCGTTCGGCCGCTGCCGCACCGGAAGATGGTCCACCAGATGGACCCGGCACCCCAGAGCCGCCGCACCCCCGTCAGCGCGGTGGTCGTCGCCCACCATCACGGCGTCGTGCGGGGCGACGGACAGGGCGTCGCAGGCCGTACGGAAGAGCCGCGGGTCCGGCTTCTGTACGCCGTGCTCGAAAGACAGCACATAGGCGTCCACCAACGCATCCACGCCATGCGCACGGAAGATCGGACGCAGGTCCCAGCCGATGTTGCTGACCACCGCGATCCGTATCCCGCGACGGCGCAACTCCCGCAGCACCTCGGCCGTATCGGGGTAGGGCCGCCAGGCGGCGGGCTCCATATGGCGGTCATAAAGGGCGTCGTACAACTCGGGGCGGGGGAGGGGAACCTGCCGGGCAAGGCCGGTGTAGGCGGCGCGGTGCAGTTCGGCGCTGCGGTCCCGAACGCTCCACGCCTCGGCCAGATGCGACGGCACCGCGAGCGGGGAGGCGCCGCCCGGGAGGGCGCCGGCGTCCTCCAAGTCACGTGCGTACCGCAGGAGATCCCCCTCCGGTACAGCGGTCCGGGCCCGCCCCAGCGCGGCCCGCAGCCAGGATTCGGTGGACTCGACACGGAAGAGGGTCCCGGAGAAATCGAAGAGCGCGCCCTTGGTCGTCATGGCCTCATCGTGCCCGCTCAGGGCTCAGCGGCTCCAGAGGAGGCGGGTGCGTCTCGCATCACGGCGACGGTCACTGGGGCGGGGGCCCCAGCGGGGACAGATGGTGAGCCGTTCCACCTTCGTCGCGTCCATGACTGCCTCCGCGACCACGGCGCCTGGGAGGGACTGGCGGGCCCGGGAGGCGGAGATGCCGCGCAGCTTCGCGCGCTGAGCGGTGCCCTGGGTGAGCGAGCGCAAAACTCCTTACGGAGAGGGCGAGCGGCCCCCGGGCCGTATGTGCGGAGTAGCCGAGGTGGGCACGTACGCGAACCGAACATATGCGGGTACCCGCCGCGAGGAACCACGACACTCGCGTTCGCCTGGGCGGTAGCACGGCATCGGGTCGAGATCGCTCAAGACCGCGCTCTCCCATCCCCATCGGGGGCCCCAGCGCGCTCGTCCTTAGGGCGCGATGCGTACGCGTAGCCGGCGATCGCCGCGTACACCAGCGCCGCGCCCAGCAGCCAGCCGCCAAGTACGTCGCCGGCCCAGTGGACGCCGAGGTACAGCCGGGTGAATCCGACGCCCAGCACCGATACGACGGCCACGGCGGCCGCGAGCCGCAGCCACTTTGTCGCTGCCCCGTGGAGGGTCATCACCCACAGCACGAGTCCGCAGGCGAGGGTCGCGGTGAGGGCGTGGCCGGACGGGAAGGCCGCGTAGTGGGCCGTGTCCACCGGATGCGCCCAGTGCGGACGCGGCCGGTCGACCGCCGCCTTCACTCCTTGCTGCAAGGCCGCGCCCACGATCGCCGTGCCGACGATCCACGCCGTGAGCAGCCACTCCCGGCGCCAGAGCAGCCACCCGGCCACCACGGCAAGCAGCGCACGCATCGTCAAGGGGTCCCAGACCCAGTCCGTCAGCACTCTGCTGGTCCGCGTCCAGCCGTCGTGCGCCAGGGCGGAGCGGTGCAGGGTGACGGCGATGTCCCGGTCGGTGCTGATCAGCGGCCCCCAGTGGGCGGCGACGAGGGAGAGCAGCGCGAGGAAGAGCGCGAGCAGCGCGGCTGCGGTGCGGGCGGGGTGCTGGGTGGGCGGCTGCATCCGTCGATGATCGCGGACGGGCGGGGGCGGAGGCCAGCAGGCCGGGTGGGCGCCCCTCTGCCCCGGGGCCGTAGCTCTCCTGCGGCCTTGGCGCTAGCCCATGACCCGCAGCGCCGGCACCAGCGTGACCAGGAGCGGGACGACCGGGACGAGGGCCGCCGCGGCCGTCAGTCGCCACCGTTGCGCCGCCGGGAGACGGGAGGCGGGGGCCAGCAGCCGGTCCACGCGCTGCGGGACCTGCGCGAGCGCGCTGGGGCAGGGACCGAATACCCCGCGGTCCTCGTTGAGTTCGACCAGCGCGAGCGCGGTCGTCGTACGGCCGAAGCGCCGCGAGGCGGAGTCGTCGGCGGCCAGCTCGACCAGCCGGTGCACCTCGTCGCGGAACGCCGCGAAGACCGGCACCTGGGGGAAGCCGGTGGCCAGCGCGCCCGAGCAGTGCAGCAGCCAGTGGTGGCGGGCGCGGGCGTGGCCCTGCTCATGGGCGATGACGGCGTCCAGTCGGCGGCCCTTGAGACGGCGCAGCGCCGCCGTGGTGATGACGAGCTGCGGCGTGGGGCCCGGCAGCCACCAGGCGGCCGGCTTGTCTCCCTCCAGGACGGCCAGACGGTCGCCGGAGGTCTTCTCACCGGGCAACACGGGGGAGCGGGCGAGGAGTTCGGTGCGGTGCTGTTTGCGCCACCCCCGGGCCCGGCCGATCTCGCGGGTGAGCATCACCGCGCTCCAGACGGCCCCGCAGGCGAGCACGAGGGCGACGGGCGCGGCCCACGGGCCGTAACCGGAGAGCGCATACGCCTCCATCACGCCCCGGGGCGCCGGGGCGAAGACATTCCCGCGCACGGCCTTTGAGGCGGCCGCCGCGGTGAGCGCCATGGTGAGCGCGCAGCACAGCAGCACGGCGACGACGACGCACTGCCATACCCAAAGGGCGAGGACGGGTTCGCGGTCGATCCAGGTGGAGCGGGACATCAGGCGCGGCGCGATTGCCGCCGCCAGCGCGCCGAGGCCCATCAGCGCGAGGGGGACCATCATGGCGGTCAGCCTATGATCGCGGCGCTGGGGCGGGTACGGTCGCGCTGACGAAGTGACGCATACCACGCCGTGCGCGCGGAACGGTTCACAGGGTCAGCAGCATCGCGAACATGCCTATGCCCATCGACAATCTGCACGCGTGCCTCACCTCGGGCCGCCGCGACCAGCCTCCGCCGACCGCCCCGGGCCCCACGGCCCCGGGCCCCACGGCCCCGGGCCCCACGGCCCCGGGCCCCACGGCCCCGGGCCCCACGGCCCCGGGCCCCACGGCCCCGGGCCCCGCCGCCCCGGGCCCCACGGCCCCGGAGCCCGCCGCCCCGGCCCCCACCGGCCCGTCCGCCCCACCGTCCGTCATCGGCACCAGCCGCAGCCCGCACCGCACCACATACACGGCGAAGTAGGCGAGCAGCACCCCGGTCAGCAGGGGCACCCCACCCGCCATCCGCCCCGACGACATCGCCATGTGGCCGGCGTCGTGCCGGCCGCCTGTGGTGCTCACCATCATCGCGAGCGCCATATAGACCATCGCCAACGCCCCTATGGCGTGGTGCAGATGGTGCCCCGGCTGCCCCTGGCCTCGCCCCTGGCCGCGCCACGCGGGCAGCAGCGCCCGTACGGCGGCCACACCGAAGACCGCCGCGAAGGCGGGCGGCCCCCACGGCCGGGGGTCCAGCACGGCGGGCGGCACCGCCATCACCGCCATCCCCCACCCCATCAGCGCCTCGGCCCCCGCGACCCGCCGCCCGGGGCCGGGCGGCTCGCCACGCCTCTGCAGCAGACAGTACGTACCCGTGGCCGCGCACAGCGCGACCAGCAACCAGCCGACGAGCGGAGGTCCGTGCACGGCACACCTCCCGGAGGGACGTATACCGGGAGATATCCCCACTCCTGCCGCCGCATACGGGAGCGCACGGGCGCAGTGGGGGGAGCGCGGAAGCGATCCGGCGACACGCGCCAGGCATACGGCACGCGGGGTCGAGTCGAAAGGCATAGGGCACGGCCTGATGTGGCACCGTGAACACGCAGCCCCATGGATCACCGAGAACGCATCACCGAGAAGGAGATTTCGTGTCGAATCCACCGCTCACCGACGCCGCGGTAGAGATGATGAAGAAGCCCAACCCGGCCGTCATCGCGACGCTTCGGGCCGATGGCCAGCCGGTGTCCACGGCCACCTGGTACCTCTGGGACGACGGCCGGATCCTGGTCAACATGGATGAGGGGCGCAAGCGGCTCGAGCACATGCGCAACGATCCCCGGGTCACGCTCACGGTGCTCGACCAGGACAACTGGTACAGCCACATCAGCGTCATCGGACATGTGGCCGAGATCCGTGAGGACAAGGACTTCACCGACATCGACCGGCTGGCCCAGCAGTATCTCGGCAAGCCGTACCCGCAGCGGGACCGCCCCCGGGTCAGCGCCTGGATCGAGATCGACCGCTGGCACGGCTGGGGCGAGCACAAGGACAGCAGCCAGCCCGGCTGACCCGCGCCCTCGGATTCCGCCCCCCGGCGCCGGCGTCGCCCTCGCGGGCCCCGCAGCCGACTTCGGCGGGGAGCCCCGCCGAAGTCGCGAGGGAGCGTCAGGGCCGATAGCGCAGCGGATGGTCCTCGGGGACCTCCACGATCGCGATCCGTACGCCGTCGGGGTCCGCGATCCACATCTCGACCAGGCCCCATGGCTCCTGCTTCGGGGGGCGCACGATCTCGACGCCCTTGGCGACGAGCTCCTTGTGCGCCGCCGTGGCGTCGGGCACCTGGAACCACAGCTGGAGGCCCGGGGCGGGCGGGGTGTCAGAGCGGCCGGAGAGTTCGAGGAAGCCGCCGCCGAGGAAGTAGACCGTGCCGCGCTCGGGGCCGGTTCCGAACTCGCGGTAGATCGCGAGGCCGAGGGCCTCGCCGTAGAAGGTCCGGGAGCGCTCGGGGTCCGTTGGCCGCAGTAGCGTGCGACTGCTCAGTACGTGCACCATGTCCGCGACCCTACGCACCTTCTCCGGCGCGGGGGCGGCTCAGGGTTGGTTCAGGGTCTGAATCCAGCGCGGGCCGCCGTCGGCCGGCCGGGTGAGCCGCCAGAGACCGCTGGAAAGGACCGCCGACGCCCATGGACACCGCCGGCGCCACCGTAGGCCCCACCGCCCCGCTCGCCTTCCGTGCGGCCACCGAGGCCGATGTGGCGGCGCTGGTCGCCCTGATCGAGTCGGCCTACCGCGGGGACGCCGGCCGGGCGGGATGGACGACGGAGGCGGACATCCTGGACGGGCAGCGCACGGATGCCGAGGGCGTCTCGGCCGTGGTGCGGGACGAGGGCAGCCGGATGATGGTCGTCGAGCGGGGCGGGGAGCTGATCGCGTGCTGTCAGCTGGAGAACCGGGGCGAGCATGCCTGCTTCGGGATGTTCGCGGTGCGGCCCGAGCTGCAGGGCGGCGGTCTGGGGAGGGTGATCCTGGCCGAGGCGGAGCGGTTGGCGGGCACGGAGTGGGGCGTCGGTGAGATGCATATGACGGTGATCTCGGTCCGCGAGGAGCTGATCGCCTGGTACGGGCGGCGCGGCTACGTCCGTACGGGGAAGATGACGCCGTTCCCGTACGGCGATCCGCGTTGCGGTGTGCCGCGCCGCCCCGGCCTTGCGTTCGAGCTGCTGGTCAAGGTCCTGGACTGAGCGCGGTCAGGCCGTGTAGCGGGCCGCTTGCCGGATCTCCGGGAAGTCGGTGGTGGCGCCGTCGAGGCGGAGCCCGCGGGCCAGCTTCAGATGGTCGGGGGTGTTCACCGTCCACCCGATGACCTTGAGATCGGCGGCGTGGGCGCGCTCCACCAGCTCCAGGGTCAGCCGGCGGATGTTGAGCACCAGCATCCCGGCCCCCACGGCCCGCGCCCGGTCGATCACATCGAGGCCGTAGCGGCTGGCGACGAGAGCGGTGCGCGCGCTCGGCAGCAGCCGGCGGATCTCGGCGAGGGCCTCGTCGTGGAACGAGAGCACGTCCACGCGGTCCAGCAGACTCCGGCGGGTCAGCACCTCCGCCAGCGCCCGCGCGGCCGCCGTGTCCTTGATCTCGGCCTGGAGCGGCGCCTGTACGGCGTCCACGACCTCCTCGAAGACCGGGATCCGCTCGCCCTCCCCGGCGTCGAGCTCGCGCAGCTCGGCGAGGGTGAAGTCGCTGATCGCGCCCGTGCCGTCGGTGGTGCGGTCCACCTGGGCGTCGTGCATGACCACGAGCGAGCCGTCCTTGCTGAGGTGCAGGTCCAGTTCGATGACGTCCAGACCCTCATGCTCGGCGCGGACGAACGAGCGGAGGGTGTTCTCCGGCTCGACGCCCATCACGCCGCGGTGTCCGATGGTGAGAAAAGTCAACGCTGTCTCGCTCTTCTGTCGGCCTCTGCCGGGGCTCTCCGGCGGGTCTGTGGAGGCAGGCTGCCCGGACCGGCGCACAGCCTAACGGCCGAGGGTGGCAGGACCGCCAGGGCGCGCCCATGGCATGGGTGCACCCGGATGGGGCAGGAAAAACAGCGGCGGTGCGGGTGTGGCGCAGGATAATTTCCCGTACCGTCACTTGAGCAGGGGAAGCGTCCATGGATACGGTGTCTTGACGAGAGTTTCTCCGGTAGAGGAGTGGTCATGACGGAAATCCTTTCGCCCGCGATAGCAGACGGTGGCGTTCTGCCTTCAGAGCGTGTGGTCGAACACCCGGCCTGGCCGATCCTCAAGGGCGCTGTAGAAACGATTCGCCCCTGGCAGTCCAAGGACGGTTCGATCGACTTCGACGCGGAGGGCGCGCCGGCCCATGACCGGGTCCGGGCCACCACCGATCGGGTGATCGAGGCCATTGAGGAGCTGGCCCCGCTGCTTCCGCACGACGCCGAGTACCATCGCGCGGTCGTCGCCGATCTGCGCCGCTGGGCCGACGACGGCTTCCGGGTGCCCGACTTCCTCGACTCGCTGCTCGCCTTCCAGCCCGCCAAGAGCCGCGCCGATGGCCTCCAGCACCTCGTTGTCTTCCCCATGTACACGCAGAACGGCAACCCCGACCGCAATCTGGAAGCCGTCGTGCTGCGTATGGTCTGGCCGGACTGGCTCGCCGAGCTGGAGCGCACCCGCTACGACAACCCGCTCTACTGCGGTCTGGCCTTCGAGGACTTCACCTCCGGCTACGACACCAACTCCGCGGTCCTCTTCCCGGAGACCATCGCCGTCCGCGAGGCCCCCGAGCGGTTCGCCTGGGGCGGCATCTTCTGCGACCGCGAGGCGGCCCGCTTCCGCCGGGTCAGCGAGGCCGCCGTCCGGACGCTGGGCCTCGAACTTCCCGACGACATCCGGGACATGCTCGCCGACCAGCACCGCTGCCAGGAGGCATTCGCCCTGTGGGACATGGTCCACGACCGTACCCACAGCCATGGCGATCTGCCCTTCGATCCCTTCATGATCAAGCAGCGCCAGCCGTTCTGGATGTACGGCCTGGAGGAGCTGCGCTGCGATCTCACCGCCTTCAAGGAGGCCGTGAAGCTGGAGGCCGAGGGCGTCGCACAGGCTCGCGACGTCCAGTACGCGGTGATCTTCGACCGGATGTTCCGGTTCCCCGTCACCGGCGAGCGTGTCCGCAACTACGACGGGCTCGGCGGCCAGTTGCTCTTCGCCTACCTCCACCAGCACGACGTCGTACGCTGGACGGACAACACCCTGCATATCGACTGGTCCCGCGCCTCGCAGGTCACCAACCAGCTCTGCGGTGAGATCGAGAAGCTCTACCGCGACGGCATCGACCGGCCCAAGCTCGTCCACTGGTTCAAGGCGTACGAGCTGGTGTCGACCTACCTCGCACCCCACCCCGGCTCGGTCTGGGCCAAGGGCCCCGACGCCCTGGACCTGACCCAGCCGCCGCGCAAACTCGTCGACGACGTGCTCCCCGACGAGTTTCCGCTGAGCATGTTCTACGAGGCACTGGCCAAGAAGCTGCGCGATGTGGTCGCCTCGACCAAGGGCATCACCGCCGACGGCGGGCACGGCGACGTACGAGCGGCGGCGTGAGTCCCATGGCGGGGAACGCGGCGGGGCCTGCGGCAGGGATGAGCGACGAGGAGACGACGACCATGACCACACCGACGTCGAGCCCGACCCCCAACGAGCCGGGTGGCCAGGGGCCGCTGGACGGCGCGGTGGTGGCGGTGGCCGGGGCGGCCGGCCCGGCGGGCCGCGCCGCGCTGCTCCGCCTCGCCGAGGCCGGGGCCACGGTCGTCGCCTCCGACTCCGACCCCGCCCGGCTCGCGGAGGCCGTGGACGCGGCGCGCTGGGCCCACGGCGGCGCCAGCGTCACCGGCGAGACGGTCGACCTGCTCGACCTGGACGCCACTCGGGCGTGGGCCGACCGCACCGAGAAGGAGTTCGGCCGGATCGACGGTCTGGTGCATCTGGTCGGCGGCTGGCGCGGCGGCAAGACCTTCGCCGACGCCCCGCTCGCCGACTGGGACACCCTCCACAATCTGCTGATCAGGACCGCCCAGCACACCTCGCTCGCCTTCCACGACGCCCTGCAGCGCAGTGGCAACGGGCGCTATGTGCTGATCAGCGCGGCGGGCGCCTCCCAGCCCACCGCCGGCAACGCCGCGTACGCCGCCGCCAAGGCCGCCGCCGAGGCGTGGACGCTCGCGCTCGCCGATTCCTTCCGCAAACTGGGGGGCGAGGGCGGCCCGGCCGCCGCCGCTGCCATCCTGGTGGTCAAGGCGCTGGTGCACGACGCGATGCGCGCGGAGCGCCCCAACGCGAAGTTCGCGGGCTTCACGGACGTCAAGGAGCTGGCCGAGGCCATCACCGGAGTCTGGGAGCGGCCCGCCAAGGAAGTGAACGGAACCCGCCTGTGGCTGACCCCCAAGCCGTGAGAACCGACGCCCGGCGTCACCACGACCCCGAGATACGCGGCTTCGCCAGTGACAACTACGCGGGCGCCCACCCGGAGATCCTGGCCGCGCTCGCCCTCGCCAACGGAGGCCACCAGGTCGCCTACGGCGAGGACGACTACACCGCGCATCTGCAGCACGTGGTGCGCACCCACTTCGGCCCGTACGCGCAGGCGTTCCCGGTCTTCAACGGGACCGGCGCCAACGTCGTCGCCCTGCAGGCCCTCACCGACCGCTGGGGCGCGGTGATCTGCGCCGAGACCGCGCACATCAACGTGGACGAGTGCGGCGCCCCCGAGCGGGTCGGCGGGCTGAAGCTGCTCACCGTGCCCACGGAGGACGGCAAGCTCACCCCCGAGCTCATCGACCGCCAGGCGTGGGGCTGGAACGATGAGCACCGGGCGATGCCGCAGGTCGTCTCCCTCGCCCAGAACACCGAGCTGGGCACCGTCTATACGGTGGAGGAGATCCGGGCGATCTGCGAGCACGCCCATGAGCGCGGGATGAAGGTGCACCTCGACGGCGCCCGGATAGCCAACGCGGCCGCGTCACTGGACGTGCCGATGCGGTCGCTCACCAATGTGGCGGGCGTGGACGTGCTGTCCTTCGGCGGTACGAAGAACGGCATGCTCTTCGGCGAGGCCGTCGTCGTCCTCGACCCGGACGCGGTGGGCGCCATGAAGCATCTGCGCAAGCTGTCCATGCAGCTGGCGTCCAAGATGCGGTTCGTCTCCGTACAGCTGGAGGCCCTGCTCAGCCGCGACCTGTGGCTGCGCAACGCCCGCCACGCCAACACCATGGCCCAGCGGCTGGCCGAGGGCGTCCGCGGGGTGGACGGGGTGAAGATCCTCCACCCGGTGCAGGCCAACGCGGTCTTCGCCCGGCTGCCGCACGATGTGAGCGAGCGCCTGCAGAAGCGGTACCGCTTCTACTTCTGGGACGAGGCGGCCGGCGATGTGCGCTGGATGTGCTCCTTCGACACCACGGAAGAGGACGTCGACGGCTTCGTCACGGCCCTGAAGGAGGAGATGGGCCGCGGGTAGCCGCGAGCGGGCGGGCCGGTCCAGGCCCGCCCAGGGCGCCCCTAGCGGCCGCTGCGGTCCAGGGCGAGGGCCTCGGCCGGAGTGGGGGCCGTGCCGCCCAGGTGGGCCGGGACCCACCAGGTGTCGTCCGCGTCCTTCGGCCGCACCGGATAGGCCCGCTGCGCCGCCTCCAGTAGCTCCTGCACCCGTGACCGCAGCCGGTCGGTCAGCGTGTCCGACGGCTCCGTGGGATCGGCCTCCATCGGCTCGCCGACCCGCATGGTGATCGGGAAGTGGTTGCGGCCCAGCGCCCGCTTCTGGCCCTTGGTCCACAGCCGCTGCGTCCCCCACAGCGCCATCGGCAGCAGCGGTACGCCCGCCTCCTGGGCCAGCCGCGCCGCGCCCGACTTGAAGGTCTTGAGGGTGAAGGACCGCGAGATGGTGGCCTCGGGGAACACGCCGATGATCTCACCGGAGCGCAGCGCCTTCAGGGCATGCCTGTACGCGTCCATGCCGGCCGCTCGGTCCACCGGAATGTGCTTCATCGCGCGCATCAGCGGCCCGGAGACCTTGTGCCGGAAGACCGACTCCTTCGCCATGAAGCGCACCAGTCGATCCGCCGGCCGGGCGGTCAGCCCGGCGAAGACAAAGTCCAGGTACCCGATGTGGTTGCTCACCAGAACCGCGCCGCCCCGCTGGGGGACATTCTCGGTGCCCTTGATGTCGAAGCGCAGATCCAGCGCCTTGAACATGGTGCGGGCGACGCCGATCACCGGCGGGTAGACGAGCTCTGCCATAGAGGGACCCTTCGTCGTTTTCCTGGGAGGCCTCTCCCTGCGGAAGTTACGCAGCCGTAGGTTTCCGGCTTCTGGCAGATGGTGCCCGATGTCGCCTCTCTGTGCTAGCGCGGGGTCCCGCCCGGCCGGGAGATCCTCATCACGTCGGGGGTATCTCCGCATCACCTCGGGGAATCTCCGAGGACACTGTGACGCTGCACGGATGACGGCGATCGGGAGGACACAGGTGCGGGACGGGCGGCACGACGGGGGCGGCGGCGTGGCCGCGATCGGGCGGCGGCTGAGCGCCGCCGAGCTCGGTACGCAGCTGGGGGAGCGGGCGACGCTCGTCCAGTTCTCCAGCGCCTTCTGCCAGCCCTGCCGGGCCACCCGGCGGACGCTGGGCGAGGTCGCCGCCATGGTGGAGGGCGTGGCCCATGTCGAGATCGACGCCGAGGCGCACCTGGAGCTCGTACGCGCCCTGGAGATCGCCCGCACCCCCACCGTGCTGGTGCTCGACGCGGCCGGAAGGATCGTCCGGCGCGCCTGTGGGCAGCCGCGCCGGGCGGATGTCATCGCGGCCCTCGGTGATGCGGTGTGCTCTCTGTGATCTCCCGCGACTGCCCGCACTTGACGGTGTGCACCGGGCATCGTCAGGGTGATCTCATGCGGCCTGGACTCCTTCTGTACGGACGTGTGCACGTGGACCTGGTGCGGCCCGCGAGCGCGCGGTGTCCGAGCGGGTGAGCGACGACGACGGCACCGCTTTCCCCGCCCGTACCTCTGGCAGAAGGACTCCTTCCATGACGGCAACACGCGATCTCGGCACGTCATCGCTCGCCGCCCCCGACCTCTTCCGCTCGGTCTTCCGGCAGCATGCCGCCGGCGTCGCCGTGATCACCGCGCACGGCTCGCGCCCGGTCGGCTTCACCGCCACCTCGCTGGCCTCCGTCGCCGCCGAGCCGCCGCTGCTCTCCTTCGGCGTCGGCACCGGCTCCTCCAGCTGGCAGATCCTCCAGGACGCCGAGCACTTCGGTGTTCACATCCTCGGCGAACATCAGCGGGAGCTGGCCGCGACCTTCGCGCGCAGCGGAGTGGACCGCTTCGGCCCCGGCACCGGCTGGCGCTCGGGGCCGGAGGGGGTGCCGGTGCTGGACGGGGTGGTGGCGTGGCTGGTGTGCCGAGTGGTGGCCCGCATACCCGCCGGGGACCACCGGGTGATGATCGGCGAGGTGACCGCGGGCGATCCGTCCGGGGCCGGTCGGCCGCTGCTGTATCACCAGGGTCGCTTCAACGCGCTGCGCGACTGATACGTCCCGCTGATCGCCCGTTGGATAGGTCACAGTTCAACCGGGTTGCGTCCGGGGAAAGCGGTGGGTGTACTGGCGAGTAAGCGGTGGGTGTACTGGCGAGTAATGTTTCGTTCGGCGCATGGGCCGCCCTGACCGGAAAACCGTCCCGGGCACCGCCCGGGTACCGCCCTCGAAGGCGCCTATGCTGCCAGAAACAAGGCAGCTCGGAAGAGACGATGCAGTAGGAGAGCCGGCGTGAGCCTGAGGATCGTTGTCTGTGTGAAGTACGTGCCCGACGCCACCGGCGACCGGCACTTCGCCGAAGACCTGACCGTCGACCGCGACGATGTGGACGGCCTGCTCTCTGAGCTGGACGAGTACGCGGTCGAGCAGGCACTGCAGATCGCCGACGAGGCGGACGACGCGGAGATCACGGTGCTGACCGTGGGTCCGGAGGACGCCAAGGACGCGCTCCGCAAGGCGCTGTCCATGGGGGCGGACAAGGCCGTGCACGTCGAGGACGACGATCTGCACGGCACCGATGTGCTGGGCACCTCGCTGGTGCTGGCCAAGGCGGTCGAGAAGACCGGCTACGACCTGGTCATCTGCGGTATGGCCTCCACCGACGGCACCATGGGCGTGCTGCCTGCGATCCTCGCCGAGCGTCTGGGCGTCCCGCAGGTCACGCTGCTGTCGGAGGTCTCGGTCGAGGACGGCACCGTCAAGGGCCGCCGTGACGGCGACACCGCGACCGAGCAGCTGGAGGCGTCGCTGCCGGCGGTGGTCTCGGTGACCGACCAGTCCGGTGAGGCCCGCTACCCGTCTTTCAAGGGCATCATGGCCGCCAAGAAGAAGCCGGTGACCTCCTGGGACCTGGAGGACCTGGAGATCGAGGCGGACGAGGTCGGCCTCGAGGGCGCCTGGACGGCGGTCGACGGCGCCGCGGAGCGCCCCGCCCGCACCGCGGGCACGATCGTCAAGGACGAGGGCGACGGCGGCAAGCAGCTCGCCGAGTTCCTCGCGGGCCAGAAGTTCATCTGATCCCCGTCCCCGCCGCCCCCAGACATTCCGCATCCGCAGGAGAGCGATTCCCATGGCTGAAGTCCTCGTCTATGTCGACCACGTGGACGGTGCCGTCCGCAAGCCCACCCTTGAACTGCTGACACTGGCCCGCCGGGTCGGCGAGCCCGTCGCCGTGGCCCTGGGCTCCGGTGCCGAGGCCACCGCCGCCACCCTCGCCGAGTACGGCGCGGCCCGGGTGCTGACCGCCGACGCGCCCGAGTTCGCCGACTACCTGGTGGTCCCGAAGGTGGACGCGGTGGAGGCCGCGTACCAGGCCGTCTCCCCGGCCGCCGTCCTCTTCCCGTCCTCCGCGGAGAGCAAGGAGATCGCGGCCCGTCTCGCGGTCCGGATCGGCTCGGGCATCATCACCGACGCCGTCGACCTGGAGGCCGGCGACGAGGGCCCGGTTGCCACCCAGTCGGTGTTCGCCGCCGCGTTCACCACCAAGTCCCGGGTCACCAAGGGCACGCCGGTCATCACCGTCAAGCCGAACTCGGCCGCCCCGGAGGCCGCTGCGGCCGCGGGCGCCGTCGAGCCGCTGGAGGTCTCCTTCGGCGACAAGGCCACCGGCACCAAGGTCACCTCGCGTACGCCGCGCGAGTCCACCGGGCGCCCGGAGCTGACCGAGGCCGCGATCGTGGTCTCCGGCGGCCGTGGCGTGGGCGGCGCTGAGAACTTCCCCGTCGTCGAGGCGCTGGCCGACTCCCTCGGTGCCGCCGTCGGCGCCTCGCGCGCCGCGGTGGACGCGGGCTGGTACCCGCACACCAACCAGGTGGGCCAGACCGGCAAGTCCGTCTCCCCGCAGCTGTACGTCGCGGCGGGCATCTCGGGCGCGATCCAGCACCGTGCCGGTATGCAGACCTCGAAGACCATCGTGGCCATCAACAAGGACGCCGAGGCCCCGATCTTCGACCTGGTCGACTACGGCGTGGTCGGCGACCTCTTCGAGGTCGTCCCGCAGCTGACCGAGGAGGTCAAGACCCGCAAGGGCTGACCCGTTCGACCCGTCCCGGCGACGTCCGCGAGGCCCCGTACGCATCCCGCGTACGGGGCCTCGCGCCTGCGAGGGGGGTGTTGACCCGCGGTCAGGCCCCGGATAACTTCGCTGGGCGGATTGTTCATTCCGCAGCGCGGAATGACGGAGGTGTAGGCATGGCGCGGCGCGAGACGGTGAAGACCAGCCTTCCGGGCGCCGTACGGGAATCCCTCGCCGCATCTCTCGCCGGCGTCGACGCCGAACTCGCCCGCCGTTACCCCGGCGACCCCGGCACCCGCCAGCCCGTCCACACCGTCTACGTCCCCGCCGACCTCATCACCGCCGGCACCGTGCGCGACTGGGGCGACCAGGCGCTGGCCCTCCTTGACCGGCACGCCCCCGACGCCGCCTCCTTCGCCGCCGTCCTCTCCCTCCCGGACGACCTGTCCGGGCCGGTGTACGCGCGCACGCGCGCCAAGCTGGAGCGCGAGCCCGTGGAGGACCTGCGCATCGACTTCGAGGACGGCTACGGCCCGCGCCCCGACGCCGAGGAGGACGCCGCAGCCGCCCGCGCCGCCTCCCTCGTCGCGGCCGCCTGCGCGGCGGGCACCGCGCCTCCTTACGTGGGCATCAGGATGAAGTGCCTGGAGGCCGCCGTGCGCGACCGGGCCATCCGCACCCTGGACATCTTCCTCACCGGTCTGACGGAGGCCGGCGGGCTCCCGGCGGAACTGGTGCTCACCCTCCCCAAGGTGACGTACCCCGAGCAGGTCAGGGCCATGGTCCGGCTGTGCGAGGAGTTCGAGAGGGCGCGCGGGCTCACGGCGGGCCGGATCGGCTTCGAGATCCAGATCGAGACCACCCAGGCGATCCTCGGCCCGGACGGCCGCGCAACCGTCGCCCGTATGATCGACGCCGCCGAAGGGCGGGCCACCGGGCTGCACTACGGCACCTTCGACTACAGCGCCTCCTGCGGCGTGGGCGCGGCCCACCAGTCCCTGGACCACCCCGTCGCCGACCACGCCAAGGCCGTCATGCAGGTCGCCGCCGCGGGCACCGGCGTACGGCTGTGCGACGGCTCGACGAACGTGCTGCCCGTCGGCCCCGCCGAGCGGGTCCACGAGGCCTGGCGGCTCCACCACCGCCTCGTCCGGCGGTCCCTGGCCCGCGCGTACTACCAGGGCTGGGACATGCACCCCGGCCATCTGCCCACCCGCTACGCGGCCGTCTACGCCTTCTACCGCGAGGGGCTGGAGGAGGCCGCGACACGGCTCGCGGCGTACGTGGACCGCACCGCCGCAAGCGGCGGCGGCATCGCCGACGAGCCCGCCACCGCCAAGGCGCTCAGCGGTCATCTGCTGCGCGGCCTGGACTGCGGGGCCCTCGACGGCGCCGAGATCGAGCGGCTGACCGGGCTGGCCCGCGCCGACCTCGACGCGCTGGCCGGGCGCGCCGTGACCACCATCTGAGCCGCCTGGCCACATCCGCTCACCCGGACGTGTCACCCGGGATGCGGCACCGTCCCCGAGGGCGGGAGATGTTGTCATGGCCAGAAGCGCCGTCTCGGCCCTGCTGATCCTGCTCGGGTGCCTCCTCGTACCGGTGTCCGTGCTGACGGTGTGGGTCCATGACAGTCTCCTGGACACCGAGCGCTATGTGGCGACGGTCGCCCCGCTCGCGAAGGACCCGGCGGTCCAGGACGCCGCCGTGGACCACGTCGGCCAGGCCGTCGACATCCGCCGCAACAGCCGGGAGATCACCGCCGACATCGCCGACTGGCTGCGCGCCCACGGCCTCCCGGCCGAGGCCGCCGACACCATCGAGGGGCTGGCGCCGCAGCTGGACGCGGCGCTCGACCAGGCGGTGCGAAGGGTGGCGAGGCACATCGTGCACAGCGACCAGTTCACCGCCGTGTGGACCGGCGCCAACCGCGCTGCCCACACCGCCGTGGTGGACGCCCTCACCGGCAAGGGCGGCGGCCCGGTCCGGGTGGAGGGCGACACGGTCACGCTCAACGTCGGCGTCGCCGTGAAGAAGGTCAAACGGCAACTCGTGGACGCCGGATTCCCCTCGGCGAGCGGCATCCCCGACATCGAACAGCGGCTCGTCCTCTTCCACTCCCACCGGCTCGACACCATCCGGCGCGGGGTGCGCCTGCTCGATCTGGCCGGCAACTGGATGCCCGCGCTGACCGTGACCCTCGGCGGCACCGGAGTGCTGCTCGCCCGCCGGCGCCGCCGCGCCCTGGCCCGCGCCGCCCTCGGCACCGCTGTCGCTTCCCTCGCTCTGGCGCTCACGCTGGCCGTCGGCCGCCGGTACTACCTGGACCATGTGCCGCCGAGCGTGCTGTCCCGGGCGGCCGCCTCGGTGATCTTCGACACCGTCACCCGCTTTCTGCGCGTCACCGTGGCGACCGTGCTGGTGCTCGGCGTGGTCGTCGCGCTCGGCGCCTATCTGACGGGCCCCGGCCGGCTGCCGCGCGCCGTACGGGGCGGGGCCGAGCGGGCAGCCGAGAGCGCGGCGTCCTGGGGCGCGGCCCGCGGGATGCGCACGGGCCGGGCCGGGACCTGGACCGCGGACCACCGACGGGGACTGACGACGACGGCGCTGCTGGTGCCCGCCGGGGTGTTCGCCCTGTGGAACCACCCCACCGTGCTGACGGTGCTCTTCCTGGTGCTGATCCTGCTCGCCGCGCTCGCGGTGATCGCGCTGTTGGCCGCCACCGGCCGCGCCGGTGCTCACGGCAGGGGCCGCTAAGCGGATGCGGCGAAGTCAAGTGCTGATCCTTTTCGGCGTCCAAGCCCTCGGCCAGGCCGAACGGCGAGGGATCAGCGGCGAACTTCACCGCATCCGCCTAGGAGCCCTCAGGGGCTCAGGAGGAGCACGATGAAGATCAGGCAGGCGGCGATATTGACCACCCAGCTGTGGGTGGTGAGCCACTCGCGGACCCGGGGCATCACCCGCCGTGCGCGGTTCCGGAAGAGGAGATAGACCAGCAGCGGCAGCGCCGCGATCAGCACAGTGGCGGCGATGAACGGCACCGCCGACACCAGGCCCGCCCCGTGCTGCCGCAAGGACGCCCCGACCGTCAGCATGACCACGATGTCGGACGGCATGACCAGGATGATCAGAAAACCCGTCATGAACGCCCGGTAGGGGCCCGCCTTCATCAGCGAGCCCAGCCACTTCGGAGGCTCGACCGTCTTCCGCCGCACATAGTTCTTCACCGCGACCACCACCAGCAGCCCCACCAGCACCAGTTGGAGGACGGTCGCGAACGCCCCGCGGTCGGACGGGCTGCCCGGCGCGACCGCGTTGCCCAGCAGCCCGAAGATCCGCCTGGCGATGGCCACCCCCAGCGTCGTCGCGAACGCCACCCCGAGCAGAAACGCCAGGGAGACCGGCACCGGCCGCGCGGTGGTCACCAGAACGACGGCGGCCACGATCTGCGGGCCCGCCATCATGGTGACGGCGAGCGGGAGAATCTGGAGATCCATGGCCCGTCCTTCCCGCCGTCGGTCGTGTCTCCATTCGTACGCACCGGCGGCCGCACGGCATCCGGTGCTGCGCCGACCGGGGCCCTCGCGTCGCCTGCGGCGGTGCTCCGGCGACGTAGGCTGAAGACGTTGGGCCCTGGCGGTGCCTCGCGCCGCCGGGCGTGTCCGACGGGAGGCACAGATGAGTTACCCGTTGCTGAATGTTTTCCTGACCACGATGTGGGTCTTTCTCTGGGTGTTGTGGCTGTTCCTGCTCTTCCGGGTGTTCGCGGATCTCTTCAGCGACGACTCGGTGAGCGGCTGGGCCAAGGCGGGCTGGACGGTCTTCGTCATCCTGCTGCCCTTCCTCGGCGTCTGCGTGTACCTGATCGCACGGGGCCGTGAGATGGGCCGGCGCGAGATGAGGCGGGCCGAGCAGGCCGAGGAGGAGCTCCGGGAGTTCGTACGCGAGGCCGGCGGCACCGGTCGCGCGGAGGAGCTGTCGCGCCTGGTGGAGCTGAAGGATCACGGCGACCTCACGGCCGAGGAGTACGAGCGGGCCAAGGCCAAGGTGCTCGCCGCCTGAGAAGGTTCGGCCGCGTGGTGTTCAGTACCGCACCGCGTGGCCGATCTGCGCCGTGATGTGGCCGGTGAGCTTGCGGTGGCTGCGGGCGGTGGCCTGTCTCGGGGTGTTCGGGCGGACCGAGGGGACCCGCAGGAGTGTGGCGTCGACCAGGTCCCCATCCGCATCGCGGAAGTTGACCTCCATCGCGTAGTCCGCCGTGTTGTGGCTCTTGTTGGTGATGGTGATCCGGGCCACGGCCTGTCCGCTCTTGTCGAGTGAGACGGAGCCGGCCTTCACGTCGCCCTTGGCGTTGGCCCCGCCCTTGATCTTCTTCAGCTGCGCCTTCGCGGAGGCCTCGGCAGACCCGATGGCGGCGGAGGCCCGGGACACCGCGGACGACGGCTCGCCACCGCCGTCCGAGCAGCCGGCGGCCGCCGCCGCCAGCGCGGCCATGAGGCTCACCGCGCAGATCGTCCGCATTCGGCGCCCGCTCATCGCGTCTCCCTCGTTCCGCCACTTCGGGTCCCGGCCCTCCGCCCCCACCCTGCGGGCGGCCGGGGGCCGGGGCAACCGGGGCGGGTCCGTTCAGGACGCGGAGGCCGCCGGGGGCAGTTCGCCCGATCCCCGCGCGATCAGCCGGGTCGGCAGCACGACCCGCCGCGGTTCGCCCCCCGCGCCGTCGAGCCGGCGGAAGAGCAGATCGGCGGCGGCGCGGCCGAGCTGGGCCGAGTCCTGGGCTATCACGGTGATGCCGGGGGAGAGCAGATCGGCGAGCTCGAAGTCGTCGAAGCCGACGAGGGCGACGGGGGGAGCGGGCTCGGGGCGCTCGGCAAGCACCCGTACGACGGTGACCGTCACCCGGTTGTTGCCCGCGAAGAGCGCGGTGACCGGCTCCACGGCGTCCATCATGGCGGTGGCCGCGGTCCGTACCCGCCGCGGGTCGGTGGGGCCGAGTGAGACCCAGGCGTCATGGACCGGGAGCCCGGCGTGGCGCATGGCCGCGTGGTAGCCGCGCAGCCGCTCGGCGGCGGTGTGGATGTTGGGCTGGTCGCCGAGGAAGCCGATCCGGCGGTGGCCGTGGGCGATCAGATGGGCCACCGCGTCGCGCGCGCCGCCGAAGCTGTCGGAGAGCACCGCGTCGGCGTCTATCCGGCCCGCCGGGCGGTCGACGAAGACGGTGGCGACCCCGGCCGCCATCTCGGGTGCCAGATAGCGGTGGTCATGGCCGGCCGGGATGACGACGAGGCCGTCGACCCGGCGCGCGCACAGGGCGAGCACCAGCTCCTGCTCGCGCTCGGGGTTCTCGGCGCTGGAACCGTTGATCAGCAGCGCGCCATGGGCGCGGGCGACCTCTTCGACGGCGCGGCTCAGCGGTCCGTAGAAGGGGTCGGCCAGATCCTCCAGCACCAGGCCGATGCTCGCGGTGCGGCCCTTGCGGAGGATGCGGGCGCTGTCGTTGCGACGGAAGCCCAGCGCGGTGATGGCCTCCTGGACGCGCCGTTCGGTGTCGGGAGTGACACCCGCCTCGCCGTTGACGACTCTGGAGACGGTTTTGAGGCCGACCCCGGCCCGCGCGGCGACGTCCTTCATCGTCGGCCGGGTGCCGTAGCGGCGTGCGGGGGTGCGGCTGGCGGTATCCGGGGCGGTGTCGGTCACGGTGCGCTCGTCCCGTCGCTGGTCGGCATGGCGGAAGGGTGTCGAGCATAGCCGCTGGACAACGTTGTCAACGGCAAGGAAGACTGTAGCCGCACACCGATGCCACCCAGGCCCACCAGGAGAGTCGACAGCTATGCCACGTGACCTCATCGCCGCGCTGGACATCGGCGGCACCAAGATCGCGGGTGCCCTGGTGGACGGCAGCGGCAAGCTGGTCGCACGGGCCCGCCGCGCCACCCCCGCCCAGGAGGACGGCGCGACGGTGATGCGGCAGGTCTCGGCGGTGCTCGAAGAGCTGTCGGGCACCGCCCACTGGTCGCGGGTCGCCGCCGTCGGGATCGGCAGCGCGGGCCCGGTGGACGCCTCCGTGGGCACCGTAAGCCCCGTCAACATCCCCGGCTGGCGCGACTTCCCGCTGGTCGCCGGGGTCCGGGAGAGGACCGGCACGCTGCCGGTGACGCTGGTGGGCGACGGGGTGGCGATGACCGCCGCGGAGCACTGGCAGGGCGCGGCACGCGGGCGTACGGACGCGCTGTGCATGGTCGTGTCCACCGGGGTGGGCGGCGGGCTCGTGCTGGGCGGCCGGCTGCACCCCGGTCCGACCGGTAACGCCGGGCACATCGGCCACATCAGCGTCGAGTTGGACGGGGACCTGTGCCCATGCGGCGGGCGCGGCTGCGTCGAACGCATCGCCAGCGGTCCCAACATAGCCCGCCGCGCCCTGGACGACGGCTGGCTCCCGGGCCCGGACGGGGACACCGGAGCCGAGGCCGTCGCCGTCTCCGCACGGGCCGGGGATCCGGTGGCACAGGCATCCTTCGAGCGCGCCGCACAGGCCCTTGCCGCCGGAATCGCGGCGACCGCGACGCTCGTGGAGATCGAGGTGGCGGTCGTGGGCGGCGGGGTGGCGGGCGCCGGGGACGTGCTCTTCGCGCCCCTGCGGCGCGCCCTGCGCGACTACGCGACGCTGTCGTTCGTCCAGGGGCTGGAGGTCGTACCGGCGCAGACGGGCACCGACGCGGGGCTGGTCGGCGCGGCCGCCGCGGCGGCCCAGGAGGTGCGGCTGGAGGGTTTCCGGGCGGGCACGCCCCCTATCGCCGGTTGAGCCGCGGCTGTCACCGTGGGTCCCTAAGCTGTTCCGGCGGAACACGGCGCACAAGGGGGAGCCAGAACGTGGCACCGGGGGACATGAGCGGCGATCTGTCCGGCAGGCTGCTGGGCGGGCGGTACCGGGTGACGGGCCGGCTCGGCCGCGGCGGCATGGGGGTGGTCTGCCGGGCCGTGGACGAGGTGCTCGGCCGCGAGGTCGCGGTCAAGGTGCTGCGCGCCCACACCGACGCGTCCAGCGCGGAGTTGGCCGATCTGCGCACCCGGATGCAGCGGGAGGCGCGGGCCGCGGCCCGGATCCGGCACTCCGGAGTGATCACGGTCCACGATGTGACCGACGAGGACGGGCTGCCCGTCATCGTCATGGAGCTGATCGACGGCCCGTCGCTGGACGATGTGGTGGACGAGCGCGGCGTCCTCGACCCCCGGGAGGCCGCCCGCATCGGCGCGAAGGTCGCCGACGCGCTCGGCGCGGGCCACGACGCCGGCGTGCTGCACCGGGATGTGAAGCCCGGCAATGTGCTGCTGGACCCCGGGGGCCGGGTCGTGCTCACCGACTTCGGCATCGCCAGCATGGAGGCGCCCGACGACGGCGCGGCCACCAAACTGACGCGCAGCGGTGAGCTGATCGGCTCGCTGGACTATCTCGCGCCCGAGCGCGCACAGGGGCAGCAGCCGGGTCCCGCCTCGGACGTCTGGGCGCTGGGCATGACGCTGTACGCGGCGGTGGAGGGCTCGTCGCCGTTCCGCCGCACCTCCGTATGGTCGACGCTGACCGCGATCGTCACCGAACCGCTGCCGGAGCCGCGCCGGGCCGGGCCGCTGGCGCCCGTCCTGCGGGCGCTGATGGACAAGGATCCGGAGGGCCGGCCGACGGCCGCCGAGGCGCGGCGGATGCTGGAGGCGGTCGCCGCCGGGGAGACACCCGAGCCGCAGGCGGGTCCGCGGCAGGCCCCGAGGACCCCGACCGTGGCGGAGGGGGCGGTCGTTCCCGCCCGGGGATTCGGCCCGCCACCCCGGGCGGAGGCGGTCGTGAGCGGCGGGGCGCAAGGGATGTCGGCCACCCGGAGAGTCAACACGCCGGGCACGGGGCGCCGGCGGGCGCTGATCGCGGCCGCGGTGGCCGCCGCCCTGCTCGCCGGGGGCGGAGTGACGTACGCGCTCGTCCGGGACGACGGTGACACCTCGGCGGCGGGGTCGGCCAAGGCGTCGCCCAGGGCCTCGTCCACCGCGTCGCCGGACGGTGGAAAGGCGAACGAGAAGGCCCAAGAAGGCGGCACCGAGCCGGATGACGTCCGCTCACCGTCCGCTGGGCGCACGGCGGACGGTGACGGCGGCGGCGAGAAGGGCGGTGGCGCGGCGGGCGGCTCCGGCGAGGGCTCGGACGGTGGCGGCGAGCAGGACGGGGGCGGCAAGCAGGAGGGAGGCAAGCAGGAGCGAGGCAAGCAGGACGGGGGCGCGGGCACCGGCGGCGGCTCGCCGTCTCCCGATGCGCCACCGGCCTGTCGTGACATCGGCGGCGGCAAGCACAACTGCGAGGTGTGGCGTGACGCCACCTCGTACACCCACGGCGGTGAGCCGGCCGGCACCCTCAAGCACGGCGTGAGCTACTTCTTCTGCCAGGAGAAGCTGGGCCGCCGCGAGACCTACGGCGAGTGGACCAACGTGTGGTGGGTCAAGACGGACGACGACAACGGCAACCGCGGGGTGTACGTCAGCGCCGTCTACGTCAAGGGCGGGGACAACGACCAGCCCCTTCCCGGACTGCCCACCTGCTGACGGGGATGCGGGAAAGGGCCGGCCAGGGGTGCGGCGCGTCAGCGGCTTGCGCAGGTGAAGGCCGCGTCGGCCCAGTCCCCGTGGTCGCTGGTGACCCCGTCCCCGCCGTCGGTGACGACGAGCCGGACCGTCGTGGCCCCGGCGATGGCGGCCGTGATCGTCTTGGCGGGGTCGGCGTTGGTCAGCGTGTCGGTCGAGGCCACCTTGGTCCCGTCGGCCCAGACCTCGAAGGCGACCGTCCCGGCGGTCCCCTCCTCGTCGTCCACGCCGGCCTGGGCGGTGAAGGCCGTACACCGGCCGCCCGTGTAGTAGGTGACCTCGCTGGGCGCGTGCGCCCCCAGGCCCTTGGCGTGAACGGTGCCACCGAGGGTGATCGGACGGCCGTCACCCGCCGCGCTCTCGCCGACGCTGGTGTCCTTCTCGACCGGCCCCCAGCCATTGAGGGCGCTCAGCCACGGCAGATCGCTCGCGTACGAGGTGCCGGAGGGCGGGGCCACCACCACATGGACCGTCGAGGCCAGCCGCGCGGTGGCCCTGGCGCCCGTCGGTGAGCGGTAGTCGGCGCCGGCCATCAGCTCGTACGCACCAGGCTTGGCACCGGCGGGCGCGGTGACCCGCCAGCGCGTCCGCAGCTTCGCACCGGTGGGCAGCGAGGCCACCCGGGTGGGGGAGACGGCCCGGATCCGCCAGCCGTCGGGCCCGGTGAGCCGGACCGAGACCTCGCGGGCCGGGGTGCGGCCCAGGTCGGCGAGGACCGTATCGACCGGGGCCGTGGCCCCGGCCTCGGTCAACGACGCGCCCCTGGTGGTGAGTTCGACGGCGGGCGGGTAGGAGGCCCAGCGCCGGTCGGGGGAGACGCGGTAGAGCACGGTGCCATGGGCGGGGACGGTGGCCGATACGGCACCGGCGGTGTTGTAGTCCTGGTGCCGCCACACGTCGCGCAGCCGGTACGCGGGCGCCTGGTCCAGGCCGACCGCGGCGGCCGTCGTGGCGATGTGCCGCGGCCGGTCGGTCTCGTTGAAGAGGGCGACGGCACGGCTGCCGTCCGCCAGTTGCCTGGCGATGACCCAGCGCCCGCCCTCGGAGGAGACCACGACCCCCTGCTTGCCCAGCGGGTCCTGGTCGATGGCGATGACCTCGCGGTTGCCGAGGATCTCGTAGGTCTCCGGCGTGGCCTTGCGCAGATCGGTGCCGATCAGCAGCGGTGCGGCCATGATGGACCAGAGCGAGAAGTGGCTGCGGTACTCGGTGTCCGTCATACCGCCGTTGCCCACCTCCAGCATGTCGGGGTCGTTCCAGTGGCCGGGCCCGGCGTACGGCGCGAGCGGCAGATCCTGCTTGGCGATCGACAGCATGCTGCCCCAGTTGTCGCTGATGTCGCCGGTGGTGCGCCAGAGCTGCCCGACGTCCGCGGCCCATTCCCAGGGCTTGTTCTGGCCCCATTCGCAGATGCTGTAGACGATGGGGCGGCCGGTGGTCTCGGATGCGGCCTTGAGGGCGTCGCGCATGGTGCGGTAGCGCTGCTTGGCGTCGACGCCCTGGTTATTGCAGTTGTCGTACTTGAGGTAGTCGATGCCCCAGTCGGCGAACTGCCGAGCGTCGGACCGCTCATGGCCGAGCGCCCCGGGGAAGCCGGCGTTGTCGCAGGTCTTGGTGCCCGCGCTGGTGTAGATACCGAGCCTCAGCCCCTTGGAGTGGACATAGTCGGCGATTGCCTTGATGCCGTTCGGGAAGCGCGCGGGGTCCGGGACGAGCTTGCCATCGGCGTCACGCCGCGGCAGCGCCCAGCAGTCGTCCAGGTTGACGTACTGGTACCCGGCGTCCTTCAGCCCCTTCGCGACGAAGATGTCGGCGATGCCCTTGACCATCGCCTCGTTGAACTCCGCCCGGCAGCGCGTTGAGTTCCAGTTGTTGAAGCCCATCGGAGGGGTGAGGGCCGGCCCTTCACCGGATGCGGCCTTCGGCGCCGGGGCCGGTGCCGGGGCCGCGGCCGGGGCCACGGCCGGCGAGGTGGCCCTGGCCGTACCGGACGCATGGGCCTGGGCCTGGGCCGGGGCGGCAAGACCGAGGGAGGCGAGCAGGGCGACGCTCAGCCCTCCGATGATTCTCCGTCTCGCGGTACGCGAAGAGCGGTGGCGCATTGCGGGTCCTCCGTTCCGGGCGGGGAGTGACGCAGCGTCATGAACGCGTCACATGCGAGCGTTTACGGTAGACCCTGTTGGAGTCTGTTGGAAGAGAACCGATAACGGTTGTCCGATATCTCGTCAAAGCCCTTGACTGTGGGCCCGTGGGGCGGGTGAGATCCACTCACTCGCGTTCGGTTGTGTTTGATTGAACCTCTGTGGAGGGGGCCATGGCACAGTCATCGTCAGGACATCGGATCTCCCGCCGTGCGCTGCTCCGGGGCAGTGCGGTCGGAGCCGGGGCGGTCGCCCTCCCGACGCTGCTCACCGCCTGCGGTGGGCCGAGCAAGGAAGTGAAGATCGGCTCCAACGCCTCGGACGCCGTGCCGCGCAAGGCGTTCGCCGAGGTGTTCAACGCCTACGAGAAGAAGTCGGACAAGAAACTCAAGGTAAACACCGTCAATCACGAGGCGTTCCAGGAGAGCGTCAACCGCTATCTCAAGGGCACCCCGGACGACGTCTTCATGTGGTTCGCCGGCTACCGCATGCAGTTCTTCGCCCAGCAGGGGCAGCTCGCCGAGATCAGCGACCTCTGGAAGGGCTTCGACGGCTTCTCCGACGCGCTCAAGGCGCAGTCCACGGGCAAGGATGGCAAGCAGTACTTCGTGCCGTACTACTACTACCCGTGGGCGGTCTTCTACCGGAAGAGCGTCTTCAAACAGCACGGCTATGAGATCCCCAAGACCTTTGACGAGTACCGGGCGCTCGCCAAGCGCATGGACAAGGACGGGCTCGACGCCATCGCCTTCGGTGACAAGGACGGCTGGCCCGCCATGGGGACCTTCGACTATCTCAATATGCGGGCCAATGGCTACGACTTCCATATCTCGCTCATGGGCGGAAAGGAGTCCTGGACCGATCGCAGGGTCAGACACGTCTTCGACCTGTGGCGCGGTCTCATGCCGTACCACCAGAAGGGCGCCAACGGACGGACCTGGCAGGAGGCCGCGCAGAGCCTCGCCCAGAAGAAGTCGGGCATGGCGGTCTTCGGGCTGCCCCACCCGGGCCAGCAGTTCTCCGAGGCGGACCGCGAAGACCTCGACTTCTTCCCCTTCCCCGAGATCGACTCCGCCCACGGCCAGGACGCGGTCGAGGCGCCGATCGACGGCTTTCTGCTGGCCAAGAAGTCCAAGAAGCAGAAGGAGGGCAAGGACCTGCTGAAGTACCTCGCCACTCCGGCCGCCGAGGACATCTATCTGAAGCGGGACCCGAACAACGTCGCGGTCAACAGCAAGGCGTCCACCTCCTCGTACAACGCGCTCCAGAAGAAGGCCGTCGACCTCGTCTCCGGCGCCAAGCAGCTATCGCAGTTCATGGACCGCGACACCCGGCCCGACTTCGCCTCGCAGGTCATGATCCGGGCGATCCAGCAGTTCATCAACAAGCCGGACGACATCGACTCCCTGACCCGGGACATCGAGTCCCAGAAGAAGACCATCTTCGCCGGCGACTAGGAGATCCACGCAGTGCCGCTCATCAGAGTGCGGCGTGCCGGGCGGCAGGGGCTGCGGAGGTTCACCTCCCGCGACCTCGCCGTCATCGGCGTGCTGCTGGGCATACCCGTCCTGCTCGACCTGGCCCTGGTCTGGGGCCCGACCCTGGCCTCCATCGGTCTCTCCTTCACCAGTTGGGACGGGATCGGCGACATCCACTGGGTCGGCGTCGACAACTACACGACCCTCTTCACCGACTATCCGCCGTTCTGGCCCGCCGTCCGCAACAACCTGCTGTGGGTGGCCTTTCTGGGCTGCGTCGCCACACCGTTCGGACTGCTGCTGGCCGTGCTCCTCGACAAGGGCGTCCGGTTCAGCCGCTTCTACCAGTCCACCCTCTATATGCCGGTGGTGCTCTCGCTCGCCATTGTCGGCTTTATCGCGCAGCTGGTCTTCTCCCGTGACCAGGGCGCGCTCAACGCGATTCTCGCCGACGAGCACAACCCGGTGGACTGGCTCGGCGACCCCGACCTCAATATCTGGATGGTGCTCCTCGCCGCGGCCTGGCGGCACACCGGGTATGTGATGATCCTCTATCTGGCCGGGCTGAAATCCGTCGACCCCTCGCTCAAGGAAGCCGCCGCCATCGACGGCGCGAGCGAGACCCAGACCTTCTTCCGGGTCGTCCTGCCCACGCTGCGGCCGGTCAATGTCATCGTCGGCGTCATCACGGTGATCGAGGCGCTGCGCGCCTTCGACATCGTCTACGCCATCAACCACGGCCGCAACGGGCTCGAGCTGCTCTCCGTGCTCGTCACCGACAACATCATCGGCGAGGCCAGCCGGATCGGCTTCGGCTCCGCCATCGCCGTCGTCCTGCTGGCCGTGTCCCTGGGATTCATCGTGACCTATCTGGTCCAGGAGCTACGAGGGGAGAAGAAGCGATGACCGTCACCGAGACCGCCCCCGTCCGGGCCGTGGCCCCGGCGGCCGCACCGGGCCGGCGCCGGGTGCGGCCCGGACGGCTCGGGCTGCACGCCTTTCTGATGACCGTCTCGCTGGCCTTTCTCGCGCCGCTGCTGCTCGCGGTCTACGCCTCGCTGCGCCCCTACGAGGAGACGGCCGAGTACGGCTATTTCTCGCTGCCGCGCCATCTGTCGTTCGACTACTACCAGCAGGCGTTCAGCGACTCCGGAATGAGCAAGTACTTCGTCAACTCGCTCATCGTCGCGGTGCCCGGGGTGCTGCTGACGCTGTTTCTGGCCTCCTTCGTCGCCTTCGCCGTCACCCGGCTGCACCTGCGCGGCGGACTGGTCCTGCTGATGGTGTTCACGGCGGGCAATCTGCTGCCGCAGCAGGTGATCGTCACCCCGCTCTATGTGCTCTTCACCAAGATCGATCTGCCCTATTGGATGTCGGACTCGATGACGATGTACGACTCCTACTGGGCGGTGATCGCCGTGCAGGTCGCCTTCCAGGTCGGTTTCTGCGTGTTCGTGCTCGCCAATTTCATGCGCACCCTCCCAGAGGAGATCATCGAGGCGGCGCGGGTGGACGGCGCCGGGGTGTGGACGCAGTACTGGCGCATCACCCTTCCACTGTGCCGCCCGGCGCTCGCGGCCCTCGCCACGCTGCAATTCACCTGGATGTACAACGACTTCCTGTGGGCGCTCGTCTTCATCTCCGACGGCGACAAGCTGCCCGTCACCTCCGCGCTCAACAATCTCCGCGGTCAGTTCTTCACCGACTACAACCTGCTCGCGGCGGGCTCGGTGCTGGTGGCGCTGCCCACGGTGCTGGTCTTCCTGCTCCTTCAGCGCCACTTCATCGCCGGACTCACCCTCGGCGCCAGCAAGGGCTGACACCGCGCCGGTCACCCGGGCCCGTGACCGCCGCGCCCCCTGACGCGAGGACCCGCGCCGCCGCCTGGCGGCGGCGCGATCCGGGCTTCCCCTGCGTTCGCGCGTTTCCGTGACAGGGTGATGCGGGCAACTGTCAGGAGGCGATGGAATAGGGGGAAATGTGATCGTCTGGCTGAACGGTGCGTTCGGCGCGGGCAAGACCGCCGCGGCCCGCGAGTTGGTGGACTTCATGCCCGGCAGCACGTTCTACGACCCGGAGCTGGTCGGCAACGGGCTGCGGATGATGCTGCCACGCAAGCGTCTTGAACAGGTGTCCGACTATCAGGACCTGCCCTCCTGGCGGCGGCTGGTGGTGGACACCGGAGCGGCGTTGATGGCGGAGGTCGGCGGCCCGCTCGTGGTCCCGATGACGGTTCTCAGACAGGAGTACCGGGATGAGATCTTCGGTGGCTTCGCCGCCCGCAGGATCCCCGTGCGGCATGTTCTGCTGCACACCGACGAAACGATCCTTCGCGAGCGAATAGCCGAGCGCGAGGAGATCCCCGGCGACGCGGACGCGAGTGAGTCCGTCCGCCGGTGGTGCCTGGATCACCTCGCGCCCTACCACGCGGCCCTGGACTGGCTGACCACCGACGCGCATGTCGTGGACACCACCGGGCTCACCCCGCGCCAGACCGCCGAGCACATCGCGGACGCCGTCCGCGAGGGCGCCGGGAGCTGCGACATCGTGCAGACCCCGGAGCCCACGGCGGAGACGCTGGCGGCCGGGGTCCTGCTCTTCGACGAGGACGACCGGGTTCTGCTCGTCGACCCGACCTACAAGCCCGGCTGGGAGTTCCCCGGTGGCGTCGTCGAACCCGGCGAACCCCCGATGTGCGCGGGGCTGCGCGAGGTGACCGAGGAGCTGGGCGTACGGCTCGATGAGCCGCTGCGGCTGCTCGTCGCCGACTGGGAGCGGCCCCAACCGCCCGGCTACGGCGGCCTGCGGCTGCTGTTCGACGGCGGCCGGCTCACCGCCGCGGACGCGCGGGAGGTGCTGCTGCCCGGCGCCGAACTGCGCGGCTGGCGGTTCGTCACCGAGAGCGAGGCCGCCGAACTCCTGCCGCCGGTGCGCTTCAGCCGGCTGCGATGGGCGCTGCGCGCCCGCGAACAGGGCCGCCCGCTGTATCTCGAAGCCGGTGTCCCCGTGGGCTGACCGGTCCGTCCCTGGCCGGCCGGTCGCTCCGGACGACCGGCTGTGGCCCACGGTCCGGCTCGACCGCGCAGCGATCGGCCGAGCCCGGTCGGCGTCGCCGTGCGGGCGGAGGCGGCCCCCATGGGGCCGGACCGCCCCCGAGGACCGGCGCGGCTCCGGTGGTGCGGCTCCGTTCCGAGCCTTCTCCCGCCCCCGGAGGGATCGGCTCAGCCCTTGCCCGCCGCGTACCTCCCCAGGAACAGCGCCTCGGTGAGCGAGAGCTTCTCCAACTCCCGCGGGGAGACGCTCTCGTTGACCGCGTGGATCCGCGCCTCCGGCTCGCTCAGCCCGATCAGCAGGATCTCCGCCTCCGGATAGAGCGAGGCGAGCGTGTTGCACAGTGGGATCGAGCCACCCTGCCCCGCGATGGCCATCTCCTGGCCGTCGTACGCCGTGCGCATGGCCTCGCGCATCGCCCCGTACGCCGGGCTCGCGGTGTCCGCCCGGAACGGCTGGCCCTGGCCGATCTGCTCCACCGCGACCCGCGCGCCCCACGGCGCGGCGGCTTCGAGGTGCGCGGCCAGCAGCCGGTTGGCCTCGGCCGCGTCCACGCCCGGCGGCACCCGCAGGCTGACCAGCGCCCGCGCACTCGCCTGGACGGACGGGGTCGCGCCGACGACCGGTGGACAGTCGATGCCGAGCACGGTGACCGCGGGGCGCGCCCAGATCCGGTCGGCGACCGTGCCCGAGCCGATCAGGTCGACCCCGTCGAGCACCTTGGCGTCCTTACGGAAGTCCTCTTCCGGATACTGGAGGCCCTCCCACGCCGCGTCCGCCATAAGGCCGGTGACCGTCGTCGTGCCGTCCTCGGCGCGCAGCGAGTCCAGCATGCGGATCAACGCGGCCAGCGCGTCCGGGGCCGCCCCACCGAACTGGCCGGAGTGCAGATTGCCTTCCAGGGTGTCCACCGAGACCCGCAGCAACGTCATACCGCGCAGCGTCGCGGTGACCGTCGGCAGCCCCACCCGGAAGTTGCCCGCGTCGCCGATGACGATCGCGTCGGCCGCCAGCAGCTCGGGATGCGCCTCCGCGTAGCGCTCCAGACCGCCCGTGCCCTGCTCCTCCGAACCCTCCACGATCACCTTGACGTTGACCGGGACGCCGCCGTGCTCCTTGAGCGCGCGCACCGCGGTGAGGTGCATGATCAGGCCACCCTTGCAGTCCGCGGTGCCGCGTCCGTACCAGCGGCCGTCGCGCTCGGTCAGCTCGAAGGGCGGGGTGTTCCAGGCGTCCTCGTCGAGCGGCGGCTGTACGTCGTAGTGCGCGTAGAGCAGGACCGTCGGGGCATCCGCGGCCGGGCCGGGCAGGAAGCCGTAGACGGACTGGGTGCCGTCGGGGGTGTCCAGCAGCGCCACATCCTCGAACCCCTCGGCGCGCAGCGCGTCCGCGACCCATGCCGCGGCGGCCTCGCACTCGCTCCGGGGGAACTGCGCCGGGTCCGCGACCGACCGGAAGGCCACCAGCTCGGCCAGTTCGGCCCGGGCGCGGGGCTGCAGGGCGGCGACGGTGGCGGCGAGATCCTGTTCCATGAGGGAAGGCTCCTGGGATGCGCGGCGATGGTACTTATGTACGGCTTGAGACTCTGCGGCCGATCATCCCACAGCAGGCTCGGGTGCCGGTGCGCCGTAGGATGCCGGTAGGCGCATCAGGTCGGTCGATTGGGAGCGGATCCACAGGTGAGCAGCGACAACGCAGCCCCGGACAAAGAGACGGTATGGGACGTCGTGGTGGTGGGCGCGGGGCCTGCGGGCGCCTCCGCGGCGTACGCCGCCGCCTGCGCCGGGCGCCGGGTGCTGCTGCTGGAGAAGGCCGAGCTGCCGCGCTACAAGACGTGCGGCGGCGGCATCATCGGTCCCTCGCGCGAGGCGCTGCCGCCCGGATTCGAACTGCCGCTGCGCGAGCGGGTGCACGCGGTCACCTTCTCGATGAACGGCAGGCTCGCCCGCACGCGCCGCTCCAAGCACGTGCTCTTCGGGCTCATCAACCGGCCGGAGTTCGACGCCGGTCTGGTCGAGGCGGCCAAGGACGCGGGCGCCCGCGTCCGTACGGGCGCCGCGGTCACGCGCGTCGAGCAGCACGGCCCGTCCGTGCCCGACCGGCGCACGGCCGCCGTCGTGCTCGCGGACGGCGAGACGGTGCTGGCGCGGGCCGTGGTCGGCGCCGACGGCAGCGCCAGCCGGATAGGAGCGCATGTCGGGGTGAAGCTCGACCAGGTCGACCTCGGCCTGGAGGCGGAGATCCCGGTTCCGGAGACGGTCGCGGAGGACTGGGCGGGCCGGGTGCTCATCGACTGGGGGCCGATGCCCGGGAGTTACGGCTGGGTGTTCCCCAAGGGCGACACCCTGACCGTCGGCGTCATCTCGGCCCGCGGCGAGGGCGCCGGAACGAAGCGTTATCTGGAGGACTTCATCGCCCGGCTCGGCCTCGCCGGCTTCGAGCCGAGCATCTCCTCCGGCCATCTGACCCGCTGCCGCTCGGACGATTCGCCGCTGTCGCGCGGCCGGGTGCTGGTCTGCGGCGACGCGGCCGGGCTGCTGGAGCCGTGGACCCGTGAGGGCATCTCCTTCGCGCTGCGCTCGGGCCGGCTCGCGGGGGAGTGGGCGGTGCGGATCGCCGAGGCGCACGACGCGGTCGACGCCCGCCGCCAGGCCCTGAACTATGCCTTCGCGATCAAGGCGGGGCTGGGCGTGGAGATGGGCGTCGGGCGGCGGCTGTACGCGGCGTTCGCCCGCCGCCCGGGGGTCTTCCACGCGGCGATCACCGGCTTCCGCCCGGCGTGGCGGGCCTTTACAAAGATCACCCGCGGCACGACGACCCTGGGGGAACTCGTCCGCACCCATCCGGCGGCCCGCCGGGCCCTGGCGGCGATGGACCGGGGGTAGACGCCCCATCGGCGCCGGAGCCTCCGGCGCCACCGCTCACCCGTCCGTCGCCGTGATGCGGAACACCGGATGCATCGGTGCGATCCGGGCGAGCTCGCCCTCGGGGGACCTGGCGGTCACGCCGTCGAAGAACGCGCCGACCTCCCAGCCCCAGCGCACCAGATAGGCACGGAGCACCGCCGCCTTCTCCTCGCCCTCGGGGAGCTCGGCGGCGGTGAACGGCTGGGTCCTGCGCCCATTGCGCAGCCGTCCGCTCACCCGTCCGTCGCCGTGATGCGGAACACCGGATGCATCGGTGCGATCCGGGCGAGCTCGCCCTCGGGGGACCTGGCGGTCACGCCGTCGAAGAACGCGCCGACCTCCCAGCCCCAGCGCACCAGATAGGCACGGAGCACCGCCGCCTTCTCCTCGCCCTCGGGGAGCTCGGCGGCGGTGAACGGCTGCGTCCTGCGCCCATTGCGCAGCCGTCCGCCGCCCGCCGCCCGCATGTTCCGCACCCACTGCGCGTTCCCGCGCGCCGACACCAGATAGCGCTCGCCGTCCAGCGTCAGCGGGTTGACCGGGACGCGCCGCCACTCGCCGCTCGAGCGGCCGAGCACCGACAGCTCGGCGGTGCCGAAGAGGCTGACGCCATGCCGGGCGAGCCAGGCCACACCGCGGTGGACGGACGACTCGAAGCCGCGGGGCTTGATGGAGTGCTGTGACGGCATGGGGTCCTCCTGTGCTGCGCTTTGAGAGCACTGCTCTCACTCAAGAGCAGTGTGCACCACCAATCGCGACACTGCAAGAGCAGTGCTCTCGTTCTTGGTCGGTGCTCCTCAGGGATGGCAGACTGCCCGCATGAGTGCGATCCGAGGGGCCAGGGAACGGGCCCGTACCGAAGTGACCGCCGCCATCAAGGAAGAGGCGCGCCGCCAGCTCGCGGACCAGGGCGCGGCCAAGCTGTCGCTGCGGGCCGTCGCCCGGGAGCTCGGCATGGCCTCCTCCGCCCTCTACCGCTACTTCCCCAGCCGGGACGAGCTGCTGACCGCGCTCATCGTGGACGCGTACGACGCGATCGGCGCCGCCGCCGAGCAGGCCCTCGCGCGCACGGACCCGGGCGGCGACCCCGTCGAGCGGTGGACGGCGGTCTGCCGGACGCTCCGGGCGTGGGCGCTGGCCCACCCCCATGAGTACGCGCTCATCTACGGCTCCCCGGTGCCCGGTTACGCCGCGCCCCAGGACACCATCGCCCCCGCCTCCCGCGTCGGCCTCGCCCTGATCTCCGTCGCACGCGACGCCCACGCCGCCGGCGCCCTGCGCGTACCCGAGGAGGCGGACCTGCCGGAGGCCGTACGGGACGACGCACGGAACATCGCGGACGCGGTCGGCGCCGACCTGCCCGCCGCCGTGTTCGCACCGCTCGTCGCGGCCTGGGCGCAGCTCTTCGGCCTGATCAGCTTTGAGCTCTTCGGACAGTTCACCAAGGTGGTCGAGGCGCGCGAGGAGTTCTTCGGCCAGGCCGCCGCCGCGCTGGCCCGCGCCGCCGGGCTGGGCGGCGCGGCGGACCGGGGCTGAGCCCTGTCCGGCGGGATCGTCGCGGGTCTACTCCGCCGGGAGTACGCCCGGCCACCGCCCCGGGCGGACGCCGCGCCGCCCGGGGCCGTCTAGCGTTGCGGGTATGCGCGATTTCCCGGCCCTGCGGGCACAGTGGTGCGGCGGGCCGGACCGGCGGCGCCGGTGGCCGGCCCGCGCTCCGTGGCGCGGCGAGGGCGCCGAGCCGCCGGCCACCGCCCGGCCGCCCTGGCGCTCGTCGCTGGCCCTCGCGGTCTTCCAAGTGGTCGGAACCCAGTTCGCCGCCCATGACCAGCCCGCCCGGGCGCATCTCGCCCCGTACGGCTACGCGCTGCTCCTCGCCGGGCCCGCGCTGCTGCTTCTGCGCCACCGCCACCCCCGGATCGCCGTGTTCGGCACGGCGGCGGTGACCGCGGTCTACCTCGCCGCCGGATATCCGTACGGCCCGGTCTTCCTCAGCGTGGTCGTCGCGTGCGTCGCCGCCGTCGCCGCCGGGCGGCGGATTGCCGCCTGGAGCGCCCTCGGACTGCTCTGGCTGAGCCATCTGCTCATCGGCCACTGGCTCTACCGTCGACTCCCCCCGGCGGGCGACGGGCCCGCCGCGTGGGGGCAGGAGCTGGGGATCGCGGCCTGGGCGGTGGCGGTCGTCGCCGCGGCCGAACTCGTCCGCGTACGGCGTGAACAGTGGGCCCGCGACCGGGCCGAGCGGGCGGCCGCGGCGCGGCGCCGGGCGGACGAGGAGCGGCTGCGGATCGCCCGTGAGCTGCACGACGTGCTCGCCCACAGCATCTCGGTCATCAATGTGCAGGCGGGGGTCGGCCTCGCTCTCCTCGACCAGGACCCCGAGCAGGCCCGTACCGCGCTGACCACCATCAAGGCGGCCAGCAAGGAGGCGCTGGGCGAGGTCCGCCAGGTGCTCGACACGTTGCGGTCGTCCGGCGCCGCGCCGCGCTCGCCCGCGCCTGGTCTGGACCGTCTGGAGGAGCTGACCCAACAGGCGGCGAGCGCGGGGCTCGCGGTGCGGGTGGAGGTGGCGGGCGAACGCACCGCCCTGCCGCCCGGCACCGACCTCGCGGCCTTCCGTATCGTCCAGGAGGCGCTGACCAATATCGTCCGCCACTCCGGCTCCCGGACTGCCCGCGTCCTGCTGCGCTACGCCCCGGGCGAGCTGGAGCTGCGGGTGGACGACGACGGCCCGGCGACCGCGGACGGTCCGACGGGCGGCGGAAACGGCCTGGTCGGCATGCGCGAGCGAGCCGCCGCCCTCGGCGGCACGGTGGAGGCGGGCCCCCGCCCGGACGGCGGCTTCCGCGTCCGCGCGAGGATTCCGCTGGTGAGCGACTCAAAGGAGACAGCGTGATCCGCGTACTGCTCGCCGATGACCAGATCCTGGTCCGGGCCGGGTTCCGTGCCCTGCTGGCCGCCCAGCCGGATGTCGAGGTGGTCGGCGAGGCCGCCGACGGGGAGCAGGCGCTGGGTATGGTGCGCGAACAGCGCCCCGACGTCGTCCTCATGGACATCCGGATGCCGCTGCTCGACGGCCTCGCCGCGACCCGCCGGATCACCGAGGATCCGGCGCTCGGCGAAGTAAAGGTGGTCATGCTGACCACCTTCGAGCTCGACGAGTACGTCTTCGAGGCGATCCGCTCGGGCGCCTCCGGCTTTCTGGTCAAGGACACCGAGCCGGAGGAGCTGCTGCGTGCGGTGCGGGCCGTGGTGGAGGGCGACGCGCTGCTGTCGCCCGGGGTCACCCGCCGTCTCATCGCCGAGTTCGCCGCCCGCTCCAAGGCGCCCGCGCCCGCGTCGGTGCTGGCCGGGCTGACCGAGCGCGAACGGGAGGTGATGGCCCTGGTCGGCATGGGCCTGTCGAACGAGGAGATCGCCCGGCGGCTCGTCGTGAGCCCGCTCACCGCCAAGACCCATGTGAGCCGGACGATGGTCAAACTGGGTGCTCGTGACCGTGCCCAACTCGTCGTCCTCGCCTATGAGACGGGGCTGGTGAGGCCGGGCTGGCTCGGCTGACCCGGAGATCCCGCGGTGGGACCCGGCCGTCAGAACAGCGCCTCGGGGCCCTCGGGCTCCCGCTCGCGGACGGCCACCGGCGCCGTCGTCATGGCGTCCGCGGCGGCGGCCGCCAGCGGCCATCCCGCCAGATGGCGGGCGTCCAGCAGCAGGGCCCGGCCGTCCGTCGCGGTCAGATGGATGTCCGGGCCCGCCACGGCCTCGATCAGGCCGGTCACCGTGGTCCCGGCGGCGAGCCGGATCACCCCGTGCGTGGGGCGCACCCGGTCCAGGCGGAACGCCGCGTCATGGTGCACCGGCTCGAAGGCCGCGCGGGTCAGCGACTCCGGCAGGCCGCCCAGGGCGCGCGCCCGCTCGTGGAGCGCGGCGAGCTCGGCCGCGCGGCGCTCCGGGGGCGGCGGCGCCTCGCGGGCGGCGCGCTTGGCGGCGTAGGGAAAGCGGTCCGGGACGCCGAGCGCGGCGCCCAGCACCGCCTCCGCGCGGCGCGCGGCCATCAGCGGGCCGCGGCCGAGCAGGGCGTAGGAGAGCGCGGCCTGTTCGAGCAGCCGTGCGCCCTCGCGCTCGGCCGCCGTGATGCCGACCTTGATCAGCTTCGGGCCGAACCAGGCGAGATAGACGTCATACGGGCGCGGATCGTCGGTACGGGTGTCGGCGGCTACGGAGTACGAGCGGTCCAGCCGGGCGCAGTCCGGGCACTGGGCCGAGACGGCGGACGCCGCGACCTCGGCCCCGGCCGGACAGGGCGTATGCCGAACGCCCCTGCGGACGCCGACGCAGGCGCGCCGCGGACCGGTGGTGAAGGCGAGCGGTCGGTCCGGGGCGAGCGGGGAGGTCCGCTCACCGCGGACCGGATGGCGCCAGATCAGCGCGGGCCCGGCGTGGGGGTCCCAGCGCAGCCCCGCGCACTGCCATGGCCCCGGCTGCGGGTCCCCGGTCATTCGCGCCCCTTACGGGGCAGATACCACAGCACGTGCACGATGCGCAGGGCGAATCCGACGACGGCCACGGCGGACGCCGCTCTCTGCCAGGCTGTCTCCTGGGCCCGGCCCAGATCGCCGATGAGGGCCGGGCTCGCGAGGGCGAAGAAGAGGACGGCCGCCAGCAGACCCGCCGTGACGACGGCGAAGACGATCTCGACGGTGAGCGCGTCACGCTCGTCCTGGGAGCGCGGTCCGGTCATCTGGCCTCAGCCCTCCGGTCTGTTCGTCAGTCGGTCGTGGTCTTCCCGGTCGTGCTCCGCTGCCCATCCAGACGCTTGCGGCGGACATAAAGCTGCTTCCGAACGCGCGCCACGACCGTGCCGTCCGCGGCGACCACCTCGTACTCGAACCACGGCAGCGCCTTGCCGCCGTCCGCGGTCGCCTCCCGGATCTCCTCCAGCCGGTCCTCGGTGAGCTTGAACTCGGCGAACACATCGCCCCGGCCGGGCGAGACGAAATCGATCTCGCCGGCCTTGTCCCACACCATGTACTCCCGGCCGAGCCGGTTCATCGTCAGCAGCATCCAGAACGGATCGCCCATCGCGAAGAGCGAGCCGCCGAAGTGGGTGCCCACGTAGTTGGTGTTGAACCGGTGCAGCCGCAGCCGGACCCGGGCGCTGCTCCAGTCGTCGGCGAGGTGCAGCACCCGTACGCCCGCGAACAGATAGGGCGGCCACCAGTTCATCGCGCGGCGCAGGGCCCGCGCGGACATCGTGCGTCGTGACATGGTGGGAAGCTAACATGACTTGTTACTCGCTGGTAACCGCAGCGGCCGGGCCTCAGATGCCCGCGCGCTCCCGCCAGAGCACGGCGAGCTCCGGATCGCCCTGGGCGCTCAGCGCGGAGTGCGGCAGCCGGTTCCACAGTGCGAGGTAGAGATCGGTGGCCGGCCCGCTGAGCTCGTAGTCCGCCACCCCCTCGGCATTGCGCTCGGTGCGCGGCACGCCGTCCGACGCCCGTACCGTCCAGACCGCGTCCTGGTCGGTGGCCCGGAAACGGAAGGTGCGCGGGGTGTCCATGCGCAACCGGGTCCGCTCCAGGCTGTGCAGGCCGCTCAGCAGCTCATCGATCCCGTCCGCCGCGAAGGCCGGGTCGATCGGGGAGAAGTCCATGCCCGCCGCGGATTCCGCGTCCACCCGGTGGATGGCCGTCTCATGGGCCTGCCGCCGGGCCCAGAACGCCAGCGGCGAGGACCCGGGGATGAAGGCGAAGCACTCCACCTGAGGATCGGCCCCGGTGAGGGTGTCAACCAGCCGGCGATGGACCTCCCGGTACCACGCCACCAGCTCGACGTCGGCCGGCGCCGGCTCGACGGACGGCCGGACCGGCTCAGTCAGGCCCTCGCCGACGATCCGGGCGGCCCAGCCGTGCACCCGGCCGAGGTGGGACAACAGGTCACGGACGCGCCAGTCGGGGCAGGTGGGCACCGGGGCGTCCACTCCGGCCTTGGCCGCGGCGTCGGCCAGCAGCCGGCCCTCGCGGTCCACGGTCTCGAACAGCTCAGCGATCTCCATGCCGGAAGTCTGCCAGCCGCCACTGACAACCGGGGGCCCGGCGAACCGGAAATGGCCAACTGGGAAGTCAGCCTCCGGTTGCGCGAGCGGCATTGCGCGTTCCGTACGCGACGACCCCCGCCCGCGGACACGCCGAGCAGCGCCAGCCCGAGCGCGCCCTCCGAAGCGCCGGTCTGGTCCTTGGTCGCGGGAATGCGGGCTACCCACCTGGCGAACACAAAGCCGTCCAGGGCGAAGAACGCGGCGAGGGCGGCACGGAGTTGGGCGAGGTCGCGATCCGGGGCATCGGAGCGGCGCCTCCCCGGAATGGCCGTCCGTATTTTGTTTGGCATCGGCACAAAGTGAGAATAGAGGCGTGACCCAGACACGGACAAGGCTCGAGCGCGGCCGAAGCGCTCTCGGCCCGGCACTGGAGCTCGTCCACACCGGCCGCGCCCCCACCCGCGCGGTGCTCACGGCCGAACTCGGCGTGACCCGCGCGACCGCGGGCGCCGTCGCCGCCGAACTGGAGGCGCTCGGCCTGATCCAGGTCGACTCGCGGCCGGTCGGCTCCGCCGGGTCGCAGGGCCGGCCCTCGCACCGGCTCGCGATCGCGCCCCACGGGCCCGTGGCGCTCGCCGCCCAGGTGCACACCGACGGGTTCCGTGCCGCGCTCGTCGGCCTCGGGGGCCGGATCGTCGCCACCGCCCCCGGCTGCATGACCGTGCCCGCCGATCCCGCGCACGTCCTCGACGCGGTCGTCGAGGCCGGGGCGGGGCTGCTGCGCGAGACCGGCCGCCGCTGTGTGGGCGCGGGGCTCGCCGTCCCGTCCGCGGTCGCCGAACCGGAGGGCACCGCGCTCAATCCGCTGCACATTGCCTGGCCCGCGGGCGCGCCCGTGCGCGAGCTGTTCACCCGGAGCCTGGCGGAGGCGGGCATCCGCAGCCCGAACGGAGAGCCGCCGGCGGGCCTGGTGGGCAACGACATCAACCTCGCCGCCCTCGCCGAACACCGCCACGGCGCCGGCGCCGGCGCCCGGCATCTGCTGTGCGTCGCCACCGGGCACCGGGGCGTCGGCGGTGCGCTGGTCCTGGACGGGCGGCTGCACACGGGCAGCGCCGGTCTCGCCCTGGAGCTCGGCCACCTCACCGTCAACCCCGAGGGCCCGCCCTGCCACTGCGGCAGCCGCGGCTGCCTGGACATCGAGGCCGATCCGCTCGCCTTCCTCACCGCTGCCGGACGCGATCCGGGCCCCGAGGGCTCCCTGCTCCAACAGGCCCGCGACCTGCTGCGTGACGAGTACGCCGACCCCTCCGTGAAGGCCGCCGCCGACCTCCTCATCGACCGTCTCGGCCTCGGCCTCGCCGGCCTCGTCAACATCCTCAACCCGGACCGCATCATCCTCGGCGGGCTCCACCGCGAGCTCCTTCAGTCCGACCCGGAACGGCTGCGGGAGGTCGTGGCGGAGCGGAGCCTGTGGGGCGGCCGGAGCGGCGGCGTGCCGATCCTGCCCTGCACGCTGGACCACAACAGCCTGGTGGGCGCGGCCGAGCTGGCCTGGCAGGCCGTGCTGGACGACCCGCTGGCGGCGCTGGGCGCGGCCTGATCCCGCCGGCAGCTCCACCAGTGCGCCGTGCCCGGTGCCGCCGGAAGATCTCCGCCGCCTCCCGGAGCTGGCCCCGGGCGTCCATGCGCCAACGGTCTTCGAGCGACTGGGTCTCACGTCGCGCGCCGACCTGATCCGCCGGTTCACCGCCGGGACCGACCGCTGACGGCCCGGGCGGCCCGGCGCGCTCCCGCCGGAGACACCACGTGCGGTCAAGCCCCGCCGCCCTTTTCGCCGTACCAACCGTCGCGCCAGGCCGCGGCCAGCGCGCGGCCCGGATTCACGGTGAGCATCCGTCCCACCACCTCGGCGCCCAGGGCCACTTCGAGCCGCCCGCAGAGTCCGCGCAGCAGATACGGCATGCCGGGACCGCCGTTCACCGACCGCGCCGCGGCCGTCGTCGTGTCGCCGCCCAGCAGCAGCTGGTCGGCGTAACCGGCTTCCGCGAGCGCGGCCAGCACCTCCGGGAGCCGCCAGTCCGTGGCGTGATGGGCGCGGGAGGGGCCGTCGAAGGCGAGGTAGGCCCCCGCGGCGGCGGCCTCCCGGTGCACGGCATGGTCGGGGGAGCGGTTCAGATGGCCGAGAAGGACGCGGTGCGGCGGTACCTCCAACTCTGCGCACAGCAGGTCCAGTACGTCCGGCGCGCCCGTTCCCAGCTCCAGGTGGACGGCGATGGGGGCGTCGGTGCGGTGGTGGGCGTGGGCGGCGGCGGTCATGGTGTGACGGGCGTGGGCGTCGAGGCCGTGGAAGCCGCCGGCGACCTTGATCAGCCCCGCCTTGGGGCCGGCGGGTCCGCCGATGCCGTGCGTGAGCTCGTCGACGAACAGCTCGGCGAGCCGCCCCCGGACGTCCTCGATCGTCTTCGGCTCGTAGTGGGCGGCCTGGTGCAGCCCGGTCGCGGCGACCACATGGACGCCGGTCGCCCGGGACAGCCCGGGCAGCTCACCGGCCGCCCGCCCGAGGCCGTACGGGGTCCACTGGACCACCGCGCGGCCGCCCAGCTCGTGGAAGGCGCGCAGCTCGGCGGTGGCCGCGCCGACGTCGTCCAGTTCCTGCCCCGGCAGCTGTGTGCTGCGGAGGAACAAATGGTCGTGGGCGTCGCAGACGCCCAGCTCCGCGCCCGGGATGTCGCCGAGGACCGTCCGTACGGCGGGCGCGGTCACCACTGCCGCCCCTCGGGCAGCGTGGCCAGGCCCGGCGCCGACAGATGGAGCACCTGGTAGCGGTCGCCGGGCTCGGCGGTCGGTGCGACGTCCTCCCAGAGCGTGAAGTGGACCAGCTCCCAGCCGCGCGGGTCGATGGCCAGGGCCGTCGCGTACACGCCCTCGGTACCCGCCCGCTCCCGCAGCTCCACCAGCGCGCGGTCGACGGCGGTGGCGGGGTCGCCGGAGTCCGGGACCGCCACCGCGCGGCGCGTGGCGGCGCGCGGTACGGCGGTCGCGGCCGGGCCCCGCGCGAAGGCCAGCCCCTGCCAGTGTTCGACCACGGGGCGGCCGAAGTCCCGCACGATGCCCTGGAATCCGGGGCCCCACAAAAAGCGGTTCATGGCCTCGGGGGCGGCCCACAGATAGAAGGGGGCGTAACTGTTGACCGGCGAGCCGTCGACACCGCGCTCGCGGATGCCGTACGCCTTCAGGCCCAGCCCCGGGAAGTCGTCCAGCAGCGGGCCCTTCGTCTCCACCCGATGCCGGATGATCTTCATGTCGTAGTCGGCGGGCAGGGTGATCCGGTACTGCATCGCGTGCATGGGCGAACTCCTGTCAGCGGATCACTGGTCTCCACGGTGCGGTTTTCCGTTACCGGGAAGGGGAATCGGACGCCTTAAGCGCGTCGAGCAGGGTGAGCAGACCCTCGACGGCGCTGTCGAAGGGCGCCGCCGACTCCGCGGCGCGGGCGAGTACATAGCCACCCTGCACGGTCGCGATGACGGTCGCGGCGGTGCGCTCCGGATCCAGCCCCGCCGTGAACTCCCCGCGCTCGCGCCCCTCGGCGAGAATCTCCGCCAGCCGCCCGCGCAGCCAGGCGAGCGTCTCCTCCACCGGCTGCCGCAGCGCGGGATCGGCGATGACGTCGGGGTCCATCGTCAGCCGACCGATCGGGCAGCCGCGCAACACCTCGCGCTCCCGCAGCAGATACGCGCGGACCCGGTCGTAGGCGCCCCCCGGTCCGGACAGGGACGCCTCGGCCGTGGCTCTCAACTGCTCGGCGGTGCGGCGGATGGCCGTGAGCGCGAGGTCGGGCTTGCCGGTGAAGTGGTGGTACATGCTGCCCTGGCCCGCGCCCGAGCGCTGCTGGATGGCCTTGGGGCTGGTGCCCACATAGCCCCGCTCCCAGAGCAGCTCCTGGGTGCTCTCGATCAGGCGTTCCAGAGTCGTCATACGGCCACTATACATACCAGTAGGTACACCCCGCTCGCCTAGACTCCCGCCCATGACGGCACAGGACTCGCTGGCGACCGGTCAGCGCTCACTCGGCGACGCCTCTCTGAGCTACCCGCTGTGGCCACCGCTGACGAGGGGGTGTCCGCGGACGGCGACGCCCGAGATCGTCTACCCGGTCGAGGTCGACTACGCGTACGACGCCGTGCCCGCCGATCTCTTCGCCCGCGCGGCGCCCCCGGGCGTGGGCCTGGACCGCTGGGCGCCCCTGCTGCCACCGCTGGCCGCACCCGGGCTCGGGGAGGGGGGCACCCCGCTCATCGGCATCGGCGACGGCGTGTACGTCAAGGACGAGTCGCGCAACCCCACATGGAGCCACAAGGACCGGCTGAACCGCTGCACCGTCAGCGCCGCCGTCGGCGTGGACGCGGAGGGCATCGTCGTCGCCTCCTCCGGTAATCACGGCGCCTCCGCCGCCGCGTACGCGGCCCGCGCCGGGCTGCGCTGCGTCGTGCTGGCCTCCCGGGAGGCGCCCCCGGCCGTCGTCTCCTTCCTGAAGGCCTATGGCGCGGTGGTGCTGCCGGTCCCCGAGCGGGCGCGCTGGCCGCTGATGCGGCAGATCGTGGACCGGCTCGGGTACCACCCGGTCAGCAACCTCACCGACACCCACACCAGCCATGGATTCGGCCCCGAAGGCTACAAGACGCTCGCCTATGAGGTCTTCACCGAACTCGGCGTCCCGGAGGCCGTGTTCCTGCCGACCGGCTACGGCGAGCTGCTCTTCGGCGTCTGGAAGGGCTTCGCCGAGCTGGAGCGGCTCGGCCTGGCTCCCCGCACCCCGCGGATCTTCAGCTGCGAGCCCTCCGTGGGCGGCCCGCTGGCCACCGCGCTGCGCGAGGGCCGTCCGGCTGCGACCGTCGAGCCCGGGCCGACCGGGGCGTACGGCATCCGCTGCGCCGTCGGCGGCCACCGCGGTGTCCTGGCGGTCCGGCGCAGCGGGGGTGAGGCCCTGCTGGTCACCGACGACGAGATGGAAGCCGCCCAGTCCGAACTGGGCCGCCAGGGGCTGTGGGTGGAGCTCTCCGCCGCCGCCGGGCTCGCCGGGCTGCGGGCCCGGGAGGCCGGCGGTGATGCCTTCGAGGGGCCGGTCGTCTGTGTCTCCACCTCCAGCGGCTTCAAGGACCTCACCACCGGCACCCACCGGGTCGAGCCCGTCGACCCGTCCTGGGAGCAGGTGGAGCGGCGGTTGCGCGTGGCGGGAATCCGCGGCTGAGCGGATGCGGTGAAGTTCGCCGCTGATCCCTCGCCGTTCGGCCTGGCCGAGGGCTTGGACGCCGAGAAGGATCAGCACTTGACTTCGCCGCATCCGCTTAGGGCGGGGTTCGGGAGGCCGTCCGGGCCCGCGCGTACTCCCCGCGCGGTATGCCAACTGTCCTCGGCCGTACGACGCCGCGGCGGCCGCCACGCGCGACGCTCGGGAGTGACCACGAGACACATTCACTCCCGAGGAGCGCGATCATCATGACCACTTTGGCGCACGGCTTCGCCGACGGCGGCGGCCCCGGACCGTGGATTGTCTTCGTCCCCCTGCTGTGGGCGTTGATCGTCGGCGGCGGGATCTTCCTGCTGCGGCGCGCGATGTGGCGCGGGCGCGGGCCCTGGCGGCAGGGGCACCCGGTCCACGGCGAGCAGTCGCCGATCGCGCTGCTGGGGCGCCGCTTCGCGGCCGGCGAGATCGACGAGGACGAATACTGGCGCCGGCTGTCCGTCCTGGACGAGCAGTTCGGCCGCCATCCGAAGGGCGGTCCGGCATAGCAGTCGGCCGCCCCGCCCGTCATGAGGCGGGACGGCCCGGTTCGTCAGTGGGGTACGGATACGGCCGACCGGGCGACAGGTGCCCGCTCCCGTATCGCGGGGGCGGGAGCCGGTGCCGGGGCGGGTGCGGAGGCCGGAGCGGGAGCGGGCGTCAGCACGGGGGCGGGCGCCGGGGGCGCCGAGGCCGGCGTGGGCGCGGGGGACGAGCGGGTGAGGTCCGCGCGGTGCGGCGGCGCGGTGCGGCCCGCTCCGTACGCCGCGAAGGGCGACTTGGCGGTGGTGATGGGCTGCGGCACGGCCAGCGTGAACCATACGACCTTGCCGCTGCCGTCGTCCCGGGCGTGCATCCCCCAGCTCTGGCTGACCGCCGCGACCAGAGCGAGCCCCCTCCCGTGCGTGGAGACGGGGTCACAGGCGCGGAGCCGGGGCAGCCGGGGATCCTGGTCGCGGACCGAGACGGTCAGCCGGTCCAGCATGAGAACGATCTCCACCGTGCACTGCTTGTCCGGCTCGGCATGGCGGTGCACATTGGTGAGCAGCTCGGTGACACCGAGCGCCGCCGGGTCGATGAGCGGATCCAGATGCCAGTAGCGCAGTTGCGCCGACACGATTCTGCGGACCTGACCGATCCGCGACGGCAGGGCTTGCAGCTCCACCGTGCAATGCCTGCTAGGACGACTGATCACGGCTGCGACTCCCTGAAGAAGTTGGGGCTAGCCTGATTCAGAAGCGGGCGACGAACACGTTCAGCAGTGGTGGCTGCTGTGCGCGACCGGTGAGCCGGTTCTCAGCGTCACCGCTTGTTGACCCTCAGTGATACTGATACTCGTCCAGGGTCGGTCCCCTCGCGCGCATGCGCAACTCGGCCGCCTCACTTCTTCTGGCCATGCCCCCGAGCGGATCTGACGGCGTCCAGGAAGCGGCTGGCGGCAGCCCCTTTGGGCTTGGCCGATTTGGCCGTGGGGGGCGAGGTGGCCGCGGCGTCCTGCTCGCCGAGGGTGAGGCGGTAGCGGGTGCCGTTCACGGTGGCCATGGCCTGGTCGCCGTCGACGAACCACGGCTTGCTGGCGCGGACCGACTGCACCGGGGCGCTGTCGATCTCGCTGCCGTAGCTGGTCAGCAACTGAAGCCTGCCGTCCTTGATCAAGACCTGTCCGGCGCGGGTCACCGAGCGCAGAAACCGCTCGATCCGCACTCCCGTGGCATTGAACTCGGTATCGGCCATCACAACCGCCTCCCCGATGGCTCCGACTGGCACGCGTGCCGCTGCCTCTCATTCTCCCTGCTCCGCAGTGTGCCCGTGACGGGGCCGGGGCACCAGGGCGCACTGGGGTCCATTTAGGATCGAAATAGCCCGAGTATGCCACCCGGGCCGGTCAGGGGCACAAGCAAGAGGAGTGGTGTTGGACAGCACAGCGCGCGGCGGCGTCGGCACGGTTGACGTGGACCGCAGCGACCACGGCTACCGTGAGTGGCTGAAGGAGGCCGTCCGCAAAGTGCAGGCCGACGCCCAGCGCTCGGCGGACACCCATCTGCTGAGCTTCCCACTGCCCGAGCGGTGGGGGATCGACCTCTACCTCAAGGACGAGTCGACCCACCCCACAGGTAGCCTCAAGCACCGGCTGGCCCGGTCGTTGTTCCTGTACGGGCTCTGCAACGGCTGGATCCGGCCCGGCAAGCCGGTCATCGAGGCGTCCAGCGGTTCGACCGCCGTGTCCGAGGCGTACTTCGCGAAGCTGATCGGCGTGCCCTTCATCGCGGTGATGCCGCGCACGACCAGCCGGGAGAAGTGCCGCCTGATCGAATTCCATGGCGGCCAGTGCCATTTCGTGGACGACCCGCGGACGATGTACGAGGCGTCCGCCGCCCTCGCGGCGGAGTCCGGCGGCCACTACATGGACCAGTTCACCTACGCCGAGCGCGCCACCGACTGGCGCGGCAACAACAACATCGCCGAGTCGATCTACCAGCAGCTCCGTCTGGAGCGCTATCCCGAACCGGCATGGGTGGTGGCGACCGCCGGCACCGGCGGCACCTCCGCGACCATCGCGCGCTACGTCCACTACATGCAGTACGACACCCGCGTATGCGTCGCCGACCCCGAGAACTCCTGCTTCTTCGACGGCTGGGTGCACCATGACGGGGACGCCTCCAGCGACCAGGGCTCCCGCATCGAGGGCATCGGTCGCCCCCGTATGGAGCCGAGCTTCGTGCCCGGGGCGATCGACCGGATGATGAAGGTCCCGGACGCGGCGAGCGTCGCGTCCGTACGCGCCCTGGAGGGGGCCATCGGCCGTAAGGCGGGCGGCTCCACGGGGACCGGGCTGTGGAGCGCGCTGCGGATCGTCGCCGAGATGGTCGAGCAGGGGCGGACCGGAAGCGTGGTGACCCTGCTGTGCGATCCGGGCGATCGGTACCTGGACAAGTACTACTCGGACGCGTGGCTGGAGGAGCAGGGCCTGGACATCGAGCCGTACGCCAAGACGCTCGACATCTTCCTCACCACGGGGCACTGGCCCGAGGGCTAAGCGGATGCGGTGAAGTTCGCCGCTGATCCCTCGCCGTTCGGCCTGGGAGGGTTTGGACGCCGAGAAGGATCAGCACTTGACTTCGCCGTAACCGCTTAGCCCTCTCTCAGCTGCCGGTCCAGCCTGCGCACCGCGTCGTGGAACGCCCGGCGCAGTCCCGGCCGCAGCACCCGCACCGCGCCGCGCAGCAGCGCCGTGCCGTCCACCGCGAAGACGTACCGCACCAGCGTGCCGGTGCCCAACGGCCTCAGCGTCCACTCCTCCAGCAGCGACCGCAGCCCCGGCGCGTTGTCTCGTCGATCCGGTAGGCGTAGCGCTCGTACGGATCCGCCGCCATGACCGTCTCGCGGAAGCGGGTGCCGCCCTTGAGGCGGATCTCCCTGCCCCTGCCGCCGTCCGTGGACCGGGCCGCGGTCACCTGCCGGTACCACCGCGGCCAGCCCTCGACGTCGCCAGGGCGCGGAACACCGCCTCCGGCGCCGCCGACGCCTCGGCGGTGAAGACGAGCCGCACCGGGGCGGTCTCGGCCCAGTCGAGCCCGACGGAGCGCAGTCGGTGTGCCATGGACACACGGTAGCCGAGAGAGCTGACAGGCCGTTAAGAGTCGGCCGCCGCGGCGGGCGCCCCCGCCATCACCAGCTCCGGCAGATACTCCGAGATCTCCGCCCGCGCGTGCTCCGGCAGCCCCGGGTCCGTCACCAGCGCGTCCACCTCGTCCAGGGTCGCGAACGAACTCAGCCCCACCATGCCCCACTTGGTGTGGTCGGCGACCACCACCACGCGCCGCGCGGCCCGCACGAAGTGGCGATTGGTCTCCGCCTCCGCCAGATTCGGCGTCGACAGGCCCGCCTCCACCGATATGCCGTGCACACTCAGGAACAGCACATCGAAGTGGAGCGAGCGCACCGCGGCGTCCGCCACCGGCCCCACCAGCGTGTCCGAGGGGGTCCGCACCCCGCCCGTGAGCACCACGGTGGCCGCCCCCGTGCGCGGACCCGTACCGCCGAGCGCCGCCGACCGCTGCGCGGCGTAGAACACATCGGCCACCCGGACCGAGTTCGTCACCACGGTCAGATCCGGCACGTCCACCAGCTGCTGGGCCAGCGCGAAGGCCGTGGTGCCGCCCGCGAGACCGATCGCGGTGCCCGGCGTGGCCATCGCCGCCGCCGCCTTCGCGATGTCCTCCTTGGCGCTCAGCTCAAGACCCGATTTGGCCTCGAACCCCGGCTCGTACGTGCTCGCCTCGGCGACCGGCACCGCGCCGCCGTGCACCTTCTCCACCACACCCAGCCGGGCCAGCGCGTCCAGGTCGCGACGGACCGTCATGTCCGAGACGTTGAGCTTGCGCGTCAGCTCGTTGACCCGCACTCCGCCACGCCGCCTGACCTCGTCGAGGATCAGGGCGCGCCGCTGCTCCGCGAGGAGATTCTGGTTGTCGCTCACCCTGCCTCGTCTCCCTCCGTCCCGCCGGGTCGCCCGCGCGCTCATCTTCGCACGCGGGGAGGGGGCCCGATCCCCTTCGCACGCGGGGAGGGGGCCCGATCCCCGGAGCGGGCGCGGGTTACGATTTCGCCACGCCCGGCCTGTCAGGGTCGGGCCACGGCGTCCCTGGGCACCATCCTGGAGCGGAACGACCGCACCACACCGGGATCGGGGGACACGGTGGCACCGAGGACGCGTACAGGCGCGCCGGGCGACGCGACCGACACGGCCGAGCGGACCGGGACGGGCGGGACGCCGCCCGATCTGGAGCTCCTCGTCCACGGCGTCGGCGGGACCACGCCCCAGGAGATGCTGGACGATCCGCGCACCACCCGGGTCACCGGCGACGAGACCGCGGGGGTCTACCGCAGGGTCGAGGACTCCGACGCCGAGGACCGCCCGCAGGACTACAGCGGGCGCCCGGTCCCCGAGGCGTACGTCTGGTGCAATCTGACGTCCGGCAACAGCTCCCGCGCCCTGTGGCTGCTGTTACTGCCCTTCATGATCGTCAACCTCGCCCACTGGATGCGGCCCGCGGCCGACCGGCGCGAGCGGACGGTGCGCACCTACGGCCTGTTCGTCCGGCTGGTCGCGCTCAGCCTGACCGTCCTGCTGATCGCCGGGGCCTGCGAGGTGGCCCTCGACCTGATCGCCTGGCAGTGCGCGGGCTCGGACGAGTGCGCGGGCGGCTCGTCCTGGCTCGGCTTCATGGCCCCGGGCCACGGCTGGTGGAGCCAGCCCGGCCGCAGGCTCGCGCTCGCCGCGCTGCTGCCCGCCGCGCTCACCGGACTGCTGTGGTACCTGTCCAACCGCACCTGGAGCGCGTACGAGTCGCAACCGCCGCCGGAGCGGCCGGTGGACGAGTCCGCGCCCGAGGCCGGCAACCGCCCCGCGCTGTGCCTGCCCGGCTTCTGGTACGGGCGCAGGATCGTCGCCCGGCTGCGCTCCGCCCACACCGCCGCCGGATTCCTGACCATCGCCGCGGCCGTGACCGCGGCCACCGCCGCCCACGACCGCGAGTCCGGCGGCAGCGGCGTGCTGGACGCCGCCGGCTGGGCGCTGCTGACGCTGCTGGTCCTGGGCGCGATCGCGGTGGTGTTCGTGGTGTGCCACCGCGGGCGCAGCGAGACCACGGTCGACGGAAAGCTCGACCGGATCACCGTCACCGCGCTGCCCGGCGCCGCGCTCGGCGTGCTCGTGCTGTCCGTCCTGCACGCCGGCTGGTCCCGCCCCGGCTGGGTCCCCGGCGGAAAGCTGCCCGGCAACCAGACCTTCTGCGTGATCGCCATAGGGCAGGGCGTGCTGATCGTCGCCATGGCCGTCTGCGCCCTGATCCTCTACCGGGCCGCGCCCCGGAGCCGCACTCCGCTGTGCGGGCTCGCCGGACCCGCCGTCGCGATGCTCGCCTGCGGGCTCGGCGCGGTGCTCTCCGGCGGCGTCGCCCAGCGCATCGCCGACTGGCTGGACGGCGGTGCCACCCCCGGTGAGGGCGGCACCGTCGCACCGCCGGTCCTGCTGTCCTGGCTGGCCACGGCCATCCCCGCGATACTGCTCGTCCTGCTCGGCCTGGCCGTGATCTTCGGCGCCCGGGTGTGGCGAGTGCGCAGGCGGCTGCTCCCCACCATCATGGACGGCTATCCGGGGGAGCGGCCCGACGGCGTGCGCACCCGCCGGATCGCGGGCACCATCGCCCGCGCCGGGCTCACCGACTCCGCCTCGTGGCTCGTCGGCCCCGTCTCCCTGTTCATCCTGCTGCTCGGCGGCGTCGCCGTCATCGGTGCCTGGCTCACCAAGAAGGTCCCGGGACGGGCCGCCGAGGGCGCCCCCGGCGTCGTGGACGCCGCCACCCAGACCGCACAGGCACTCGGCTCCTGGCTGATGGGGCTGGCCTTCCTGGCGCTGGTCACCTGGGCCCGCCGCGCCTACCGCAGCCCAGCCGCCCGCCGCACCATCGGCATCCTGTGGGACGTCGGCACCTTCTGGCCGCGCGCCGCCCATCCCTTCGCGCCCCCGTGCTACGCCGAGCGGGCGGTCCCCGACCTGACCTGGCGGATGGAGACCTGGACCCGCAAGCACGGCGGCCGGACCGTCATCTCCGGCCACTCCCAGGGCAGTGTGCTGGCCGCCGCCGCGGTCTGGCAGCTGGACCCGCGCACCCGAGGCCAGGTCGCGCTGCTGACCTACGGCTCACCGCTGGAGCGGCTCTACGGGCGCTGGTTTCCCGCCTACTTCGGCCCCGCGCAGCTGCTCGCGCTCCATGGCGAGGTGCGGTGCTGGCGCAATCTGTGGCGGTACACCGACCCGATCGGCGGCCCCATCGGGCTGCCGGACGGCACCGGGCCGGAAGTCGACTGCGGCGCGCTCAAGGATCCGCTCGCCTACGGCCGTACGCCCGAACACCCGCTGCCCGCACCGATCCTGGGTCATTCGGAGTACCAGGCCGACCCCGTCTTCGCCCGGGAGCGGGCCGGACTGCTGGCCCGGCTCCCGGAGCAGAAGTGCTCGCCTCCGCGGCACACCGGTCAGAGCAGCTCCGGCAGGTCCTCCGGATAGAGCAGGGTGAGATCGTCCGTGGTCGGGTCGGTCAGCTGGGCGACCCGGCCCGCGTGCCGCTCCACCATCGCCTCGAAGGTCTGGCGGGCGGTGCGGCCATTGCCGAACGCCGGGCCCTTCGGCAGCGCCGTGAAGTACTTCAGCAGCGCCTCGGCCGCCCCCTCGCCGATCCGGTACTCATGCTCCTCGGCCTGCTGTTCGACGATCCGCAGCAGCTCCTCGGGGGCGTAGTCGCCGAAGGTGATGGTGCGTGAGAAGCGGGACGCCACACCGGGGTTGACCGACAGGAACCGCTCCATCTCGGCGGTGTACCCGGCGACGATGACGACCACCGCCTCGCGGTGGTCTTCCATCAGCTTCACCAGGGTGTCTATGGCCTCGCGGCCGAAGTCCCGGCCCGAGTCCTCGGGCGAGAGCGCGTACGCCTCGTCGATGAACAGCACACCGCCGCGTGCCCGGTCGAACGCCTCCTGGGTACGGATCGCCGTCGAGCCGATGTGCTCGCCGACCAGATCCACCCGGGAGACCTCCACCAGGTGGCCGCGCTCCAGCACCCCGAGGGAGGCCAGGATCTCGCCGTAGAGCCGGGCGACCGTGGTCTTGCCGGTGCCGGGGGAGCCGGTGAAGACCAGATGGCGGCGGACGGAGGCGGCCTTGAGCCCGGCCTCCTGACGGCGCCGGCCCACCTCGATCATGTCGGTGAGGGCCCGCACCTCGCGCTTGACGCTCTCCAGCCCGACCAGCGCGTCCAGTTCGCCCAGGACGTCCGTGGACGGGCGGACGGCCGGCGGGGGCTCGGCGGACGCCGGAGGCGGGACGGCGCGCTGCGCGGGGACCCCGCCCAGCAGCCCGCCCGTCGCGGTGGCGGTCTCCACGGCGGACGTGGCGGCGGGCGGCAGGGCCGGCAGGCCGGGGGAGGCCAGGGCCGTGGTCGCGCTCTCGTCGCTGGTGCAGTCCTCGACGGCCGGGCCGGCCTCGGAGAACTCGTAGCCGCCGCGCGCACACCGCTCGGTGCGGCACCGGGTCAGGGTGGAGCGGCAGCCGTCGATGATGTGGAAGCCATAGCCTCCGCTGCCCGTCACCCGGCAGCCGGTGAAGGTGCCGCGGCCCTCGGCGGACACATAGAACCCGGCCTCCGCCGGCCCGGACACCGTGGTGCGCTCGACCGTCGGATCGGCGCCCTTGGTGACGATCACCCCGGTCGCGGCGCCGTCGATCGTGCAGTTGGCGAGCGTGCCGCCGCTGCCGTGGTCGCGGAACCACGCCCCGGTGGCCGCATCCCGGATACGGCAGTCGTCCAGCTGGGCGGTGGCCCCGTCGCTCACCGACACCGCGGTGTTGCGCACCTGGGACAGATCGCTGTCGACGACATCGACGCGCGAGCCGCGGTCCAGGACGAACAGCGCGTCCGGCACCTCGCGCACCCGGCACGAGTCGAGCACGGCCGTCGCGCCGTCGCTCACCCATACCGCCGGATAGTCGCCCGTGGACTCGTGCAGTTCGCACTGGTTGGCGTCCACCCGGGTGCCCGGGTCCCACACCGACAGCCCGTTGCGCCCGAACCGGCGCACCGTCGAGCGGGTCAGCGTCAGCACCGAACGCGACCTGAGGTCGACCGCGTTCTCCGGGACGTCATGGATCTCGCAGTCCGCGAGCGTGAGCACCGCGTCGGTGTCCAGATTCACCCCGTCGGCCGTCGTGCGGTGCACCCGGCAGTCGGTGAGATGGCCGGTGGCGCGCGAGGAGACCTGCACCCCGGCGCCCCTGATCTCGTACACCTCGCAGCCGATGGCCTCCACCGAGCTGCCCTCGCCGGTCAGCGAGAGCCCGGCGCCGGAGGCGTGGTGGATCCGGCAGCGGTCCAGGCGCGGACGGCCGCCGCCGCGGACCGCCACCCCGGACTGTCCGGCCGCCACCACCTCGCACTCCTCGAACACCCCACCCGCGCCGTCCAGCACGCTGAACCCGATGCCCGCCGGGTTGTCCACCGTGCAGCGCCGCACGGTCGGCCGGGCGGCGCCGCGCACCTCGATGCCGACCGCCGAGCGCGTGGCGACCCGCACATCCGTCAGCTCCGGGGTGCCGTCCTCGACCAGCAGGGCGGGGGCGGCCGAGTCCTGGCCCTCGACATGCAGATCCTGGACCACCGCGGAGGCCCGTATCGTCAGGGCGACCCCGTCGGCCGGCGCGATCCGCACCGAACCGCGCGCGGAGCCCTCGGGGCCGCGCAGGGTGACGGCCCGGCCCACCACCAGATTCTCGCGGTAGGTGCCGGGCGAGATGGAGAGCACATCGCCGTCCCCGGCAGCCTCCAGGGCCGCAGTGAGCGAGGCGTACTCTCCGGTGCGGCGCCGCCACCGCGACGTTCCGCTGTGCGTCACCTGGACGACCGAGCCCTGTGCCATGGTGCTGTTGTGCCCCCACCTCGTGGTCAAGCCGGATGTGCGCGACTGTGGCGCTGCGCATGTGGATGCCCCACCGTAGCGTGCGCACGGCGCGAGGAGTTGACCTCCCCGTGAGGCCCGCGTGGACTTGGTGTCGTGATGACAAGGGACGTGGCGGCCCGAGGACCAAAGGCATGCGCACGTGGGCGAGGTAGCGGCCCGTCAGCTGTCGGCGTCCGCCCGGCCCCAGTCCTGGCCGGCCCGTGCCCATGCGATGTCCCACTGCGCATAGCGCCGGCGCACGAGCCGCCATACGACCAGCCGCCGGGCGCCGTCCACCAGGCCCACCGTCGCCACGCCCGCTCCGATGCCCGCCAGTACGGCGTGGGTGGTCGCCGTGGCCTCATCGAGGGGGCGGTCCATCGGGCGGCCGTGGTCGTCGGTCCAGATGCGGAACCGCTCACCGGCGTCCGCGCCGGGGCGGGCGCCGAGCTCCCCCTTGTGTCTGCTGCCGTCGGGCCCGGTCCAGCGGGCGAGGACGCGGCGGCGGGCGTCCGCCGCGGTGGCGGTCTCGGGGTCGGAGTCGACGGGGGGATGGGGCAGCACCTTCACCACGGTCGCCGCGGTCGGATGGCGCTCGGCCCGCTGCTCGTGCGCGGCCTTCACCAGCGCCCCTTGGGCGAGGGCCCCCGTGACCCAGCCGACGGCCGGGGCGGCGAGCGCGATGAGCAGCGCCGCGATCAGGGCCGCGTACGACTCCACGAGGTCGGTCCCGCGACGCAGCGGATTGTGCCGCCAGCGCCAGAGCCCCCGGATCGTTCGCATGTGTCACGCACCCCCTTCCCCGTCCGTGAATACCGTATAGCGGTCCGGATATGCGCGTATTCAGTGAGGAGAGAGCCATATCACGGGGGCGAGTGAGCCGAAGGGGCGGCGGGGGCACCTGCCGGCGGTAGCTGGGGGGAGATCCGAGCCCCAAGAAGAGGGGGCTGTCAGCCCAGTCGCATGGCGAGAGTCACCACGGCGCCGACGGCCCCCGCGCTGATCACGAGCCGGTCGGTGACCAGGCGGGTCAGCCACAGGCCGCGGCCGCTGGTCGCGCCGTCCAGGCCGGGGAGGATCTGCGGGATGACGTCCTCGGAGAAGCCGGGGCCGGAGTCGCTGATCCGGCACTCCAGCTCGTCGCCGACCCGCCGCAGCAGCAGGGAGCCGGTGCCGCCCGCGTGCTCGATGGCGTTGCTGGCGATCTCGTCGACGGCCAGCACGAAGTCGCCGCGGCGGGTCTCGCTGAGCCCGGCCAGGGCCGCGCGCTCCTCGACCTGCACCCGCAGCCGGGGCAGCTCGCCGGCGGTGAAACGGCGCAGGAGCAGGTGTTCTCCGGCTCGATCGGCGGACCGACGACGATGGTCGGCTAGCACCAGTGCCTCCCGTTGGTGACGAGGACGAGCGACATCACAGGGTCGGTGAAGGAGCCGAGGGTACGGGGACCAGCCTGTCATCACGGATCGCGACCATAAATGACGTGTCTTATCGGGAAGCTGACCGGAATTGGGTAAGAGTGAGGCGACACCCGTTCATCGGCGTACCGCTTTGGACCAGCCGCCTCTCGCACGCACGGTCATCGCTGAGGGGCGAGGGGGGAGAGGAGACGGCAGAGTGAGGACATGATGGGACTTCTCGGCGCGCTGAAGACCGAACACCGTGAGCGGCTGATGGCACTCGCCCGCGATGTGTCGTTCCCCTCGGGCGGCCGCATCTTCGAGGAGGGCCGTAAGGCCGACCACTTCTGGATCATCCGCACCGGCGCGGTCACCCTCGATCTGCATGTCCCGGGCCGGCGGGCCGCGGTGATCGAGACCCTGGGCCCCGGCGAGCTCATCGGCTGGTCCTGGCTCTTCCCGCCGGACACCTGGCACCTGGGAGCGGAGGCGCTCAGCCCGGTGCGCGCGCATGAGTTCGACGCCGAGGCGGTGCGCCGGCTGTGTGACGAGGACCCGGAGCTCGGCTACGCCCTCGCGCTGGCCTGTGCCCAGGTGATCGGGCGCCGGCTGCAGGCCGCCCGCACCCGGCTGCTGGACCTGTACGGGCCGTACGCCGGCGGCATGTCGCCCTGAACGAGGCACATCAGGGGCCGGATGGGAATGTCTCCCATCCGGCCCGGTCCTTCCCACGACTGGGGCCGGGCCCCAGCCGCATCACCTCCCGAAAGACTTCAGTAGCCGCCCCCCGGCTGCGGCGGCCGGCCGCCCGGGTACTGCTGACGCCCGTACGGGTCCTCGTACGGCGACGGCGCGGGGGCCGCCGGACGGGGCGCCGCGGGGCGCGTCATCGCCGGGCGCATCGCCTCGTGTCCCATCGGCGAGGCCGGGGCCTGGCGCGGCTGTTGCTGCTGCTGTGCCCCCGGGTAGCCCCGCGGTCCCGTCGCCTGCGGCGGGATGTACGGGGCGTGCGCCTGCTGCAGCCCGGTGGGCTGCGGCATGGGCTGCTGATAGCCCTGCTGCGGGGTCTGGTAGGAGGGGCCGGCCGGCAGCGCGGGAAGCGCCGAGGGCAGCGCCGGAAGGTGACTTCCGGTGTCGTATGCGGAGGGCACCCGGATGGGCGCGATCTGCGGTGTACCCCGCTCGGCGACGAGGCTGTCGTAGATGGGAGTGTCCGGGAAGGACGGCGAGGAGTAGTAGCCGCCGCCGTAGGTGCTGCGGGGGGAGGTCATAGCCCATAAGTTAAGCCCACCATGTGCTGATTGGGGAGCCCGGTAGGAGGGTTGTTTTCAATGATCGGAGCACCCGCGTATCCCCAATCAGAGCGAACCCGGGAAAAACGGTCGTCAGGGTACGTTGAGATCGTGTAAAGAGCGGGTTTTCAGAGGGTTACCCGCGGTCAATGGACCGTCCGAGCGACGCATCCGGCGGCCGAGTGACCCGGTGACCGAATGAGACGAGAAGGCAGGGGGAACAGGATGGCGATGCGCAAGGGCAGCAACACGCCGGTACAGGCGGCCGCGGTGCGGATCGAGCTCGGCTGGCGCACCGGCCCCGGGGTGCCGGACGTGGACGCCTCGGCGCTGCTGCTCGTGTCCGGAAAGGTCCGCTCCGACGCGGACTTCGTGTTCTACAACCAGGCCGTGCACTCCTCGGGCGCGGTGCGCCACGAGGGCAAGCGGACCGCGGGCGACGCCGTGACGGACACCCTGTCGGTGGACCTCGGCCGGGTGGAGCCCCAGATCGAGACGGTGGTGCTCGCCGGCTCCGCGGACGGCGGCTCGTTCGGGCAAGTGCCCGGTCTGCACATTCGGGTGCTGGACGCGGCGAGCGGCGCCGAGATCGCCCGCTTCGACAGCGAGGACGCCACGGTGGAGACCGCCTTCGTCCTCGGCGAGCTGTACCGCCGGCAGGGCGCCTGGAAATTCCGCGCCGTCGGCCAGGGCTACAGCACCGGGCTCGCGGGGCTCGCAACCGACTACGGCATCACCGTCGACGAGCCGCAGCGGACGCCGGCCCCGGCTCCTGCCGCCCCCGCCCCGCCGCCGGCCCGGAATCCGTACCCGGCGCCGTCCCCGTACGCCGCCCCGGCGCCGGCCCCCGTGCCGCCGTCCGGTCCGCCCGTGCCTCCCCCTCCGCCCACCGGGCCGCCGGCGGGGGCGTACCCGCCTCCGCCGCCCACCACCGTCCGCACGCCCTTCCCGCCGCCCGCTCAGGCGGGTGCGCCCGCACCGGCGCCCGTGAGCCTCAGCAAGGTCACGCTGACCAAGGAGGCGCCCGCCGTCTCGCTCACCAAGCAGGGCGGCACCTCGGGCGCCATGCGAGTCAATCTCAACTGGCAGATGCAAAAGCAGTTCTCGGGGTGGGCCTCCAAGCTCGGCAAGGCCATGGCCATGCACAGCGATCTGGACCTCGACCTCGGAGCGCTGTTCGAACTCGCCGACGGCAGCAAGGGCGTGGTGCAGGCGCTCGGCAACTCCTTCGGCTCCCTGCACCAGCCGCCGTTCATCCAGCTCGACGCCGACGACCGGACCGGTGCGCGGGCGACCGGTGAGAACCTCACCATCAACCTCGACCGCAAGGAGGCGTTCCGGCGCATCCTCGTCTTCGTGACGATCTATGAGGGCGCCCGCAGTTTCGCCAACCTTCACGCCACGGTCACCCTGCAGCCGCAGTTCGGCGCCCCCGTCGACTTCTCGCTCGACGAGTGCACCGTCCCGTCCCCGGTCTGCGCGCTGGCACTCATCACCAACACGGGCGGGGATCTCGTCGTCCAGCGCGAGGCCCGCTATCTGGTGCCGGAGCGCGGCGTCAGCCCGCAGCGCACCCTGGACCACGCGTACGGGTGGGGTATGAACTGGACCCCCGGCCGCAAGTGAGGCAGTCGCCGGACGTGAGGCAGTCGCCGGACGTGGGGCAACCGCGCCGGACGTGGGGCAACCGCGCCGCAAGTGAGGCAGTCGCCGGACGTGGGGCAATCGCGCCGGACGTGAGGCGGCCACGCGGGCTCATGCGGGCCCGTGGCCGCCGCGCGCCCCGTCAGGGCGCGGCGCTGGGACGGGCGTAGGTGCGCCCCTTCCAGGCCGCGCCCCGCCCCCGCCAGTGCTGCACCGCCGAGTCGACGGTCATCAGCAGATAGAGAAACGCCGTCAGTGGCAGCAGCGGCGCCAGCCACAGCGTCTGCCGGTAGTAGCGCAGCATCGGGATGTACGTGGCGGCCATCAGGGCCCAGGCGGCGCCGCCCGCTGCGAGCGGTACGGGGCGGCCGGTCAGCACCCCGGCGCACAGGGCGGCGGGCGGCGCGAGATAGACCACCGCGAGCCCGGCCACCGTCGCCACCAGCAGCAGTGGTTGATGCCGTAGCTGGGCATACGCGCTGCGCGAGACCATCCGCCACAGCTCGCTGAGCCCGGGATACGGCCGCACGCTGTCGACCCGGTCGGCGAGCCCCAGCCAGATCCTTCCGCCGGACCGTTTCACCGCGCGGGCCATCGCCACATCGTCGATGACCGCCTGCCGGACAGCCTCCGGCACCCCGGCCCGCTCGGCCGCCTCCCGGCGCAGCAGCACACATCCGCCCGCGGCCGCCGCCGTGCGCGCCCGGGGCCGGTTGACCCACCGGAAGGGGTAGAGCTGGGCGAAGAAGTAGACGAACGCGGGCACGATCAGCCGCTCCCACCCGGTCGCCACCCGCAACCGCGCCATCTGCGAGACCAGCTCCAGGTCCGCGTCCCGGGCGGCCCGCACCAACTCCCGCAGGGAGTCCGGCTCATGTGCGATGTCCGCGTCCGTCAGCAGCAGATACCCGTCGTCGTCGCCGTCCTTGTGGCGGGCGGCGAGGGCCATACCGTGCCGTACGGCCCACAGCTTGCCGGTCCAGCCGGGCTCCGGCTCACCCGGGGTGTCGACGGTCAGCGGCAGCCCGCCGTACCGGTCGGCGAGTTCACGGGCCAGCTCTCCGGTGCCGTCCGAGCTGCCGTCGTCGATCAGGAAGATCGCCGCATGCCCCGGATAGTCCTGCGCCAGCAGGGACGGCAGGCTCACCCGCAGGACGCCCGACTCATCGCGGGCGGGCACCACGACGGCGACCGGGGGCCAGTCGCCGGGCTCCGGGGGCGGGCCGCCGGATCCCGGGCGCGCGGGCTCGGGCAGTCGGACGTCAGTACGCCAGAAGAACCCCTGGCCCAGCAGCAGCCACACCCATGCGGCCAGGGCCGCGACGGCGATCCACGTCAGCGCGCTCACCCGCCGCAGTCTGCCGGAAGGTGTGCCCCGCCGCCGGGCGCATTGGACCAATCCATTAAAGTGACCGGGTGAAGATCGCGCTTATGGACTCCGGACTCGGCCTTCTGGCCACCGCCGCCGCGGTGCACCGTCTGCGGCCGGATGCCGATCTGGTGCTCTCCTCCGACCCCGACGGTATGCCGTGGGGGCCGCGTACTCCCGGGGACGTCACCGAGCACGCGCTGGCCTGTGCCCGCGCCGCCGCAGCGCACAACCCGGACGTACTGATCGTCGCCTGTAACACCGCCACAGTCCACGCGCTTCCCGCGCTGCGCGCCGAGCTGGAGCCCGCGCTGCCGGTCATCGGCACGGTGCCCGCGATCAAGCCCGGGGCGGCCGGGGGCGGCCCGCTCGCCATCTGGGCCACGCCCGCCACCACCGGCAGCCCGTACCAGGAGAACCTGATCCGTCAGTTCGCGGCCGGCGTCGAGGTGACGCCGGTGGCCTGCCCGGGGCTCGCGGACGCCGTCCAGTACGCCGACTTCGCCGCCATCGACGAGGCGGTGGCCGTCGCCGCGGCGCGCACCCCGCGCGATGTGACGACCGTCGTCCTCGGCTGCACCCATTACGAGCTGGTCACCGACCGCATCCGGGCCGCCGTGCAGCAACCGGACACCCCGTCCCTCGTCCTCCTCGGCTCCGCCGGGGCCGTCGCCGCCCAGGCCCTGCGCCGGATCGGTGCCGACCCCCTCCCGGCGGACGCGGTCACGCCCGCCGGGAGTCTCACGGTCATCCTCAGCGGACGCGAGGCCGCCCTCCCCGAGGAGGCCCTGGCGTATGCCGAAGGCGGGATTCTGGCGCCCGTCAGCCCGGCGCGCGGCTGACCGGTACGCCCCGTACCAGCGGATTTCGCCGCGCCGCTGCCGCCGCCGGAGAACGTGGGTACGCTGCCAACCATGAGGCACCACGAGCACGGCAAGGCGCCCGCGGACGGAGAGCCGCCCCCGGTCTGGCACGGGCGCGCGCACAATCGCGTCCAGTGGCTGCTGGCGGCCGCGGGCGCCGCGTGCCTGGCGCTCGGTGTCGACCTGGCCGTCGACTCGCCCTGGGGCTCGGGCCTCGCCCCGCTCCTGATGTCGGTCATCGGCTGCGTCGCCGCCGGCCTGCTGATGCTCTTCGGCACACTCGCCTTCGTCCATGTGGCGGTGCGGGTCGACGAGGAGTGCCTGGAGATCCGCTGCGGCCATATGGGCCTGCCGCGCCGCCGCATCCCCCTCAGCGATGTGGTCCACGCCGATGTCGCCCAGAAGGTCACCCCCTGCCAATGGGGCGGCTGGGGCTACCGCTGGCGGCCCGAGAAGGGCACGGCCGTGGTGGTCCGCCGCGGTGAGGGCCTGGTGGTCCGCCTCGGGGACGGGCGTGTCTTCACGGTGACGGTGGACGACGCGGAGGTGGCGGCCCGGGTCATCCGCGACCGGCTGCGGCTGATCGCGTCGCGCACTTCGCAGGTCTGACCTCGGGCCCCTCCGGCGCGCGGGCCCCGAGGCGCGCTCCGGGGGCCGGTCCACGGTGCCGGTCACGGGCCCGCGCCCGGCTCCAGCCGGCGGGCCGTCGCCAGGCCGGCAAGCAGGCCCGTGCCCGCCGTGACCTGAGGGAAGCTGAGCGCGTTCCCCAGCAGTGCCTCGACCGCCAGGGCCGTCAGGGTCGCCGCGGCCGTCAGAACGACCGGGCCGGCCCGGGGCGAGCGCCACAGGGCACAGAGCATCCAGCCGAAGGCCGCGCCCAGCAGGAGGACCCCCGGCAGGCCCTGGTCGGCGGCCTGCTGGAGAAGGGCCGAGTGCGGGGTGGCCTCCGGGCCGGCGGACCGCGCGGCCGTGGCACTCAGCTCGGCGAAACGGTCGGGCCCGGCGCCCCGTACCGGGCTCGACCCGGCGATGCGGGCCGCGTCCTGCCACAGCTGGATCCGGTGCTCGGTGAGCCGGCTCCGCAGCGCGGACGGGAAGCCGCCCGGCAGGGCGTCCTGTGCCACCGCCCAGCAGCCGCCGGCCGCGACCGTGACGACGAGCGCGAGCGTGACCAGGGCCGGCAGCCGCCGGCGCAGCCGGGCGGCGGCGAGCGAGCACACCAGAACGCCCCCGCTCGCCAGCCGGCCCGCCTCGGAGCCGCCCACCACGGCCGTCAGCGTGATCGCCACGGCCAGCGCCCACAGCGCGAGCCGGAGCACGGTCTGCCGGGCGGCCCACGCCGCGCAGCAGGCCGCACCCGTGGCCAGCGTCCACTCCGCCGCGGCCAGGCCCTCGTGGCCGGCGAGCCCGTTCAGGGCGGTGGTGCAGGCCAGGCCGAGCCCCGCGAGCGCGGCGCCGGTCGCCGCGGCGACCGGGACCAGCGATCCCACGATCCGGCCGCAGGCGTAACCGGCGGCCACCGCGAGGACGGCGAGCAGTACCCCCTCGGGGCGGGCCAGGCGCCCCATGGCCGAGACCAGCGCCCATACGGCGCAGCCGCCCAGTACGAAGGAGCCCGCGATATCGGACGCGCCGCTGAGAGCGGGTCTGTCGTGGTTCCCTCTGCCGTGATCGTTGACGACAGGTCCCACCGTTGATGACGTCATCCCGTCGACCCCCCGTCGTGACGGGCACCGCACGCGACGCCCAGGGCCGCGGTGCGAGCCATACACCGCGAACGGTAGCGCGTGTTGTGAGGTATGTGTATATGGTGCGCAGAAACGATGCGGCAGTGGTGAAACCGCCTGCGGGCGCACCGAACGGCCGCTGGGTGAGCGCCCGGCCCCGACCGATACGCTCACCGCATGCCGATCCCCGACTTCATCCGTGACCTCAGGGCCACCGTTGGCCAGCAACTGCTGTATCTGCCGGGCGTGAGCGCCGTCGTCTTCGACGACGAGGGCCGGGTGCTGCTGGGCCGCCGGGCCGACAACGGCCGCTGGGCGATCATCTGCGGCATTCCCGAGCCCGGTGAGCAGCCCGCCGTGGCGGTGGCGCGCGAGGTGGAGGAGGAGACCGCGGTGCGCTGCGTGCCCGAGCGCATCGTCCTGGTCCGGACCCTGGCACCGGTGACCTACCCCAACGGCGATGTGTGCCAGTTCGTGGACCTCTGCTTCCGCTGCCGGGCGGTGGGCGGCGAGGCGCGGGTGAACGACGACGAGTCGCTGGAAGTGGGCTGGTTCGCACTCGACGCGCTGCCCGAGCTGGAGGACTTCTCGCTGACCCGGATCAAGCAGGCGCTCGACGACGCCCCGACATGGTTCGAACCCATCACCGCGGGGTGAAGTGTGTGCCACACCCACATCGGTCCGGGCGTGGCCGCTGCCTAATCTGCCCCTCATGAGCGCGTCCACCACACCAGGCCCCGCCCCCCGGCCGCCCGCCGCCCTCGACCTCTCCGGCCGCACCGCACTCGTCACCGGCGCCGCCGGGGGCATCGGCCGGGCGTGCACGCTGCGGCTGGCCGCCGCCGGGGCGCGGGTGCGCGCCGTCGACATGGACGCCGAAGGGCTCGCCGAGCTGGTCGCCGCCGCTGCCGCCACCCCCGGCCGGGCGCGGGGGGCGGTCGAGGCCCACGCCCTCGACCTGACCGACCTCGACGCCGCCGAGCGGGCCGCGGACGGCGCCGACATCCTGGTCAACAACGCCGGACTCCAGCTCGTCCGGCCCATCGAGGAGTTCCCGCCCGAGGTCTTCTCCCGGGTGCTGACCGTGATGCTGGAGGCCCCGTTCCGGCTGGTGCGCGGCGCCCTGCCGCATATGTACGCGCAGGGCTGGGGCCGAATCGTCAACCTCTCCTCCGTGCACGGGCTCCGCGCCTCGCCGTACAAGTCGGCCTACGTGGCCGCCAAACACGGCCTGGAAGGGCTCTCCAAGGTGGCCGCCCTGGAGGGCGCCGCGCATGGGGTGACCTCCAACTGCGTCAACCCCGGCTATGTGCGCACCCCGCTCGTCGAGCGGCAGATCGCCGACCAGGCCGAGGCCCACGGGATCTCCCCCGAGCGGGTCGTCTCCGAGGTGATGCTGGCCGACTCGGCGATCAAGCGGCTGGTCGAGCCGGAGGAGGTCGCCGAGGCCGTCGCGTACCTGTGCGGTCCGCACACCTCCTTCGTCACCGGCGCCTCGCTCAGCATGGACGGCGGATGGACCGCCCACTGAGATGGACGGTCCCACGGACATGGACGGCCCCACGGAGATGGACGGCCCCTCTGAGATGGACGGGCCCACTGACATGGACGGCCCACTGAGTGGTCAATCGGCTCAGTCACCGGACCGCCTGCCCGGCCGTCCGACGGCTGGCGCCCGCGCCCCGGGCCGGAGTATGCCTGTGCCCATGCCCGAGGATCAGCCGGAGACCCCGTATCTGGAACTGCTGGCGCGCGGCGCGCCCGCCGAGGCGTACGAGCGCCCGGTGCTGCGCGCCCGCGCCGACAAGGCGCCGGCCGGCCGGCTGGCTGCCCTGGAGCGCGCCAAGCTGCTCGCCCTGCGGGTGCGCGGTGAGCTGGAGGGGCGCAGGCGCCGCGAGGCGGAGCTGTCCGCGCTCTTCGAGACCGCCCACGACCTCGCGGGGCTGCGCGATCTGGACGCCGTACTCCAGGCCATCGTCCAGCGCGCCCGCTCGCTGCTGGGCACCGAGGTCGCCTATCTGACGCTCAACGACCCGACCGCCGGTGACACCTACATGAGGGTCACCGACGGCTCGGTCTCCGCCCGCTTCCAGCAGTTGCGGCTCGGCATGGGGGAGGGGCTCGGCGGTCTGGTCGCCCAGACCGCCCGCCCGTATGTGACCGAGAACTACTTCGACGACCCGCGGTTCCAGCACACCCGCACCATCGACGCGGGCGTCAGCGACGAGGGTCTGGTCGCCATCCTCGGCGTGCCGCTGCTGCTCGGCAGCGGTGTCATCGGCGTGCTGTTCGCGGCCGACCGCCGGGCCCGGGTCTTCGAACGCGAGCAGATCGCGCTGCTCGCCTCCTTCGCCGCCCACGCGGCCGTCGCGATCGACACCGCCAATCTGCTCGCCGAAACCCGTACGGCGCTCGCCGAGCTGGAGGCCGCCAACGAGATCATCCGGACCGGCAGCGGCGTCATCGAGCGGGCCTCCGAGGTTCATGACCGCCTGACCGAGCTGGTGCTGCGCGGCGGCGGGGTGCATGACGTCGCCGCCGCCGTGGCCGAAGTGCTGAGCGGGTCCGTGGAGTTCGTCGAGGCCGATGAGGCACCCCAGGCCGCCGTGGAGTGGTCGCGGGCCGAAGGCCACGCGGTGCGGCGGGGCGAGGAGGACTGGGTCGCCGCCGTCTCCGCGGGCGGCGAACTGCTCGGCGCGCTCGTCCTGCGCGGCCACCCCCGGCTCGACCCCGTGGACCAGCGCACCCTGGAGCGGGCCGCGATGGTCACCTCGCTGCTGCAACTCGCCCGCCGCTCGGCGGGCGAGGCCGAACAGCGGGTGCGCGGCGAGCTGCTGGACGACCTTCTCGACGCGCCCGACCGCGCGCCGCGGCTGCTGCGGGAGCGCGCCGCGCGGCTGCGGGCGGATCTGGACGCGCCCCATGTGGTGCTCGCCGCCTCCATCGACACGCCCGGCCCGGAACGCTGCGGCGCACCCGCCGAGGACGCCGCCGACCGGCAGCGGCTGTGGGCCGCCGCGTCCCATCTGGCGGTCACCCGGCACGGACTGGCCGCCGCGCGCGACGGCGGCACCGTCCTCCTGCTGCCGCTCGACGAGGGCGACAGTGCTGACGCCCTCGCCCGCCGGACCGCCCGGCAGCTGGGCACCGCCGTCCACACGGCGGTCACCGTCGGCGCCTCCGCGCCGATCCCCGCCCCCGCCGCCAGGCCCGGTGAGGTCGCCGCCTCCTACGCCGAGGCACGGCGCTGTCTCGCCGCGCTGCGGGTGCTGGGACGGGCCGGCCAGGGCGCCGCCGCCGAGGACTTCGGCTTCCTGGGCCTGCTGCTCGCCGGCACCCGCGACGGCGCCCCGGACGGCACCCGCGTCCAGGACTTCGTGGCCCGCACGATCGGGGCGGTCCTCGACTACGACGAGCGGCGCGGCACGGATCTGGTGCGCACCCTCGGCGCGTACTTCGCCAGCGGCATGAGTCCGGCACGTACGAAGGACGAACTCCACGTGCACGTCAACACGGTGGCGCAGCGGCTGGAGCGGGTGGCACGGCTGCTCGGCCCCGACTGGCAGTCCCCCTCCCGCTCCCTGGAGATCCAGCTCGCCCTGCGGCTGCACCGCCTGGCGTCGGCGGTGACCCACCCCTGAGCACCCAAGGGCCCCAGGGCATGGCGCGCCGCCCACGCCCCGGGGCCCTGAGGTGACCCTACGAGGCCGAGGCCGAGCGCGGGGCGGCGTCCGGAGCTTCGTCCGGGTTCGGCGCGGGGCGCGGCGAGGGGCCCGTGGTCGGCTGGATGTCGGCCAGGTCCCGGTCGCGGGTCTCCCTGGCGGCGCCGACCGCCACCAGGGTCAGGAGCGCCGCCGCGATGACATACAGGGCGATGGGGGTCGCGCTGCCGGAGTCGGCCAGCAGCGCGGTGGCGATCAGCGGGGCGGGGGCGCCGGCGGCCACCGAGGAGAACTGGGCGCCGATCGACGCCCCCGAGTACCGCATCCGGGTCGCGAACATCTCGGAGAAGAAGGCCGCCTGCGGCGCGTACATCGCGCCGTGGAAGATCAGCCCGACCGTGACCGCGAGCAGCAGCGCCCCGAAGTCCTCCGTGTCGATGAGGGCGAAGAACGGGAAGGCCCAGGCCCCCACGCCCGCCGCGCCCAGCAGATAGACCGGACGGCGCCCGACGCGGTCCGAGAGCGCGCCCCAGGCGGGGATCACCGCGAAGTGCGCGGCGGAGGCGATCAGCACGGCGTTGAGCGCGGTCTGCTTGTCGAGGCCGACGTGGTCGGAGGTCGCGTAGACGAGCACGAAGGCGGTGATGACGTAGTAGCTGATGTTCTCGGCCATCCGGGCGCCCATGGCGACCAGCACATCGCGCCAGTGGTGGCGCAGGACCGCCACCAGCGGCATCTTCTCGGCCGCCGCATCCCGGCCGGCCGCCTTACGGGCCTCTGCCTGGGCCAACGCCGCCTTGAAAACGGGTGATTCATCGACAGAGAGACGAATCCACAAGCCGACCATCACCAGCACGCCCGAGAGCAGGAACGGAACCCGCCACCCCCACGACTCGAAGGAGGCGTCCGAGATCAGGGCGGTCAGGGCGGAGAGCACGCCGGTGGCCAGCAACTGCCCGGCGGGGGCGCCGGTCTGCGGCCAGGAGGCCCAGAATCCGCGCCGTCGCGCGTCCCCGTGCTCGGACACCAGCAGCACCGCGCCGCCCCATTCGCCGCCGAGTGCGAAGCCCTGGATCAGCCGCAGTGCGGTGAGCAGGACGGGGGCGGCGGAGCCGATCGTGGCATAGGTCGGCAGCAGCCCGATGGCACAGGTCGCGCCGCCCATCAGCAGCAGACTCAGGACCAGCAGCTTCTTACGGCCGAGCCGGTCGCCGTAGTGGCCGAAGACCAGCGCGCCCACCGGCCGGGCGGCGAAGCCGACCGCGTAGGTCAGCAACGACAGCAGAGTGCCGACGAGCGGTTCGGAGTGCGGGAAGAAGAGCTTGTTGAAGACGAGCGCGGCGGCCGACCCGTAGAGGAAGAAGTCGTACCACTCGATGGTCGTGCCGACGAGGCTCGCGGCGACGACGCGCCGCAGGGAGCCGGGCGCTGTCGGGGGAGCCGGGGGAGTCGGGGGAGAGGAGGCCGGTGAAGCCGGGGCAGCCATGGTCACCACTTCCGAGCGGGTGCGGGGACGGATTTGTGTCGCCACACCGTAGAAATGCCCTGGTCAGCTCGGATATGTAGGCGGGCTACACACTTCGCCCGCCCACTGTGGTGCCGCAAGGGGCCAACTCCACCGGCGGCGCTAGTCGGTGCGCCCCGTACGCGGCCGCCGTGGCTTGCCGATCTGGTGCATGACGAGGCCGAGCTGACCGGGGGTGAGCGCCGGGGCCGGGAGCGGGCGGGCGCCCTCGGGGCGGATCCCTTCGAGCAGCAGGGCCAGATAGCGGCGCCAGGCCTGGGGCGCGGCGGTGGCCGAGCCGGGGACGGCCCGGCCGAGCGCGGCCAGCAGGAACAACAGGTCCTCCGCGGTGACGTCGTCCCGTATCGCGCCCTGCTCCTGGGCGCGCCGCAGGAGGGCGCCGATGGTCCTGGCGTTCTCCTCGCGGAGGGCGTCGAGCGAGGGGACACCCTGGATGCCGGTGGTCATCAGGTCGTTGGTGCCCCGGTCGCCGGCGAGCAGCCGGAATATGCGCTCCAGATAGGCGGTCAGCCCGGCCCATGCGTCGGCGCTCTTCCTGGCGTCCTGTGCGGCCCGCAGGATGTCCCTCAGGGAATCGCCGAAGACCGCTTCTATGAGTTCGGCCCGGCCCGCGAAACGGCGGTAGAGGGTGGCGCTGCCGACTCCGGCCCGGCGGGCGATGTCGTCGAGGGGTGCGTCCACACCCTGATCCGCGTAGATTTCCCGGGCGGCTGCGATCAGCATCTCCCGGTTGCGCTGCGCGTCCCGGCGCAACGGTGTCTCTTTCTCCACACGGCTGCCCATGGCGCGCCACCCTAACATTAACCGGGGAAATTCCTCCGGTTAAGGGTCTCCCTTGCCGCAACTCCCGTTCCCTCGCCTCGGCCCCGGTCTCCTGTCCCTGACCCACGGTGCAAGGCAGCGGCGGCTCGGCCCCGGAGTCCCAGCCCGGACACCAGCCGCACAGTAGCGAGGTGATCAGGTGCTCGCTGCCGTGGTGGCCTGCTCGTCGTGTTCACGCAGCATCCGCACCCGCGTGGTTCACGCGGACATTGCCGGCCTTTCTCGGCTGACCGTGTCGAGCAGCAGCTTCGCGGCCACCGTTGCCCCGTTGGTGCGGATCGTGTCGGCCACGGCGGCCGCTCGTGCGCGGGTCTGGGGTGTCAGGGCCGTCCTCAGCGCGGCCGACAGGGACTCGAAGGTCGGAGTTGGACCGTCGTGTGCCGCGCCGATGCCCAACTCGGCCACCCGGCCGGCCCAGTACGGCTGATCCGCCAACTGGGGGACCACCACCTGGGGGGCGCCGACTTGAGAGGCCGTCGTCGTCGTACCCGCGCCGCCATGGTGCACGACAGCGGCTACCCGGCCGAACAGCGCCTGATGGTTGACCTCGCCGACGGCGAAGCAGTCCTCCCGGCCGTCGATCAGCGCCAGGTCCGCCCAGCCGCGCCCGATGACGACGCGGCGGCCCTGCGCGCGGACCGCCTCGATGGACACCTGGGCGACGTCCGTCGAGGCGTGCATCGGCATGCTGCCGAAGCCCACGTACACCGGTGGCGCGTCGGCGTCCAGGAACGCCACCAACTCGGCCGGGAGCGGGCGTTCGTCCGGCAGGATCCACGCGCCGGTCTGAACGACGTCGAGGTCGGGTGTCTCCTGCCACGGATCCAGGATCGGGTCCGTCGCCAGCCATGGCTGGTCCCCGATGACGTAGTCGCGGACGTGCTTCACCGGGGGCAGACCGGCCGCCGCACGGTTCGTGTTGAGCGCCTCGCCGAACAGCGCGTCGATGCTCTGGGCGTCCAGATCCCACAGCACCCGGTTGTCGATCACCTCCGGCGGGAACGGCCGCCCCGCATACGCCAGTGGCCGACGGTGCGGCGCCGGCAGGGTGAGCTGCTGGAAGGTCACGGACACGGACCTGACGCCCAGCATCTCGGCCACCGACAGAGCACCGGCCGCGGCCGGCATCATCCCTGTCGCCACCAGCACGTCGCATCCCTCGGCCGCCGCGGGTACCGCGTCGAACTGCGCGGCGATGACCTCGGCTGCGCGCTGCGGCAGGCCCGACGCCGGCGGGGGCTCCTTCGTCCAGGCCCGCGCCGACCGGCTGACCGGCACCAGCGGCACGCCCACATCGCCCAACCGCCGCGCGAAGTCCTCGTCCGGCGGCGCGCACACCCGCACCTCCGCGCCGAGTTCCCGTAACCGCACCGCGAGTCCCACCAGCGGTTCGACGTCCCCGCGCGACCCATACGTCGACAACAACACACGCACTTCGCGACACCCGTTTCCGTAGGTTCTGGCTTCGTCGGCGATTCTGCGGCACGCCGGGGGTCTTGCCGCAAGCCCCCTGGTGCGCTATACGTTGAGCATGGCAAGGAGCGGGTAACCTCCTTGCCTTTGCCTTTTGTCGTCCGCTGTGGACCGACGACCTCCTTGCGAAGCGGGGGCCCGCCGCGTCCGGCGGTGCCGTCGGCCCAGGAGGATCCCGCTGACGGAACGGGCGTGGCGGTGGCATGACAGGGCTCCCGGGAGGGTGGCGGCGAGCGGGGTCCCGCAGGGAGGCCGGCTCAGGCAGACGGCGTGGCGGGCGGTGCGGGCCGGTCGGCCGACGCGCACGCCCCCGCCGGGCAACGTTCGCCCGGCTCGTCACCAGACGAGCCCGCAGGGTCGTTCAGGGCCTGCGGCCGTGGAAGGTGCGGCGCAGGTCGCTCACCCAGGCGTCGGGGTTCTCCCAGGGGATGAAGTGGCCGCCGTGGTCGTGGGCGTTGACGTTGACGTGGTTGAACCAATCGGCCTGCGGGCCGGTCTTGAATGCCCGGACGCGCTCGTGGGCGGTGTGGATGCCGGGCGGGTTCTCGTACGTGACGAAGGTGAGGCCGACCGGGGCCTGCACGACCGGGGTGCGGTCGTGGGCGGGAGCCCAGGGGTAGCGGTTGGCGTTGGCGTAGTAACGCATCGACGTGGCGATGGAGTTGTTCACCCAGTAGATCGTGGCGTGGGTGAGCAGGTCGTCCTTGGTGAAGACGGACTCCACGTCACCGCCGTTGTCGCTCCAGGCGTTCCAGCGCTCCAGCAGCCAGGCGAGCAGTCCGGCGGGTGAGTCGCTCAGCCCGTGGGCCAGGGTGGCGCCGTCGAGCAAGTGCACGGCGAGGTGGGACGCCGAGCGGTGGTCCAGCTCGATGATGCGGGCGCGGACGTCGGCGGGCTGGTCGTCGGTGAGGGGCCGATTCCGGCCGAAGTCCCAGGCGCGGGGGCCGGTGAAGAAGTCGAGCGGCAGCCCGGAGCCGATGTGGATGCCGTACAGCTCGTCGGCGTACTTGTGGCCGAGCTGGCTGGAGACGATCCCGCCGATGTCGCAGCCCCCGGCGGCGTACTTCTCGTATCCCAGGGTCTCGGTCATCAGGGTGTGCCAGAGGTCGGAGACCTTCCAGAAGTTGACGTCCGAAAAGCCGGTGAGCGGGCCGGGGAAACCGAAGCCGGGCAGGGACGGCACGATGACGTCGAACGCGTCGGCGGGGTCACCGCCGAACGCGGCCGGGTCGGCGAGCGGGTCGATCACCTTCGACCAGTGCCAGAACGTCCAGGGCCAGCCGTGGGTGAGGATCAACGGGATCGGGCGGGGGCCGCGGCCGGGCTTGCGCATGAAGTGCACCGGGACACCGGCGACGCTCACCTGGTAGTGCTCGTAGACATTGATGGCGGCCTCGGCCTTGCGCCAGTCGTAGCCGTCCCGCCAGTAGGCGACCAGTTCACGGAGATAGCTGTCCGGGACGCCGTAGGACCAGTCCTCATTCCCTTCGTCCAGCGGCGGACGCGTCAATGTGAGACGGGCGCGCAGGTCATCGAGGACCTTGTCGGACACGTGGATCGGGGTGGGCTCCAGGGGGAAGGCGTGAGGGGTGGTCATGGCGCGATTTCCTTACGAGCTCGTAGTTTCAGAGAAGACGTGCACGAGGTTGGACTGGAGCAGGTGCAGAGCGAGCATCGAGGTCTCGGCGTGCTCCTTGTCCGGGCCGGTCAGGGCGCCGTCCTTGCCGTAGTGCAGCACGGTGTTCGCGCTGTTCCAGTTCTCCACGACCTGAAGCCCGCCGTGGATCTCCCGGCGCAGGAGATCGGGGCCGCCTCAGCGTGGTTCCGGCACCATGGGCAGCGGACCGGCGGTGAGACTCATCTGCGGCCTCGGGCGGATCTTCGTGCCCGGGACGGGACGCATCCGCCAGCGGGACGCGACGGCGGCCAGGGCGAGCGTCGCCTCCGTCATGCCGAAGACATCGCCGATGCACTTGCGGCTGCCGCCGCCGAACGGCAGATACGAGCCGCGCGCCACGTCCTTGGCCCGCTCGGGAAGCCAGCGGTCGGGGTCGAACGCCTCGGGCTCGGGGAAGAGATCGGCGCGGTGATGCAGCACATAGGGGCTGATGAGCACGTCGGCGGCCGGGGGCAGCCGCCGTCCGCCGAGCCGGGTGGACTCGGTGGTGGTCCGGGTGAACAGCCACGCGGGCGGGAAGAGCCGCAGCGCCTCGGTGAAGACCCGCTGGGTGTGGCCGAGCCGGGGGATGTCGGCGTGGACCGGGGCACGCCCGCCCAGCACCTCGTCGACCTCGGCGTGCAGCGCGGCCTCGGCCCGGGGGTTGCGGCCGAGCAGGAACCAGGCCCAGGTGAGCGCGGAGGCCGTGGTCTCGATTCCGGCCAGCAGCAGCGTCATCACCTGGTCGTGGATCTCCTGGTCGGACATCGTGGCGCCGGTCTCGTCGTCCCGCGCGGCGAAGAGCGCGGAGAGCACATCGCCGCGGTCGCCGCCGGCCGCCCGGTAGTCGCCGATCACCCCATCGACGAGCCGGCGCAGCCGCCGCAGTGCGTCCTCGAAGCGTCGGTTGGCCGGGATCGGGAGCCTGGCGAAGAGCCCGGTGGGGTCGATCGCCTGCCGGTAGGCGCCCGCCACGACGACCGGCAGACAGTGCTGGATCTCGGCGACGGCCCGCGGGGCCATGTCGGTCGAGAAGAGCGCACGGGCCGTCACCCGCGCGGTGAGCGCGAGCATCTCATGGCTGACGTCGATGGCCCGGCCCGCCCGCCACGACCGCGACTCGGCCGCGCATTCGCGCTCCATCACCTCGGCGTACGTCGCGATCCGGGCGGGGTGGAAGGCGGGCTGCACCAGCCGCCGCTGCCTGCGGTGGTCGGCCCAGTCGGAGGTGATCAGGCCGTTGCCCAGGATCGGCCGGGCCGTCTCCTTCACCGGACCGCCGGTGTCATAGACCCGGGCGTTCACCAGCACCTGCTGGACCAGCTCCGGATGGCAGGGCAGATAGGCGCGCCGGGGCCCGAGACGCAGCTCGACCAGATCGCCGTGGGCGGGCAGGGAGGCCAGGAACTGGAGCGGCCGGCGGCCCATGAGCACGGCATGGCCGATCAGCGGAAGCCCGCCCGGGGCGGTGGCGAACCTCCAGTCGTGGGTCGCCGGGTGCTGCGCGGTCCTCATGCGGTGACGTCCTTCGCTCGCGAGTGACGGTGGGTACGGAAGGTACGGGAGCCCGGCCGTGCGGCGCGGGCCTTACGGCGGCCGCGAGGTCAGCGCGGCCGGCACACCATGGGCAGCGGTCCGGGCTCCAGCGTCGCCTTCGGCTCGGGGCGCAGCCGGGAGCCGGGCACCGGACGAAGCCGCCACCGGCTCGCGATCGTGGCCACGATCAGGGCGGTCTCGGTGAGGGCCAGTACATCCCCGATGCACTTGTGGCTGCCCGCGCCGAACGGGAGCAGCGCCCCGCGCGGCACCTCCGTGGCCCGCTCGCCGAGCCAGCGCCCGGGGTCGAACCGCTCGGGGGCGGGGAAGAGTTGGGGATTGTGGTGCAGCGCCTGGGCACTGTAGAGGACCATCGTGCCCGCGGGAAGGGTCCGGCCGCCGAGTGCGGTCTCCGACGCCGTGACCCGCATCGAGATCCAGGACGGCGGATACAGCCGCAGCGACTCGGAGATGACCGCGCGGACGTACTCCAGCTTCGGCAGATCCTCGAAGGCGGGCGAGCGGTCGCCGAGCGCCTCGTCGATCTCGGCGTGCACCCGCTGCTCGGCCTCGGCGTGGGTGCCGAGGAGGTGGAAGACGAAGGCGAGGGTCGAGGCGGTGGTCTCGCTTCCGGCGACCAGGAAGGTGACCACCTGGTCGAGGACCTCGCGGTCGGTCAGGCTCGCTCCGGTCTCCGGGTGCCGGGCGCGCAGCAGCGTGGAGAGCAGATCGCCGTGGTCGGCGCCGGAGCGGCGGCGGTCGCTGATCATCGCGTCGACGATCTGCCGCAGCCGGGCGTTGGCCCGGTCGTAGCGCCGGTTGCCCGGGGTGGGGAGCCTCTCCATGATGCCCAAGGGCGCCATGGTGCGCCGGTAGATGCCCTGGGAGACGATGCGCAGACAGTGCCGCGCCTCGTCGATCGTCGCCTCGTCGACCCCGGTGGAGAACAGTGTCCGTGCGGCGACCCGCATCAGCAGGGCGTGCATGGCGTCGCCGAGGTCCAAAGTCTGCCCCGCCCGCCAGGCGCCGATCGCCGCACGGGTGTCCTCGGCGACGGCTGCGGTGTAGTCGGCGATGCGCCGGGTGTGGAACGCGGGCTGGATCATCCGCCGCTGCGAGCGGTGATCCTCGCCCCGGGAGACCGAGAGGCTGTTCCCGAGCAGCTGCCGCGCCTTGTCGAAGACGCCGCCCTTGTCGAAGACGCGGGGGTTGAGCAGTACTTGGCGGACCAGTTCGGGATGGCAGACGAGGTAGGCGCGGCTCGGGCCGATCCTGACCTCCACCACATCGCCGTGGGCGGGCAGGGAGGCCAGGAACGGCAGCGGGCGGCGCCAGAGCGCGAGGGCGTGGCCCAGCAGTGGCACCGCGCCGGGCGCGGTGCCGCTCGACCAGGAACACGCCGGCCGGCCGGAGGTCTTCGCGGACGTCACGGTCCTCCTTCCTCAGCTGATGCGGGAGTTCACATCGTTGACGGCCGCCTTGTACCGCTTGTTGCTGGTGGTCCAGATGAAGTTGCCGTGGATGAGATCCAGGAAGACGTCCCTGGAGACTTGGTCGAACGCCTTGATGCAGCCGATGTCCTCCACCATGTCGTCCAGCCTCGCCTGGAAGAACTCCCTGAAGGCCGTCTCGTCGGTCACATCGCAGAGCCGGAAGCAGTTGGTGATCTGGCCCAGCGCGACCTCGCGGTCGTAGGAGTAGAAGTCATTGACGATGGTGAGGCCGCGGGTGGTCATGCGGGCCGCGAGGCCCGTCTTGGCGTGCTCGGTGAGCTCCGGGTGCCGGTAGATCGGGTACGACATCTTCATCCAGAAGTCGACACCGATGTCCGTGACCCGGAACCGGAAGTACTGTTCCGGGGAGGTGGTGCACAGGGCCGCCTTGATGGGCGAGTCGCGGAACATGTGGTCGCTGGTGACGAAGGCGCGCGCCGCCTCGTAGGCCACCTCCGCGTCCTCGGCGCCGTAGTACTTCTCGCAGATCCGGCGCAGTTGGGGCAGGAAGAGAGCGAAGTCGTGCAGGGCGGGGTCCATGTCGTCCCAGACGAAGGTCACGCAGTTCAGCACGCAGACGGCTTTGAACGCTTCCCTGTCCTTCATGTGACGCGGACTCTGGGACCACAGCACGACCCCCATGTAGGAGATCCAGCGCTCGTCGGAGACGGTCTTCCCGAGGGGGGCCACCGCCGAGTTGCAGTCGGCTATCACCTCGCGGAGTTCGGCGTCGCTCAACTCGACCATGGCGGGCCGGGGGACGGCGTGCCGGGCGAACGTCTCCTGGAAGCGACGGGTGCATTCCGCCAGATAGGGGCGCACGCTGTGGCCGCTGAGGTCCTGGGCCGCCCGGGCCGTGGAAAGGTCAGTGGTCATCGGGGCCTTCCTTCGTGGATACCCTGGTCTTCAGGCCGGGGAGGAAACGAAGCTCCTGCGGAGCAGGGCAGGGAAAGCCGGTTCGCCGCCAGGGCGGACCGGCGTACACCGTCCACCGACCGACACCCTCTACTCACACGGAATCTGATACGGTGTGAGGTGTGACGCAGCAGGTCAAGCGGGCGTTCAAGTACCGCTTTTACCCCACGGACGAGCAGGCAGCCGAGCTGTCTCGCACGTTCGGCTGCGTCCGCCTGGTGTACAACAAGGCGCTGGAGGACCGCACCCGGGCCTGGTACGGCGAGCAGCGCCGGGTCTCCTACGTGCAGTCCTCGGCCGCGCTCACGCAGTGGACGAAGACCGATGAGCTGGCCTTTCTGACGCAGGTGTCCTCCGTCCCGCTCCAGCAGGCGCTCCGCCATCTTCAGACGGCGTTCGGGAACTTCTTCGCCAAGCGCGCGCAGTACCCGCGCTACAAGAGCCGGAAGAAGTCCCGGGCGTCGGCCGAGTACACCCGCAGTGCCTTCACGTGGCGCGAGGGGCGACTGACGTTGGCCAAGATGGCGGAGCCGCTGGACATCCGCTGGTCGCGTCCGCTCCCTGAAGGAGCGGAGCCGACGACTGCGACCGTCTCCCGCGACAGCGCCGGACGCTGGTTCGTCTCGATGCTCGTCGAAGACACCATCGCCCCCGTCCCCGCCCCCGCCACCGGCGCGGCGATCGGCCTGGACGCCGGGATCACCTCCCTGGTGACCCTGTCCACCGGGGAGAAGATCGCCAACCCCCGGCACGAGCGGGGTGACCGGGCCCGTCTGGCCCGCGCTCAGCGGGAGCTGTCGCGGAAGGCGAAGGGCTCGGCCAACCGGGAGAAAGCCCGGCGCAGGGTCGCCAGGGTCCACGCGCGGATCGCCGACCGGCGCCGCGACTTCCTGCACAAGCTGTCGACTCGGCTCGTCCGTGAGAACCAAACGGTCGTGATCGAGGACCTCACCGTCCGCAACCTGCTGAAGAACGGCAAGCTCGCGCGTGCCATCTCCGACGCGGCCTGGACGGACCTGCGCGTGATGCTGGAGTACAAGTGCGCCTGGTACGGGCGCGAACTCGTCGTGATCGACCGCTGGTTCCCGTCCAGCAGGCTGTGCGGGGCCTGCGGCACGGTCGCGGCGAAGATGCCGCTGAACGTCCGTGAGTGGACGTGCGACTGCGGCACGGTGCATGACCGCGACGTGAACGCGGCACGCAATATTCTCGCCGCCGGGCTGGCGGCGTCTGCCTGTGGAGACGGTGTAAGACCTCAACGGGAGTCCTCCCGGACGGGGCGGTCGTCGGTGAAGCAGGAACCCCAGCGGGCGACCGCTGGAACCCCCCGCCTTTAGGCGGGGGAGGAAGTCAAGCGTTCCTCACAGTGGCCATGCGGGCGATCCGCCGCAGCGCGGTGACCGCGTCCGCGGTGAAGGGGGCGTCGTCCAGAGCCCGCAGGGCCTGGTGCCGACGGTCGTCGATCATCTGCTCGACGGCTTCCCGGGCGGTGGTGGCGGCGAAGATCTCCTGGATGGTCGCGGCGTCCTTCTCGTCCAGCAGCGGATTGCCGATCAGGTTCCGCAGCCGCTCGGCCTGGGCGCTGTCGGCGTCGCGCAGGGCCAGCGCGATCAAGGTGGTGTTCTTGCCCGCCCGCAGGTCGTCCAGCCGGGACTTTCCGGTCGCCTGAGGATCGCCGTACACGCCCAGCAGATCGTCGCGGAGCTGGAACGCCTCGCCGAGCGGGATGGCGTAGGCGGTGAAGGCGTCCATGGCCCGCGCGTCGCCGCCGGCGATGGCGGCTCCGACGTGCAGGGGACGCTCGATGGTGTATTTGGCGGTCTTGTAGCGGTTGACCGTGAGCGTGGCCTCGACGTCGTCGGTCAGCTCGCCGGTGGCCCGCAGATCGAGGTACTGGCCCAGCATCACCTCGGTGCGCATCTCCGAGAGCAGCGGGAGGACGGCGTCCAGCTGGGTGGGGGTCAGTCCCGCCGCGTGCAGGAGCTCGTCCGACCAGGTGAGGGCGAGGTCGCCGAGCAGCACCGCGCCGCTGACGCCGAACCGCTCGATCTGGTCCGGCCTCCGGTCGCCGGCGCGGAGCGAGGCCAGGGTGCGGTGGATGGTCGGCCGGCCGCGCCGGGTGTCGCTGTCGTCCATGACGTCGTCGTGGATGAGCGCGAAGGCGTGGAACATCTCCAGGCAGGCGGCCACCTGGACCACGGCCTCGGTGTCCTCGGCGCCGCCGACGGCCCGCCAGCCCGTGACGCACAGCAGGGGCCGGATGCGCTTTCCGCCCGAGAGGAAATCCTTGAGAAGTCCGGACAGATACGGCAGATGGTGTTGTGGGGTGGTGCGGGCCTTCGCCGTCAGAAAATCTTCGAGTGCGACGTCCACCGACTCGCGGACGGCGTCCGTATCCAAGCGGCCGGGCATGAGCGTGGGTGTGGCCATGAGGCTGACTCCTCCACGTCGAACTGTGGAAATCGTGCGGTCAAGAAGAGAAAAAAGGCATGCGGAAACCGAAGGTCGGATACGGGGAATTGATGGAGTGCCGCGCGCGCCGCACGGGGCACGGGGCCGGGTCGATTCGGGTGTGCGCGACGGCGACCGGTGCATCGGCGGATGGGCTCACGCATCGATGGCGGGCGTGGGCCGGAGGGGTCAGGGGGCGGCTGGTCCTTGGCTGGTCAGGCCGTTTTCGCGGGCGGAATATGCGCCGGGGCGCAGCGCTTTCGCCGCTTTCTCGGCACCTGGGTGGTTACCATCGGTTCGACGGGTGCCGGATGTGAGCGGGCCCACGCGAATACGCTCATGAATTTCCCCCTGAGTGCCGACGATCCCCACTCGGACGTCAGCAGTCTAGTCACAAGATCGACGGATTCGGAAGCCTGTTCCGTCTCTTCATCCGGAGTCCACAACGAGGCGACTCGCCCCGTACGCGCGGAGTGTTGGCGAAATAAGCGCCGCCAATTGGGTTCGGGGATTCGTTGAACAATGAACGGGGCCCTGCCGTCATCGGCAGGGCCCCGTGGGAACGGCGCGGCGGTTCAGACCTTGCGGTATGCGTACGCCTCCGAGGCCGCCTGGGCGACCGCGTCCACATCCGCCCCGGTGGAGGCGGTGACGACGGCTGCCACCGCGCCCTCCACGAGCGGTGCGTCCACCAGCCGGGTGCCCTCGGGCAGTTCGTCGCCCTCGGCCAGCAGCGCCTTGACGGCCAGTACGGCGCTGCCCAGGTCCACCAGGACCGCCACGCCCGCGCCCTGGTCGACCCCGTGGGCCGCCTCGGCGATGAGCTCCGGGCTGGTGCCGAGGCCGCCGTCCGGGCCACCGCCCGCGGCGCGTATGGGCGCGGTGGCCCCGCCGGCCAGCCCCGTCGCCAGTTGGGCCACCGAATCGGCCACCGCCGCGCTGTGCGACACCAGCACTATCCCGACCCGCTTGTCCTGTCCGTCGTCGCTCATCGGGCCGCCTCCGTGAGCGCCACGATGATCAGGGCCGACGAGGTGGCGCCCGGATCCTGGTGCCCGACGCTGCGTTCACCCAGATAGCTGGCCCTGCCCTTGCGTGCCAGCATCGGCACGGTGGCCAGCGCGCCCTTCTCGGCCGCCTCGCCCGCCGCCGCGAAGGTCCCGGTGGAGGCGCCCAGCGCCTCCACCGCGGGGATCAGGGCGTCCAGCATCGTCTTGTCGCCGGGCGCGGCGCCGCCCAGCTGCGCCACGGCGTCGACACCGGCCCGCAGCGCGTCCGCGAGCTGCTGTGGGGTGATCTCCTCGGCGTCGCCGAGCGCCTTGCCCGCGCGCCGCAGCAGCGTCCCGTACAGCGGCCCGGAGGCGCCGCCCACCTTGGAGATCAGCTGGCGCCCGGCCAGGATGAGCGCGGCCCCGGGCGAGCCCGGCGCCTCCTTGTCCAGCGCGTCCGTCACGGCGGCGAAACCGCGCCGCATATTGGTGCCGTGGTCGGCGTCGCCGATCGCGGAGTCCAGCTCGGTGAGGCGGGCCGCCTCACGGGTCACGGACGCGGCGGCGGCGGCGAGCCAACGGTGGAAGAAGGGGGTATCGAGCACGTGTTCGATGGCGGATTCACTGCTGGACACGGACGCCTCCTCGGTCGATAGCAAACGGCGACAGCGTACGGAGCGGGGGGACGGCCCGGGTCAGCAGCCCCACCGTAGTCCGGTGGTCCGTACGGGCGCGTCCCACAGCCGCAGCAGATCCTCGTCCACCTGGCACAGTGTGATCGAAGCGCCCGCCATGTCGAGTGACGTGACGTAGTTGCCGACGAGCGTACGTGCCACGGTCACCTGGCGCTCGCCGAGCACCCGGTGCACCTCCGCCGCGAATCCGTACAGCTCCAGCAGCGGGGTGCCGCCCATGCCGTTGACCAGTAGCAGCACCGGGCTGTCCGGGCGCAGGTCCTCCAGCACCACGTCCACCGCGTAGTCGGCGATCTCGCGGGAGGTCATCATGGCCCGCCGCTCGCGCCCCGGCTCGCCGTGGATGCCCACGCCCAGTTCCAGCTCCCCGGCCGGGAGGTCGAACGTCGGGCCGCCCTTGGACGGTGTCGAACAGGCGCTGAGCGCGACGCCGAAGCTCCGCGAGGAGTCGTTGACCCGGCGGGCGATCGCCTCCACCCGTTCCAGCGGCGCGCCCTCCTCGGCCGCCGCGCCCGCGATCTTCTCGACGAACAGGGTCGCCCCGGTGCCGCGCCGGCCCGCCGTGTAGAGGCTGTCGGTCACCGCCACGTCATCGTTCACCAGCACCCTGGCGACCGTGATGCCCTCGTCCTCGGCGAGCTCGGCCGCCATGTCGAAGTTGAGGACGTCGCCGGTGTAGTTCTTGACGATGAACAGAACGCCGTTGCCGCTGTCCACGGCGGCCGCGGCGCGCACCATCTGATCCGGCACGGGAGAGGTGAAGACCTCGCCGGGGCAGGCGGCGTCGAGCATTCCGGGCCCCACGAAACCGCCGTGCAATGGCTCATGCCCGGAGCCGCCGCCGGAGACCAGGCCCACCTTGTCGGCGACCGGCGCGTCCCGCCGGACGATCACCCGGTTCTCGACGTCCACCGTCAATTCGGGATGGGAGGCGGCCAGTCCGCGCAGGGCGTCCGCGACCACGGTCTCGGCGACGTTGATGAGCATTTTCAAGGATCCGTCCTCCGCCGGATGGGGGCTGTGCATCGCTGGAACAGCCTACGGATCCGGCTCGTTCATGGCACCCCTTGAGCGCTGAGCCGAACGGCCTAATAGGCCGAAAAAGGTACATAGACATCATATGGTGCGCGCATGGAGAATACTGCCGCACCGGCGGTCGCCGCCGCGCGCCCGCGCCCGCTTCCCCCGCAGCCGAAGCGGTATCGGCGCCCCGCGCCCTGGCTCGGGCTGGTCGCCCTCGGGTACGCCGTCGTCCAGCTCGCCGTGGTGATCCCGCACACCGGGCACGCGCTGGGCTGGGACGAGTCCGTGTACGTCTCCCAGGTGGACCCGCGCACCCCGCCCGCCTACTTCAGCGCACCGCGCTCGCGCGGCATCAGTCTGCTGGTCGCGCCCATCGTGGCCGCGACCTCCTCCATTCCGGTGCTCCGGGTGCTGCTCATGGTGCTGTCCGCGGGCGCGCTCTACGCCGCCTTCCGGGTGTGGAACCGGCTGCTGCCCCGGGCCACGGTCGCGCTCGCCGCACTGCTCTTCTCCGGGCTGTGGATCACCCAGATCAGCGGGCCCGCGGTGATGCCCAACCTGTGGGTGGCGCTCGGTGCCGTGGCCGCCGTCGGCTGGTTCCTGCGCGTCCCCGACGAGCGCAACGCCCGCTGGTGGCTGGCCGCCGTCCTCGCGGGCGTCACCCTCGTGCGCACCCCGGACGGGGGGTGGCTGGGGCTCCCGCTGCTCGCCGGGGCGGCGTTCGTACGCGCCTGGCGGCCCGCCCTGCCCGCGATCGTCGGCGGGCTGGTGCTGGGCGCCGCCCAGTGGATCGGCGAGGCATACGACCGCTTCGGCGGCATCGGCGAACGGCTGCGCGTCTCCAGCGACGTCGAGGGCGGCATGGGCCTCCACTCCAGCGTGGGCGCCGCGCTGCGCAGCCTCAACGGGCCGCAGCTGTGCCGCCCCTGCGAGGTCCCGCTGCGCCATCCGGAGCTGACCGTATGGTGGCTCGCGCTGCCGGTGCTGACCCTCACCGCGATCTCCGTCGCCCTGCGCGACCGCCATGAGCTGCGGACCCGGGTGCGGGTGGGGCTGGGGCGGCCGGGCTACCGCCGGCCCCCCTGCCTGCCGCTGACCGTGCTGCCCATCGTCTGCGCCGCTGCCCTCGCCATCCCGTATCTGCTGCTCATCGACTACTCCGCGCCGCGCTTCCTGATGCCTTCCTACGCCCTGCTGGCGCTGCCCATCGCCTGGCTCGTCCTGCGCGCCGTCCAGGGCGCGCGATCGCCCCAGCATCTGGCCGTCGCGATGGGAGTGGTCATCACGCTCCAGCTCGCCAGCCAGTTCGTCGTCCTCGGGCATGCGGCGGCGACGTCCGACACGACCACCGGGCGCTACCGCACCGCCGCCAAGGCCCTGCAGCGGCTGGGGCTGCGGCCGCCCTGTCTGGTGGTGGGCGACCGGGCCCTGCCCGTCGCCTACCACGCGGGCTGCGCCTCCGCCCAGACCAGCGGGAACAACCGGTCCACCACCGTGCCCGCGCTGCTGCGCCGCGCCGCCCGCGAGCCCACCGCGCTGCTCACCCCGCGCGATCAGGCCCGGCTCCCGGCCTGGGCCCGCACCTGGGTCGCCTACCCGCTGCCCGGCACCGAGTGGAGCGCGCATCTGCCGCCGGACCAGGCGCGGGAGCTGGAAGCCGAGAAGACCCGACAGGGGGTGTCCGGTAACGGTTCCAGCATGGGCGCCATGACGAGGTCCACGACTACCAGCTGGGCCGGATTCCAGGCCGCCGAGCCCGCCTTCGCCTCCTTCGCCCAGGGCCGCTTCCAGCGCTACCGCCACCATGTCCTGGCCACCCTGCGCCAGGACGGCTCGCCGCGTGTCACCCCGCTCGAAGTGGACTTCCGCTTCGGTGAGTTGTGGCTCGGCATGATGCCGGACTCGCGCAAGGCGCTCGATCTGCGCCGCGATCCACGGTTCTCGATCCAGGCCAATCCCGGTCCGGACGCCGGGATGGCCGAGGGTGACGTACGGGTCAGCGGCCGGGCCGTGGAGGTGACCGACCGTGAGTCGCTCGCCCGCTACGCCGAGGCGGTCCGGCCGCCCGAGCCCTTCCAGCTCTTCCGCGCCGAGGTGACCGAGGTGGTGCACACCGCCGTGGAGGGCCAGGATCTGGTGGTACGGACCTGGCGCCCGGGCCGGCCGGTACAGGTCGCACGGCGGGGCAGCGACGACAGCCCGCCGCGCGTGGCGGGGGCCGGACGGCTGGGCTGACGACCGGTTCCCCGTATTGGTGGAACACGTTCTACCGCGCCCCTCGATCCCAGCACCAGGACGCCCCCAGGCCGCCGCCGGTAGCGGCCCCTCTCGGGGTCGAAGGCGGTGAGGTCCGTCCAGAAGCGGGAGATCTGCAGCAGCGTCTCCGCGCCCCTGGTATGGAGGCGTCCCGGCCGGGGCTCGTCGGCCGCAGCAGCCCGGACAGTGCCTCGCCGGTGCCGGCCAGGAATGATGCCAACCAGCAGTCCTGGTCACAGCCGCCGGCGGGCCGGGGATAGCCTGGCCGCAGGAGGTGGTGGCCATGGCGGCGGCTCTCAGACCCGGTTCGTCCGACGTCGACGCGGGGCTCTTCGGTCCACGATCGGTCACCTGGCAGATGCACGGCGATCCGATGATGTGGATCGCCGGTGTCCGCGCGCTGTACCTCCAGGCGCTGCATCCGCTCGCGGTGCGCGGCGTCACCCAGAACTCCGACTTCCGCGAGGACGCCTGGGGCCGGCTGATCCGCACCGCGCGGTTCGTCGCCACCATCACCTACGGCACCGTCGAGGCGGCCGAGCGGGCCGGCGCCAGGGTCCGGTCGATCCACCGGAGACTGTCGGTGACCGACCCCGTCACCGGCATCCGCCACCGCGTCGACGAGCCCGAGCTGCTGCTGTGGGTGCACTGCGCCGAGATCGCCTCGTATCTGCATGTCGTGCGGCGCTCCGGCTTTCCGCTCACCGACACCCAGGCGGACTCCTATGTCGCCGAGAACGTCGTATCCGCCCGGCTGGTCGGCCTCGACCCCGCCGAGGTGCCGGCCGATACGACGGCGCTGGCCGCGTACTTCGAGAAGGTGCGCCCCGAACTGGCCGACACCCCCGAGGCGCGTGAGGTCGACGCCTTTTTGCGCAGACCCCCGGTCCATGCCGCGCTGGTGCCGGCGCGTGAGGTGATCTGGGGGCGCTTCGCCGCGCTCGCCTATGCGTCCCTGCCTCCGTACGCCCATGAGCTGTACGTGCGTCCGGCGCCCGCTCCCGCTGTCGTCACTCGCCGTTTGCGGGCGACGGGCAGGGCGCTGCGCTGTGTCCCTCCGAAGCTCCGCTGGCAGCTGCCGCCCAAGCACATTCTGCGGGCCGTCGAGCGAATCGGTCCCGGCAGTCGTCCCTCGCCCTACAAACTCCGCAAAAGCGCGGCCATACTGGACAGCGGGGATGGGCCGGGGGCGCCATGGCGCGCGGCCGGCATTCACGGGGGCGGCGGGAGGGTGCACCTTCCGCCGGAGGCAGGGGGAGAATGGCGGACACCAGGCTGATCCAGGGCCGGTACCGACTGCTCGACCTGATCGGGCGCGGGGGAATGGGCGAGGTGTGGCGGGCGCGTGACGAGTCGCTCGGCCGGCGCGTCGCCGTCAAATGCCTCAAGCCGATGGGGCCGCAGCACGACCGGTCGTTCACCGATGTGCTGCGCGAGCGCTTCCGCCGCGAGGCGCGGGTGGCCGCGGCGCTGCAGCATCGCGGGGTGACCGTGGTGCATGATTTCGGCGAGCACGAGGGCGTGCTGTTCCTGGTCATGGAGTTACTGGAGGGGCGCAACCTCAGCGAGTTGCTGGAGGACAACAAGCACTGTCCACTGCCGGTGCCCGATGTGATCGACATCGCCGGGCAGGTGGCCGCCGCCCTCGCCTACACCCATGACCAGGGCATCGTGCACCGCGATCTGAAGCCCGCCAACATCATGCGGCTGGCCGACGGCAGCGTGAAGCTCTGCGACTTCGGGATCGCCCGCCTCGGCCATGACGTGGGCCTCACCGCCCGGCTCACCGGCACCGGTATCGCCATGGGCACCCCGCACTACATGTCGCCCGAGCAGATCGCGGGCGGCTCGGTCGACCATCGCAGCGATCTCTACTCGCTGGGCTGCGTGCTCTACGAACTCGCCACCGGTGTGCCGCCGTTCGACCTCGACGACGCCTGGGCGATCCTCGTCGGCCACCGCGACACCCCGCCCGCCCCGCCGCGCCGCCACCGGCCCGAACTCCCCGAGCGGTTCGAGCGCGTGGTCCTCGATCTGCTCGCCAAGGCCCCGGAGGGGCGGCCGCGTGACGCCGTGGACCTCGCCGAGCGGATCGCCTCGGCACGCGCCGCCCGGCAGCCGATGGCGGCCATGTTCCCGCACACCCGTGGCGGGGCCGGGGCCAACGGCCCCAGGGCGCCGCACCTCCCGTCATGGGCCCGCGACATGACCACCGGCTCCAAGGCGGACGTCACCGCCTGCGGGATCCGGCAGGCCACCGCGGACGACCCGCCCGCGGTGCTCACCGGCGCCTGGACCGGCGGCCCGGCCGGCCCCGCCCCGCGCCCGGCGCTCCCCGCGCCACCCTCCGAAGCGGCCGCCCGGCTCGCCGACCGGCACCGCGCCGCGCTGGTCCTGGGGCGGCTGGGCCGCTGGGAGGAGGCGGCCGACGCGCACCGCGCGGTCGCCGCCGAGCGGGAGGGCCTTCTGGGCGCCGACCACCCGGAGACCCTGACCAGCCGCTACGAGAGCGCCTTCGCCCTCGGGTTGCTGGGCCGCCCCGGCGACGCACTGCGCGAGTACGAGCGGGTCGCGGCGGGCCGTGAGCGGGCGCTGGGCCCCGGCCATCCGGACACCCTCGCCGCCCGACAGGAGACCGCGTTCGTCCTGGGCCGCCTCGGCCGCTGCGCCGAGGCATACCGGATCTACACGGCGGTGCTCGCCGCCCGTGAGCGCACCATGGGCGCCGACCATCCGGACACCCTGCGCTGCCGCCACAACCTCGCCTTCACCTTGGGCTGTCTGGGCCGCCTCGACGACTCGTACCGCATGGCGCGCGAGGTTGCCGCCGCCCGCGCCCGGGTGCTCGGCCCCGGCCACCCCGACACCCTGGTCACCCGGTACGAAGTGGCGTACGCGCTGGGCCGGCTGGGCCGCTGGGAGGAGGCGCTGGGGACCTACCGCGAGGTGGCCGCCGCCCGCGCCCGCACCCTCGGCCCCGGCCACCCCGACACCCTCGCCGCCCGCTACGAGGTCGGCATCAGCCTGGGCCGGCTGCACCGCAGCACGGAGGCCCTGACGGTCTACCGTGCCCTCGTCGACGACCGCACCCGCGCCCAGGGCCCGCTGGCCCCGGAGACCCTGCGCGCCCGCCACGGCCTCGGCGTCAGCCTCGGCCGCCTGGGCCGCTGGGAGGAGGCCCTGGCCGAGGCGCGTGAGGTCTGCGCCCTGCGCGAGCGCGCTCTGGGCCCGGCCCACCCGGACACCCTGGTCAGCCGCCGCGAGATCGCCGTCGCTCTCGGCTGGCTCGGCCGCTGGTCCGACGCCCTCGCCCAGTACCGCCAGGTGGCCCGCGCCCGCACCCGTGTCCTGGGCCCGGACCACCCCGACACTCTCACCAGCCGCGGCGACGAGGCGCACTGTCTGGAGCAGTTGGGCCACCGGCCCGAGCCGGCCGGACCGCCCCGCCGGATGGCGGTGCAACACCAGCGGCAGGGGTGATCGCCCAGCCCTGGCCCCGGCGATCACCACGTGCTAACCAGGGGGTATGTCTCACAGCGATGCGTACGACGTCGTCATCGTCGGAGGTGGCCACAACGGCCTGGTCGCCGCCGCCTATCTCGCCCGGGCCGGGCGCAGCGTGCTGGTGCTGGAGCGGCTGGACCACACCGGTGGCGCGGCCGTGTCCACCCGGCCCTTCGCCGGGGTCGACGCGCGGCTCTCCCGCTACTCCTATCTGGTCAGCCTGTTGCCGCGGCGGATCGTGGAGGATCTCGGGCTGCGGTTCGCGGTGCGCAAGCGGGCGGTGTCCTCGTACACGCCCGATGTCCGGGGCGGGCGGGCGACCGGGCTGCTGGTGGACACCGGCGGCACGGCCCGCACGCGTGCGGCGTTCGAGCGCCTCACCGGGGCGGACCGCGAGTACGCGGCCTGGGAGCGCTTCTACGGGATGACACAGCGCGTCGCCGAGCGGGTCTTTCCGACGCTGACGGAGCCGCTGCCCAGCCGGGAGGAGCTGCGGGCGCGGATCGGGGACGACGCCGCGTGGGAGGCGCTGTTCGAGCGGCCGGTGGGGGAGGCGATCGAGGCGGAGTTCCAGGACGACCTCGTCCGGGGCGTGGTGCTCACCGACGCGCTGATCGGCACCTTCGCGCACGCCCATGATCCCTCGCTGCGTCAGAACCGCTGCTTCCTCTACCACGTGATCGGCGGCGGTACCGGGGACTGGGATGTGCCCGTCGGCGGGATGGGGGCGCTCACCGACGCGCTCGCCGACGCGGCCCGCGCGGCGGGCGCGCGGATCGAGACCGGCCGCGAGGTGACCGAGATCGCCACCGACGGGACCTCGGCGGAGATCACCTACGAAGGCGAGGACGGCGGCGGCACGGTGGCGGCCCGGTATGTGCTGTCCGGGGCCGCGCCCAGGGAGCTGGCGCGGCTGCTGGGCGAGGAGCCGCCCGCCCCGCCCGCCGAGGGAGCGCAGCTGAAGGTGAACATGCTGCTGCGGCGGCTGCCCGCGCTGCGGGACCGCGAGGCCGACCCGCGCGAGGCGTTCTCGGGGACGTTCCACGTCGCCGAGGGGTACGGCGCGCTGGAGGAGGCGTACCGTCAGGCCGCCGCGGGCGAGCTGCCGCGCCGTCCGCCGTCGGAGATCTACTGCCATTCGCTGACCGATCCCTCGATCCTCGGCCCGGAGCTGGCGGCCCAGGGCTATCAGACCCTGACCCTGTTCGGACTGCACACCCCCGCCCGGCTGTTCGCCCAGGACAACGACGGGGCACGCACCGCGCTGCTGGATGCCACGCTCGCGCAGCTCGACGCGCATCTCGCCGAGCCGATCGCCGACTGTCTGGCGTACGACGCCGACGGAAGGCCGTGCATCGAGGCGAAGAGCCCGCTGGATCTGGACCGGGAGCTGCGCCTGCCCGGCGGCAACATCTTCCACCGCGACCTGGCGTTCCCCTACGCCCAGGAGGGGACGGGCCGCTGGGGGGTGGAGACGCGCCACGCCAATGTGCTGCTGTGCGGTGCGGGCGCCGTGCGCGGCGGCGGGGTGAGCGGGATCCCCGGGCACAACGCGGCGATGGCGGTGCTGGGGAAGTAGTCACGGCACGATCGCGTCCGCGGCGGCGGCATCCGGGGCGGCGTTCGGGGCGGCGTTCGCGGCGGCTTCCGGGGCGGCGTTCGCGGCAAAGAATCTGACCTTTCGTCAGAAAGCTCTTCCCTCGTCCTGCCCCCTGCGGCATCCTGCCGCCCATGGAGACGGAGTTGAGTACAAGGCTGGGCGTCGAGCACGCCATCTTCGGCTTCACCCCGTTCCCCGCCGTGGCCGCGGCGATCACTCGGGCCGGCGGGTTCGGTGTGCTCGGCGCGGTCCGCTACGGCGCGGGTGAGGAGCTGGCCCGCGACCTCGACCGAATGCGGGGGCACACCGACGGCAAACGTACTGCGTCGATGTGGTGATGCCCGTGAACCAGGTGGAGGGGGTCACCGAGGCCGATCTCGAGGCGATGATCCCCGAGGGGCACCGCGCCTTCGTCCTGGAAGACGCTCGCCGCGTACGGCGTCCCCGAGCTCGCCGAGGGCGAGGCGTCCGGCCGGCGGATCACCGGCTGGCTGGAGCATGTCGCCCGCGGCGAACCCGACATCGCCTTCGACTACCCCGTGAAGCTCCCGGCGAGCGCCCTCGGCGCACCGCCCCCCGATGTCGTCACCCGCGCCCACGACCACGGCGTTCTCCTCGCCACGCTCGCCGGCAGCGCACATCATTCGCTCCTGATGGACTCCACCCGCGCCGTGCGGGCGGTCTTCGACGATCTGACCCGGGGGTTCGAGCGGGCCATCGAACGCGTCAACCACATCGCCGGACGCGCTTGAGGAGGAGGACGATCCGATGAGTGAGACGAGCGGCATTCCCCATGGCTTCTGGACCCAGGCGCAGTCGGACCCCGGCCGTACCGTGCTGATCGCCCCGGACGGCGCGGAGTGGACCGCCGCCCGGCTGCACAGCGCGTGCAACCGGCTGGTCGGCGGGCTGCGCGCGGCCGGGCTGCGGCGTGGCGACTCCTTCGCGGTGGTGCTGCCCAACGGCGCCGAGTTCTTCGCCGCGACCCTCGCCGCCACCCAGGCCGGGCTCTATCTCGTGCCCGTCAACCACCACTTGACCGGCCCTGAGATCGCCTGGATCGTCTCCGACTCGGGCGCCAAGGTGCTGATCGCCCACGAGCGCTTCGGCGAACAGGCCGCCCTGGCGGCCGACGAGGCGCGGCTGCCCGCGACCCACCGCTACGCGGTGGGCGCCATCGACGGCTTCCGCCCGTACGCCGCACTCCTCGAAGGGCAGCCGGAGGAGCCGCCCGCCGGCCGAGAGCTGGGCTGGGTGATGAACTACACCTCCGGCACGACGGGCCGCCCACGAGGCATCCGCCGTCCGCTGACCGGAAAACCCCCCGAGGAGAGCCCTCTCGGCGGCTTTCTGCGCATCTTCGGCATCACACCTCAGGTCGAGGAGGCCGGCCATGTCCATCTGGTGTGCTCACCGCTGTACCACACGGCCGTACATACGTTCGCGGCCTCGTCCCTTTACATCGGCCACCCTCTGGTGCTGATGGACGCGTGGACGCCCCGGGAGATGCTGCGTCTCATCGAAGCCCACCGTGTCACGCACACCCATATGGTGCCCACGCAGTTCCATCGGCTGCTGGCCCTGCCCGAGGAGGTCCGGCGGTTCTACGACGTCTCCTCGATGCGTCACGCCATCCACGGCGCCGCGCCCTGCCCCGACCACATCAAGCGCGCCATGATCGACTGGTGGGGGACGTGCGTGGAGGAGTACTACGCGGCGAGCGAGGGCGGCGGCGCCTTCGCCACCGCCGAGGACTGGCTGAAGAAGCCCGGGACGGTGGGCAGGGCCTGGCCCATCAGCGAAATCGCGATCTTCGACGACGAGGGCACCCGGCTCCCCGCCGGTGAAGTCGGCACCATCTACATGAAGATGAGCACGGGCGGCTTCGTCTACCACAAGGACCGGAGCAAGACGAGGAAGAACCGCATCGGCGACTTTTTCACCGTCGGCGACCTCGGACTCCTCGACGAGGACGGCTATCTCTATCTGCGCGACCGCAAGATCGACATGATCATCTCGGGCGGCGTCAACATCTACCCCGCCGAGATCGAGGCCGCGCTGCTCACCCACCCCGCCGTCGCCGACGCCGCCGCCTTCGGCATACCGCACGTCGACTGGGGTGAGGAGGTCAAGGCCGTCGTGGAGCCCGCCGAGGGGCATGCGCCGGGCCCCGAGCTGGCCGGCGCCATCCTCGACCACTGCGCACGGCGGCTGGCGGGCTACAAACGCCCCAAGTCCCTGGACTTTACCGAGGAGATGCCGCGCGACCCCAACGGCAAGCTCTACAAGCGGCGGTTGCGCGAACCGTACTGGGAAGGCCGTGAGCGACCGGTGTGACCCGCGGTATCCCGGCCGTATCCTCCCCCGTATGCACACACTTGACACGGTCGAGGTGGACGGGGTGGAGCTGGCCTACCGGGTGTGGGGAACCGCGGGCGACCCGCCCGTCCTGCTGCTGCACGGCCTCGGCGAGGGCGGCGTCGACTGGCTCACTGTCGCGCCGCGACTCGCCCCGGGCCGCCGGGTGTACGCACTCGATCTGCGCGGCCACGGTGCCAGCGACTGGCCGGGGGAGTACGCCCTGGAGCTGCTGCGGGACGAGGTCGCGGGGTTCCTGGCGGCGCTCGGTCTGCCGTCCGTCACGCTCATCGGGCACTCCTACGGCGGCGTGGTCGCCTATCTCCTCGCCCAGCGCTACCCACCTCTGGTGGATCGGCTGGTCATCGAGGACGCTCCGCCGCTGCTGCCCCAGGACCCGCCGCTGGCGGTGCCCCCGCGCCCCCAGGGGCGGATGGCCTTCGACTGGGCCGTCAAGACCCAGTTCACCGAGCAGCGCAACGCCCCCGACCCCCGGTGGACCGAGGACCTCGCGGCCATCACCGCCCCGACCCTGGTGATCGGCGGCGGGCCGACCAGCCATATTCCGCAGGAGCTGCTCGCCGAGATGGCCGAGCGCATACCCGACTGCCGCCTGGTCACCATCGACGCGGGCCATCTGGTCCATGAGCGGTGCCCCGAGGAGTTCCTGACAGCCGTAGAGGTGTTCCTGGCGGCTGACAAATAGGTCTTTGGGTTCGGATTCACCCTGGTCACCGCCTTTCTTGAGTGTGGGGTTGTCAACTTTATGTCGGCCACGCTATATAAGAAGGCGTAGGGCATCGCACGCAGTGCGAGAGACAAGGAGTGATCTGTGATGCTCATGCGTACTGACGCGTTCCGTGAACTGGACCGGCTCTCCCAGCAGATGCTGGGCACCGCCGTGCGGCCGGCCGTGATGCCGATGGACGCCTACCGGGCAGGCGACGAGTTCGTCGTCCACTTCGATCTGCCGGGCATCAACCCGGACACGATCGACCTCGACATCGAACGCAATGTGCTGACCGTCCGGGCCGAGCGCCGCTCGCCCGCTCCCGAGGGCGCGGAGATGATCGCCTCCGAGCGCCCCGCCGGCGTCCACACCCGTCAGCTCATCCTCGGGGACACGCTGGACACCGAGCGCATCGACGCCTCCTACGATGCGGGTGTGCTGACCCTGCGTCTGCCGGTCCTGGAGAAGGCCAAGCCCCGCAAGATCAAGGTCAGCGAAGGGTCGCACGGGCCGCACCAGCTCACCGCCTGACCCAGCCCCCCACACCCTTCTAGAGAAAGGCGCTACAGCAGCCATGGTCCACCAGCGTCGGCCGGGACGGCAGGAACACGGCATGACGTTCGACGAGCTGATCGAAGCGGTGAGGTACGACGGGATCTACCCCACCCGGGAAAGGGCCGAGGAGGTCACCCGCACCGTACTGGCCGCTCTCGGCCGGCAGCTCACCGGTGACGAACGGGTGGCACTCGCTGCCGTGTTGCCCACCCGGGCGGCCCGCATGTTCGCCGGTGAGGTTCCCCGCCCCGAGCCGCTGACCGGCTGGGGATTCGTCAAGGACATCGCCGCGCACACTCCCGGGGCCACCCGGGCAACCGCCCGCTGGGACGCCGGATCGGTCCTGGGGGTCCTCGCCCGGCTGGCGGGCCCCGAGTTGCTGGCGCGCATCCTCGGCCGGCTGCCCGACGGCTATGCCCTGCTGTTCGGGCAGGCCCAGCTGGCCCGTCCGCCGCAGCCCGTCTGATCCGCCGGAGCCTCACCGGGCCGGTCCCGATGGTGCGGGACCGGCCCTGCGGGCGTCCACGGCCCGGACCGCGGCGCGAAGGGAACGGTCTCCCCTCGTGCCGGAGCCCGCGCACTCCAGGCTCTCGCCCGCGAGACCACCATGCCGCCGAGAAGAGAGGCCCCACGGTGCGACTGCCCCACTCCCTGCGCCATGTGCTGATCGCGGGCACGGCCACCGCCGTGCTGGTCACGGGGACGGGTGCGGCCGTCGCCGCTCCGGCCACGCCCGCGACGGCCCCCCACGGCCGGCTGCTGCCGGTGGCCGAACTCTCCGCCGACCGGGTGCTGGTCGCCGACCAGGTCGCCGCCGCCAAGTGGGGCACGGACAGCCCGATCGAGGACCCGGCGCGCGAGCAGCAGGTGCTGGACGCGGTCGCCCAGCAGGCCACGGAGGTGGGCGCCGACCCCGAGGCGACCGTACGGATCTTCCGCGACCAGATCGAGGCCAGCAAGGTGGTCCAGCGCGGTCTCTACCGCCGCTGGGACGCGGACCCCTCGCAGGCGCCCACCGAGCGGCCCGACCTCGGTAAGATCCGGCTGGAGATCAACCGGATCAATGGTGAACTCGTCCGCGCCATCGCGGATGCGCAGCCGGCGCGCCAGGCCCGCTCCTGCACGGGGCGGCTGGCGGCCGGGGCCGTGGTCGCCGGCCACGAGAAGCGGCTGGACGCGCTGCACGCGGTGGCGCTGGCCCGCTCGCTGCCGTCGGTGTGCGAGCGCCCTTGACGTGCTCCCTGGCCTAAAGTCCAGGGATTGGGCCTGGGTCGTCTGACCCTGCCGGGGGCTTCCTGCTTCAACGCGCTGTGCGGGCACGTGTGCCCGTCTTACCCCCTGGCCACCGCGAGGCCGGTGCGGGGAAGCCGGGGAGGCCGCGCGCCGTCAGGCGCCGGTCGCGGCCTCGGCGGCCACCGCGGGGGAACACCAGGTCGAAGGGGCCCGTAAGGCACTCGGCCACGCCTGTGGCGGGGGCTCGCAGTTCTTCGCCATGTGGATCCGGCGGGCGAGCCTCCCACCGGGTGAGCGGGCTGGAACGTCCTTCTTTCGTGGCCTGTCCGGCACCGGTCACGATCGCTAGGGTGGGGCGCGGACGACGACCCGGGAGGAGCCAGGACGTGGCCGACACCACCACTACCGCACAGCCACCGACAGGAAGCGGCGAGAAGCCCGAACTCGACCTCACGGGAGCGCACTGGCAGTCGAGCAGCCAGGGCGTGGGCGATGTGGAGATCGCCTTCGTCGAGGGCTTCATCGCCATGCGCCACGGCCGCCGTCCCGAAGGCCCGGCCCTGATCTTCACCCCGGCCGAATGGCGCGCCTTCGTCCTGGGCGCCCGCGAAGGCGAGTTCGACCTCACCTGAGGACCGATCGACCCCATCGGCCGTGACGGGGCGCACCGCCCGAGCGGGGGCGGCTCGCCCCGTGAAGCGGCATCAGAGGAGCACGACGCATCCCCGATGCCTCAGCGCCCGGACGCTGTCCGCCTCGTCCACGCGGTCATCGAGGTTGTTCCAGCGCAGATCGAGCTTCTCCAGAGCGGGCAGTTCGGCGATCCAGTCCGGGAGTGTACGCAGCCGGTTGCCGCGCAGATCCAGGTGGCGCAGCAGGGGCAGCCCGCGCAGCGGCTCGTCCACGGCGGTGAGCGCGTTCTCCCGTAGCTCCAGATGGCGCAATTGGCGCAGTCCGTCCAGGGCCGGGGGCAGAGCGGTGATCCGGTTGCCGCGCAGCCACAGCTCCCGCAGCGAGCCCAGCCGCCCCACCGACTCCGGCAGCTCGGCCAGCTCGCTGTGCTGGGCGCGCAGTTCCACCAGCGCGGCCATGGAGCCGAGCTCCGGGGGGAGCCCGCCGAGCGGGTTCTCGCCGACGTTGAGATAGCCCAGCCGGTCCAGCCGGCCGAGCGAGCGCGGCAGCCGGGTGAGACGGTTGTCGTGCAGATACAGACAGCGGGTGAGACCGGCCAGATCGCCGATCTCCTCCGGCACCTCGGTGAGGTGGTTGTGGCCGAGGTCGAGGGTGTGGAGCCGCCGCAGCCGCCCGATGGCGGCCGGGAGGCGGGTCAGGGCGTTGTCCGCCAGGATCAGGACGCGCAGCCCGGTGCGCCGCCACACCTCGTCGGGCACGGCCGTAAGACCCGCCTTCCACAGGTCGAGCGTCGCTACGGCCATGGGGCCGGCTCCGGGAGCGGCGCGGCGTCGGCATCGAGGGGGCCGGTGACCTCGCGTCCCGCCATCCACGCGGTCGGATCGGCCAGTCGGCCCCGTACCGTCAGCGGCTCGCCGGATCCGCAGTCGCGCCGCTCCGGCCCGTCGCGCCGCTCGCGGCCGACGCCATCGCGCTCCTGGGCGGGGAGGAGCGGGAGCGGTTGCGGGCGTGCCCCGCGCCCCGGTGCGTGCGGTACTTCGTCAAGGAGCATCCGCGGCAGGAGTGGTGCGAGCCGTCCTGCGGCAATCGCGCCCGGGTGGCCCGCCACCAGCGCCGCCGCCGAGGAATCTGACCGGGGCTCAGCCATCAGTCCGGCGAACGCCCCGCCCGGGCCGCCACCTCCCGCCCCGCCAGGTCCGCCCACGGCCGCTGCCGCCCGCGGCTCACCGCCTCGACCCCCCGCTGGTCGTACCGGGACGTGTGCAGCGACCACCCCAGATTGCCGCACATCACATGCCCTATGCCGGCGACGAAGTGCTCCGCGTCCCGGCGGCCGGCCGGATCCACCACCCCGGCGTCGGCGAGCAGCGCCGGCAGCAGGGCGGCGGCCTCCTCGAAGCCGCGGTAGCGGGAGTTGGCGAGGTCGGCGACGCGCCGTACGGCCTCGTCCACGGTGCGACCCTCGCGGTCGCGCAGGACGATCACGCTGTTGTGGACGTCCCCGGCGGCCATCTCCTTGTCCAGGGAGGCGAGGTCGTTGGCGAAGATGACCACGTCGTCGGCCGCCTCGCGCATCGCGGCGAAGAGGGCGCTGTCGTGCAGGGCCGGCGGGAGGGTATAGCCGCCGAAGCGCTCGATGAGGTCCAGGCAGGGCTGGACCCCGATCGTGTGCCGGGTGACGGACAGATAGGTGGCCAGCGAGGAGAAGACATGGCCCGTCCTGGTCAGCGCCTCGCGGTTGTGCGCGCGCAGATAGTCGCGCCAATGGCCCCGGAAGCGGTCCTGCCAGCCCCGCGGCATCCCCGCGTTCATCCGGCGCCACAGATCGCGGAAGCTCAGCAGGAGCGGGCTCGGCGGGGCGCCGAGCGCCTCCCCGTCCGGCGTCGCCGTGACGCGCACGACGGCCTCCACGAAGCGGGAGACGGCCTCGGGGTCCTCTCCCATCTCTCCGTCGAACTGGTCGTCGAAGATGATGAACCACGCGTGGAGGTCGCCGGCCACCTCCAGGTCCGGGCCCGCCGCCTCCGGCCAGAAGTAGGCCGCCAGCCGGTCCATGTCCAGGGCCTCGTACTCGGCCAGCGTCGACCGGTCACGGACCATGTCGAACCGGGACAGCCAGCGGATGGTGTGTTCCTTGGCGGTCTTCGCGCCGGGGCCGAGCTTGGGGGAGCCCGGGAAGTCGAGCAGAGCCGCCCGGCGCATGAGCGCCGCCTGTCGGGCGTGAGGTCGCGAAGCGTGCGTGTCCGTCATGCCTAACCGCCCCCTCCGGGATCGGGGCAGCCCGCGTCGCCTATACCACAGGACATCACAACGGCGGGCCAACCCGTTTAATCCGGTCATCCTCGCGTGCCGAACGTGCCATTGATAGAGGGCAATCGGAATTGGCGCATGCCCTTGGCAATGCCGTCAGGAAAACGCTCCATAGGGGGCTACGGAGCGTGCTGGACGCGCTACGCTCGCGTTACCTGCCGGAGGGGAAGAACGTGGCGGACGACATGAGCCGACAGAACCGTGCGCGCCTGACGTTGCTGGAGCGGGAGTCGGAACTCGGCGCGGTGGACGGCGTGCTGACGGATCTGTGCGGGACGCGCCCCGGCGATCCGTCCGGGCCGCGCACCGGGGGAGTGATCGCCTTCGCCGGGCCGGGCGGCGCCGGCAAGACCACGCTGCTCGGCGAGATGCGCCGACGGGCCGCCGCCCGTGGCTGCACCGTGCTGTCGGCGCGCGGCGGCGAGCACGAGCAGGGCCTGGCCTTCCATGTGGTGCGCCAGCTCTTCCAGCCCGTGCTCGCGGCGACCAGCGAGGAGGAGCACCGCCGGATACTGGGCAACTGGTACGACATCGTCGCGCCCGCCGTGGGCCTGGTGGTCTCCGACGACGGCGGCTCGCCCGACCCGCAGGGCGTGCGCGACGGGCTCGACTGGCTGGTGACCCGCTACGCGGTCGAACACGCCCCGGTCGTCGTGATCCTGGACGACGTCCACTGGGCCGACGCCGAATCGCTGGACTGGCTCACCCGGTTCGCGCCGCGCGCCGAGGACCTGCCCATGCTGCTGGCCGTCGGCTACCGCCCGGAAGACCTTTCCGCCGACGCCGCCGGGGTCCGGGGACTCACCGGGCGTCAGGGCTCCCGGGCGCATGTGCTGGCGCCGCTCACCCCGGCCGGGGTCGGCAGGATCGTGCGCGAGGTCCTCGGCGAGGAGGCAGACGAGGCGTTCTGCCGCGAGTGCTGGGCGGTGACCGGCGGCAACCCCTTCGAGGTCGTCGAGCTGACGGCCAAGATCCGCGACCGTGAGATGAAGCCCCAGCCGGAGAATCTGGCCGTCCTGCGCGAGCTGGTCTCCTCGGCCAAGGACAGCGGCCTCAACGACCGGCTGACCCGGCTCGGCACCGCGGCCGTCCGCCTCGCCTGGGCCGTCGCCGTCCTCGGCATCGAGGCCACCCCGGTGCTGACCGCCAATGTGGCCGGGCTCAGCGAGACCGACGCGGCGGAGGTCGCGGCCCGGCTCGCCGACGCCCGCATCCTCGCCCAGCCGCGCCCGGGCAACCAGCCCCTGGAATACCTCCACCCGCTCATCGCCACCGCCGTCTACCGGGCGATCCCGGGAGCCCTGCGGGTGGCCATGCACGGCCAGGCCGCCACCGTGGTGCTCACCGCGGGTCGGGGCTCGGCGGCCGCCGGCCGGCATCTGCTGGAGATGCACCCGGAGGGCGACGGCTGGGTGGTCCAGCAGCTGAGGGAGGCCGCCCGGGAGTACGTACGAGCCGGGGCGCCCGAGGCCGCGCGGCGCTGTCTGGCCCGCGCCCTGCGCGAGCCGCCCGGGGTCGAGGAGCGCGCGGCCGTTCTCTACGAACTCGGCTGCTCCGCCCTGCTCACCGAGCCCGAGACCACCATCAACCACTTCCGGGCCGCGCTGGAGGAGCCCGTACTGGACCCCGCCCTCCGCGAGGCCGCCATCCTCCGGCTGGCGCAGGCCTACGGCCACAGCGGCCGGACCGAGACGGCCGCGCACATCGTCGGCGAAGAGGCCGCGCGGGCCTGCAGCGCCCGCGTCCGGCTGCGTATGCAGGCGGAGCACTTCATGTGGAGCGCCTTCCGCGCCGACGAGCCGGACTCGCCCGCGCGCTCGCGCCGGCTGTCCAGGCTCGTGGACCACCTGAGCGGCCGCGGCTCGGCCGAGCGCTACCTCCTCGCGCTGCGCGCCTGGGACGCGGTGGTGCGCGGCGAACCGGCCGACTCCGCCCTGCGCTACGCCGAGGAGGCGCTGGGCGACGGGCTCAGCAGGACCGACGGCGACTGGGGCTTCGAGGTGCCCATCCTCGTCGCCCTGACGTTCATGTACTGCGACCAGCCCGGGCGGGCCGAGGAACTGTTCAACAACGGCATCGCCGAGTTCGAGCACAAGGGCTGGCGCGGCGCCCATCTGGCCTTCGGCCTCACCCTCCTCGGCTACATCCGCTACCGGCGCGGGCGGCTCGCCGAGGCGGAGGAGCTGGTCCGGGAGGGGCTGCGGATCGCCGACCGCGTCGGCAGGACGACGCCCGCCCACTGGGCCGCCATCGGCACCCTGGTCGAGACGTTGCTCCGCCGCGGCCGGGTGGAGGAGGCCCGCGCACTCGCCGCCGCCCACGACTACGGCGTCACCGTGCCCAAGGCCGTGGTCTACCCCGACGCCCAGGCCGTCCACGGCAAGCTGCTGCTGGCCCAGGGCATGCACCGGGAGGCCCAGGCGCAGCTCGTGGCGGCCGGCGAGCGGCTGGACGCCCGCGGTATGCGCAACCCCGCCTGGTGCCCCTGGCAGCTCGAGCTCGCCCACGCCGTGGCGCTGACGGATCCCGATCAGGCCATGCGGGTCGCCCAGGAGGCCGTGCGCCGCGCCCGTCAGTTCGGCACCCGCTCCGCGATCGGGCGGACGCTCCACGCCGCCGCACTGGTGACCCAGGGCTCCGAACGGGTCAAGCTCCTGGCGGAGGCCGTGGCGCACCTCGAGCGCTCACCGTCCAGCTATGAACTGGCCGTCGCGCTGGTCGACCACGGGACCGCGCTGCGCCGCGTCGGCCTGCCCCAGGAAGCCGCCGACCGGCTCTACCGGGCGCTGGAGAGCGCGATGCAGTGCGGGGCGGACGCCCTGGTGATCCGGGCCCGCGATGAACTCTCCGCCGCCGGAATGCGCCCCCTCCAGTTGCGGGCCGACGAGACCGGCACGCTCACCAGCCAGGAGCAGGCCGCCGCCGAGCGGGCCGCTCTCGGCTGGGCGGACGAGCACATCGCGGAGGATCTGGTTACCGACGTCCGTACCGTGGTCCGGCTGCTGTCCGGCGTCTACCGCAAGGTCGGCACCGACCGGACCGGCCTGGCCAAGCTGCTGGGGCGGACCCGCCGCGCGTCGGCCGCCCAGGCGTCGCCGCCGGCCGGCCCGGCCACGGCGATCGTGCCCACAGCCCCGGTCGGCGAGGGCCGCTGAGGCTCCGGGACGAGCTCAGCCGAGGGCCCCGCCGGGCGGTGCCTCCCGGGCGCTCCCCGGCACGGAAACCGGCGTGCGGCCACGTACCATATCCGCATGTCCTTCCTCCGCCGCCGCAGCGCCGCCACGCCCACCGGGCCGGACTTCGACGTCCTCGCCATGGACCCGGGGGACTGGCCCGGCGATCTCGGGGCGGGGCTGCTGCCCGCGCCGGACGGCACCTGCCAGGGCGTTTTCCTGCGTTACGACCTGTTCGGCGGCCGCGGCCCGGCGATGATCATCGGCAATCTGCCCGAGGGGTCCCCGGCGCGCGAGGCGGGCGAGGGCCAGGTGCCGTTCGAGGTGACGCAGCTGCTGGCGGCGCTCGGGAACGACGAGCCGGTGCATGTGGTGGACACCGAGGACAGCCCGGTCATGCACGAGGACAACCTGCTCATCGTGCGCCGCGTCAAGCTCTCCGAGGGCCGGATCTCCTGCGCCCAGTTCGACCGCAGCGACGGCGTGCTCGTCACCATCGCCAGCTGGGACCGGCCGATCACCGACGATCTGTACCGGCTGCTCAAGCCGCTGCCCGCGGAGATGTTCCAGCAGCGCTGAGGGGCGCGAGGCGGCCGTACGGCTGCACCACGCCGTACGGCCGCGGGGTCACTTCCCGGAGCGGCGGACCGTCACATCCGCGGCCCGTACGAATGCCACCCGGTGACCGAACTGGATCTGGTGGTACGTGTCCTTTCCGCGCACCACCTTGTGCCCGGCCGGATCGAACGTGGTCGCCCACAGATACTCGCCCTGCGTCCGCAGCCCCAGCGGATACGACTGCCCGGCGAGAAGCTTGTACGGCAGCGGTGAGACCGCCTGCACCGGTACGCCCTCCGGGTACGCCTCCTTCTCCGGGTAGGCGCGGCCGTACACCGGGACCTCCGTCGCGCCCGCCCTGGGCGTGACGACGAGCCCCTTGGCGTCCACCGCCGTGGGCCGCCCCTTCGGATTCTGGAACCACGCCCGCTGGCCGAGGTACCAGATCGCCGTCCAGTCGCCCTCGCGCCCGGCGACCGCGAACTGCTGCCCGGTGGTGGCGCGGGCGCCCGTGTCGTTGACCCCGGTCGTCGAGTCGGAGCCGTCCGGGCGCAGCCCGATGTCCTTGACCAGCGGGGCGTCCGCGCTGGGCGCGGTGTGCAGCCGCACGGCCGCGGAGCCGTGCGGGGAGCACAGCCCGCCCGCCTTCTCGCAGTCGGTGTAGACCAGCTCGTTGGCGTCGTAGTCGGGGCGGATGGTCACCAGACCGCCGGAGCGGCCCGCGGTGCGGTGGAAGGGCGCACCGAGCAGCGTGAAGTAGTGCGCCCAGTCCCAGTAGGGGCCCGGGTCGGTGTGCATGCCCTTGATGGTGGCGGTGGTCGTGCCGGGCACGTTGTCGTGGCCCAGGATGTGCTGACGGTCCAGCGGAATGCCGAACCGTTTCGCGAGATACCGCACCAGCCGGGCCGAGGAGCGGTACATCGCCTCCGTGTACCAGGCGTCGGGGGCGGTCAGAAAGCCCTCGTGCTCCAGGCCGATGGACTTGGCGTTGACGTACCAGTTGCCCGCGTGCCAGGCCACGTCCTTGAGCGGCACATGCTGGGCGATATGCCCGTCGGAGGAGCGCAGGGTGTACTGCCAGGAGACATAGGTGGGGTCCTGGACCAGCTTGATGGTGGTGTCCCAGGAGCCCTCGGTGTCATGGATGATGATGTAGTCGATCGACTGGGACGCGGGGCGGTCGCCCAGATCGTGATTGCCGTAGTCGTTGTCGCCGAACTGCTCGTACGGGGCGGGGACCCACTCGCATGACACATTCTTGGGAGCCTCGACCCGCGGATCCCGCTGACGGGAGGGCAGTCCGAGTGCCCGCAGCTGCCGGCGGTCGGGGGCCACGCCGGGCACGGCGGCCAGGGACACCCGCTCGCCGTCACCCGTCGTACGGCTCGCACCGCCGCGGATCACGTCGTACACCTCGTCGGCGAAGACGGCCGCCGCCGTTGTGTCCTCGCCGCCGGAGTAGGCAGCCACCGCCGCGTACCAGTCGGCCGGGTCCTCGCTCCGCGGCAGGCCCAGCCGCTTCTGCTCGGCGGCCAGCAGCGCCGCGCCACCGCGCACATTGGCCGCCCCGTCGCCGCGCAGCGCCTCCGCCGGCAGCCCGGTGAGCTCGGCGGCCCGGCTGAGGGTGCGCAGCCGCGCGGGCAGCTGCCGGGCCTCGGGGACGGGGGTCTGAGGCACCCTCAGGGGACGCGCCGCATCGCCGCGCGCGTCCTCGGCGCCCTGGCTGTGGTGCGGAGCCGCCGAGAGAGCGGTGTAGGCGTCGGTGAGGTGCATGGGGCCATAGCCGCCGGTGACACTGGGCGCGCCGCGGTGGCCGTCCCAGCGGGACTGCAGATAGGACACGCCCAGCAGCACGCTCAGCGGAACGCCGTACTCCGAGGCCGCCGCATCGAAGGCCCGGCGCAAGGTGTCGCCACCGGCGCCGGGCTCCTCGGTTGGTGGCTGGTCGGCCGGCTGATCGGCCCGCGCGGCGGACGTCGCGGAGACGAGGGGAAGCAGAAAGGCCGCCGACGCCGCGGCCCCCGCGCCCCGCAGCGTCGTCCTCCGCGTCGGGCCGGGGGCCGGTCTGTTCGCGTCGTGGGCGCTGTCCTGTGCGGATCCTGGCATTGCAGCCTCCTCCAAGGCGGGCCGACCGAGCCGAGCCACTTAGAGGTATCCGCTGCCAGGCCATCCGTCAATCGGTGTGGCCCAATGGAGTGTTCGCACGTCAGCCTGCCTGCGGTGCGTCACCGGTCCAGACCGGTGACGCACCGCTCGGGCTCACCCGGTGCCGACTGCCGCCCGCACCGCGCGCCGGGCCATCGCGCAGTCGTCATGCAGCCGGCGCAGCAGCAGCCGCTGCTCCTCACCGGCCGGAGTCGCGCCCGGCACCACCGGTGCGGGATCGTGCATGGTGCGCTGCACAGCGGTCTCGTACTGGCGGATCTCGCGCGTCAGCACCAGCATCAGATTCACCAGGAAGGAGTCCCGCGAGGCCGGACCGGCGGCCTGTGCCAGCTGGCTGATCTGACGGCGCGCCACCGGGGCGTCACCCAGGACCGTCCACAGCGTCGCCAGGTCATAGCCGGGCAGATACCAGCCCGCGTGGTCCCAGTCGAGGAGCACCGCCCCCGAGGGCGACAGCAGGATGTTGTTCAACAGGGCGTCGCCATGGCAGAACTGCCCGGGCACCTGCCGCCCCGGCGCGTGCGACAGGCCGCGCAGCAGCTTCTGCACATCGCCCATGTCGCGGTCGGTCAGCAGCCCCAGCTCGTGGTAGCGGGAGAGCCGGGCGGCGTAGTCGATGGGGGTGTCGAACAGATCGGCGGGCGGCCGCCACTGATTGATCCGCCGGATCGCGCCCAGCGCGGCTCCCAGATCGGCGCGCGGCGGCGGTTCGGTGGGGTGGCGATGCGAGGCCGCGATCCGCCCGGGCATCCGCTCGATGACCAGCGTGCAGTTGTCCGGGTCGGCGGCGATCAGCCGGGGCACCCGCACCGGCGGGCGCTGGCGTACGAACGCCCGGTACATCGTTATTTCCCGGCGGAACCGTTCGGCCCACGCCGGGGAGTGGTCCAGCAGACACTTGGCGACCGCGGTGGTGCGGCCGGTCGTGCCGACCAACAGCACGGACCGTCCGCTGCGTCGCAGCACCTGCACCGGGTTGAACTCCGGACAGATGCGATGGATCGATGCGATCGCGGTGCGCAGCTGCGCACCCTGGGGACCGGACACGTCGAGTCTCCCGCGGGGCGGCACAGGGCCGAGGGCGGTGGCCCGGGCGCGGCCGGAGTGGGCGGGATCGAGGTACGGCCCGGTGCCGGGCAGCTGCCGCCGGTACGGCCGGGGCGGGGCGGACACGGAGGACGATGCTGCGTACATGGGCGAGACAGATCCCTTCGTGTGCCGACGAGTTGCGTACGCTCCCGGCCCCGCGGCGGGGCCGCACCCTGGGGAATGCGGTCGGTTCCGCTCGAGCCGCCACCGGGCCGGGTAACGCGCTTCTACATCACACCCGCGTGCGGGTGGCACACCATCTGGCGGACCCTGGCGAACCCTGGCGAATAGTCGCACAGCTTGTGACGGGGCCGTTACTGTCAAGCCAGCCGAGGAACCTGGGGGCTTGACGTGACGAGGGAACCCAATACCCGTCTTGCGGACCTTTTCGGCCTCGCCGGCTGGTCCAAGGGAGAGCTCGCGAGGCTCGTGAACCGGAAGGCGGCGGCCATGGGCCATCCGCAGCTGGCGACCGACACCTCGCGGGTGCGGCGTTGGATCGACACCGGTGAGACGCCGCGCGATCCCGTGCCCAAGGTGCTGGCCGCCCTGTTCACCGAGCGCCTCGGTCGAGTCGTGACCATCGAGGATCTCGGTTTCGGGCGTGGTGGGCGCGCGGGAAAGGGGCAGTCCGCCGACGGGCTGTTCTGGCCGCCCGAGTCCACGGCCGCGGTCCTCACCGAATTCACGGGAATGGACCTTATGTTCAACCGACGCGGCTTGGTGGGTGCGGGCGCCGCGCTCGCCGCAGGATCCGCCATCACCGGTGCCATGAGCGACTGGCTGCTCTCCGACCCCACCCTCGCTACCGACGCACCCCGTACCGACAACCCCCTGTCCGTCGAACCGGCGGGCTTCGACCGCTATGAAGCCGCCCCCGTGGGCTCCCAGGAGATCGACGCGCTGGAGACCTCCGTCGAGGTGTTCCGCGCCTGGGACGCGGCCCGCGGCGGCGGGCTCCAGCGCAAGGCCGTGGTCGGCCAGCTCAACGAGGTGGGCGGCATGCTCGCCTATCGCCATCCCGAGGTCCTGCAACGCAGATTGTGGGGTGTCGCTGCGAACCTGGCCGTGCTCGCCGGCTGGATGTCCCATGACGTCGGCCTTGAGCCCACCGCCCAGAAGTACTTCGTCATCGCCGCGCACGCCGCCCGTGAGGGCGGCGACCGGCCCCGGGCGAGCGAGGCGCTCTCCCGCGCCGCCCGGCAGATGGTGCACATCGGCCGCCCGGCCGACGCACTCGATCTGATGAAGCTCGCCAAGTCCGGCGCGGGCGAGGCGGCCCTGCCGTGCACCCGCGCCATGTTCTGCACCATCGAGGCATGGGCGCAGGCGTCGCTGGGACACGGCCAGGCGGTGCGCCGCACCCTCGGCGAGGCGGAGGAGTGGTTCGTCTCCGACCGCGACAACGGGCCGGCGCCGAGCTGGATGCAGCTGTTCAACGAGGCCGACCTGCACGGCATGCAGGGGCTGGTCTACCGCACTCTGGCCGAGCACGATCCCTCGGTCGCGGCCATCGGCCAGCGCCATGCCAAGGAGGCGCTCCGGATGCGGGAGGGCGGCCGTCAGCGGTCGCAGATCTTCGACCACATCTCGATCGCCTCGGCGTGCTTCATCGGCGGCGACCCCGAACAGGGGGACCGCTACGCCCGCCAGGCGCTGGCCACGATCGAACAGAACTCCTCGCACCGCACCTGGGACCGGCTGCGGGAGATGTACCGGCTCACCGCGCCGTACGCGTCGAACGCGGCGATCCGGGAGCTGCGCGAGGAGATCCAGCAGGCGTTGCCGAGGAGCGGGAGCAAGGGACCCAAGGGCGCGGGGGTCAAAGGGGCGGGCGACATGGCGAAGACCGCGACCATCTGACGGCCGCCGTACGCGGTCGTCCGGCACGCGGTCTTACGGCACCCGGTCTTACGGCACCCGGTCTTACGGCGAGACGTTATGCGCCGATCCTGGTGATCAGCACACAGGCGTCGTCCTCGCGCCGCTCGTCGCCGAACGCCTCGACCACGGTCCGTACGCACTCCCGTGCAGTGCGGGCGGTGGTGAACCGTGGCGCGAGACCGAGCAGCCGCTCGCTGACCACCGTGGCGTCCTGGGCGAGCCCGCCGGTGTACATCACCAGCAGATCGCCCGGCTGCAGCCGCTCCTCTGCCTGGGTGTACATGGCCCCGGCCATGGCGCCGAGCAGCACGCCGTCCGGCGGCCGCAGGGCGCGCCCCGTTCCGTCGCGGAAGAGCAGCGGGGCGGGGTGTCCGGCCTGCGACCACACCAGCGTGCGGGTGCCCGGGTCATAGCGTCCGCAGACGGCGCTGACCAGCGCGGGCTGGGAGGTGACCTCGAGCAGCTGGTTGAGCCGCCCCATGAGCGGGCCCGGCTCGATCCCGGCCACCGCCATGCCGCGTACCGCGCCCAGCAGCATGGCCATACCGGAGGTCGCGGCCACGCCATGGCCGGTGAGGTCGCCGACGCTGAGCAGCGTGCGGCCGTCCGGGAGTTCCAGGGCGTCGTACCAGTCGCCGCCGATCTGGGCGCTGGTCTCGGAGGGGAGGTAGTGGGCGGCGAGGTCGAGCGCGGCACCCTCGGCCGGTGCGGCTCGCTCGGCCGGTGCGTCGCCGTCGTGCCGGCCGTCGTGGGTTCTGTGGCCGCTGTGAGGCAACCGGAGGGCGCCGCGCCAGGGCGGCAGCACGGCCTCCTGCAGCTCCACCGCCAGCCGGCGCTCGGTGCGGGCGATATGCCGCTGGCGCTGGAGCGAGTCACGGCTCTCCCGCACCGCCCGCTGACTGCGGCGCAGCTCGCTGACGTCCCGGAGCACGGCCCACATGGAGGCGGTGCTGCCGTCCGTGTCGAGCACGGGCTCGCCCGTCATATGGAGGGTGCGGACCACGCCGTCCACGCGCACCACGCGGAACTCGCCGTCGATCGGCTTTCCGTCCACCAGACAGTCCGTGACCATGGCGGTCAGGATCGGCTGGTCCTCGGAGAAGACCCAGGAGGGCAGCTCGTCGAGGGTGAGCCCGCCGTCGCCGGGGTCGCGGCCGAAGATCCGGCAGAGCTCATCGGACCAGATCACCTCGTCGGTGAGCAGATTCCACTCGGCGCTGCCGACGCGGCTGAGCAGCGAGTCGCGGTCCGCGGTGGCGGCTGCGGGTGGCGGGGTCCACCGCGCCTCCCCGGTTGCCCAGGGCGCCGGGGCTGCCGCCGCTGCCCCGGTCGCGGTGGCGGCTTCGGTGTCGAGTTCGGCCTCGGGCCCCTGGTCGGCGGGCAGCCCCTCGCGCAGCTGGTCCAGATGCCGGCCCAGATCGTCCAGATGGTGAACGGCGAGATCGCACAGCGCGCGCTGCCAGCGCAGCTGGGGATCGTCCGTACCGGCTATGTCAGCCGTCGTATCGCGGCGGACCGCGTCGACCCCGCCGCGGAGCCGCTGGGTCTGGGAGATGAGGGCGTCCACCGTGCCGCGCTGGGGAGGCTGCACGGCGGAGTGGTCCGCGGAGCGGGGGGACGGCATGACGTTCTCCGATACGGGCGCGGCGCGGCCGGTTCTGAGGGAGGGACCGGTTACGACTCTTGCACAGGCTGCGACGTCCCGTAAGCGGTTTGGCACTACCCGATCCGGTGGTGCTTCCGGCATATGTCAGCGGCTCTGGGGGTGCAGGTCGGCCGCGACTCGGCGGAGGCCAGGATTCCGGGTAGGCTGCGGCGCTCGGGAATCCCTCAGTCCACGGCGTCCATCAGGCATACGGCGCCAGGACCCCGGCAAGAATGCCGGTCAGCGGAAATCCCGTTGCCAGCGACCCTCCCGCACCGGATGCTGACCTCATGTTCGATCCAGACATAGCGCCCAGCGGCACCCTGCTCGGCCTCCTTCAGCGAGGCCGCGGCGACGGGACCCTGCACGCCCTCGCCGCGCCGCGGGCCGAGGCGCTCGCGGCACTGCACCACTGTGTGCTGCACGACCCCCGCCGTGACTGGCAGGTCGAGAACCGCTCCCTGTACTACGCCAGGCTCTGCCTGGATCTCGACGCCGGACTCGACGAGATCGAACAGCACCTCTTCCACCCCGACGACCTCGTCAACACCGACGAGGAGCGCACCGGCCTCGCCCTCGCCGTCCTCGGCCACCTCGCCGCCTACCAGCGGACGGACGCCCTGCGGCTGCTGCGCCGCTACGCAGGGGCGGGGAGCAACTGGGAATGGGCCCTCGACGAGCTGGCCCTGCGCGACGACGACAACGGACTGCGCGCCCTGGCCCCCGCGATCCTCGCCCGCTTCCCGGAGACCCCCGACGGCGACGCCGAGCTCACCGCCGCCGTGCGCGGCGCCTACGAGCCACGGCCCTGGCGGCTGTGGGCCGACGACCCGTACTACGGCCCGCGGGTGCGCGCCGCGCAGGAGCAGGGCGCCTTCGACCGCTGGCAGCGCCAGCTCCGGCCCTCCGGACCGCGCCCCGGGTGGAGCGTCCATGACGTCCTCCTGTGGGCCCAGCGAGAACACGACCAGGGGCCGGGCGCCCGCCGCCCCGACGCGGCGGCCCGCTGCCTGGCCGCCGTCGCGGGTCCCGAAGACCGGCCCGAGCTGCTGGCCGCCGCCGCGTCCGCGCCGGACGCGGCCCGCGCGGCGGCCCTGCGGCACCTCGCGGAGACCGGCGACCCCGAGGTGCTCGACCTGATCGAGGCCGCCGTGACCGAGTCGGGCGCCACGGAACTGGTCGCCCAGGCGGCCCTCTCCTCCTTCGAACGCATGCGCAGCATCGCCGCCCTCGACCGCGCCCGGATCTGGGCCCACCGTCCCGACGCCCTCGGCGACGCCGCCGCCGCGATGCTCGCCTGCCGTGGCGGTCAGTACGACGCCGCGCTGGTGCTCTCGGCTCTGCGGCGCACGGTTCGGACTCAGGGCCCGGACGCGCAGGCCCTGTGGACGCTCGTCGACGGTGCCGGACGCCTTGCCGTCACCTGTGCCGCGCCCGTGCTGCGCCATGTCTACCGCGAGACGGCCTCCTCTCATCTGCGCGGGCGTGCCGCCCGCGCCCTGGCCGCCACCGATCCGTCCTTCGCGGCGGGGTTCGCCGTCGAATGCCTGTGGGACTGCGAGGAGAGCACGCGTGAGCTCGCCGCCCGGCACGCGGCCACCGCGGAGGCTCGTGTCGTGGACAGGCTCCGTCGTCTGGCCGCCGATCCGGCGGAGGAGGCGGAGGTGCAGACGGCTGTGCGCAGTCGGATCGGGCCTGACGCTGCTGGGGTCTGACGCCGGGTGGCGGCTCCCGGTGCGTGGCGCCGACGGGCGCCGCCCCGGCCCCGGCCCGGTGGCGTGGCGATCATTTTGCGCCACCGGTGAGGTGGCTCCTCAGCGATTCGGGGCGGTTCGTCCGCTGATGAACGGCTGAAGGCCAACGCTCATGGGACGTTCCACCGAGCGAAACGTGCAGGACGCCGCAGCCACCCTTCGTACGCCGAGAACACCGGTATGCGAGTCGCCATCGTGACCGAATCCTTTCCGCCCGACATCAACGGCGTCGCTCATTGCACGCTGCAGACCGCCGACCATCTCCATCGGCGCGGTCATCATCCCCTCGTCATCGCCCCGGCCGGTCCCCCCGGAGGACCGCCACCGGAGAGCGAGCTCGACCGGTCGCGGCCCTATCCCGTGGTCCGGATCGCGTCCCTGCCGCTGCCCGGCTATCCGCAGGTGCGGCTCGCGCTGCCCAGCCGGCGGCTCGCGAGTGCCATCACCTCGCACAAGAGCGACGTCGTCCACCTCGCCAGCCCCTTCGTGCTCGGCGCGCGCGGGATGACAGCCGCGCTGCGGCTGCGGATTCCCACCGTCGCCGTGTACCAGACCGATCTGGGCGGCTACGCCCGTACCTATCTCGGCGCCGGCGAGAACGCCGCCTGGCGGCGGATACGGGCCGTGCACACCGCGGCCGACCGTACGCTGGCCCCGTCCACCGCCGCGGCCCGCGATCTCGACGAGCACGGTGTGCCCCGGGTCCGGCTGTGGCCGCGTGGCGTCGATACGGAACGGTTCCAGCCGGCGCGCCGGGACCCGGATCTGCGCCGGAGGCTCGCCCCTGGGGGTGAGCTGATCGTCGGCTATGTCGGGCGCCTCGCCCCGGAGAAGAACGTCGAGCTGCTGGCGCCGTTGTGTCTGCTGCCCGGCGTCCGGGTGGTGGTGGTCGGGGACGGGCCGAGCGAGCCCGCGCTGCGCGCCGCCATGCCGGGGGCCCGCTTCCTGGGCCGTCGTACCGGCGGGGAGCTGGCCCGGATCTTCGCGTCGCTGGACGTCTTCGTGCACACCGGACCGCAGGAGACCTTCTGCCAGACGGTGCAGGAGGCGCAGGCCAGTGGCGTACCGGTGGTGGCCCCGGCCGCGGGTGGCCCGCTCGACCTGGTCGACCACGGGCGGACCGGGCTGCTGGTGCCGCCAGGCGACGCGACCGAGGTGAGTGAGGCCGTCTCGCGGCTCACGGCCGATCCCGGGCTGCGGTCGGGGCTGGGGCGCGCGGGCCGGGAAGCGGTTGAGGGCCGCACCTGGGGGGCGATCGTCGACCAGCTGATCGACCATTACGCCGAGGTGCTGACGGACCGTACGGCGGTGGCGGCATGAGCGGGTTGCGCATTGTTCGGCTCGCCAACTTCGTGACCCCCGCCTCCGGCGGGCTGCGCACCGCTCTGCGCGAGCTCGGGGCGGGCTATCAGGCGGCGGGGCACGAGGCCGTCCTGGTGGTGCCGGGTGAGCGCGGCTCGGACGAGCACACCCGGCAGGGCCGGGTGATCACCCTTCCCGGGCCGTGCGTCCCCGGCACCGGCGGCTACCGCGTCCTGACCGACCGGCGGCGGGTGGCCAGGCTGCTCGACGCTCTCGCGCCCGACCGGCTCGAGGTGTCGGACCGCACCACGCTGCGCTGGACGGGGGAGTGGGCACGCCGCGCCCGGGTGCCCGGCGTGATGGTCTCCCATGAGAGCGCGGACGCCGTGCTGCGCACCTGGGGCGTGCCGGACGCCTTTGCCCGGGGGGCGGCCGACCGGCTGAACCTGCGCACCGCGCGGTCGTATTCACGCGTCGTCTGTACGACGGCGTGGGCGGCGCGCGAGTTTGTCCGGATCGGCGCGCGGAATGTCGTACGCGCCCCCCTGGGTGTCGACCTCGACCACTTTCATCCGTCTCATCACGACGCCGGGCTGCGTGATCACCATCGCGGTGCGGCCGGTGTGCTGCTGGCGATGTGTTCGCGGCTCTCCCCGGAGAAGCGTCCGGGCCGCGCGCTCGACGCGCTCGCCGAGCTGCGGCGGCGGGGCGTCCCGGCGGCGCTGGTGGTCGCGGGGGACGGCCCGATGCGTCCGCGGCTGGAGGCACGTGTCCGCGAGGAGGGACTGCCGGCCGTCTTCCTCGGCCATGTGCCGGACCGGACGAGGCTCGCGGCGGTCCAGGCGAGCGCGGACGTGGTCCTGGCGCCGGGCCCGGCGGAGACCTTCGGGCTGGCCGCGCTGGAGGCGCTGGCGTGCGGTTCGCCCGTCGTCGTCAGCGCGCTCTCCGCCCTTCCGGACATCGTCGGTGCGGCGGGCGAGACGGCGGCCGACAGCGGCCCGGCCTTCGCGGATGCGGTGGAACGCGTCCTGGCCCGCCCGGAGCCCGCCCGCCGCGAGGCGGCCCGCCACCGTGCCGAGCGCTACGGCTGGCCGGCGGCGGTGGCCTCCTTCCTGGCGGCGCATGACGCGTCCGCCGAGCTCGGCGTCAAGGGCGGCACGGGTGTGCCCGTCGGCGGTGCGCGGTGAGCGCAGCGCGCGCTGTCACCCCGCGCACGCTGCGGTTCGCCGCCCTCGGCGACTCGCTCACCGAGGGGCTCGGGGATCCCGCACCCGGCGGCGGATGGCGCGGCTGGGCCGCGCTGCTCGCCGCCGCGGCCGGACGGCACGACGAGCCGGTGGAGCTCGTCAATCTGTCCCGCAGCGGTGCGCTCGCCGCCGATGTCGCCGAGGAGCAGTTGACCGCCGCCCGCCGCGCGCGCCCGCATCTGGCGTCCGTGGTGGTCGGTGGGAACGACACGCTCCGCGACTCCTTCGACATCCACCGGGTCGCCCGGGCCCTCGACACGACGATCGGAGCGCTGCGCGCGGACGGCGCCGTGGTCCTCACCGCGTGTCTGCCCGACCCCGGGCGGATGCTCGGGCTGCCGTCCGCGCTCGCCCGCCCGCTGGGGCGGCGTATGCGCGCGGTGAACACCGTGGTGCACGCGCTGTCCCAGCGCCACGAGGCCGTCCATGTGGAGCTCGGGAGCCATGCGTGGGTCGCCGACCGGCGGGCGTGGAGTGTGGACCGGCTGCATCCGAGCGAGCTCGGGCACCGGTTGCTGGCCAGGGAGTTCCACACCGCCCTCAGCGCCCGGTCCATCGCCACCGGCGAACCGCCGTCCCTGGCGCTCGACGGGCCCGGCCCCTCACGCGCCGGCGCGGCGTGGTGGATGGCGACCCGTGGAACGCGCTGGGTCGCGGACCGCTGCACCGATCTTCTGCCGGGGCTGCTCGCGCTCGCGGCCCTGGAATGGCGCCACCGGGTCCAGGGCACCGGAGAGCTTGTGGAGGCCCGGGACCGGCGGGCGGCGCTCGCCGCCCTCGCCTCGGTGACCCACGGGCTTCCGCCCGACCCGCCCGGCGGCAAGCCCGCCGATCCGACGCCGCGCGCTGCGACAATGGCGGGGTGACGGGTCGCTGGGAGTTCTGGATCGACCGTGGCGGAACCTTTACGGACGTCATCGGCAAACGTCCGGATGGCCGGCTGGTCACTCGCAAGCTGCTGTCGCACCACCCGGAGCGCTACACGGACGCGGCCGTCGCCGGGATCCGGCAGACGCTGGGGCTCGGCGACGGCGACCCGGTCCCGGCCGGCCGTATCGCCGTCGTCAAGATGGGCACCACCGTCGCCACGAACGCTCTTTTGGAGCGCAAGGGCGAGCCGACCGTCCTCGTCGTCACCGAGGGGTTCCGGGACGCGCTGCGCATCGCCTACCAGAACCGCCCCCGCCTGTTCGACCGCCGGATCGTGCTGCCGGAGGCGCTGTACGACCGGGTCATCGAGATACCCGAGCGGGTGGACGCGCACGGCGGCGTCGTCCGCGCCCTGGACCTCGACGCCGCCACCGAGGCGCTGCGCACCGCCTACCGCGACGGCTTCCGCAGCGCCGCAGTCGTCCTGCTGCACGGATACCGGCACGCCGGGCACGAGCGGGCGGTCGGCGCGGCGGCGCGTGACCTGGGCTTCACCCAGGTGAGCTGCTCGCACGAGGTCAGCCCGCTGATGAGGCTGGTGTCGCGCGGCGACACCACGGTGGTCGACGCGTATCTCTCGCCGATCCTGCGCCGCTATGTCGAGGACATCGCCGCCGAGCTGCGCGGCATCCGGCTGATGTTCATGCAGTCCAACGGCGGGCTGCGGGAGGCCACGCACTTCCGCGGCAAGGACGCGGTGCTGTCCGGGCCCGCGGGCGGCGTGGTGGGCATGGTGCGCTCCTCCGCCGAGGCGGGACACGACCGGGTCATCGGCTTCGACATGGGCGGTACCTCGACCGATGTGTCGCACTACGCGGGCGAGTTCGAGCGGGTCTTCGGCACCGAGGTCGCCGGGGTACGGATGCGCGCACCCATGATGAACATCCACACCGTCGCGGCGGGCGGTGGCTCGGTGCTCCACTTCGACGGGCGCCGCTATCGGGTGGGGCCCGACTCGGCCGGCGCCGTCCCCGGTCCGGCGAGTTACCGGCGCGGCGGACCGCTGACCGTCACGGACGCGAATGTGATGCTCGGCCGCGTCCAGGCCGACCACTTCCCGGCGGTGTTCGGCCCGCACGCCGACCAGCCGCTGGATGCCGAGGCCGTCCGGGAGCGGTTCGCCGCGCTCGCCGGGGAGATCGCGGAGGCGACGGGCGACCGGCGTGGACCGGAGGAGGTCGCGGCGGGCTTTCTCGACATCGCGGTCCTCAATATGGCCAACGCGGTGAAGAAGATCTCCGTGCAGCGCGGCCATGACGTCACCCGTTACGCACTCACCAGCTTCGGCGGCGCGGGCGGCCAGCACGCCTGCGCGGTCGCCGACGCGCTCGGCATCGGCACGGTGATCGTGCCGCCGCTCGCGGGCGTCCTGTCCGCGTACGGCATCGGTGTCGCCGACGCCACCGCCATGCGGGAACAGGCCGTCGAGGCGGAGCTGACCGAGCAGACGCTGCCGACGGTGCGCGGGCTGTGCGACCTGCTGGCCGGGCAGACCCGCGCGGAACTGCTCGCCGACGGCGTTCCGGAGGACACCCTGGACGCCACGGCCCGGGTGCACCTGCGGTACGCGGGCACGGACGCCGGCATCCCCGTCCGTCTGGACTCCGTCCCCGCGATGACCGCCGACTTCGTCCGGGCACACCGCACCCGCTACGCCTTCACCATGGACAAGCCGCTGGTCGTGGAGTCGGTGTCGGTGGAGGCCGTGGGCGCGGCGGGGCCCGCCGGAGGCCACGCCGTCGAACCTGTGGCGCGGGAAGGGGAGTTGTCCCCGGTCGCGGCCGTCACGATGTTCACGGAAGGGCGATGGCAGAGGACGGCGCTCTTCGAGCGCGACCGGATGCGGCCGTCGGACCGGGTCATCGGCCCCGCGATCATCGCCGAGGCGGATGCCACCACCGTCGTCGACCCCGGCTGGCAGGCCGCCGCGGGCGACCGCGGCCATCTGCTGCTCACCCGGGTGCGGCCCCGGCCGCGCACGGTCGCGGTCGGCACCGAGGTGGACCCCGTGATGCTGGAGGTCTTCAACAGCCTCTTCATGGCGATCGCAGAACAGATGGGCCTGCGGCTGGAGAACACCGCCCACTCCGTCAACATCAAGGAGCGGCTCGACTTCTCCTGTGCGCTGTTCGACGCGGAAGGCAATCTGATCGCCAACGCCCCCCACATCCCGGTGCATCTGGGTTCCATGGGCGAGTCCATCAAGGAGGTGCTGCGGCGCAACGGGGACGCGATGCGGCCGGGCGATGTGTACGCCATCAACGACCCGTACCACGGCGGCACCCATCTGCCCGACGTCACCGTGGTGACCCCGGTCTTCGACGACGACGGCGCCGGGCTGCTGTTCCTGGTCGCCTCCCGCGGCCACCACGCCGAGATCGGCGGCATCACGCCCGGCTCCATGCCCGCCTTCAGCCGCACCATCCAGGAGGAGGGCGTGCTCTTCGACAACTGGCTGCTGGTACGGGACGGCGCACTGCGCGAGCGGGAGACCCGCGAGCTGCTGACCGCGGCGCCCTGTCCGTCCCGCGCCCCGGACGCCAACCTCGCCGATCTGCGCGCCCAGATCGCCGCCAACGAGAAGGGCATCCAGGAACTGCGCCGGATGATCGCGCAGTTCGGGCTGGACGTCGTGCACGCCTATATGGGCCACGTCCAGGACAACGCCGAGGAGTCCGTGCGCCGGATCGTCGGTGTCCTGAAGGACGGTTCCTACCGCTACGAGACCGACAGCGGCGCGGTCATCCAGGTCACCGTGACCGTCGACCACCGGGCGCGCGGCGCCGTACTGGACTTCGCCGGCACCTCGCCGCAGCAGCCGGGCAACGACAACGCGCCCAGTTCGGTGGTGATGGCCGCCGTGCTCTATGTCTTCCGCTCACTGGTCGCCGAGGACATCCCGCTCAACAGCGGCTGCCTGAAACCGCTCGAGGTCCGTATTCCGGAGGGCTCGATGCTGGCGCCCGTCTTCCCGGCCGCCACGGTCGCGGGCAACGTCGAGACCTCACAGGCCGTCACGGGCGCGCTGTACGCGGCGCTCGGCGTACAGGCCGAGGGATCCGGCACGATGAACAACGTGACCTTCGGCAACGACCGCGTCCAGTATTACGAGACGGTCGCCAGCGGCTCGGGCGCGGGCGACGGCTTCGACGGCGCGGATGCCGTGCAGACCCATATGACCAACTCCCGGCTGACCGACCCGGAGGTACTGGAATGGCGCTATCCGGTGCGGGTGGAGTCCTTTGAGATCCGGCGGGACAGCGGCGGCCGGGGCAGCTGGCGGGGCGGCCATGGCGTCAGCCGCCGGATCCGTTTCCTGGAGCCGATGACGGTGGCGCTGCTCACCGGCCACCGCCGGGTGGCTCCGTACGGCATGGCGGGCGGCGAACCGGGCGCGCTCGGTGCCAATCTGATCGAGCGGGCCGATGGCTCGGTGGAACCGCTGGAGGGCCGCGACGCGGCGGACGTCGGCGTGGACGATGTGCTGGTCGTCCGCACCCCGGGAGGCGGCGGTTACGGCCCCGCGCCGCCCCGGTGAGCGCGGGCCGGGGGACGCCGGGGCGCCTGCGGGACGGTGTGCCGCCTCACCCGATGGGATGGATGGCCTTCACGGCAGTTTGCCGCCGCCCCCATCGGAAACCCGAAGGAGGAGTCAAGCCCGCCCCACCCTGCCCCGGAGATCACGGGGTGCCGCCCCGCGGATCACGCGCGGCGAGGCCGGTGGCGGGCATCCGCACGATTTCTCACAGAAGGGGCAGTCATGGAGTGGTGGCGGAACGCCGCGTGTACGGACGAGGACCCCGAGCTGTTCTTCCCGGTCGGAGTGGCGGGTCCCGCCGCTCGGCAGCAGGAGGCACGGGCCAAGGAGGTCTGCGGCCACTGCCCGGTGGTCCATGAGTGCCTCGAGTACGCGCTGGAGACGGGGATGACCCACGGCGTCTGGGGCGGTACCGGTGAGGAGGAGCGGCGTGCCCTGCGCCGCCGGGCACAGCGTCAGGGGCGCGGATACGGTAGAGAGCGGTCGGTGGCGCACTCCGGTGGACGGCGCGCCGCCCGCTGAGGCGCGTCGGGCCGGGGGCGGGGCGGGCGTCACCGCCGCGCGGCCGGCCCCCAGGACACCCGGTCCAGCCGGGTGAACCGCACCGGGGTGCCGGGCGCTGCCTGCGCGGCGGCGGCCAGATACGGCTCCGGTACGACACCCACCACCGGGTAGCCCCCGGTCGTCGGATGGTCGGCGAGAAAGAGCACGGGGCGGCCGTCGGGCGGAACCTGCAGCGCGCCGAGCGCCATCCCCTCACTGGGCAGCTCGCCGTCCTTCGCCCGTTCCAGACAGGGCCCTTCGGTCCGCAGCCCGATCCGGTTGCTCGCGGCCGATACCCGGAAGTCACCGGTGGTGAGGGTGTGGAGCCCCGCGGTGGTGAACCAGTCATCGCGCGGCCCGAGCACCACCGGCAGGACCAATTCCCGGGTGACGCCCCGGTGGGGCACCCAGTCCACGCCCGGCGCGGGGCCCCGCGGCGGCCCGAGCCTCAGGACGGCGCCCTCCGCCAAGGGGGCCGGGCCGAGCCCGGAGAGCACATCCGTGGCCCGGCTGCCGAGCACCACCTCGGCTCCGACCCCGCCGTCGAACGCCACATAGCTGCGCACGCCATGGGTCGCGGCCCCCGCCTCCAGCAGCGCGCCCGCCGGGATCCGCAGGGGCGCGCCCCACGCGGCGGGACGGCCGTCGACGGTGACCGGGCAGGGCGCGCCGGTGACCGCCACCGTCGCCGCGCGGCGCAGCCGCAGGGCGCAGCCGGTCAGCGTGGTCTCCAGGGTCGCGGCCCCGTCCGGGTTGCCCACCAGCCGGTTGGCGAGCCGGTGGGCGGGCAGGTCGAGCGCTCCGGAGTGGGGCACGCCGAGATGGGCGTGGCCGACGCGGCCCAGATCCTGGACGGTGGTCAGCGCGCCGGAGCGTACGACCACGAAGGCGCTGTCGGTCATCCGCGACGCTCCTCGGGGACGAAGCGGACGCGCGTCCCGGGGGCGAGGAGCGCCGCGGGTTCGCGCGCCGCGTCCCACAGCACGGCGTCCGTCGTGCCGATGAGCTGCCAGCCGCCGGGCGAGGAGCGCGGATAGACGCCCGTGTACGGGCCCGCGAGCGCGACCGAGCCGGCCGGGACCCTGGTCCTCGGGGTGGCCCGGCGTGGCATGTGACAGCGCTCGGGAAGTCCCGTCAGATAGCCGAAGCCCGGCGCGAACCCGCAGAAGGCCACCCGGAACTCGGTGCCGCAGTGGATGCGTACGGCCTCCTCGGGCGTGACGCCCCACGCCTCGGCGACCTCGGCCAGGTCCGGCCCGTCGTAGCGCACGGGGACCTCCACGGTCGGGCTGTCGCCCCGGCTCAGAGGGGGTATCCGCCAGGAGCGCAGCTCCGCGGCGAGGCGCCCGGGGTCGTCGAGCCCGTCGAGGAAGACGGTCCGCGCGGCGGGCACGATCTCGCGTACCGCGGGCAGTTGGCGGGCCGCCGCGCGGCGCAGCAGCTCGGCGTGGAGCGCCTCGGCCGCCTCCCCGCTGTCGCATTCGATGAGCAGCCCGTGGCCGCCCACGGGCAGGCCGCGCAGGCTCACGCGAACGCCGCCACGCGGACGCCCGCACCTGTCAGCTCCGTCCGCACCCGGCGGGCGAGCTCGGCGGCGCCGGGGGTGTCGCCGTGGACGCACAGGGAGCGCGCCTCCACCTCGATCCGCTCACCGTCGATCGAGGTCACCGCGCGGTCGCGGGCGAAGCCCAGGGCGCGCTTGACGACGGTGCCGGGGTCGGAGACGACGGCGCCGGGCTCACCGCGCGGGACGAGGGTGCCGGCCGAGGTGTAGGCGCGGTCGGCGAACGCCTCGGCGATCACCGGCAACCCGGCCGCGCGGGCCGCCTCATGGAGCCGGGACCCGGGCAGGCCCAGGACGGGCAGCGGACCGTCGGCCGCCAGCCGGATCCCCTCGACCACGGCTGCCGCCTGCACCTCGTCGTGGACGCTGCGGTTGTAGAGCGCGCCGTGCGGTTTGACGTAGGCCACCCGCGCCCCGGCGGACCGGGCGAAGATCTCCAACGCGCCGATCTGGTAGGCGATCTCATCGGCCAGCTCGCGCGGCGGGACGTCCATGGTGCGGCGTCCGAAGCCGGCCAGGTCCCGGTAGGAGACCTGCGCGCCCACGCGTACGCCGCGCTCGGCGGCCAGTTCGCATACCCGGCGCATGGTCGAGGGGTCGCCGGCGTGGAAGCCGCAGGCGACATTGGCGCTGGTGACGATGGACAGCAGGGCGTCGTCGTCGGTGAGCCGCCAGCGGCCGAAGCCCTCGCCGAGGTCGGCGTTGAGGTCGATCGTCGGGTTCGCCATGGCACCACAAGGTACTGATCGTTCAACGATCCGACAAGAAGCGTGTTGTTGCTTTCCCGATTCTGGGCTTCACTTCTCGGCATACGGAACGAGCAAGGCGGTAAAAGCCAGCGGAAGGGAGTAAAGGTGGCAAACGGGGTGAAGGGTGTGAAAGGGCGACTGGCGGAGGCGTCGAGCGTGTCCGAGGTATCGGCGATGTCCGAGGTCGCCGGCCTTGAGGCCGACCGGGCGCTGCTGGGGCGTACCAGCACCGCCGAGCGGGTGGCGGACATTTTGCGCGACCGTATCGCCGAAGGGTTCTTCCCGCCCGGCACCCGGCTCTCCGAGGACAGCGTGGGTGGCGCGCTCGGCGTCTCGCGCAACACCCTCCGCGAGGCGTTCCGCCTGCTCACGCACGAGCGGCTGCTGGTGCACGAGCTCAACCGCGGGGTGTTCGTCCGCATCGTCACGGTCGACGACCTCCATGACATCTACCGCGTGCGCAGGCTTGTCGAATGCGCCACCGTCCGCGGCCTGGGGGAGCCCCCGTACCCCCTGGAGGCGGTCGAGGCGGCGGTCACGGCGGGGGAGCGGGCCGCGCACGACCGGGCGTGGCAGGACCTGTCCACCGCCAATATCCGCTTCCACCAGGCGATCGTGGCCCTCGCCGGAAGCCCGCGCGCCGATGAGCTGATGCGCGGGGTGCTGGCCGAGTTGCGACTGGTCTTCCATGTGATGGACGACCCCCGCCGCTTCTACGCCCCGTATCTGGTCCGCAACCGGCAGATTCTGGAGGTGCTGCAGGCCGGGGACGCGGCGGAGGCGGAGCGGCTGCTGGCCTCCTATCTGGACGACTCCCAGGCGCAGTTGGCCGGGGCCTACGCGCAGCAGGTGTCCCAGCGGTAGCCGTTTCCCGGAGGTAAACGATCGGGCGGGCCGGGAACTCATTGGGTTCAACACCTTGTCGGATCGTTCAACGAACATCTAGCCTCCGGTGCACTCTCCTCACGTTCCGGTGAGGTCCTGTGCGCGGAAGGCGGGACGCATGATCGTTCTCCTGGGCGTCCTCGTGGTGATCCTCGGATTCGCCACACGACGCAACCCGTTGCTGGTGGTGGGAGCCGCCGGTATCGCCACCGGGCTGCTGGCCAAGCTCTCGCCCCAGGAGATCCTGGCGGCCTTCGGCAACGGCTTCGCCTCCAGCCGCTCGGTGACGATCTTCGTCATCACCCTGCCGGTCATCGGACTCCTGGAGCGTCACGGTCTCCAGGAACAGGCCCGGATCCTCATCGGCCGGCTGGGCAAGCTCACCACCGGCCGTTTCCTCGCCCTGTATCTGCTGATCCGCCAGCTCACGGCGGCGGTGGGCCTCACCAGCATCGCCGGCCCGGCCCAGAGCGTGCGCCCCATGGTCGCGCCGATGGCCGAGGGGGCCGCGGAGCGGCGCCACGGACCGCTGCCCGAGCGGATCCGCGAGCGCGTCCGCTCGTACTCCGCCAGCGCCGACACCGTCGGGCTGTTCTTCGGCGAGGACTGCTTCCTGGCCATCGGCTCGATCCTGCTCATCACCGGATTCGTCAACACCACCTACCACACCCATCTCGAGCCGTTGCAGCTGGCCTTGTGGGCCATGCCCACCGCCGTCTGCGCCTTCCTCATCCACGGCTTCCGGCTGCTGCGCCTGGACCGCTCCCTGCAGAACGACATCGCCGCCGTGAGCGGCCCGGCCGCTGCCGAGGGCAGCCGCACCGCGGAGGAAGCCAAGTGATCAAGGCCGAGTGGTTCTTCTGGCTCGTCGGCGCCGTCTTCCTGGTCATGGCCGCACAGATGGCCGTCGACCGCAGCAACCCCAAGCGCTTTGGCTCGGCCGCCTTCTGGGGCCTGCTGGGCGGCTGCTTCTTCTACAGCACCTGGGTGGTCGAGAAGACGGCCCCGGCCGAGCCCCTGGGTGTCGCCGTCCTCGCCATGGTCTGCCTGGGCGGCTTCGGGCTCACCGGGCGCGGCGTCCCGCGCACCACCACCCCCGAGCAGCGCACCGTCTCGGCCGCCCGGCTCGGCAGCCGGCTGTTCATCCCGGCGCTGACCATCCCGCTGGTCGCGGTGGTCTGCGCCTCGGCCGTCAAGCACTGGCACATCGGCGGCGAGCCGGTCCTGGAGGCCGGCAGCGAGACCATCCTCGGCCTCGGTTTCGGCGCGATCGCCGGGCTGCTGGTCGCCATGGTCGTGGTCCGCGAGCGCGGCGCCGCCGTACCCCTGCATTCCGGGCGCGGGCTGCTGGAGTCCATGGGATGGGCGCTGCTGCTGCCGCAACTGCTCGCCGTGCTCGGCTCCATCTTCCAGGTGGCAGGCGTAGGCACCCAGGTCGGCAAGATCACCGAACAGCTGCTTCCGGACGGCCAGAAGTACGTGGCCGTGGCCGTCTACTGCGTCGGAATGGCCCTGTTCACGGTCATCATGGGCAACGCCTTCGCCGCGTTCCCCGTGATGACCGCCGCCATCGGCTGGCCCGTGCTCATCCAGCAGATGCACGGGGACGCGCCCGTCGTCCTCGCCGTCGGCATGCTGGCCGGCTTCTGCGGCACGCTGGTGACCCCCATGGCCGCCAACTTCAATCTGGTGCCCGCCGCGCTGCTGGAGCTCAAGGACCAGTACGGGCCCATCAAGGCCCAGATCCCCACCGCCGGGGCGTTGCTGGTCTGCAACATCGCCATCATCTCGCTCTTCGCCTTCTGAGGAGGCCGCACAGATGACCCGGGTGCTCCTCACCGGCTTCGAACCCTTCGCGGGCGCGGACGTCAACCCCTCATGGCAGGCGGTCTCCCTCGCCGCCGACCGGCCGCCCCCCGGTATGGACGTCACGGCGGTCCAGCTGAGTTGCGTCTTCGGCAGGGCGCTGGAGGAGCTGGACGCCGCGGTGGAGGCGGCCGACCCCGACCTGGTGCTGTGCGTGGGCCAGGCCGGCGGCCGCCCCGGAATCACCGTCGAGCGCGTCGCGATCAACGTCGATGACGCCCGCATAGCCGACAACGCCGGCCGGCAGCCCATCGACGAGCCCGTGGTCGAGGGCGGCCCGGCGGCCTACTTCGCACCCCTGCCCATCAAGGCGTGCGTCGCCGCTGTCCGCGCGGCGGGGATCCCCGCCGCCGCCTCGCATACGGCCGGGACCTTTGTGTGCAACCACGTCTTCTACGGGCTCGCCCATCTGATCGCCACCCGCCGGCCGGCCGTGCGCGGCGGCTTCGTCCACGTCCCGTACGCGCCCGAGCAGGTCCTGAACGGGGCCGAACCGTCGCTGCCCGCCGCCACGGTCGCCGAGGCGCTCCGGGTGATCATCGCCACGGCGGTGGGTACGGAAACCGATCTGCGCGTCGCCGAGGGGGCGACGCATTGAGCGGGTCATACGAGCAGTCATACGAGCAGAGGCCCTGCCGCCGCCGCGGCGCTCGCCCGGGACGGACCACCGGGGTGCGGGCCGTAGACTGACGGGCCGGTGTGCGGCGGGGGACGCGTCGGTGTACGAGCGCCTGCGCGCGGGGCGGCTCCGTGCCATAGTGGGATCTCCGTGCCGTTTCGTACGTTGTCGGTGCGACCGCCTACTCTGTGCGACGTGACATCTCCACCCCACGGGGCCACTGCGCCCCAGCTCAACGGCCATGGCGGGGCCGCCCGCCCGGCCCCGGGCCCGGCCGCCGACGAGGGCCTGGCCCGTCGGTTGCGCGCGCTCGCGTGCACCGCGCCGCTGCACGACCTCGATGTGCGCAAGGCCAACCTGGCGGGGGAGTACGGGGTGTACGCGATGGCGGAGGTCGCCCTCGCCGCCATCGACCTCGTCACGCTCAACATGGACTTCGACACCGGTGCCGACCATGAGCAGATAGTGGCCAGGCTGCTGCCCCGCGTGGCGGCCCAGGCCCTGGAGCGGCCCTCGGCCGAGCACGAGCGCGTCGCGCGCTGGGTGCTGGAGAACCTGATCAACGTCGGCAGTGTGGACCGCGGCTTCCGCGCGGTCTACGGCACATTCGGCCCTGATGGGGCGTATGTCCGGCGGGACTATGACTTCAAGCTGATCGAGGAGGTGCCCGGCCCCGGCGGCAGCGTCTATCTGCGCACGACCGACGAGGCCGTCAACGTCCTGGTCGGCGCGCTCGACACCGATGTCACCAGCGCCCAGATCGCCGCCGAGGTCAAGCTGGAGGTGCTCATCAGCCGCGGTCGGCTCGCCGACGCCCAACTCGCCGCCGAGCAGGCCCGCTACCGCACCGTGCAGTACTCGGAGACCCTCCGCCGCACCCTCGACGCGACCCGGCGCAACGTCCGCGCGGTCGACTGGCTGCGCACGGTGCCCGAGCTGATCACCGAGGCGCTGGACCATGTCGCCGACCGCTACCGGCACGAGAACGCGATCCTCACCAACATCCGCAAGGCGCGCGACGAGGCTGCTTCTGGACGGGACTCCGAGCACAAGCGGCGCGCCGCCGAGCTCGTCGACATCGTCAAGGACTGCATCCGGCGCCACACCCAGCTGCAGTCCCGGCTGCTGGAGGCCGGACCCCTCTTCCGCGCCGAGCAGGACCGCCAGGCGTTCGCCGCCCCCGCCGCGCGCTCCGGCTTTGATCTGTACGGGCAGCTGCTGGCCCCGCTCCTCCCGCTCCCCCTCGAGCAGGCCGGCCGGGTCACCGACGCGTTCTTCGCCCGCGGCACGGGGCTGCGCACGCCGAGCTCGGTGCGCGTGGGCGACCTGGTCGAGATGCTGCTCACCCTGCCCGTGGAGCGCGAGCACCTCGGCGCGGAGATGCCCGAGCCGGACCTCATCGCCACCCCCGACGACAGCCGCTTCAGCGAGGGGCAGCTCGCGCTGGCCATGGACCTCCTCGACCTCCCCGCCGACGCCCCCCGCCGCCTCTCCGGCCTGCTCGCCGACGCCCGCCGCCGCGACCCCGACCTCCCTTACCTCATCGCCCTGCTCGCGGTCCACGCCGCCAGCCCCCCGGTCGGCACCGCCTATCGCCAGGGCGAACAGCGGCTGCTGTTCGCGGTGGACGACGGCACCGAGCTGCACGACCCGGAGTTCGGCGGCGCGGACCTCATCGTGGGCACGGCGCTGCTGGACGCGGCGGGCATGGCGGCGGACCGGGCGGAGGTGGTGTGATGGGCACGCGTCGCCCGAGCGGGGCGCCGAATCGGCGAGCAGCCGCAGCCAACCGTGAGACCGCCCCGCGCAAGGAGCCTCAGTCGTGACCGAGTACGACGCCGACGACCTCCCCCAGCCCGCACCGGCCGCCCCCGCACCGGCCGGTCCCGGGATGACGCCCGCCGACGCGGCCGACGCCGCGCGGCTGGTGGCCTTCGGGCTGCAGCCCAGGCTGGTGCCCGCGCGGGACGTCGAGTACGCCGAGCTGCTGCGCCGGCACCGGGACGAACCGGCGTTCGCGCGCCTCACCGATGCCATCGCCGCCGGGCTCGGGCTGATCGTACTCGAGGTGTCCACCCGCGCCGGGATGGCCGTGACGGCAGCCGAGGACTCCGTGTTCGCCGTACGCATGGGCGACTACGCCCGCCGGGCCGCCTCCGACTCCGCCGACCGCTTTCTGCACGGCCTCGCCCATCTCGCGGTCGCCGCCCTGGCGTTCCCGCGCCCCGAGGACCTGGCCGACGACGGCTATATCGGCCGCGTCACCGTCAACGGCGTCGACGCCTTCGTCCGCCAGTCGTGCCGCCGGCTGGAAGAGCGGGCCGAGGAGCAGGGGGAGAACACCGACCCCGCCACCGGTGCGCCGGGGCTGGAATCCGCCTGGCGGGTGTACGCGCGCCGCAGCGCGACCGGCGCGACCAAGGACGCCCGCAGGCTCGCGGGTTCGACGACCGGCATCGTCGGCAAGGCCGTCGCCTTCCTCGTCGACTCCGGCTTTCTGCAGCGCACCGGGGACGACGCCGGAGGCACGTACCGCACGACCGCCCGCTATCAGCTGCAGGTGCGCGACATGGCAGCCGGCGCCGCCATGGCCGAGCTGCTGGAGCTCGGCGTCGTGCCCGTCGGCGACGGCAGCGCGACCCTGCTGCCGCCGGACGACACCGACGACCTCGACCTCGTCGCCGACGCCGGTCTGCCCTTCCACTCCTGAGCCCCCGACCACCGCCCGCCCCCACCTTCACGACAACGAGAGTCCGCCGCCATGTACGAGCTGTCCCGGGTCCGCCTCTACTCCATCGGGCCTGCCGGTGCGCGCTACGCCGACACCGTGCTGGACCTGCGCGGAGTCGGCGAGCCGGTGCCCAGCCCCGCGCCCACCCAGGCGGAGTTCTTCGAGGAGGAGCCCGTCGGGCCGCCGCGCCGCCCCGCGCCCGCCGGTGTGCTCTTCCTGGAGAACGGCGGCGGCAAGTCCGTCCTCCTCAAGCTGATCTTCTCGGTCATGCTGCCCGGCCACCGCAACACCCTCGGCGGCGCCAGTTCCGGCGTGCTGCGCAAGTTCCTGCTCGCCGACGACTGCGGGCATGTCGCCCTGGAGTGGCAGCACACCGTCACCGGCGAGACCGTCGTCGTCGGCAAGGTCAGCGAGTGGCGCGGCCGTCAGGTCTCCAACGACCCGAGGAAGTTCGCCGAGGCGTGGTACTCCTTCCGGCCCGGGCCCGGCCTCAGCCTCGACTCGCTGCCGGTCGCCGCGTCCGCGGCGGTGCGGCCCATCGCCGAGGGCGCGTCCACCGCCCGCGGCCGCCGCCGTACCATGAAGGGGTTCCGGGACGCCATCACCGAGGCGGGCAAGGCATATCCGCACCTCGACGTGGTGTGGGTGGAGATCCACGAGCGCTGGAACGAACACCTGGGCGAGCTCGGCCTCGACCCCGAACTCTTCCGCTACCAGCGCGAGATGAACGCCGACGAGGGCGAGGCGGCCGGCCTCTTCGCGGTCAAGAACGACTCCGACTTCACCGATCTGCTGCTGCGCGCCGTCACCGACACCCGCGACACCGACGGGCTCGCCGACCTCGTCCACGGCTTCGCCCACAAGCTCGGCCGCCGCGCGGAGCTCACGGCCGAGCGGGACTTCACCGCCGGATCACTGGACCTGCTCCAGCGCATCGCCGAGGCCGCCGAGCGACGCGAACAGGCGCGCGGCGTCCACGCGGGCGCCGAGCGCCGCACCCGTACGCTCGCCCGGCGGCTGTCCGCGCGCGGCGCGCAGGAGCGGGGGCGCACCGCCGAGCTGGCCCAGCAGGTCGCCTCCGCCGCTGACGCCGTCACCGAGGCCGACCAGGCGCGCGGCCGCAGCGCCCTGATCGCCGCCGAACTCGCCTACCGCCACGCCTCGTTGGCCCTCGCCGCCGCCGAGAAGGGCGCCGCGGCGCAGCGCCGCGAGCTCAACGACGCCCGCACTCTGCACTCCGCCTGGCAGGCCGCCGAGACGGTGCTGCGCCACCGCGCCGCCGCCGACCGCTCCGCGCGCGTGGCCGCCGCCATCCGCGAGGCCGAGCGGGACGCGGCCCCCGCACTCGCCGCCCGCGCCAAGGCCGCCGCCGACCTCGTACGCGCCCTGCACGCCGCGGCGGCGGACGGCGAGCGGCTCGCCAACGAGGAGGAGGAGCGCTCCGCCGCCCTCCAGGAGACGAGCGAGGTCGCCCACCGCGACGCCACCTCCGCGGCCACCGCCGCCCAGCGTGCCCGCAGCGACGCCGAGCATCTGCGTCAGCGGCTCGCCGAGGTCGAGCAGGAGACCGCTGAGGCCGTACGCGCCGGCTGGCTCGACGACTCCGCCCCCGACGCCGACCCGGCCCGCGCCGCGCTCGCCGCCAGCGACGCCGAGAAGACGACGGTCGCCGCCTGGGACGCCGCCCGCGAGGCGGCCCGCCGCACCGCCGACCACGCGAAGGCGGCCGCCGCCGAAGAGGCCCGCACCGAACTGGCCGCGGCCCGTGCGGTGGACGCCGCGCGCGCCGCGGAGTCCGCGTACGAGGCCGAGCGGCGGTCCGCCGAGTCGCTGGGCGCGGAACAGCGCCTCGTCGAACTGCTGGGCCTTCCCCAGCCCCCGGCCACCGTCCCCGCCCCGCGCGGGGCCGGCCGCCCGTCGGCGGCGGAGTCCCGCGCGGCGGGCGGGGTGACGGTCCGTATCCCCGACGCCGCAGCCGGGCAGCGTGCCCGCGCCCTGCCGACCGACTCCGGCCGGGCGGGGTGGATCACCGTTCGCGTGGACGAGGAGGAGGACGCGGACGACATGCTGGGCCTCTCCCAACTCCCCGCGGCCTTCCGCGCGGACGGCCCGGTGCGTATCGAGGAGGCCGCGGAGGGGGGCCGGTTCGCGTTCGCCGATGTGGACGAGGACGGCGCGCATGCGTACGCGGACGCGGACGAGGCGTGGGGCGGCCATTCGTTCGGGGCGGACGCGGGCTCGGGGAGGCCCCACGCCGGGACCGAAGAGAGGGACGGGGCCGCGGGTGGCGGTCCGTTGGCGGCTGGGCCGCGCCTCACGGAGCCGGTTCCGCCCCGCTCCGGGGAGCCGGAGAGGGCGTCGTCCGGCGGTCCGGGTGAGCCGGGTGGGTGGGCGTCGTACCGTGCCGTGGCGGACGCCGCGCCGGGGGGCGGTCCGTCGGCGGGGGACGCGGGCCGGGCGGGGCACGGCACGGTTCACGTCGGGGTCGAGGAGGAGGACGGTGCGTCGCGGGCCGTCGGCTCGGGTGAGCCGGGTGGGTGGGCGTCGTACCGTGCCGTGGCGGACGCCGCGCCGGGGGGCCGTCCGTCGGCGGAGGACGCGCGCCGGGCGGGGCACGGCACGGTTCACGTCGGGGTCGAGGAGGAGGACGGTGCGTCGCGGGCCGCCGGCTCGGGTGAGCCGGGTGGCTGGGCGTCGTACCGTGCCGTGGCGGACGCCGCGCCGGGGGGCCGTCCGCCGGCGGGGGACGCGCGCCCGGCCGGGCAGGACACGGTCCACCTCAGGGCAGGGCCGGGCGACGGCGCGGCGGCGGCCGGGCGGGGCTCGGCCCAGGATCAGCCCGGCGGCGCCGCGGGCGGTCGTCCCGTGGCGGCGGAGACGCGCAGGCCGGGGCAGGTGACGGTCCGTATCGAGGAGACCGACGGCGACGACACCGCGACCAAGACCCAGGACGTACGCCACGACGGCGAGCCCACGGCGGCTCGCGGAAGCCGGGCGGTGGCCGCCGAATCCCGGCCGCCGGGCGAGGTTTCGGCCCGCATCGACGCGACAGAGGGCGGCGCGCAGACCGATGCCGAGCCGGGTGACCAGGGCGACCACACCGCCGACGACGCCGACTGCTGGGCACCCGACACCGACGGCGAGCCCCCCGCGCCCCAGCGCGCACCGGAGCCCGAACCGAGCCTTACCCACGTTCCGCTGCGCCCCGAGGGCCCGCTGACCGCCGAGGAACTCGACCGCAACGCCGACGCGCTGCGCGAGCTCCTCGACGAAAGCGTCACGTCCGCCGAGCGTCAGCTGTTCGAGCTGCGCACCGCCGCCGCCGACGACTCGCGCATCCTCGCCGCGCTCGGCGACGGCGGCCTGCTGCCGCCCGGCCCCGATGTGCTGGCCGCCGTGGAGTACCTCGGCGAGCACGGCATCCCCGCCCTCCCCGGCTGGCGTTACCTCGCCCAGGCCGTGGACCCCATGGACCACGCCGCCGTGCTCGCGGCCCGCCCGGAGCTGGTGGACGGTGTCATCATCACCGACCCCGACACCCATGCCCGCGCCCGCGAGGTGCTGGACCAGGCGTCGTTGCTGCCGCGCTCGGCGGTGGCCGTCGGAACCTCCGCCGCGCTGCTCGCGCCGACGCCCGCGCCCGGGGCGCGGGACACCGGGGTGTTCCTCGTCCCGCCGAACCCGGCGATGCACGACGAGCGCGCCGCCGACGACGAGCGGCGCGAGCTGCGGGCCCGCGCCACCGCGCGCGACGAGGAGATCCGGGTGCTGGCCGCCCGGTTGGCCGGGGACCGGGCGCTGTCCGCGCGGCTCGCGTCCTGGCGCACCGGCTGTCCGCCCGGCCGGCTCGCGGAGCTCGTCGCGGCTGCCGACACCGCCCGGGAGGCCGCCGAGGCCGCGCAGCGGGAGCTGGAGGAGGCGCGTACGGAGCGGGCGGAGGCCGACGAGGCCGCCACCGAGTCGGCCCGGGTGCGCGATGAGCGCCAGGAGGCGGCGCAGCGGGCCCGCCGGGTGGCCGACGCGCTCGCCGGGCTGGCCTACCGCCTGCGCGAGCGCGCCTCCTGGCAGACCCGGTTGCGCGAACTGGCCGACGAGGCCGCCGAGGCGGAGGAGCGGGCCGCCGCGTGCGTGGACCGCGCCCGCGCCGCCGACGAGGACCGGCGCGCCGCCCAGCGCGCGGCGGACGACGCGCACCGCACCGCCCGCGCCCTGCGCGCCGAGCGCGCGGAGATCGCGGGCGCCCCCGACGACCTCGGCGACGACACCGAGCCGCCCTCCGCCTCGCTGCCCGCGCTCCGCGAGGCGTACCGGGCCGCGTCCCAGGTGTACGAGAAGGTCGGCGTCGGCGCCGACCTCCGCGCCGAACAGGCCCGCGCCGAGAGCGACGAGAGCGCTGCCCTCGCCGCGCTCGACCGGCTCACCAACAAGGTCCGCACCCGCGCCGCCCAGCTCCTGGAGGGCACCGACGGCGCCGACGGCCCGTCCCGCCAGGCCGCCGCCGCCCGCGCCGAGTCGCTCGTCCAGATGCTGGAGACCCGTGCCTCGGCGGCGAGCGAGCAGCTGGGACGGTTGCGCGGCGAGGCCGAGCGGCTGGCGCCCACTGACGGCGACGCGCACACCGAACTGCCGGAGGAGATGGTTCCGGCCGACGCGGAGCGCGCGAAGGAGCTGCTGCGCACCGCCAACGCCGAACTGGCCGCCCGTACGGACGCCCTGGAGGCCGCCCGCACCGCCCACGCCGATCTGCAGCGCGCCCACCGCTTTGCCGAGGACGCGGCGGGCGGCTTCGACGAGACCGCGGCCCTGCTGCGGGATCTGCTGCGGGACGGTCCGGGCGCCGCGGAGGACGAGACTGAGCAGCCCGATCCGTACGCCGGTGACCTGGCCGAGGCCCGTCAGGCGGCGGCCGAGGTCCGGCGCTCGCTGCGCGGCTGCGCCGCCGACCTGTCGGCGGCCGACTCGGCGGTCCGGGAGGCCAGCGATGTGCTCGTACGGCACGCCAACTCCACCCGCTACGAGCAGGTACGCACCCCCGCCCGCCAGCAGATCCGCGAACTGCCCGCGGCGGCCCTGCCCGAGCACGCCGCGGCCTGGGCCGAGGCGTTCGCGCCCCGGCTGCGCGTGCTGACCGACGAGCTGGAGCAGCTGGAGCGCAACCGGGACAGCATCGTGGACCGGCTGCGCGGCCTGGTCGAGTCGTGCCTGGCCACGCTGCGCTCGGCGCAGCGGCTCTCCCGGCTCCCGGAGGGGCTCGGCGAGTGGTCGGGGCAGGAGTTCCTGCGGATCCGCTTCGACGACCCGGATCAGGCGACGCTCACCGAGCGGCTCGGCGAGGTCATCGACGAGGCGACTCGCTCGGCCGTGAAGAAGAACTCCGATCTGCGCCGCGACGGCATGTCGCTGCTGCTGCGCGGCGTCCACGCGGCGCTCCAGCCGCGCGGGGTGGCCGTCGAGATCCTCAAGCCGGACGCGGTGCTGCGCGCCGAGCGGGTCCCGGTGGGGCAGATGGGCGACGTCTTCTCGGGTGGCCAGCTGCTCACCGCCGCCATCGCCCTGTACTGCACCATGGCGGCGCTGCGCAGCAACGACCGGGGCCGCGACAAGCACCGCCACGCGGGCACGCTCTTCCTCGACAACCCGATCGGCCGCGCCAACGCGACGTATCTGCTGGAGCTCCAGCGGGCGGTCGCCGACGCGCTGGGCGTCCAGCTGCTCTATACGACGGGGCTGTTCGACACGACCGCGCTGGCCGAGTTCCCGCTGGTGATCCGGTTGCGGAACGACGCGGACCTGCGGGCCGGGCTGAAATACATCAGCGTCGAGGAGCATCTGCGCCCGGGGCTGCCGGCCCAGGACCCGGAGGGCGAGCAGGTGCACGGCCAGATCACGGCGACACGGATGTACCGGCGGCCCGAGGCGGGCGCGGGCGCGCCCGCCGAGGCGGCGGACCGCCCGTAGGAGCCGCGGGGCTACCCCTGACCAGGGGGCACCGTCCGGGTGATGGACACGGAGGAGGACGAGAAGCTGCCGTCGCCGTTGGAGTGGGCGGTGACCGTGTGGGTCCCCTTCGGCAGCGGACTGAACGTCGTGGAGGCCGTGCCGCCGACGAGAATCACTGTCTGCGGGGTACGTTCCGTCATGGCGAGGGTGACGGTCCCGGTGGGCGTCCCCGCTCCGGGGGTGGAGGGGGGCGAAGTCGGCGTATCCGCTGTAGCCGGCGCTGATCGTGTAAGGGCTGCCGGACGAGCTCGCGTAGGCGTGGGTGACGGTCGCCACGCCCCCGGAGACGTGCCGTGACGGAGGGCGCGGCGTTCGCGGTGCGCGGGACCAGGCCGTCCGAGGCTCCCCGCGCCACGAGCGGAATCAGCGCGCTGAGTGTGCGGACGATTCCGCGGGACTCCGGGTCGACGACGGCGACGCAGTTCTCGGTCCCTGCGTGTCCCCTGCGGAGGAGCACTCAGACGCGGAGTCATCATGGGGAGGCCCGGAACAGGGCAGGACGCCGCCTCGCTCCTCCGGAAAGGATGGGCGGCCCACCGGAATCGGACCGTTTCAGCAACCCCTTGTGGTGACGCGTGGAGCAACACCGCCGCCCCGGCGTCACCCGAACGGCCCGGCGCCGCCCGGCGCGTTGAGCCGGCGCCGGCCACGGCCGGGAGCTCTCAGGAGAACCAGCCCTGAGGACGCGGACGCGTATTGCGCCAGATGTGCTTGGTCTCGCGGTACTCAGCCAGACCGCCGGGTCCCAGCTCCCGGCCAGTGCCGGACTGCTTGAACCCGCCCCACTCCGCCTGCGGGACATAGGGGTGGTAGTCGTTGATCCAGACGGTGCCCAGCCGCAGCCGGGAGGCGACCCGCTGCGCCCGCCCTTCGTCGCCCGTCCACACCGCCCCCGCGAGCCCGAAGACCGTGCCGTTGGCCAGCCGTACCGCCTCGTCCTCGCCGGCGAAGTGCTCCACCGTCAGCACCGGTCCGAAGGACTCTTCGGCCAGCACGGACATGCCGTGGTGGCAGGAGTCCAGAACGGTCGGCAGATAGTAGAAGCCGTCGGCCAGATCCGGATCGTCGGGACGGGCACCGCCGCAGCGCAGCCGTGCGCCCTCGGCGATCCCCGTGGCCACATACGCCTCGACCTTGGCCCGGTGCGCGGCGGAGATCAGCGGACCGGTCTGGGCATGTTCGTCGAACGGCCCGCCGAGCCGTATCCCGCGGGCGCGGCGTACGACCTCCTCGACGAAGGCGTCGTGCAGCCGGTCCTCCACCAGCAGCCGGGCGCCGGCCGAGCAGACCTGCCCGGAGTGGAGGAAGACCGCGGTGAGCGCGTAGTCGACGGCGGTCTCGAAGTCGGCGTCCGCGAAGACGATATTGGGGTTCTTGCCGCCCAGCTCCAGCGAGGTTCGCTTGACGGTGCCCGCGGCGGCGGCCATGATCCGGCGCCCGGTCCGCAGCCCTCCGGTGAAGGAGACCATGTCCACGTCGGGGTTGTCGGTGAGCGGTGCGCCGGCCTCGGCGCCGGGGCCCAGCACCAGATTGGCCACACCGCCGGGCAGCCCGGCCTCTTCCAGCAGCCGCATCAGGGCGATGGCCGTGCTGGGCGTGAGCTCGCTGGGCTTCAGGACGAAGGTGTTGCCCGCGGCGAGCGCGGGCGCCACCTTCCAAGCGGTCTGCAGCAGCGGATAGTTCCAGGGGGTGATCAGCGCGCAGACCCCGACCGGCTCCTGGACGACGCGGCTGACGGCGTGCTCGGTGCCGGTGTCCACGACCCGGTCCGCCTCGGTGCGCACCATCCGCCCGTAGTAGCGGAAGCACGCCACCGCGTCGTCGATGTCCAGCTCGCTCTCCGCCAGCCGCTTTCCGGTGTCCAGGGACTCCGCTCGGGCGAGTCCGGGTTTGTCCCGCTCCATCAGGTCCGCGACGCGCAGCAGCAGATCGCCGCGCGTCGCGGCCGGGGTGCGCGGCCACGGCCCCTGGTCGAACGCCTGCCGGGCGGCGGCCACCGCCTCGGCGGCGTCCTTGCCCCCGCCCTCGTCGACGACCGCCACCAGCGATCCGTCGGCCGGGCAGCGGATCCCACGGGTGCGTTCGTCGATCGCCTCGATCCACTGGCCACCGATGAAGAGATCATTCACGGGCATTCCTCCGCTTCCGGGGTCGGGACATGGTCGGTCACCCATTGGTGAAAGGCGCCGATGTGGTGCTCGCTGGGGACGAGCACCCCGCCGCGGCGGTATGCGCGCGAGTGCATCGCGGGCTGGGTGCGCTCACAGGCGTCGAAGTCCTGGGTGTTGACCCGATGGAACAGTTCGACCGACTTCGACAGATCCCGTTTCGAGGCGACCACCTCGGGCGCGTAGAGCCAGTCGCATTCCACCAGCGTGCGATCGGCGGCGAGCGGGAACATCCGATGAACGATCACATGGTCGGGCACGAGGTTGAGGAAGACCTGTGGCCGCACGGTGATCGCGTAGTAGCGGCGGTCCTGCTCCTCGGCCAGACCCGTGATCCGGCCGAACCCCGCGCTGCCGTCCACCGTGAACCCCTCGGCCTCCTCGGCGAACCGGGCGCCGTGCCCGACGAAGTACTGTGCGGCGAGGCCGTCGGCGAACTCCGGCAGCACCTCGGTGAGTTCCGGGTGGATCGTCGCGCAGTGATAGCACTCCATGAAGTTCTCGACGATCAGCTTCCAGTTGGCCCGGATGTCATAGCTGATCCGGCGGCCCAGGGACAGGCCCGCCACCCCGTAGCGCTCCACGGCGGCGGCGTCGCCGAGCCGCTCGGCGACCGCCCCGATGACCGTCTCCTCGAACGACGGCGGCTCCTCGGCCAGGCACACCCAGGCATACCCGAGCCATTCGCGCAGCGCCACGGGCAGCAACCCGCGCTCGGCCCGGTCGATATCGGGCATCTTCTGCAGATTGGGGGCCGCGGTGAGCTTGCCGTCGAGATCGTAGGTCCAGGCGTGGTACGGGCACTGGAGCGAGCGCCGCACCGTGCCGGACTCCTCGGTGCACAGCCGGGCGCCGCGGTGGCGGCAGATGTTCAGGAACGCGCGCAGCTCACCGCGGCGGTTGCGGGTGATCAGCACGCTCTCGCGGCCGACCCGCACGGTACGGAACGCCCCGGGGCGGTCCAGATCGGCGCTGCGCACCGCGCAGAACCACAGGGCCTCGAAGAGATGCTCCTGCTCCCGCCGGAAGACCGACGGAGAGGTGTACCAGTGACCGGGGAGCGTCGCGATAAGACTGGAGCCTGGAGAGGCAGCGGCGGCGGTGGGTGACTCGGGTGCGACGGTCATGGGGTCTCCTCAGGCGGGCGCGGCGGCGGTCAGCCGTCGGGGGTCGAAGAGTTCGATGGGGTGCGGGGTGTCACCGGTGAGCGCCAGGTCGGCGAGGATCTCGCCGACGACCGGCACGAATTTGAAGCCGTGTCCGGAGAAGCCGCAGGCGACGGTGACCGCGTCGGTGTGTGCCGGGTGCCGGGTGATGACGAAGTGCTCGTCGGGCGTGTTGCTGTACATGCAGGTGGCGGCCTTGAGGAAGGTGCCGGGCAGGGTGGGCAGCCGCGGTGCGAGCTGGCCGGCCATCGCCGCCACCTCTTCGTCGTGCACGGTCCGGTCGATGGTCTCCGGGGTGCAGACGGTGCCCTTGCGGAAGAACGCCACCTTCGCCCCGCGGCCCGGGCCGTCGATCGCCGGGAAGCCGTAGATCTGCACCCCGGCGGCGTCCTCCCAGATGTAGATGGGGTGGTGGTCCGGAGTGTACGGACCGGTGCCGCCCCTGGGCTCGAACCAGTACATGACCTGGCGCTCGATGGTGAACGGCACCCCCAGATCGGCCAGCAGCCCGGGCGCCCACGCCCCGGGGCAGATCACCAGATGCCCGGCGGTGTAGGTGTTCTCGGGGGTGTGCACGCGGACGCCCGCGCCGCCCGGCAGCGCCTCCCAGCGGGTGGCCGGCTCCTCAAAGTGCAGATCCGCGCCGCCCTGGGTGGCGAGCTGGACATGGGCGGCGACCGTGTTCTCCGGGCGCACCAGACCGGCCCGCGCCTCGTACAGCGCCACCTCGTCCTCGGCCGGGGTCAGCGTGGGGAAGCGGCGGCGCACCTCCTTGGCGTCGAGCAGCTCGTGCGGCAGGTCCCACTGCCGGGCGGAGAGCACACTGCCCGCGACCGTACGGCTGCCGGGGCGGCCGATCATCACCCCGCCGCACAGCGTGGCGACCTCGCGGCCGGTGTCCCGCTCCAGCCGCTCGTACAGCTCATAGCTGCGCAGCAGGAGCGGCACATAGGCGGGGTCCTCGAAGTACGACTGGCGGGTGACCCGTGAACCGCCGTGGCTGGACCCCCGGTTGTGCACCGGGCCGAACTTCTCCAGGCCGAGCACGCGGACGCCGCGCGCGGCGAGATGGTGGGCGGCGGCACTGCCCATGCCGCCGAGGCCCAGGACGATCACATCGTAGGTGGGGGCCATGGCATCCTCCTTGGGTTACCGGCGGATGCGTTCCATCCGCGGGTCGAAGAGCGGTTCGGCGGCGACGGTCGCGGGGACCTTCTCGCCGAAGTACTCGATGTGGACGGCGGTGCCCGGGACGGCGGCCCCGGCGGGCAGCCAGGCGTACGCGACGGTCCGGCCGACCGTGTAGCCGTAGGACGCGCTGGTCACATAGCCCGCCGCGACACCGTCGACGAAGACCGGCTCCTTGCCCATGACGACCGCGGCCGGGTCGTCCAGCGTGAGACAGGCGAGCCTGCGTGCCACCGTCTCCTCACTGCGGCCCTCCAGCGCCGAGCGCCCGACGAAGTCGCCCTTGTTCATCCGGACGGCGAAGCCGACCCCGGCCTCGTACGGATCGTGCTCGGCGGTCATGTCATGGCCCCAGGCTCGATAGCCCTTCTCCAGCCGCAGACTGTTGAAGGCGGACCGCCCGGCGGCGATCACCCCGTGCGGCTGCCCGGCCTCCCACAGCGTGTCCCACAGTCGAAGGCCCAGATCGGCGGTGGTGTACAGCTCCCAGCCGAGCTCGCCGACGTAGGACAGCCGCATCGCGGTCACCGGGACATGGCCGAGATACGTCCGCCTGGCCTTGAAGTAGCCGAACGCCTCATGGGAGAAGTCATCGCGGGTCAGCGGCTGGACGAGGTCCCGCGCGAGCGGGCCCCAGACACCGATGCAGCAGGTGCCCGAAGTGATGTCGGCTATATGGACGTCGTCGGGTGCGTGGCGCAGCAGCCAGTCCAGGTCCAGTCCGCCGTTCGCGCCCACCTGCCAGCGTTCATGAAAAGCGTGGCTTTCCGCGATGCGGGCGACCGTCAGATCGCTGCGTATGCCCCCCGCCTCGTCCAGCATCAGGGTGTAGGTGACCGAGCCCGGCTTCTTCGCGAGCTGGTTGGTGGTCATGCGCTGGAGGAAACCGAGCGCCCCGGGCCCGCTGACCTCCAGCCGCTTGAGCGGGGTCATGTCGTACAGCGCGACCCGCTCCCGGGTGACCTTGGCCTCGGCAGCGGCGATCGGCGACCAGTAGCGCGCCGACCAGGGGTCGCGCTCAGGCAGCTCGATCCCCTCGGCGAGCGGGGCGTTGGCCTCGTACCAGTGCGGCCGCTCCCAGCCCGCGCCCTCCAGGAAGTACGCGCCCAGCTCCCGCTGCCGTACGTGGAAGGGGCTGACCCGCAGCGGGCGGGGCTCCTCCATGGGCTGCAGCGGATGGATGACGTCGTAGACCTCGACGAAGTTCCGCGCTCCGCGTTCGGCGACATAGGCGGGGGAGCGCTGGGCGTCCTCGAAGCGGTGGAGATCGTACTCATGCACGTCCATGGACGGCCGCCCGACGGTCATCCACTCGGCGACGGCCCGGGCGACGCCCGCGGAGTGGGTCACCCACACCGCCTCGGCCAGCCAGAAGCCACGCACCTCCCGGGACTCGCCGAGGACCGGCATCCCGTCGGGGGTGAAGGAGAAGACGCCGTTGAACCCCTCCTCGACGCGGCTTCTGCCCAGCGCCGGCAGCAGTCCGACGCCGTCCCGCCAACTGGGCGCGAAGTCCTCCTCGGTGAAGGGCAGCGAGGACGGCATGACGGGGGCGTCATCGTAGGCGGGCACGGTGGCCGGGTCGACCGGCAGCGGGCGGTGGGCGTAGCTGCCGATGCCGATGCGGTCGGTGTGCTCGCGGAAGTAGAGGTCGCGGTCCTGGAAGCGCAGAATCGGCCGGCTCGCCTCCGTCCGCGGGTCGTTCACGCCCGCGAGCTCCGGCAGCGGCGCGGTCTTCGCGTACTGGTGGGCGAGCGGCAGCAGCGGTACGGGCACTCCTGCCATCGCGCCGATCAGCGGCCCCCAGAACCCGGCCGCGGAGACCACGATGTCGGCGGGGAAGGTGCCCCGGTCGGTGACCACGGCCGTGACCCTGCCGTTCTCCCGCTCGATGCCGGTGACGGTGTGCCGGTCCAGGAAGTGGGCGCCGCGCGCGGTGGCCCGCTCGATCTGGGCGCGGCAGGCGAGCAGCGCGCGGGCCAGTCCGTCGGCGGGGGTGTGGAAGCCGCCGAGGATCGCCTCCGGGTCGAGCAGTGGCCACAGCTCGACGCACCGGGCGGGCGTGAGGAGTTCGCCGCGTACGCCCCAGGAGGCGGCGAGCCCTGCCTTGCGGTGCAGATCCGCCCAGCGCTCTGGGCTGGTGGCGATCTCCAGACCGCCGACCGGGTTGAAGCAGGACACCCCGTCGACCTCGAGGGAGGAGAACTTCTCCACGGTGTACTTGGCGAAGTCGGTGAGGGTTTTGGAGGGGCTGGTCTGGAAGACCAGCCCGGGCGCGTGCGAGGTCGAGCCGCCGGGGGCGAGCAGCGGGCCCTGGTCGAGGACCGTCACATCGGTCCAGCCGCGCGTCGTCAGCTCATCGGCCAGCGAGCAGCCGACGATCCCGGCGCCGACGATCACGACAGGGGCGGAGAGGTCGCGGCTCACAGGACCACCTCGTTCGCTTTTGTGCCGGTGCGGCGTGGTGGTGCGGGCTTTGTGGTCGTGTGCGGCCTGGCGGCCGTGCGTGTGTCGTTCACAGGGCCACCTCGTTCGCTTCTGTGCTGGTGCGGCGTGGTGGTGCGGGCTTTGTGGTCGTGTGCGGTCCGGCGGCCGTGCGTGTGTCGTTCACAGGACCACCACCGATCGCAGCACCTCACCGCGCTGCATCTTGGCGAATGCCGCCTCGACCTCCTCCAGCGAGATCGTCTCGCTGACGAACGCGTCCAGATCCAGTTTGCGGCTGAGATGGAGGTCGACCAGGACGGGAAAGTCCCGGCTGGGCAGACAGTCGCCGTACCACGAGGACTTGAGCGCACCGCCCCGCGAGAACAGATCGATCAGCGGCAGATCGATGCGCATCTGCGGGTCCGGCACCCCGACCTGCACCAGCACCCCGGCCAGATCGCGCATATAGAAGCCCTGGCGGTAGGTCTCGGGGCGGCCCACCGCGTCGATGACGATGTTCGCGCCGAAGCCACCGGTCAGCTCGCGCACCGCCTCGACCGGGTCCGTACCACGGGAGTTGACGGTGTCGGTGGCGCCGAAGCGGGTTGCCGCGTCGAGCTTGGCGTCGTCGATGTCGACGGCGATCACCCGGCGCGCCCCGGCCAGCGAGGCTCCGGCGATCGCCGCGTTGCCGACGCCGCCGCAGCCGATGACCGCGACCGTGTCGCCGTTGGACACCCCGCCGGTGTGCACGGCCGCTCCGTAACCGGCCATCACCCCGCAGCCGATGAGGCCCGCCGCCTCGGGACGGGCCGAGGGGTCGATCTTGACCGCCTGTCCCGCGGCGACCAGCGTCTTCTCGGCGAACGCGCCGATGCCGAGCGCCGGGCTGAGCGGGGTGCCGTCGGTGAGGGTCATCGGCTGGGTGGCGCCCAGGCTGTCGAAGCAGTACCACGGGCGGCCCCGGCGGCAGGAGCGGCAGCCGCCGCACGGGGCGCGCCAGGCCAGGACCACATAGTCACCGGGTGCGAGGCCGGTGACGCCGGGGCCCACCGCCTCCACCGTTCCGGCCGCCTCATGACCGAGCAGATACGGAAACTCCTCACCGATCGCGCCGTCCCGGTAGTGCAGATCGGTGTGGCACACCCCGCACGCCTGGATTCCCACCAGCACCTCACCGGGGCCGGGATCGGGCACGAGGACCGGCATCACCTCGACGGGTGCGCCCTTCTTCACCGCGACGACGGCGCGGGCTTCTTGCGGCATGGCTCACTCCTCTGTTCTCCTGCGCTTGCAGGGACCGGTGCATGGGAGCTGGCATGGCTGCCTCGATGGACGGGACAGTCGGCTGTCTCAACGGCCGCTGGTTACCCGCCATGTTGCGTATGGCGCGGCGCGTTGCGCGATGGGAAACATCCTGAAAGTCGTCGCCCCATGCGGTCAAGGGGTACGGGACAACCAGCTGTAAAGGTGCGCTGACTCCCGGTTTCGCCTCCGCCACCCGGCCCCCGCGGACGGCCCCGGACATGCCACGAGGGGGCCGGAACGCTCCGGCCCCCTCGACCGCGCGGCGGTGGGGTGGTGACAGGTGGTGCGGCGGTCAGCCCGGGAAGCCCATCCGGCGGGACAGCTCCTCGGCCGTCTTCACGGCGTATTCGGCCAGATCGGGCAGCCGGCTCTGCGCCATCCGGTACGCCGGGCCCGAGACGCCGATCGCCCCGATGACCGCGCGGTCGTGGCCGCGCACCGGTGCCGCGACCGCGTTCAGCCCGATCTCCAGTTCCTCGCAGGAGTACGCGAAGCCGCGCTCGGCGGCAGTCTCCAACTGCTGCCGCAGCTCGGCCGAGGTGGTGATGGTGTGCTCGGTGAAGCGCGGCAGCTTCCGTGTCACCAGCCGCTCCCGGCGCTCGCCGGTCAGATGCGCGAGCAGCACCTTGCCGCTCGCGGTCGCGTGCAGGGCGGTGCGCCGGCCCAGCCAGTTGAAGGCGGTGACCGCCGCGGCGCCGCGCGCCTGCATGATGTTGACCGCCGCGTCCCCGTCGAGCACGGCGATGTTGGCCGTCTCGCCGGTCTCGTCGGCCAGCCCCCGGCACACCGGGGCGCCCTCCTGTGAGATGTCCAGGCGGATGGCGGCCGCGCCCGCGAGTCTGAGCACCCCGGCGCCCAGGTAGTACTTCCCCCGGTCGCGTTCCTGCCCGACCAGGCCGCGGTTCTCCAGCACGCCGAGCAGCCGGAAGGCGGTCGACTTGTGGACCCCCAACTCGTCGGCGATCTCGGTCACTCCGGCCTCGCCGAGCCTGGCAAGGATCTCCAGGACGCTGACCGCCCTGTCCACCGACTGCACTGCCCCGGCGGCCCCCCGCTTCTCCTCGGCCCGTTCCTCGGTCGTTCTCGTCATGGGTCTGATCTCACCATCCGGCGGCTTCGCGTGGGGCCCCTCGGCGGGGAACTCTTGACGGCGCCCTTCCCAGTCTGGATTCTGTTGCGCATCGCGCTTTCCAATGCACCATTCAAAACGCACATGATACCGATCAGTGTGAGGGGGGCCAATGATTCCCGTCTGCCGTATCGAGGATCTGCCGGAGGGCGAGTCGGTGCGTGTCGAGGCCGGTGACGCCACCGCGCCGATCGCGGTGTTCCACACCGACGGAGCGTTCTACGCCATCGATGACACCTGCAGCCATCAGGACGCCTCCCTCTCGGAGGGGTGGCTGGAAGGCTGCTACGTCGAATGCCCGCTGCACGCCGCGCTGTTCGATCTGCGGTCCGGCGAGCCGACCTGCCTGCCGGCCCGTAAGCCCGTACGGACCCATGCGGTCACGGTCCTCGACGGAATGCTGTATGTCCACCCCGCGGTGCCCGCCGTACCCGGTGAGCCCGTACGGGCGGCACGGGAAGAAGCCGTCGCATGAGGGCGGTCACGGTGATCGGGGCCTCGCTCGCGGGTCTGCACGCGGTGCGCGGCCTGCGCTCCCAGGGGTACGACGGGCGGCTGGTCGTCGTGGGCGAGGAGCGCCACCGCCCGTACGACCGCCCGCCGTTGTCCAAGGACTTCCTGACCGCGGACGGCGAGGCGGGTGAGGGCCTGGGCGCGCTCGCCCTGACCGACCCCGAGGAGGAGGCCGGACTGGACGCCGAGTGGCTGCTCGGCGTCCGAGCCGAGGGGCTGGACGCCGCGGCCGGCGAGGTCCGCCTCGCGGACGGCCGCACGCTGCGCACCGACGGCGTCGTCATCGCCACCGGAGCCACGCCCCGGACGCTGCGCACCCCCGATCTCGCCGGGGTGCACACCCTGCGTACCCTCGACGACGCCGCCGGGCTCCGCGCCGAACTGCGCGCGGGCGCCGAGCGGGTGGTGGTCGTCGGCGCCGGGTTCATCGGCGCCGAGGTCGCCTCCTCGTGCGCCGCCCTCGGCCTCGAGGTCACCGTGGTGGAGGCCGCGCCGCTGCCGCTGATGCCCCAACTGGGCGAGGAGATGGCCCGGGTGTGCGCCGCGCTGCACGCGAGCAGCGGGGTGCGGCTGCTGTGCGGCGCGGGGGTCGCCACCTGGCGCGGCACCGGCCGGGTCACCGGCGTCGAGCTCACCGACGGCCGGGTGCTGCCCGCCGATGTGGTGGTGGTCGGCGTCGGGGTGCGGCCCGTCACCGGATGGCTGGAAGGCTCCGGTCTGGCGCTCGGCGACGGGGTGCTGTGCGACGAGGGGTGTGTCACCGCGCTGCCCAATATCGTCGCCGTGGGCGATGTGGCCCGCCTCGCCCAGCCCGGCACCGCGCGCACCGTACGGGCCGAGCACTGGACGAGCGGGGTCGCGCAGGGCGCGGTGGCCGCCCGCAATCTGCTCGCCGGATCCACCGTCGAACCGTTCGGCGCCCTGCCGTACTTCTGGTCCGACCAGTACGGCGCGCGCATCCAGTTCGCCGGGCGGCGGGAGCCGGCCGATACGGTCCGCGTCCTCGAAGGGGACACGGCCGACGGCGGTGGCTTCCTCGCCGTTTACGAACGCGACGAAAGGCCCACCGCCGTCCTGGCCGTCAACCGGCCCCGGTCCTTCACACGGCTGCGCCGCGAGCTGGCCCGCGCTCCGCAGCCGGCCGGGAGGTGACCCGCTCCGCCTTGCGGGCGAGCCGGCGCCGCCGGCGGATCTCCCGCGCCGTGCTGCTGGGCCGGGACACCACCCCGTAGCGCTGGTTCCAGACCTGCCGGGTCACCCAGACGTCCAGCACGCCCCAGGTCGCCACCACCGTGCTCGCCACCGTGGCGAGCACGGCGGGAAAGGCGGACCACGAGCCCGCGAGCGTGCACAGCGTGGCGACCATCGCCAGCACCATCGTCACCGCGACGATGATGACCGCCCGCACCGCCGCCGTCCGCACCGGATCGGGCAGCCGCCGCCTGCGGGCCGGCTCCTCGGTCCACAACTGGCGGGTCTCTCGCGCCGGGATGTCGCGATCCTTGTCCATGGCGTCCATGACGCTCCCACCCCTTTCTGCGGCTGCCCCGGTCCGGCCGTCCGGATAGCGGGACTTGGGTCGTATGCCCCCCTGGCGTCCCTCGTAACATCACGATCGGCGGCGATCGCGGGTTCCCCTGGGGAGGGGAAAACCGGCCAAGCGCACCCGGCTGGACGCGCTCGGTAACCGTCGGTAGACCACCAGGCCACGGGGGGTAAGTCGGGCAATCTCCCGACAACTCGTGATCGCGGCGTGTGCGGTGTTCCCTTCAGCAAGCGGACAAGTCTTCGAGATGGTCAACTCGCAGTAGTAGGCTCGCGCCCGCTCGTTGTCGGAATTCGGAACACCGCCCCCGGACTTCGGGGATGACGTTGGGGAGGCCATGCGCTTTCGCGGGAAGTCCATCCGCAGGAAGATCGTGGCGCTGTTGCTGGTGCCGCTCGTGTCACTCACGGCCATCTGGGCCTTCGCCACCGTGATCACCAGTCGCGAGGCGATGCAACTGCTGGACGCCTCCGCCATCATCGACAAAGCGGGCCAGCCGGCGGAGGACGCGGTGCAGGCCGTTCAGAAGGAACGGCGGCAGACCCTCATCCTGCTCGCGGATCCGCGTCAGTCCGACGCGCTGCCCCTGCTCCACGCCTTACAACGCAAGACCGACGAGGCCATCGGCAAGCTGCGCGCCGCCGAATCGGACACCGATGTGCACGACCGGCTGAACGACGACTCCGAGAACGAACTCGACGACCTCCTCAAAGCGGCCGACGGCCTCGACAGTCTGCGCCGGAAGGCCGAGGACAACGGCATCACGCGAACCGCAGCATATGAGTACTACAACAAGCTTGTCGATCTCTGCTACACATTCCGCAGCTCTCTGCACGCCGTGCCCGACACCGATCTGGACAAACAGGGCCGTGCGCTCGTCGCCATGATCCGCGCCCGGGAGGCGCTGTCCCGCGAGGACGCCCTCTACGTCTCGGCGCTCACCGCGCGCAAGATGACCCTGACCGACCTTCAGTCGCTCTCCGACCTCATCGCCGAGCGCACCCTCCTCTACGAGACCAATCTGCCGATCCTGCCCGCCTCGGAGCAGAAGGTCTTCGCCGACTACCGGCGGACCAACGCCGCCCCCGCGGCCCTGCGCGTCGCCGAGGGCAGGGTCCTGGCCTCGATGGACCCCGGCAAGGCCGTCAAGACCCTGGACCAGGAGCACTGGGAGGCCGCGGCCCAGCCCGTCCTCAACGACTACGACCGGCTGGGCAACGAGGCGACCGACCGGCTCCAAAAGCGCATCGACCCCGTCGCCAAGAGCGTCCTGCTCAGGGCCGGCGCCGCCGGCATCCTGGGCCTGCTCGCCCTCATCGTCTCGGTCTTCGTCTCGTTCCGGATCGGCCGCAACCTGGTCCGCGACCTGTCCCACCTGCGCAAGGACGCCCAGGAGGTCTCCAGCGTCCGGCTGCCGAGCGTGATGCGCCGCCTCGGCGCCGGGGAGCAGATCGACGTCGAGACCGAGGCACCCCGGCTCGACTACGGCTCCGATGAGATGGGCCAGGTCGGCCAGGCCCTCAACACCCTCCAGCGGGCCGCCGTCGAGGCCGCGGTCAAGCAGGCCGAACTCCGGCAGGGCGTCTCCGACGTCTTCGTCAACCTCGCCCGCCGCAGCCAGGTGCTGCTGCACCGCCAGCTGACCCTGCTGGACACCATGGAGCGGCGCACCGAGGACACCGATGAACTCGCCGACCTCTTCCGCCTGGACCATATGACCACCCGCATGCGGCGCCACGCCGAGGGCCTGGTCATTCTCTCCGGCGCCGCCCCCTCGCGGCAGTGGCGCAAGCCGATCCAGCTGATGGACGTGGTGCGCGCCGCCGTCGCCGAGGTCGAGGACTACGAGCGGATCGAGGTCCGCCGGCTGCCGCGGCTCGCGGTCATCGGCCCGGCCGTCGGCGACCTCACCCATCTCGTCGCCGAACTCCTGGAGAACGCCACCGTCTTCTCTCCGCCACACACCGCCGTCCATGTGCACGGCGAGCGGGTCGCCAAGGGCTTCACCCTGGAGATCCACGACCGGGGGCTCGGCATGACGCCCGACGCGCTGCTGGAGGCCAACCTCAGGCTCGCCGAAACCCCCGAGTTCGAGCTGTCCGACACCGACCGGCTGGGGCTGTTCGTGGTCAGCCGGCTCGCCCAGCGGCAGGGAGTGCGCGTCTCGCTGCAGCCCTCTCCCTACGGCGGCATCACGGCCATCGTGCTCATCCCCTCCTCGCTGCTCACCGACAGCGGCACCGACGACCGGGACGAGAATGAGGATCCGCGGGACCGGCAGACCACGCCGTGCGGGGCGGAGTTGGACGGGCCCGTCGAACTCGAGGTGCCGGTCTCCCCGCTCTCGGCCTTCGTCCAGGAGGAGGACCAGGACCAGGACGAGGAAGTCGGCGGAATCTTCCGCGCCCGCGGTCTGCCGGCGCGCCGGCCCACCCCCGTGGAGCAGCACCAGCAGGCGCCGGACGGCCCCCTGCCCGTGCGCGCCGACGTCCTCGCGCCGCTGCCCCGCCGCGTCCCACCGGTGCTGGTCTCCGACCACGGCCGCCCGGTCGGGGGGACCTCGGGCGGACGCCACGCCCGCCCGCAGGGCGCCGGAGCCGGACAGCCGTCCCGGGCCGAACGCGTGGGGCGCGACGAACCCGGCGACGAGGAGCGGCCCGACCGGTCACCGCAGGCAGAGCGGACCGAGCGGCAGGGCCGGCGGCGCGCGGTGCCCGCCCAGCGGGCCGCCTCCGGGCTGCCCAAACGGATACGGCAGGCGAGCCTGGCCCCGCAGTTGAAGAACGACCCCCCACCGCCGGCAGAGCGGACGGAGGCGGACCGATACGCTGCCGACACGGATCCGGAACGCGAGGCCGAGCAGGCGAGGGCCACCATGGTCTCGCTGCAACGGGGTTGGCAGCGCGGCCGGAGGCAGCAGACCAACGGCTCCGGCGGGGCGGACACAGCACCAGGAACGACACATGAGGGGGACGGTCGATGACCGCATCGAACGCAGCACGGAACGCCTCGCCCCAGGGATCGGGCGAACTGAACTGGCTGCTTGACGAATTGGTCGGGAGAGTCGGCAGCATCCGCAAGGCGCTTGTGCTCTCCGGAGACGGCCTCCTCACCGGCGGCTCACGCGATCTGTCCCGGGAGGACGGCGAGCATCTGGCCGCCGTGGCCTCCGGTTTCCACAGCCTCGCCAAGGGCGTCGGCCGCCACTTCGACGTCGGCGGTGTCCGTCAGACCATCGTCGAACTCGACGACGCCTTCCTGTTCGTCACCGCCGCCGGCGACGGCAGCTGCCTGGCCGTGCTGGCCGACGCCGACTCGGATGTGGGGCAGGTAGCATATGAGATGACGCTGCTGGTCAAGCGGGTGGGTGCACATCTGGGCTCCGCTCCGCGCTCCGGTGGGTGACGGAGGCGGGGGACATGACCGGAGACGGGGAAAGCGCCGCCCGCTGGTTCGACGACGCGGCGGGACCGGTGGTCCGGCCCTACGCGATGACGCGGGGACGCACCCGCAGCGCGGCCGAGGGCAAGCTCGACCTGATCGCCGTCGTCGTCGCCGACAGCACGGACCAACGGAGCGTCACCGACCAGACGTTGTCCCCGGAACACCTCGACATCGTCGAACGCAGTCGGGACACCCCGCAGTCCGTCGCCGAACTGGCGGCCGAGCTCGACCTTCCGGTCGGCGTGGTCCGCGTGCTGATCGGTGACCTGCTCCACGCGGCACTCGTCCGAGTGTCCCGGCCCGTACCTCCGGCGGAACTGCCGGACGAGAGGATTCTGCGCGAGGTGATCAATGGGCTACGGGCACTCTGACCGAGGCCGCTCTCACATCATCGAACCCGTGACGCTCAAGATACTGGTGGCGGGGGGGTTCGGTGCGGGCAAGACGACCCTGGTGGGCGCGGTCAGCGAGATCAAACCGCTGCGCACGGAGGAGCTGCTCACCGAGGCGGGCCGGCCGGTCGACGACATCGCGGGGGTGGAGTCCAAGACGACCACCACCGTCGCCATGGACTTCGGGCGCATCACGCTCCGCGAGGACCTGGTGCTCTACCTCTTCGGCACACCGGGGCAGGACCGGTTCTGGTTTCTGTGGGACGAGCTGGCGACCGGCGCGCTGGGCGCGGTGGTGCTCGCCGACACCCGTAGGCTGGAGGACTGCTTCGCCGCCGTCGACTACTTCGAGCGGCGCGACATCGCCTTCACGGTGGCCGTCAACTGCTTCGAGGGCGCCGAGATCTACCCGGAGGAGTTGGTGCGCGACGCGCTCGACCTCGACCCGGGGACGCCGGTCATCATATGCGACGCCCGCGAGCGGGAGTCCGTCAAGGAAGTGCTGATCTCCGTGGTGGAGCACGCGATGCTCGCCTCCGCCACCCGCCGCTAGGGAGCGCGCCACGGCCCGTACTCCGCCGTCCGGGGTACGGGCCGCGGCATCGCGTGCACCGTGTTCGTGAAAGGTGCTACGCGTGGCCCTCGGCGCTCTGTGCAGCCTGGTCTTCCTTGTGCCAGCCGAAGCTGCGCTCCACCGCCATGCGCCAGTTGCCGTACTCGCGCTCGCGCTCCTCGGCGCCCATCCGCGGGGTCCATTCGGTGTCCCGCTGCCAGTGCGCCCGCAGCTCGTCGAGGTCCTGCCAGACGCCGGTGGCGAGCCCGGCCGCGTACGCCGCGCCCAGACACGTGGTCTCGGCCACCACCGGGCGGATCACCGGTACGCCCAGCACATCCGCCTGATGCTGCATCAGCAGCCCGTTCGCGGTCATCCCGCCGTCGACCTTCAGCGAGGTGATCCGTACCCCGGAGTCCTGGTACATCGCGTCCACCACCTCGCGCGTCTGCCAGCTGGTCGCCTCCAGCACGGCGCGCGCCAGATGTGCCTTGGTGACATAGCGGGTGAGGCCGGTGACCACGCCCCGGGCGTCCGAGCGCCAGTACGGGGCGAAGAGTCCGGAGAAGGCCGGGACGATGTACGCACCGCCGTTGTCGGCCACGCTCGCGGCCAGCGGTTCGATCTCATCGGCGGAGCGGATGATCCCCAACTGATCGCGGAACCACTGCACCAGCGCGCCGGTGATCGCGATCGACCCCTCCAGACAGTAGACGGGCCGCTCGCCGCCGAGCCGGTAGCCCATCGTCGTCAACAGCCCGCTCTTGGAGGGCACCGGACGGTCGCCGGTGTTGAGCAGCAGAAAGCTGCCGGTGCCGTAGGTGTTCTTGGCCTCGCCGACGCCGTAGCAGGTCTGGCCGAAGACGGCGGCCTGCTGATCACCGAGCGCGGAGGCCACCGGCACCCCGGCGAGCTGCCCGACCGCCGTGCCGTACACCTCGGCCGAGGAGCGGATCTCGGGCAGCATCGCCTCGGGAAGGTTCATGGCGGCCAGGATCGAGGTGTCCCACTGGAGGGTTTCCAGGTCCATCAGCAGGGTGCGCCCGGCGTTGGTCACATCGGTGACATGCACGCCGCCGTCGGTGCCGCCGGTGAGGTTCCAGATGAGCCAGGAGTCGATGGTTCCGAAGGCGATCTCGCCGAGTTCGGCGCGGCGGCGCAGTCCCGGCACGTTCTCCAGCAGCCAGGCGGCCTTGGGGCCCGAGAAGTAGCTGGCCAGCGGCAGTCCGGTGGTGTCCCGGAAGCGGTCTTGCCCGTGTTCGCCACCCAGTTCATGGCACAGGGCGGAGGTGCGGGTGTCCTGCCAGACGATCGCGTTGTGCACCGGTTTGCCGGTCGCGCGGTCCCACAGCACCGTCGTCTCGCGCTGGTTGGTGATGCCCAGGGCGCTCAACTGGTCGGCGCGCAGCCCCGCCTTCGCGAGCGCGCCGGCGACCACGGCCTGTGTCTTGGCCCAGATCTCGGTGGCGTCGTGCTCGACCCAGCCGGGCTTGGGGAAGATCTGGCGGTGCTCGCGCTGGTCGACGGCGACGGTGGCGCCGTCGTGGCCGAAGATGATGCAGCGGCTGGAGGTGGTGCCCTGGTCGATCGCCGCGACGTATCTGTCCGTGTTGTTCGGCATGGCGTCTCCTTCGGTCAGAAGGCTGCGTTGAAGACGAGACCCGCGAGCACGGCCCCGATCAGCGGGCCCACCACCGGTATCCAGGAGTAACCCCAGTCCGAGGGCCCCTTGTTGGGTATGGGGAGAACGGCGTGCGCCAGCCGCGGCCCGAGGTCGCGCGCCGGGTTGATGGCGTAGCCGGTCGGCCCGCCGAGGGAGAGGCCGATGCCGACCACCAGGAAGGCCACGATGAGGGTCTGTGTACCGGACGTGCCGAGCCCTTGGGTGAGGCCGAAGGCGAGGACCGGCAGCACCAGGGCGAACGTCGCGATGATCTCGGTGACGAGGTTGGCGACCGGGTTCCGGACCTCGGGGATGGTCGAGAAGATCCCGAGCGTGGGCAGGGCGTTGTCCCGGTCGGCGTTGGCCGCGAACTGCGCGTAGTAGACCAGCCAGGCGAGCACCGCACCGAGGACCGCGCCGACCATCTGACCGGCGATGTAGAGCGGAACCTTGTCCCAGTCGCCGGTGTCGACGGCGATGCCGACGGTCACGGCCGGATTGAGGTGGCCGCCCGAGAGCGGGCCCGCGGTGTAGGCCCCGGCGAGCACACCGAAACCCCAGCCGAAGGCGATGACGATCCATCCGGAGGCCTTGGCCTTGGAGTGGTTCAACGTGACGGCGGCGCAGACGCCGGCGCCGAAGAGAATCAGTATCGCGGTGCCGATGACCTCACCGGTGAAGATGTCCCCATTGCTCATGGCGGCTCCTAGGACCTCGCCCGGGGCGGACTGCCCCGGTCCTCCGTGCTGGGTCATTGCGAGCGTGCGGATGCATCGGAATCGCCCATGGGGGGTGAGCGTGGGGGAGTCTGCGCGCGGCGACGCCGACTGACACCGCAGCAGTGTTCACCGGCGGTCCAGGGGCGTCAAGGTGATGGACGGCAACGATGACCCGGGACAGCCGCCCGGCGTGCGCCCGGATCAGCGGACCGCCACGATCGACGCGCCATGGCCGAACAGCCCCTGGTCAGCGGTGATTCCGGTGCGTGCCCCCGCCGCCTGACGGTCGCCCGCCTGCCCGCGCAGCTGCCAGGTGAGCTCGCACACCTGGGCGATGGCCTGGGCCGGGACCGCCTCCCCGAACGACGCGAGCCCCCCGCTCGGATCGACCGGGATCATCAGGCACCCGTCGTCAACGTCGTCGCCGCGCTGCTCATCGCCCTGTCCGTGGTGCCCGTGTGCATCGCGCAGCGGCTGTCCTCGGGCACCGCGGGCGGGCGGCTGTGACGGGCGGTCAGTGACCGGTCAACGACCGGCGGGAGACCGGGAAGTCGAAGTAGGTGTCCGGGAACAGCTCCGGCTTGTAGGTGTAGTGCCACCACTCCTCGGCCAGATTGACGAAGCCGAGGGACTCCATGGTGCTCTTCAACAGCAACCGATTGGCACGCTGCTGCCCCGTGATCCGCGGGTCCAGGGTGTGCGAGAGCGTATCGAAGCAGTCGTATCCGGTGCCCATGTCCACGGAGTTGTCCGGGAAGCGCTCCGCCTGAGGGGCGTAACAGGGCACCAGCTTCTCACCCGGCACATACGGACGCGTGGGGAGCGCGGGCAGCTTCACTATCGTCAGATCCAGGGTACTGCCCCGGCTGTGGCCCGACTTCTCGGCTATATAGCCGTCCGCGAACAGCCGTGTCTTGTCCACCCGAGGATAGAACTCGTCCTTCATCCTCTGGTCGTCGAGGTCCTTGGCCCACTCCACGAAGTCGTTCACGGCGCGCTGCGGGCGGTAGCAGTCGTACACCTTCAGTGTGTAGCCGCGCCGCAGCAGGTGACGCTGGGCCTGATGCAGCGCCTCGGCGGCGGGGCGGGTCAGGACGCACATCGGCCTGCGGTAGCCGTCCACCCGGTGGCCGGTGAAGTTGTGCGGGGTGAAGTAGCGGATCTCCTGCCGGATCGTCGGATCCACATCGCTCAGGGCCACGAACTCCTTCGGGGCCTTGGGCTCGGCCGTCGCCTGCGCCGGGGCGGGGGAGGCGACGGCCAGCAGGGCGGCGACGGGCAGGGCGAGCGCACGCAGCGCGGCGGTAAATCTTGTCATGGCCCTTCCACCTATCAGCCACGCGGTCCGCGAACAACCCCATGCGGCCCGGCCGTTCCATCCTGGCTGCGACCGTGCGGCTGACCGTACCGGGCCGCCCCGCTACCGAGCACATCGCGCCGTGGCCACGCCGCGCCCGCGGCAGGGCGGTCGCACGGGCCCTTCGGCCGCCCACCACCGCCGAGGGCGCCTCCGGGCGGAGCGCCCGTGAGAGAACGGCGCCGCGCCCGGCCGGACACGCGGGCCAGAACCTAGCGGTGCCCCCGCGACCGGTTCGACGGTGGCGGCGGCACCTCGCCGCGTACCCGCAACGGGTACCCCGCCTCGCCCCCGTCTTCCCGCTCCACGCTCACCTCACCCCCGCGCAGCCGCGTGGCGAACCGCACCAGCTCGGTCTTCTCCCATCCGTCGCCCGCGTCCACGGCCAGCCACCCGCCCCCGCCGCCCTTGCGCCCCTGGCACGGCAGCCACACCTCCAGCTCCACCCCGCCGTCCGGGCCCGCCACCGGCACCACCGAACCCGCCCGCGCCAGCACCGGGATGTGCGACAGCGGAGCCTCCAGCTCCACCTGCCCGGGGCCCTCGTACGCCCGGCCGGTCGCCGTGTCGTACCAGCGGCCACGCGGCAGCCGGACCGTGCGCCGCTCGGCGCCCTCCTCCAGCACCGGCGCGACCAGCAGCGCGTCCCCCAGCAGAAACGCGTCCTCGCAGTCGCGCAGCTCCCGGTCCTTCGGCGTCCGCCACCACACCGGGCGCACATAAGGGGCGCCGGTGCGCCCGGCCAGCTGCGCCAGGGTCACAAAGTACGGCAGCAGCCGCTGCCGCTCGCGCAGCGCGGCCGCCGCGTGCTCCAGCACCCGCGGCCCGAACTCCCACGGCTCGCGCCGCCCCGCCGTGATCGCCGAATGGGTGCGGAACAGCGGCAGATACGCGCCCAGCTGGAACCAGCGCAGATACAGCTCCGGGGAGGGAAAGCCGGTGAAACCGCCGATGTCCGGGCCCGAGTACGGCACCCCCGACAGGCCGAGCCCGATCACCAGCGATAGCGAGGCGCGCAGTCCCGGCCAGCCGGTCGCCACATCGCCGGACCAGCTGCCCCCGTACCGCTGGAGACCCGCCCAGCCCGAGCGCGAGAAGAGGAACGGCCGCTCGCCGGGGCGCAGTTCGCACAGCCCCTCGTAACCGGCCCGCGCCATCGCCAGAGCGTAGACATTGTGGGCCTCGCGGTGGTCGCCGCCCCGGCCCTCCAGGGCGTGCCGCGCCGAGCGCGGCAGCGTCGGCTCGCCGAACGCCGCGAACGACACCGGCTCGTTCATGTCGTGCCACACCCCGGAGAAGCCCTGCGCCAGCCGCTCCGCGTACAGCCCGCTCCACCACTTGCGCACCCGCGGATCGGTGAAGTCCGGGAAGACGGCCTCGCCCGGCCACACCACCCCCCGCACCTCCCGCCCCCGGGCGTCGCGGACGAACACATCCTCCGCCGACCCGCTGTCGTACACCGCGTCGCCCGGCTCCGCCTTCACCGCCGGATCGACGATCGACACCAGCCGCACCCCGCCCGCGCGCAGCTCGGCGGCGAGCCCCGGCAGATCGGGAAAGCGCCCCCGGTCCACCGTGAACACCCGGTTCGCGGCGTGGTGGTCGATGTCCAGATGCACCGCGGACAGCGGCAGATCCCGCTCCCGGTAGCCCGTCACCACCCGTCGCACCTCCTCCGCGTCCCCGAACCCCCAGCGCGCGTGATGGTGGCCGAGCGCCCACCGCGGCGGGACCGCCGGAGCGCCCGTCAGCGCCGCCCAGCCCTGCAGCACCCGGGCCGGCGTTCCCGCGATCACCCAGTAGCGCAACGGGCCGCCGTCCATCCGTATCCGGCAGCCGCCCGGCCGGTCGTGCCCGGAGCCCGCGCCCTCCTGGCCCTCCCGCAGCGTGACCGTGCCGTCCCAGGAGTTGTCGTGGAACACCAGATGGGTGCCCGCGTCGGCCACCACCAGCTGCACCGGCATGGTCAGATACAGCGGATCGTCGCCGGGCTCGAAGCTGCCGCCGGGATCGGTGTTCCACAGCCGGTAGGTGCCGTCCCGCAGCCGGGGCCCCGACGCCCGCCCGCCCAGTCCGAAGAACCGCGCGTCCGCCGCCACCTCGGACCGCTGCAGCCAGCGTGCGCCCGCCCCGCCGTGCAGCGCACCGTCCTGCCCCGGGGCTCCCGCACCGGCCGGCTCCCACCAGCGCGGCGGCAGATCCCGCCGGAGCAGCACAGCGCCGGGGGTGCGCACCTCCACCTCGCCCGTCCGCGACACCGTCACCGTGACCCGCTCGGACACCACCCGCCAGCCACCGGCCGTGTCCGGCTCCAGCGCCACCCGCTCGTCCGCCTCCGGGCAGGTGCCGTCCAGCGCGTACGACGGCTCCGGCTCGGCCCCGTCCCAGCCGCAGAACACCGCCCCGCCCGCCGTCACCCGCACCCGCAGCGAGGACCGGGCGAACCGCACCACCCCGCCCCCCGGCTGCGGATCCGCCCCCTCCACCACCCCCGGCATCCGGGCCAGCTCCGTGCCCCGGCGCTCCAGCCCGACCGCGTCGGACCGCCGATGCCGCCACGCCGAGCGCAGGGACAGCAGCCCCTGCGCCGTACCGACGACCTTTACCGACCGCACCAGCTTCGCCCACCGCACCAGGTCACGCGCATCCATACTGATCACCCTGCCATTGACCGGGCCGGGTGCGGCCAGAGTTCAACTGCCGTTCACCCGTGGTCCGCCCACATCACCCCGGCCCTCGATGTGGAGTGGCGCCCCTGGTGCGTCAGTCGATCACATGGCATCGTCCTGCACGGACGCATACGACGCGGACGCATACGACGCGGTTGTACCCGACACGAGTGCAACCGACGCGGACAGCCCGGGAGCCGACACAGATGACCACCGCAGCGCACCCCGACCATCCGCCCCGCCCCCTGTGGCAGCCCGGCGCGGACCGGATCGCCCGGTCCCGGCTGACCCGCTTCCACGCCTGGGCCGCCGAGCGGTACGGCGCGCCCGCCCCGATCCCCGGCGACCCGGCCGCGGACTACGCCGCGCTGCACCGCTGGTCGGTGGGGGAGCTGGAGACCTTCTGGCGGGCGGTCGCCGACTGGTTCGAGGTGCGCTTCACCACCCCGTACGAGACCGTGCTGGCCGACGCCGCCATGCCCGGCGCACGCTGGTTCCCCGGCGCCACCCTCAACTATGCCGAGCACGCGCTGCGCGCCGCGGAGGACCCCGCCCGCGCGGAGACCCCCGCGCTGCTGTCCGTCGACGAGACCCATGAGCCCCGCCCGGTCACCTGGGCCGAGCTGCGCGGCCAGGTCGGCGCGGTCGCCGCCGAGCTGCGGCGCCTGGGCGTGCGCCCCGGCGACCGGGTCAGCGGGTACGTCCCCAACATCCCCCAGGCCGCCGTCGCCCTCCTCGCCACCGCCGCCGTCGGCGGAGTATGGACCTCCTGCGCCCCCGACTTCGGCGCCCGCGGCGTCCTGGACCGCTTCCAGCAGGTCGAACCGGTGGTGCTGTTCACGGTCGACGGCTACCGCTACGGCGGCAGGACACACGACCGCACCGAGACCGTCGCCGAGCTGCGCCGCGAGCTGCCCACCCTGCGCGCCGTCGTCCACATCCCGCTGCTGGGCACCCCAGCCCCCGAGTCCGCCCTGGAGTGGGACGACATCGTCCGCGACCCGGCGGAGCCGGTCTTCGAGCCGCTGCCCTTCGACCATCCGCTGTGGGTGCTCTACTCCTCCGGCACCACCGGTCTGCCCAAGGCCATCGTGCAGTCCCAGGGCGGCATCCTGCTGGAACACCTCAAGCAGCTCGGCCTCCACTGCGACCTGGGGCCCGACGACCGCTTCTTCTGGTACACCTCCACCGGCTGGATGATGTGGAACTTCCTGGTGTCCGGGCTGCTCGCCGGCGCCACCGTCGTCCTCTACGACGGCAGCCCCGGCTACCCGGACACCGCCGCCCAGTGGCGCGTCGCCGAGCGCACCGGGACCACGCTCTACGGCACCTCGGCGGCGTACGTCATGGCCTGCCGCAAGGCCGGGGTGCACCCGGGCCGCGACTTCGACCTCTCCCGGGTGAAGTGCGTCGCCACCACCGGTTCCCCGCTGCCGCCCGACGGCTTCCGCTGGATCCACGACGAGGTGGCGGAGGACATGTGGATCGCCTCCGTCAGCGGCGGGACGGATGTCTGCAGCTGCTTCGCGGGAGCCGTGCCCACCCTCCCCGTCCACATCGGCGAGCTCCAGGCACCCGGCCTCGGCACCGACCTCCAGGCGTGGGACCCGCAGGGCAAGCCGGTGATCGACGAGGTCGGCGAGCTGATCGTGGCCCGCCCGATGCCGTCCATGCCGGTCCGCTTCTGGAACGACCCCGATGGCAGCCGTTACCGCGACAGCTACTTCGAGATGTTCCCCGGCGCCTGGCGTCACGGCGACTGGATCACCCTCACCTCACGCGGCAGCGTCGTCATCCACGGCCGCTCCGACTCCACCCTCAACCGGCAGGGCGTGCGCATGGGGTCGGCCGATATCTACGAGGCGGTCGAGCGCCTCCCCGAGATCCGGGAGTCCCTGGTCATCGGCGTCGAACAGCCGGACGGAGGCTACTGGATGCCGCTGTTCGTCCATCTCGCCCCGGGGGCGACGCTGGACGACGATCTGCTGGACCGCATCAAGAGCACGATCCGGACGCGGCTCTCCCCGCGCCATGTCCCCGACGAGATCATCGAGGTCCCCGGGGTCCCGCACACCCTGACCGGCAAGCGCATCGAGGTCCCGGTCAAGCGGCTCCTCCAGGGAACCTCGCTGGACAAGGCGGTCAACCCGGGCTCGGTGGACAACGTGGAGCTGCTGCGCTTCTACGAGCGGCTGGCCCAGGCGAAGCGCCCGTCGGCCACCTGACGAGAGGGCGGGGGTGGCGGGGAGGGGCCTCAGCCCCCGTACGTGGCCTGCGACTCACCCAGCACCCCCGCCAGATCCGCGGCCAGCCGCTCCGTGTCCCGCACCGGCAGCTCCGCCGTCGTGATCCGCACCCCCGCCCCCGACGTCAGCCGGAAGCGGGCCCCGGCCGCGACCCACCAGCCGCGCGTCCGCAAACCGTTGACCACCGCCGCCTCGTCCCGGACCGGCACCCACACATTGAGCCCGCTCGCCCCGTGGGCGGCGATCCCGCGGGTCGCCAGCTCGGCCAGCAGTGCCTCGCGCCGCCGGGCGTAGGCCGAGCGGGCCCCGGTCACCAGGGACTGGGTGTCGGGATCGGCCATCAGCCGGCCGACCGTCTCCTGCAGCACATGGCTGACCCAGCCGGAGGTCAGCAGCAGCCGGCCGTCATGGCGGGCCAGCGTCGTCGGGTCGCAGGCGACCGAGCCCCACCGCAGGTCCGTCCCGAGGTGCTTGGAGACCGTACGCACCTGGGCCCAGCGGGTCAGGCCCCCCGTCGTGAGGCTGTGCAGCGGAACCCCGGCGATGTCCGCGGCGTAGTCGTCCTCGACGACCAGCACCTCGGGCGCGTCACCCAGCACCTCCAGCAGGGCCTCCCGACGCCCGGCCGAGAACCACCCCCCGTACGGATTCTGGGCGCGCGGGCTGCAGACGAGCGCGCGCACCCCGGCCCTGAGCGCGGCCCGCAGCGCGTCCGGCCGGATGCCCTCGTCGTCCACGGCCACCGGCACACTGCGCAGCCCCAGCGCCGGGACGAGATCGAGGAGGTGGTGGTAGCCCGGGTCCTCCATCGCCACCGCGTCGCCCGGTTTGAGCTCCACCGACAGCAGCCGGGCGACGCAGTCGAGCGCGCCCTGGGCGAAGGTGACATGCCCGCTGGGCACGCCGTCGCGCTCGTACCACGCGCGGGCCGTCTCCTCCAGACCGGCCAGCCGGGGCCGGGCGCGGTGCGGCCGGACTCCGGGGGACAGCCGGGCGGCCGGCAGCAGGGCGGGCAGGAAGGCCGGATCGGGGTGACCGCCCGCCAGATCGAGCACCCCGTCCGGCACCGGCGGCGGACGGCGTGAGGCCACCGACGGTGCCTCGGCGACGACCGTGCCGCCCCGCCCATGGGTGACCACGATGCCGCGTCGGCGCAGCTCCTTGTACGTCGTCGCGACGGTGCCGGGGCTGACACCCAGTCGCTCCGCCAGCCGGCGCACCGGTGGGAGGGCGGTGCCCGGAGCCAACTGCCCATCCACGACCCCCTCTTCGATCGATGCGGCGATCCCCTTGGCTGTCGTACCGCTGATCTCATATTGTGTCACCACAGAAAATATTATGTATCAATACAAAACTGAGTGTCAAGGGGGGCCACATGAAGAGAACTTGGCGGCACACGGCGCCGATAGCCCGTATCCCCGGCGGCCCGGACGGCCGCCGAATGCTGATCGTCAGCTTCGTCGACCGGGTCGGCTCGGGCCTGTGGGGCGCGACCGCCGCGCTCTACTTCACCTACGCCGCCGGGCTCACCACCGCCGAAATCGGCATCCTGCTCGCCGTCTCCGGCGCGATCGGCATCGCGGGCCCGCCCCTCGGCGGCCTCCTCGCCGACCGGATCCCGCTGCGCCCACTCCTCCTCGCCGTACAGCTGGTGCGCGCGGCCGCCTCGCTCGCCCTCCTCACCACCACGGATCTGCGCCTGCTGCTCGCCATAGCGTCCCTCGGCAGCCTCGGCGACCGGGCTGCCTCCGTCCTCACCAAGCTGTACGCGACCCGGGTCGCGGGTTCCGACCGCGCCCGCTACCAGGCCATCAACCGCACCGCCATGAACATCGGCTGGGCGGTCGGCGGACTCATCGCGGCCGGGGCGCTCACCGGGGGAACGGTCACCGTCTACCGCTGGCTCCTCATCGGCGACGCGCTCTCCTTCGCCGCCTCCGCGCTGCTCACGCTCCGCTGCGCCGAGCCACCGTCGTACAGTCGCGTGGCCGCCACCTGCACCGCGGAGCGGATACCCGACGCCGCACCGCCGCCCAATCCCTGGCGCGACCGCCGCTATCTGGCCTACACCGCCACCGAGGCCGTGCTCTTCCTCGACGACTCCGTCTTCAAGATCGGCCTGCCGCTGTGGGCCGTCACGGCCACGAGCGCACCGCACGAGCTCGTGCCGCTCCTCCTCGTGCTCAACAACGTGCTCGTGGTGCTCTTCCAGGTCCCCCTTGCCCGGTTCGGCGCCACCCCCCATACCGCACGCACCACGCTCCGGCCGCTCGCGGTGTCCTTCCTCCTCGGCGGAGCCGCACTGGCCGCCTCGACCGTGGGCGCGCGCTGGCTCGCCGTCGGCGCGCTGGTGCTGGCCGCGACCGCCTTCACCGTCGCGGAGATGCTGCACGCCACCATCTCCTGGGAGCTGTCCGTGGTCCTCGCCCCGGCCACCGCACAGGGCGCCTACCTCGGCGTCCACGGCCTCGCCCAGGCCGTCCAGCGCAGCGTCGGACCACTGGCGGTGACGGTGGCGATCGCGGCGGGCCCGATCGGCTGGCTCGGCTTCGGCGCGGCGCTGGCCGCGATGTGCGGCGCCCAGCGCCACCTGGTGCGGGACCGCGGTGACGAGGCGTTGTCAGTGGCCCCGGTTACGGTGAGTGAGCACTGAACGTCCGCGCTGAGGGGGAGTCATGGCGCACACAGGCAAGGGGAGCAGGGACCGGAACCGGCCGGGCACGCACCGGCCCGGCAAGCACAGGAAGACAAAGAAGCCGGCGAGGGCCGCGAAGCCCACCGCGCGGCGCGCCTTACGCAGGGAAGTCCCCAGCACCGTGGCCCTGTTGGCCGACGAGCGGGACTTCACGGCCATGCGGCGCTATGCGTCCTTCGCCTTCGACGACCACGCGCTCTATCTGCGGCAGATGGACGGGCTGCTGCGGGCGCTCGCGTCACAGGGCGTGCACACCACCGTCGCCCTCTTCGACCCGGTCGCCTACCAGGAGTACTGCGCGGACCTCCGGCTCGACCCGGACAGCCCCGCGAGCCGCACCCGTTACACGGCGGAGCTGGCCGCCGCGGGCGGCAGCGTGACCTATGAGGGCCAGCCGATCGACCGACTGGTCCCGCGGCTCATCGGCGTGGCGGAGGAACAGGCCACCTGGGAGTACGCCACGGCGCTGCTCTCCCAAGCGGGCGGCCTCGGCGACCGTGGCGAGGACATCGTCCGCGCCGCGCTCGACCTCGCCTCGGCCGCGCTCCGCGCGGTGGTCGAGGCGGCCGGACCGGGGGCGCACCATCTGGTGTGCAGCGTTCCGGCCGGCGGCACCTCGCTCGTCGCCGTGCTGCATGCCCTGGCGACGGGGGAGCGGCCGCCGCGCCTCGACACCTCCGCGGCGCAGCTCTTCCGCACCGTGTTGGCCTGCGGAATCGCACGCCAGAGCCCCGGCGGCATCGTGCTGCGGACCCTCACGCCCGGAGCCCCGGACGTGGTCCGCGGCTGGGCGCTGCTGGGCGGCTGGCTGCGCCCGCTGAGCGAAGCCGAGGTGTTCACCGCGTACTGCACCGACGCGGAGACCGGCGAGCCCATTCCGCCCGAGCACGGCGTCGAGTACCGGGCGGGCATCCCGCTCGCCCGCCCCGAAGGAGACAAGGGCGTCTGAGACAAAGGCGTCGCAGACAAGGGCGTCCCGCCGCGAGCACCGCGGCGGGACGCCCTTGGGGACGGACCCTGGTCGTCGGCTCACTCGCCGGACAGCACCGCCTGCGCCGCCCGGCGGGCATCCTCGGCCGTGTCCGCCGCGTGCGCCGCGGAGGCGGCCCGCTCGCACTGGGCGAGCGTGTGCTTCGCCAACCGCGGCGGGGCGCCTTTGGGGACGGACCCTGGTCGTCGGCTCACTCGCCGGACAGCACCGCCTGCGCCGCCCGGCGGGCATCCTCGGCCGTGTCCGCCGCGTGCGCCGCG